>CAVPPX010000078.1:0-27571 GCA_963707355.1 uncultured Alphaproteobacteria bacterium | reverse complement strand
ATCAGACATGTAATGGTTATTGGTAATGCCATCATATATCTCCCAATTGTTCTCCAAATATTCCATATGGTCATATAAGGAAACAGTTAGTCGCTCCCAAAAGGGTAAGGGAATTTCTTGATAGCTGCGCATATAACAGATTGCATAAACCAAATTCAATGCACGAATACCCACTTCCATTGGGCACACCCAATTTGGCCCCAGCATGTAAGGATTGTTATCAAGCCAATCAGAAACGTGTTGACGAATGCTTGGGTATATTTTTTATTGCCCGTGATGTGGTAGGCATGCGATAATGCGCCGGCATGATAAAACCGAGAAAGCTCCCACGGGCCTTTAATATCTTTTTCTAATGAGTCGGTTGCGCCAACTTCGATGGGAATATCTTTGTAAAAAAGCCGCGCATTGAATGTAGCTCGTTGCATTGCCGCAAGCTCAGAAATACCTTCCCTGAGAAGTTGCTGATACAAACGCATATCCACATGCCAGGGAATCTTTTTGAATGAGAATGATCCAGAACCTAATAGATCAAATGTTTTATTAGCAGCTGCATCAGCAATAACTATGGCATCTGCGGCTGCCGTTGTACCTTCTTTAGGTACTAGATCCGCTAAATAAGAGAGAGATCGTTGAGATTGGAGATGCCAAAAAGTAGAAAATTCGGTGGAAAGAACATGCTTGGCCGCAATATCATGCCAACTATGGCTGAGTTGACCCTTTTGCGCTTTTGCTCGGATAGTGCGATCCGCCCAAGCCGTTTGCAGGCGCTTGGAAATAATTTGCGCAGTTTTACGCGGGCCCAGTGCAACCAGCTTTTTGCTGATTTGCCGAATATGGCCAATCATGACACACGTGTTCCATCAGGTACACGCTCGGCAACGGTCAATGGCTTTACTTTGCCCTCACTATTCTTGGCAAATAACATCATCCCTTCAGACGAAAGGCCAAGCATTGGCCGGGCGCCAAGTTAAATACAAATACGCCCTGCTTTTCAAGAAGATCTTCGGCCGCCAAATCTTTGCGGACTCCGGAAAGGATCACTCGCTTACCATGTGGCCCGAAATCAACCTCAAGGCGATACATCTTTTCTGATTTTTCAATCGGATCGCACGCGCGAACGGTACCCGCCAGCAGCTCCACCTTGTTAAACTCATTAATGGAAATGATATTATCATTAGCCTTTGGCGCTTCCGGCTGAGGCACTGCTGGCTGCTCAGAAGGTTCAAATTTAGTAAATAATGGTTCAATTAACTTGAGCATAAACGTTTGACTCCAAGGTTCGGTTTGCAACTGCTTAATTAAATCATCTGATGATAATGTAAATGAATGTCCAAGTGCTGCAAGCAATGCTTCCATTTTTTTGGGTAGCACAGGCCAGAGCAAGAATGCAGCTGCTCTTAGGCTATGGCACGTGGCTGATATAATTTCTGCAAATTTTGCTGGATCTGATTTAGCTATCTTCCAGGGCTCTTGCGAGTGGAAATAGGCATTTGAATGTCCAATAAATTTCCACAATTCGCCTAGAGCCAGATGAAATTGATATTCGCGCATATGTGCTTGGTATAATTCTATGGTATTGCGCAGTGAATTTTGGAGTTCGCCCGCAGGAACACTCCAATTACCGCAGGCCTTTATTTCTTGCAACCCAAATTTTTGCGCCAAGACCAGCATACGATTGAGCAAGTTCCCCAGATCATTAGCAAGATCGGTAGAAATTTTTTGTTCTAAATCAGCATCGCTGAACGAACTATCATGGTAATAGCCATGTAGCGCGTTAGATGATAGCGCACGGGTCAGGCGCCATAGCGATCAAATAGCAATTGCGGATCGACTACATTGCCCAGCGATTTAGACATTTTTTGCTCGCCAACTTTAATCCAGCCGTGGACCAACAAATGCTTTGGCGTTATACCCGGTCGCCATTAAAAATGCAGGCCAATAGACTGCATGAAATCGCACAATATCTTTGCCAAGCACGTGAAGATCAGGTGGCCACCAGCGCATGTAGGAATTATTCGGCCAGCCCACAGCCGTCAGATAGTTATTGAGCGCGTCAGCCCAAACGTAGACCACATGCTTCGGATCGCCGGGAAATGGAATGCCCAGGAAATAGTGGTGCGCGAGATGCTCAGATCTTTTATTCCCGCCTCCACAAACCGGATGACCTCTGCCGCTCGTTCCTTGGGTAAAATGAAATTGGCATGTTCACGATAAAATTGTAATAACTGATCTTGGTATTTGGATAATCTAAAAAAGTATTATTCTTCGGAAACCCAGTGCGTCGGCCTATTACAAGTGGGGCATGCGGGATAGTGTCACCCGGCTTGGGTTTATTTGCCGCGACAGAACCATCCCCACCCCGCTCATCAAGGGAATCCGCTCGTCCTGAGCCTGTCGAAGGATGCGGCGGCGCGTATTCTCTTCGATCGTCACAAAAGCCTCATCCGGCGTACAATACCATCCCTCATAGAAGCTCTTATAAATATCGCCCTTCTTCTGAAGCTGCTCGATCCACTGCTGAACTGCTTTTACGTGCTCAGGATCGGTAGTGCGTATAAAATGATCGTACGTGCTGCTGTGCGGTCACGACGCCGAGGAAGTTCGCCCTCAAGCGCGTCGAATAGCCCTTCATGAAGGAAATGAGCGGCACAAATCCGACGATGATCGTCAACGGGTACCATCCGCCGGCGATCAGCATTGCCGCGCTCAGAGGAACGAAAGCCGCGAAGAGCTGCTGATTGACGCCGCGGTAGATCGCGTAGCTGCGCGTCAACATTCCGAACGCATAGGCGATCGTCATCGTCGCGCTCAGGAACTGGGTGAAGAAATCGTCGGTCACCCAATAGGCGAGCAGGGTCCAAAGCGACATCGCGGCCAGACTGGCGCTGGCCCCGGCAGCAAAGATCACCTCGCGTCTGCGGGCGATCTTGACCGTAGCGCTTGGCAGATGTGTCGCATGTTGGTGCAGGCAAAAAAGGCGGACCGCGGCGATGGCGGGCTGGGCCGCCGACGCTCCGAGCAAGATCGTGCTCTTGGCGGCGATCGCGGCGACAATTTCCATCGAGGTGGCGGCGAGCGCCGCGGCGAAAACCGGAGCGGCGTCAACCAAAAGGCCATCCACAAACCCGATATAGAGTTCGTCGGGCAGTTGGTCGGGTTGGTCGCTGCGGAGGGCGTCCGCCATGCAGGGTGCCGAAATTGGTAAACCGGACGTCAGTATCGGCTTGGAGAATTAAAAAGTCCCTTAGACCAGGCGTAAGAATAGCCATTCGAAATAGTGAAGAAAAAAAAGTCGATTTCGCAACTTACGGACGTCGATCGATTTTTTGGCGTCGATGCGCGCCAACGGAGGCTGCGCAGAGGCGTGGTTCCGGCCCTTCGGCTGTTCGACCTTCGCGGGCGAATTAACCGCGGCCTTCGTAATTTGGACGCAGATGATTTACTTTGGTTCACGTTTTGTTAACTTGCGAAGGCGGCGATGACGACGAACGGGGGTTCGATGAACTCGGCAACCGGCGGCGCTCCGACTTCGTTTTCGGATCGCGTCCTGCGATTTTTAGAGCGGATTGAACATCGGATCGCAAGGACGGATTGCGAGCGGGAAGCGGCCTTTCAGCTGCGACACGACGCCTACGTCCGAAATGACCTGATGGGGCCTCAGGCCGATCGACGGCTATTCGACAAGGGGTACGATACCGGTCCAGAAGCCTGGATTACTTTGACCTTTCTCGATGGCCAATTGGCCGCCACGACAAGGCTCAATCTCGGGATCGGCGAACATTCGCTTCTTCCCAGCATGGCTGTCTATCCCGACGTGATCGCGCCAAAGCTGAGGGCGGGGTTTTCGATCCTTGAAACGACGCGGCTCGCGGCGGATATCCGAATTTCAGGATCGAATCCGGAAATCGCCTACGTTGCGATGCGCCCGGGCTTCATGGCCGCGACGCATTTCGATATTGATTTCGCGGTCGCCTCGCCGCGGCTCGAACATATGGCGTTTTACCGACGTGTGCTGCTGTTCTCGCAATGGTGCGAGCCGCGGCCCTATCCAGGCCTAACCGCCAAATTCGGCTGCATGGGTGCGGACTTTCACGAGTCCAGAGAGCGGATCGAGGCGCGTTTCGCCTTTTTCAAGTCCGATCCCGCGGAAAGGGAGAGGCTCTTCGGGCCTAGCAGACGCCGCTCCGATCGCTCGGGGGGGCCAGGGCGCTCGCCTCGTAAACTCCGCCTAAGCAGGATTGCCGAAAAGGGGATGCCGGTTTTCGGCTCAAAATCCTGCGAAATCAAAGGAATCTGAGCAGGTTTGCGTTGGTTCGCCAACGCAAACCTGCTTAGGAAGCGAGCTTCGCCGCAGGAAGAGGTTCGCGGCGGAGGCTCGGCATAAAATGCTGGGCGCAGGCGTCGAGCGCAGTCTCGCTCGGACGCAGCCTCCGCGCGCCGCACCAGTCCAGGAAATCGTCGAGTCCGACTGTCTCCAGACTCGCCTCCGCCCCGCCCATCGAGAGGCCCATGAAATGGCCATAGCGGCTATCCAGCCAGTCTTCATAGTCGCGAAAGTCCGACAATTCTGAAATGTAATCTCGCGCGCGTTCAAAATCCGCGGCGGATACAACCCCAACGGGAACCTTGTTCATAGTACAGCCACCAGTGTTGTGGGTTCTCATCGACGCTATGCGCCCTGGTTCATGCACTACCAATAATTCGTAAGCGGAGAGTAAAAGCTTTAACTTAAAAAGCGCTGAGGAGACGGTGAAATCTGGCCCTCTTCCGTTTCGACAGCGACCGTCGTCGCGCCAGTTAGTCTAATCAACCACCTTTCACCAACTGGCGGCGGCGCAACACCCACTAAAGTAATCTTACGTAATTATGTCAACATTAAATCAAAGGCCGCCGGCTTCGCCGCGGGGCGCAACCGGCGAGGCGTCGCCCGCCCGGGACCGTGGCGCAGGGAGAAAGCCGGTCGCGGCTAAGCAAGTTTGCGTTGGCGGACCAACGCAAACTTGCTTGAATTCCTTTGATTTCGCAGGATTTTGAGCCGAAAACCGGCATCCACTTTTCGGCAATCCTGCTTAGGGGTGAAAGTTCAAGGATCCCGAGATCAGAAGATCGGCGTCAGCCGTCGAAATCGCTGGCGCGTCGAACCGGGCGCCATACCCTCAAACGCGTTCGGACGCCGGCGGCCTGGCCAGAAATGGGGCCATGCCTTCTCGGGCGAGTTCGTCCGCGCGGACGTTCAATTCATCATCCGCGTGGCCCTTGACCCAGCGCCACTCGACTGTGTGCTGCTCGGCAACCGCGGCCAGGGCTCGCCAAAGGTCCTCGTTCTTGACGGGCTTTTTGGACGCCGTGCGCCAGCCGTTCTTTTTCCAGCTGTTGATCCAGCCCGTGACGCCGCCGCGCAGATATTGAGAATCGGTATGCAGAATCACCTCGCAGGAGCGTTTCAAGGAGCCGAGGGCTTCGATCGCCGCGGTAAGCTCCATGCGATTGTTGGTGGTCAGCGCCTCGCCGCCCTTCAGCTCCCTTTCGTGGTCGCCGTAGCGCAGAACGGCGCCCCAGCCGCCCGGGCCGGGATTGCCCGAGCAGGCGCCGTCGGTCCAAATCGAGACGCGGTGGCTCACCGCATGAGACCGTAGTCGGCGGCGGACCTCACGCGTTGGTGGAAGCGCAGTTTGTCGCGGTATTCCAGCGGATTCTTCGGCGCGACCTTTGCGCCCGGCGGCACGTTGAGCCAGTCGACGAGCCGGGTCAGCATGAAATCGCAGCGCGGCGCCCCGAGCGAGGAGCGGCAGCGCGTCGATCTCGGCGGCGTCAAGCGGCCGCAGCCGCTCGTAGGCGGAGATCATCGCCCGCCCCTTTGAGACGTTGAAGGCGTTGTCGGGTTCGAAACACCAGGCGCTGAGGCAGATCGCCAGATCGTATGCGAACGCGTCGTTGCAGGCGAAGTAGAAGTCGATAAGGCCGGAAAGGTTCTCGCCGAGGAAGAACACGTTGTCGTTGAACAGATCGGCATGGATGACGCCGGCCGGCAGGTTCTTCGGCCAGTGACCCTGAAGAAAAGTGAGCTCGGCGGCGATCTCCTCGCGCAGATGCGGCGCGACCTTGTCCGCCCGCCCCTCAGCCGACTGGAACAGGGGTCGCCAGCTTGGGAGCGACAGAGCGTTGGCGCGCTTAAGCGGAAAGTCGGCCCCGGCCAAGTGCATTCGCGCCAGCGCCTCCCCAACCTCGCCGCAATGGCGGAGGTTGGGGCGTCGGATCCATATGCCATCGAGGAATGTGACAATGGTCGCCGGACGCCCGGCGAGTTCCCCAAGCGCCGATCCCTCGCGATTGCGGACGGGTTGAGGACAAGTGACGCCGCGTTGCGCCAGATGCTCCATCAGACCGATGAAGAACGGCAAGTCCTCTGCTTTCACCCGTTTCTCGTAGAGGGTGAGGATGTGCTGGCCGGCGGTGGTGCGCATCAGGTAGTTGGAATTCTCAACCCCCTCGGCGATGCCCTTGAACGAAGTCACTTCCCCGAGATCGTAACGGGCCAGAAAGGCGCGCAGCGCATCGTCCGAGACTTCGGTGTAAACGGCCATGTTACGTCCGTTGAAGCAGCCCATCGAACGAGAGCGATGGCGGACCCGCTTAGCGGCGTGTATAAGAGCGGTCAATCGCCGAGCTTCGCCGCCGGTCGAAGGCCTTGCGGTCGCCCGACCGCGGCAGGCGAATTCCGCGCCCAACCGCGGCCCGAGCGGACTATGCCGGTTGAATCGCCGCGTAGATCCCCGGATATCGGCGTTCGGAGGAAATTGATTTCGTAGTCGCGCCGCCAGGGCGTCTTGGCGGCGCTCATCTTGGCGATTGGATGGGGGTTCATTCGATGCGCATTGTGATGGTTGGTGCGGGTTATGTCGGCCTTGTTTCGGGGTCCTGTCTCGCTGATTTTGGCCACGAGGTCGTCTGCGTCGAGGTCGACCAGAGCAAAGTCGCAGGTTTGCGAGAGGGTCGCGTTCCGATTTACGAGCCGGGCTTAAGCGAGTTGGTGCTCGCCAATCAAGCTGCGGGCCGGCTCTCGTTCACGACCAGCCTGAAAGAGGCCGGTCGCGGGGCGCAGGCGATCTTCATCGCCGTCGGCACGCCTTCGCTCGCGGAAGTCGGCTCGGCCGACATGCATTTCGTTCACGACGCGGCTCGCGCCATCGGCGAGATTATCGAAGGCTTCACCGTGGTCGTCGTTAAATCGACGGTGCCGATTGGCGCAGGCGACGAGGTCGAGCGCATCGTCGCGAAGCATGCGCCTCAAGATTTGTTCGCGGTCGTCTCGAATCCGGAATTCCTGCGCGAAGGCGCGGCCATCGAGGACTTCAAGCGGCCCGATCGCGTGGTCATCGGGGTCGAGGACGAGCGTGCGCGTGCGGTGATGGGGGAGATCTATCGGCCGATCGAACGCAACGGCGGGCGGATCGTCTATACGTCCCGTCGCAGTTCGGAGATGATCAAATACGCCGCCAACGTATTCCTGGCGATGAAGGTCACTTTTATCAACGAAATCGCCGACCTGTGCGAGCGTCTCGGCGCCGATGTGCTCGACGTCTCCCACGGCATCGGCCTCGACGACCGTATCGGCCGCAAGTTTCTCAATCCCGGGCCGGGCTTCGGCGGGTCTTGCTTCCCCAAGGATACGCTGGCTTTGACCAAGCTCGCCGCCGAGGCCAAAGCGCCGATCCGGCTGGTCGAGACGCTGGTCGACGTCAACGACAAGCGAAAAACGGCGATGGCGGTGAAAATCATCGGCGCCTGTGGCGGCTCGGTCGCCGGAAAACGGATCGCCGTGCTCGGGCTCACTTACAAGCCAAGAACCGACGACATGCGCGACGCGCCGAGCCTCGTCATCGTGCCCGAGCTGCAAGCAGCGGGCGCGCGCGTTGTCGCCTACGATCCGGAAGGCATTCGAACCGCAAAGCCGCTGCTTCCCGGAGTCGAGTTCGCGGACAACGCTTATGCTTGCGTCAAAGGCGCGGACGCGGCGGTCATCGTCACCGAGTGGGACGAGTTCCGCGCTCTCGACCTCGCTCGGGTCAAAGACAGCTTGCTGACCCCGATCATGATCGACCTGCGCAACATTTATCCGATCGAAACGATGAAGGCGCATGGATTTCGTTATGTCTGCGTCGGCCGCGGGTTCGGCGGGGAGGGCTGAACTCGGCGCGACGCCATTCCGGCGCGCGCCGCGGCGGAGCGAACGGCGCCGGCGTCCCTAACGGAAGCCGCGATCCGGGACAATCGAAGGTCGCCCCTGCCGCGCGCGCCAAGGCCGCTCCTAGGGAGCGGTGGGCGCCGGGAGGAGCGCCGTTGGCCCGCATGCGTGAAGCGCACAAGTTTACGCGCGCCAATGATTTCCGCCACTTAAGTGCTCTTTTGCGCAACTTTTTCGCTGCAACTTCCAGCCCGCCTCGATCTCGGGCGGTCAGAAGACCGGGTGCCGCGCGGTTGCGTTCGGGTCTCGACGAAACCCAAAGCCCACGAAAGCTAAGGATCATTTCGCCAGGCGAAACGAAACGTCTCGCGGAGCAGGTCGTAAGCCGTTGTTATATCCAGAGTTGCGCCCGGCGCGCGAGTTCGTACGCCTCTTTCTGTCGGGCAACGCGGGGGACACCGGAACGTAATTCGCCTCCTTAGCAATCTTCAAATGGCATCTGACATTTCTGGCGATCGGGTCGGGTCTCTTCGCCTCGCGCTAGAGCTGCACGCCCCGGGTCAAGGCTCCGTCAATCACCAGATTGGCGCCCGTCGTAAAGCTCGAGGCGGGGCTGGCGAGAAAGACGATGCCGCGGCCGATCTCCTCCGGTTTCGCCATCCGCCCGGTCGGGTTCAAAGAAAGTGCGTGCTTGAAAAGATCGGGCAGGTTGGTTTCGACGTTCTGCCAGACGCCGCCGTCGAAATAGGTGTTGCCCGGCGAAACCGCATTCACCCGGATCATCTTGGCCGCATGTTGATAGGCAAGTCTTTGCGCGTAATGAATGAGCGCCGCCTTCATGGCGCCATAAGCCGGACCGGTGAAATCGACCTCGCGCCCCGAGACCGAGGAGACGATGACGATCGAGGGATGTTCTGATTTTTCGAGGAAGGGCAGGGCGGTGTTGACCGCGTGCACGGTGTGCATCATGTCGACGTCGAAAGTTTTGATCCACGCTTCCGCGTCGTCCTGCACGGCGAGCGCGGAGACATTGGCGACCAGAATGTCGATTCCGCCAAGCGCCTGCGCGCTGTCGGCGATGAATTTCTCAAGCGCGGCCTTGTCGGCCACATCGACGCGGGCCCCATAGGCCTGCACGCCTTTGGCGTTGAGGTCTTTGACCGCGGCCTTCACTTCGTCCGCGTTGCGGGCGCAGATGGCGACGCTTGCGCCTTCCTGCGCGAAAATATCGGCAGCGGCGCGACCGATGCCCTTGCTGCCGCCGGTCACGACCGCGCGCAGGCCCTTCAATCCGAGATCCATGTTCCCCTCCGCAGGTTTCGTTTGGCGGCAGATAATCTTCGAGTGTCGAGGCGCCCAAGGTGCATTGCGGATCGGCCTTGTCGCCGACGCGCAATCTTCCTGCCTTCGATAGCAAGAACCAGGCCCCGAGTTCACCGAAATCTTCGTCAAAGCGAGGCGCCCCGCCGCGCAACTCCTCGCATCGCCGCTCGACGAAGACTTCAGGCGCACGCTGGCGCTGAGGTTCCGATGGCTCAAGTCGTGTCGCTGAAGATGTTTTGCGAGCCGCCGAGCTTGCGCGAGGGGCTCGGCATCACCCGATCATGATCGCCGCGGCAATTCTCGTGTGGACGGCCCGATGAGGCTTAACGCTCCCCAGCCAGTCACTTCCGCAAGAGATCGCTCATCTTGTCGGCAAGCGCTTCCACCGTGAACGGTTTGGTGAGAACGTGCATGTCCGGCCCCAGGCCGCCGGCGCCGGCGATTGAAGCCTCCGCATAACCGGTGATGAACAAAATCTGCAGGTCGGGTCGCGCCTGCCGCGCCGCTTCGGCCAATTGCCGGCCGTTCATCCCGCCAGGCAACCCAACATCGGTGATCAAGAGATCAATCCTGGCGTTCGATTGTATCGCCTTCAGTCCCGCCGCGCCCGTTGACGCCTCCAACACGAGATACCCCAGGTCTTGCAAGACATCGACGATGAGCATCCTTATCATCGCTTCGTCGTCGACCACGACGACAGTGTCGCCGGCAGTCGCGGCTCTAGCAGGGGTCGACACGCTCTCCTGGTCCGCCGTCTCGTCGTGTTCAGCACGGGGGAGGTACATGCTTATTGTGGCGCCTTTGCCAACGTTCGAGTCCACTGTCACCTGGCCGCCGGATTGCCGAACGAAACCATAGACCATCGATAGCCCAAGCCCCGTCCCGACGCCAAGCGGCTTGGTGGTGAAGAACGGCTCGAAGGCGTGCGCAACCACGTCCGGCGGCATGCCGACGCCGGTGTCGCTGACGGTGATTGCGATATACTCGCCCGGCAAAAGGTCCAGTCTGTTCGCGGCGACTTTGTCGAGGCCCAGATTGCTTGTCTTGATGGTAAGGACGCCTCCCTCCGGCATGGCGTCGCGGGCGTTGATGCAGAGGTTGAGCAGCGCGTTTTCGAGCTGGTTGGGATCGCAGAGAACCAGCGACGCGTCTTTCGCAAGTTCGACCCTGTTCTCGATCTGCGGACCGATCACGTTCTTGATCAGTTGCTCGACCATTTCCGAAATCAGCTTGTTCGCGTCGGTCGGCTTTGCATCGAGCGTTTGCCGTCGCGAAAACGTGAGCAGACGTTGCGTCAGGGCGGCGGCGCGGTTGGCCGAACCCAGCGCGCCCGTCGCATAGCGGTCGAGGTCGCTCAGGCGGCCTTGGGCAATGCGCGCCTTGATCAGCTCGAGATTGCCGATGACGCCGGTGAGCAAATTGTTGAAATCATGCGCCAGGCCGCCGGTCAGTTGGCCGACCGCTTCCATTTTTTGCGATTGCAAAAGCTGTTCGCGCGACCGCTCCAGTTCAAGCTCGCCTTTCCGGCGCTCGGTCAGGTCTCGGGTGACTTTGGCGAAGCCGAGCAGTTTGCCGTCTTCGAAGATCGGGTCGATCACGACGTTGGCCCAGAACCGGCTCCCATCCTTGCGGACGCGCCAAGCCTCGGCTTCGAAGCGGCCCTCGCGCAACGATGTCTCGAGCGCCCGTCCGGGCGCGCCGTTCGCGATGTCTTCCGGCGTATAAAAGCGCGAGAAATGCTCGCCCACGATTTCAGCGGCGCTATAGCCCTTGATGCGCTGAGCCCCGGTGTTCCAATTCGTGATGCGTCCCTGAGGATCGAGCATGTAGATGGCGTAGTCCATCACGCTCTGGACAAGCAGGCGGAAGCGACGCTCGGTCTCCGCCGCCAGCGCCGCCGCCTCGTGCTGGGCGGTCATGTCGCGCGTGACTTTGGCGAAGCCGATCAGCTTATCGTCTTTATGGATCGCGTCGATAACCACCAGAGCCCAAAAAAGGCTTCCATCCTTGCGCCGTCGCCAAGCCTCGGCGGTGTAGCGGCCCACCTCCGAAGCGGTCTTCAACGCCTGTTCGGGGACGCCCGCGGCGCGGTCCTCATCGGTGTAGAAGCGCGAAAAATGAGCGCCAATGATTTCCGCCGCCGAATAGCCTTTGAATTCGCTCCGCGCCCGAGTTCCAGGTCGTTACCAGCCCTTCGGGGCTGAGCATGTAGATGGCATAATCCACCACGCCTTGGACGAGCACTTCATAGGTGTGGACATCGTTGATAACGTTCGCCGAGGCGTCAGAGGAAGGCACGTCGAACCTCAGATGAAAGCCCTTCTTCGATGGAAATTCCATTGGAGTCGCTTTTCGATCATCCTCTTTCGCGCTGGTCAAGGCAATCTGCAGGTGTTTGGCCCGCCGCAGAGGCGATCCAATCCGCGCTGCTGGGGCTCTGTTTGGCCACCTTCGACCGGGCCGGCGCGACCGGCGCCGTCTCTGCTCCCAGGCTTCATGGGCGCGCTCGCAGCTCTGGTTCGTCGCTTTGCGCTGAGCGAAGCGCCGCCGGCGCGCACGCTGGCGCTGATCAGGGCGGCGATGGCGCAAGTCGTGACGCTCAAAATGGTTCGCGAGCCGCCGAGCTCGCGCGAGGGGCTCGGGCATAAGCCGGATCGTCATCGCCGCGGGCATCCCGGCGTGGACCGCCCGGCGAAGCGCCAGGGTCGGATTGTCCATGATCGTCGTGTGTGCGGTTTTGCGCGCGGGCCAGCCTTCTCAGAGGGTTAAGTTCGTTTTTCTGCAACTCGAAAAACGCGTGTTCCTATTCGTGAAACAGCTAATCAATCTTGTAGTCAATGTGACCGCGGCAAGCTCGGGCGGTCGCGACGGCTATCCCCACACGAGAAACAGTCCGATATCGCCGGGCATCCCGTCGGGAAAGTCAACAACCCGCGCCGAAAGATGGAAACCCTGCGGCTTCAGATCATGGCTCCATCGCAAATAAATCTCGGCGGCCTCGCCACGCAACGTCGTCGGCCAATCCGGGTCGGGTACGTTGACGGCACGGCCGCCATCGCTGCACAATTGGCTTGGAAAGCGCAAGAGCAGGAATTCCTTCAGCCCTTGCTCGGCGGCGGTGCGCGCTTCGTGAAGGAGATGGCGCCAGCTCCCGTCCGATATATGCGTGCCGATCAGTTCCTCCGCCCTGTGCTGCCGCTCCTCCCCTGCGCTATGACGCAGGTCCTCGCGGCGGCGCGCTTCCTTGTTCTCGAACTCCGCCGCCAGCCGGCGGAAATCCGCGGCGGCGGAGGACGTATCATCGGGCTCAGTCATCGGCGCGGCATGGGGTTCGGTCTCATGGCGCGGACGCTCGAAACGCCACTTAAGCGGCGCCAGCACGTCCCCCAGAGCGCGCGCCACAGCGCCCTCGTTGGACTTATCGTCATGCCGACGTTCCTCGCTCGCAAGCGTGCGCAGGAGATTCTCGCGGCTGACGATTCCGACCGCCTGCCCCTCTCGCACCACGGGCACGCGCTTGATCCGATGTGCAGCCAGCAAACGCGCGATCTCAGCCGTGTCGGCGTCCTCGCCGACGGTGACCACCGGGCGCGACATGATGTCGCTTGCGACGCGTTCGGGGCGGCGCAAGCCGGAAAGGAAATCGGGGCTAAGCAATTCCCCTTCCGCCAGCAACGCGAGCCACCACTCGCGCCGCGAGTCGCGTTCGGTTTCATCACGGCCGACGAGGTCGCCCTCGCTGACCATGCCAATGGGTGCGCCGCTCTTATCGAGGATGGGAACCGCGCTGATATGGTTTTGAAGCAGAAGTTGAGCGATATCCCGAACCGGCGTATCCCCGGTCGCCGAGATGACTGCGCTCGTCATCACTTCACGTGCGTTCATGGCTCCAACCTTACGACTCCAAGTCCACGAGTTTGAGCGGCGCGATCAGTCTTTGGGCTGAAGCGACGCAAGATGCGCAAGAGCTCGGTCCCGGTCGTTCGCCGGACGGCCGATCCTTCCGCCGCGTCGACTTTCGCACGGCTGCTATCCCCTTAACCGATCACTGGCGCAGGACACGATGGGGTTTGGCCTAAGGCTTCGCCGCGGGCGGCCCGAGCGGGGGCAGGCTCTTCAGATAGATTGCGATCGCCTCACGGTCGGAGTCGGGCAACTCGGCCAGGTTGCGAACAACGGCGGTCATGCCGGCGCCGAGGACATCGCCGGCAGGCGTGAAGCCGCTGGTCAGAGCCTCGACAATGTCGTCCTCGGTCCAACTTAAAAAGTCGCCGCCTCTGAGATTCGCCGCCTTGCCATGCCCGTCAGGCAAGGGCGCGCCAGCGAGCGCGCGGCTCAAGTCCATCTCGCCCAGGAATCCCCGCGGCGTGTGGCATTCGCCGCAATGGCCAGGGCCCTCGACCAAGTAGCGGCCGCGGTTCCATTGTTCGGTTTGCGATGGATCGGGGCGAAGGCTGGCGTTGTCGAAAAAGAGAAGTTTCCACAAGCCCACAGCCCGGCGGATGGAGAAGGGGAAGGCCAGCGCATTCGCCGGCGCTTTGCCCTTGACCGCCGGCAAGGTGCGCAGGAACGCCGCGAGGTCGGCGGCATCCTTCGGATTCATGCGCTGATAGGAGGTGTATGGGAAGGCGGGGTAGAGATGGCCGCCGTTTGGAGAAACGCCCGACAGGAGCGCGTTGGCGACATCGACCGGCTGCCAGGCGTCGATCCCATCGACCGGATCGGTGGAGATATTCGGCGGGTAGAACGAGCCGAACGGCGTCTTGAGTTCGAGCCCGCCGCCAAGCTTTAAAGGATCGTCCTGGCCCGGCGATTTGTGACAGGATTTGCAGCCGCCGGCGTAGAAAACGAGCCGCCCGGCGGCGGCGTCGCCGCTGAGGCCAAGGGCTTGCCATGCCTCAGCCGAATAACGCGGCCGAGGCGCCGAGAGCACCCAGGCCAGCGTGGCCCCGGCGATGACGACGCACCGCAAGGACGGCGGCGACCCACTTCATCCGCGCGGGCGAAATCGAAGATCCACGCGCGTTGAACTCAAGTGCTCAGCCGCTTTTGGCCTTGTAGAGTTCGTGACAGCCGCCGCAGTTCTTGAACACGGCCGGCGCGAATTGCTTGAACGTCGCCTCATCCGTGATTCCGGCCTGGGCGGCCTGGACGTCCTTGACGAATTGGGCGAAGCGGGCGTCGAAGTCCGCCTTGTGCTCCCAGATCGCGGGCAGCGCCGCGGTGCCGCCGCCGGTCTTGCTGTTGTCGGGAAACAAAGCTGCCGATTTTGTCGCGCCTTCGTCGAGGGTCTTCAAGGATTCCTTGACCGTCGCCAGATCGAACGGGATCTTGCCCTTCGACATGCCGAACAGCGTCTTCGCGGCCTCGCCGTCGTGCTTCATGAGCGCTCGCCGCTCGGCGATCGGATCGGTGTCGGCCAATACGGCGGTGATTCCGCAAGCGAGCGCCATCGCCACTGCCACTAAACGTTTCATGAACCTCTCCCCGATTAACAACTCCGGCACTAAACACGGGCGGCCCCGCGTTTATTCTGACAGGACAGCAATAATCGGCCGAGGCCGCAATCCAAATCTCTGTGTTCGGGCGCGGCGCGCCGCATCGCGCGCCATAGTCGGCCCCAAGGCATGCGCGCTGCGACTGGCTTGGGTCCCCCCGCCGGAGGCGCGAAAACTTCGCCGCCCCCCAGCGGAGGGAAGACGATCTAGTCGATCGCGGACAGGATGTGAATCGTCCGTTTGGCGACCAGCTCCTTGGTCCTTTCCGAGTAGGTCTTCATGTGCGGCGCCGCGACGTGCGCCCTAAGCGCATCCGGGCTCTCCCAGGATTCGAGAACAACGAGACTGTCCGGCCCGAACTCGGCCTGAAACGGGCCGACCGTCGCGGCGTCGATGTGACCGGCATATTCGATGCACCCCTTTTCGGCGTGCACATTGGGGACGTTGGCGCGAAAGGCGGCCAGAAGTTCGTCACGGCGGCCCGGATTGGCGGTGATGATGGCGACGACGCGGATCATTTGTTACTCTCGCTGGTTGGTGGGGGTATTACAGACGAAGACTGCCGATCGCATCCGCGCTCAGGTTACGCCCTCACGCGGCTGATCCGCGCTTAATCGGGGTTGCAAGGTCGTGGACTTGTTGCGATGGGCCAGCGCCAGAGCTGGCTTCTCGATGAATGTCCAGCTCACCCAAGCCGCCGCCGAGGCGAGCGCCAAAGTAACGGCCGAGAGCGCCCAGGGGTTGATTGACCGGTCGGTGAAGAACGCGATCGTTGATTGGATCGGCCACGCATAAAGGTAGATCCCATAAGACAAGTCGGTCTTGTTCGTGAACCGGCTGATCGGCAAAACCGGACTCTGGAGGCGCAAACCAGAAGATAAGATAACCGCCGAAAACGGCGAGCGCGAAAGCAACCAGAGGCTGGAAGAACAAACAGATTATTAGCAGCACGGCCGCCGCGGCCGCCAGAGCGTGATTGTAGATGATGTTACGCTGGAAAAGAAAGTACAAAGTCCCAGCAAGGAACATAGGAAACGTCTGCAGATACAAGTAGCAGGAGCCGCCTATCATCACTCCGAAGACACTATGCGACGTTCGGTAATCGGCAATCCCGAATATTGTCACAGCGGCCAGGACCGCGACGAGCAGGACGTAGCGGAGCGCTCCCCGGAGAAAGCCGGCAGCGCTAAGAAGGACGACGAAAATGTAGCACTGGAACTCGTAGGGAATCGACCACATCGAGCCGTTGAGCCCCGGCAGGGGCATGCCCGGAAACACTCCCTTAGCATTCGGATGGAAGAGAAGCGCCATTCGCACAAAGCTGCGAGCGAGCGCAGCCGGATGGAACACCGACAATCGCGCCCCGACCAGCGGCGCCAAAACGAGCAGGCAGAGCCAGAAACAGACGATGAAGGCAGGGTATATGCGCAGAACGCGCCGTTTCGCGTAGTCGAGCAGGGACGGCGAGGAGAGGAGGCTTTTCGTGATCAGATAGCCGCTGATGATGAAAAATCCGTCGACCCCTAATATGCCGAAAGTCAGAGTGCCAAAAATATTGGTCAGCACCTCGCGGCTTCGGTCGCCGTCAACAATCTCCGCCGAGTGGGAGAGGATAACCACCGACGCGAACAAGAGCCGAAGCGCGCCGAAGTTGTTGTCCTTGCGTGGAGCCTTGTCGTTCAACAAGCGGTCGTCCGTTGCTCGCAAGTTAATCGTCCGAAGAGTCAGCCGGCCGGCTTGCCTTCGCCGGACCTCCGTCGAAAATGGCGTTTATTATTGGGTGCGAAAGACACGTGCCCCGGACCCGGCGCAGTATGACCTCCGTGCGCCCGAGGCGGGGATCGACCGCTTCCTTGTCGCCGTCGCGTCCGCTCATAAAGCTCATAAGCGTCTGTCCAGGTTCCGGCAAGTCCCGCGCACCTTCGGGAGGCGCTATCGGTTCCTTGCGCATCCGCCGTCGGCGCCCTATCGCAGTGCAGCATTTGCTCCGTTCGCGAAAGCGACCCCATGGACCCGCTGATCGAAGGTTACCGCCGTTTTCGCGCCGAAGTCTGGCCGGCCGAGCGGGCGCGTTACGAGGCCCTGTCCCATTGGGGACAAAGCCCGGAGGCGATGGTCATCGCGTGCTCGGATTCGCGCGTCGACCCGCAGACGATCTTTGGCGCGGTGCCCGGCGAATTGTTCGTGGTGCGCAATGTCGCGGCGCTCGTCCCGCCCTATACGCCTGACCCCGGCCACCACGGAACGAGCGCGGCGCTGGAATTTGGCGTCAAGGTGCTCAAGATTCCCCGCCTGGTGGTCTTGGGGCACGGGCAGTGCGGCGGGGTCAAGGCGATGGCCTATGGTCCGCCGCCGCAGGCGCAGGATTTCATCGCCACATGGGTCGAGCTTGGCAAGCCCGCGCTCGTCGCCGCAGGGGAGGAGCCGGAGGGGCGGCTCGAACGGATCGAAGCCGAGGTCGTTCGCCTCTCGCTCGCCAACCTCATGACGTTCCCATGGATCGCCGGGGCGGTCGCCGCCAACCGGCTTGCCCTGCAGGGCTATTGGTTCGACGTCCACACCGGCGTCTTGGCGAGCGTGGGCCGGCAAGCGCTCGAGCCGGTGGATTGAGGCCGCCGGGCGTTAAGGTGCGGCCGAGCGCTCGGTCAGTCGCGGTTCGTTGGGGCCAACGCCAGCCCGCGGATCAGATTCGGCGTCGACCAGGTCGCGACGCCAGCGCCGGCAAAGTCGCGGTCGGTCGTCCAGATGTCAGCGTCAACGCTCCAGGCGAGCGCCAGCAGATGAGCGTCGTCGTTCGAGCCGTTTCGGCTGGCGACGGCGTCGGTGAGGGCGACTGCCGCTTCCGAGAGGAATTCTGCAAGAGCGGCGACGGGCACGATTGTCATCTCGGCCACGAGGGCGTCGACAATCGGTTGGAGTTCCGGCCGCTTCAGTCCGAGATCGATGCGCCGTCGAGTTTCGGCGATGGCGCGGTCTGTGGTGACCAGCACTGCCGCCCGGGCCGCGGCAAGGACAGCGCCGGAGCTTCGGCCGCGCGCGGCTGCAATCAGGATCGCCGCATCCACCACGAGCACGCTCGCCGGCGTCCTCACAAGCTCAGCGCTTGGCGGTCAGGGCGCGGACCGCCTCGATCGACCAATCGACGGAATCGACAGGCCCATAGGACGCCAGCGCCGCGTCGTCCTCGCCGGGATCGTGGCCTCGTGCGAGCTGCTCGGCTCGCCTCAACACGGCTGCGAGGCGGTTGGGATCCGCGGTCTTGAGAGGGATCAGAAGCGCGACCGTCCGGGCGCCTGATGTGATCGCAGTCGGACCCTCGAGCGCGCCGATGGTTTCGCCCGAAATCTTCTGCAATTCGCGAATTCCGATGGACGCCATAGCCTTACATACGCCCTTATGTAATAGGCTGCAAACGGGCCCTCAACCCCGTCCCTTGTCCCAACCGGGAGAAGGGGACTGCTCCCCCTTGCTGAACAGGAACGGCGCGACGTCGGAGACGCCCGGGGCCTTGTCGACCGAAAAGGGCATCGGCCGGCAGACGGCGAGCGCGGAGAGGCCGACGCGCGTCGTGAGCATGCCGTTGAGCACGCCCTCGCCCATGCGCGCTGAAATGCGGGAGGCGATGCCGTGGCCGACCACCTGTTGCAGCAGGCTGTCGCCGACCGCCATGCCGCCGGTGATCGCGATATGAGCGCCGATCGAGCGCGCGAGCTTGATCAGGCCAAGCAGGCCCGGCCGGCCGCCGTAGATCTCGGCGATGCGGCGCACCAGCCGCACGATCTGGGCGACGACGAACACCACGTCGAGAATCGCGCGCGGGCTGATCGCGGTCACCAGCGATACGCGCTTTGCGGCGGCGGCGATCTCGCCTTGCGCCTTGTCGTCGAGGGGCCGCAGAAGCGCGCGCTCAGTGACGTCGATCAGGTCGCGCCCATCGATGATGGCGCGCGTCGCATCGTCGACCTGCGCCCGGGCACGGGCCATCTCGGGCCGATTGCTGTAGAGCATGACCAGTCGACCGACGAGACGCCGCGCCGCGGCGCGATCGTCGGCTGCGCGCGCCTCGGCGAAGGCGACGTGCATTTCCGCGATCCGCGTCTGGCGCCCGACCGCGATGATCTCGCGCGCCGCGACGCCGATAAGGCCGGCCAGGAACACGAGGCCGAACACGACCCCGATGATTCCGAGCGACTCCGCTTTGGCGAACAGCCCTTCGATGAGATCGGTGGCCCATAGGCCCAAAGCGAGAGAAACAAGGCCGCCGAGCCCCGTCCAGACCAGACCGCCGAGGGTGAAGCGCGAGCGGGCGATGAGCCCCGATTTCTGCGCCGCCTCGACCTCGAGCTCCGCTTCGTCGATCGGCGCCGGCGGGGCGGCGGGTATCGGATCGTTCTGTGAGCGAATGATCGCTTCGGGGATAAGCGAGGCGGGCTGGTCGTCGACCGCGACCCGCGAATCGTCGAGGCGAAAGGCGCGGGGGCGGGGCGGGCGCTGACTCACGCGAGACGATCCCCGATCAGGAATTGCAGCGCCCGGTCGAGCCGGATCTGCGGCGCGGGCTCAGCCCTCTGGGTCAGGGGCGGGCGAAAGCGCACGAACCGCCAGTCGTTGTCGGCCTCAGGCAGGGCGATCGAATCGCCCTTGAAGATCGTGTCCGGGTCGGCTGGCAATTCGCCAGGAAAGACGGCCGCTTCGGCGACGCCGTCGAATGTCTGCCCCCCGATCGTCTCGCCCTTTTCTGGCACGCCGATGATGGCGTCGAGAGTCTCGTCGCCGGTCCTGATCTCGGCCTCGCGGGTGGCGCGGACCGCAGCCAGGGCGATGACGTCGATCTCCGCCCCGACCCCTTCCGCGCGCGCGATCGCCTTCGCCGTGAGCGCGCGCAAGATCGCCTCCAGCCTGTCGTGGCTCTTATGATGCAGATGGTCGGCCTTGGTCGCCGCGAACAGGATGCGGTCGATGCGCGGTCGGAAGACCGAAGCGAAATAGGAAGAGCGTCCGGCGCGGAAGGCGCGCATGACTTCGGTCAGCGCGTTCTCGAGATCCTTGACCGCGGCGGGGCCGGAATTGAGCGCGGAGAGCGCGTCGACGAGCACGATCTGCCGATCCAGCCTAGCGAAATGATCGCGAAAGAATGGCCTCGCCACATGCGCCTTATAGGCCTCGTAACGGCGCGCCATCATGGCCGGAAGCGAGCCGGGAGCGATCGTCGCGTCATCGCTAAGCGGGATCGGCGCGAAGGTCAGCGCGGGCGAACCGGCGAGATCGCCGGGCATCAGGAACCGGCCGGGCGGCAAGGTCGAGAGCGCATAGACATCGTCGCGCGCCCGCTTGAGATAGGCTGTGAACAATTCGGCGATGCGCCGCGCATTGTCCTCGTCGGCTTCGGCCTCCGGGTCGAGGCCGACCATCGCTGCGCGCCATTGTTCCGCCAGCGGCGCCCGCGCCGAGGTTTGACTTGCGGCAAGCGTTTCGCGCGACCATTCGGCATAAGCTTTGTCGAGGAGCGGCAGGTCGAGCAGCCATTCGCCGGGATAGTCGACGATATCGACCGTAAGCGTCGAGCCTCGCGAGCCCCATCCTGAAGCGCTCTCGAACTCGATCGTCAGCCTGAGCTGGGCGATGCGGCGGGTCGATTCCGGCCAGTGCCGATCCTGTCCCGAGAGGCTTTTCAGATGCTCCTCGTAGGCGAAGCGCGGCACGGCGTCGTCCGGCTGCGGCTCGAGCCGCACCCGCTTGATGCGCCCCTCGGCGGAGGCCGCCAGCACCGGCAGACGCGCGCCCGCGATCAGATTGTTGACGAGTGCGGTCAGGAACACCGTCTTGCCGGCGCGCGACAGTCCGGTCACCCCGAGGCGCAGGGGAGCGCCGGAGAAATAGTCGCCGATCGAACGGGCGACGAGCTCCGCCTCGAAGATGAAATCGCTGAACCCTGACAAGCAAAAATCCACGCCGAACCGGGGGGCCTATTTAGGCGGCGCCCGCTCGTTTGGACAGTGGGGCCATAGGGCGTCGCCGCCCACGCCGCGGAAAGCGCCTCCGGTTTCCCTGGCGAGCGTCAATCCGCGTCGGCCTCGAGTTCCGTCGGCGTGAGGTAAAGCGCCAGCATTCCCGAATTGCGCTCGACCTCCGCCCAACGCTCAATCGAGAAGTCCAGAACCGCGACCGCGCCGGTCGGATATTTCGCCGCCAGGCGGCGCCGTTCAGGCTCTGCGCCCGAGCCGGTCAGCGCCTTCGCCAGTTCCCCGAGCCCAGGATTGTGCCCGACCAGACCCACCTGCTTGTACTCGTGGCGAAGCGCTCGCGCGCGGTCGAGCAGCGTGGTGAGGGAGGCGTCGTAAAGGCGAGTGTCCTGTTCCAACTCGACTTTGCTTCGCCACTCGGCGGCGAAGATCTCCGCCGTCTGCTTGGCGCGCGCCGCGCCGGAATGAATAAGAACATCCGGAAGACAGTGGCGGGCGGCCAGCGCCTTGGCGACCCGCCCCGCATCGGCGCGCCCGCGCTCGGTCAGCTTGCGCGCGTAATCGTCGCGCCCGATGGAGAGCTCAGCCTTGGCGTGACGAACGATAAACAATCGGCGCATGAATGAAGATTGCGCAAGCGCTCGAGGATTGGCAAGCTCGTGCCTCGACCGCGGACAGGCGATTGCGCGGAAGCCCTTGCGGCGAGATCATGTGACCCCGTGACGAAGCTGCTGATGACGTCGGCCGCTTCTCGTCCTTAAGCCTTATGTTTCTCCCTCAGATATTCCTGAAGCGCCGTCTTGGCCGGCGCCGGCACGTTGGCGGCTGTGAACTCGTCAATTGTCCAGGACTGTAAAGGCTTGACCTGTGGGGAGCCGGGGGAACGCGCATTCGGCGTAATGCGTTCACAAACGACGGATTCGCCGTTCAAACGGTACTGTTCATAAGGCCGCGCGCGCGAACTTCGCGTCTTGAAGAAAATGCCCGGGCCAAGCGTCACGGTCGTCCGTTCCTATGTTTCCGGCTCAGTATATCACTGGACCGGCCGCTCGGCGAGCGCTGGTGGAATCGCCTCAAAGATCAGGTGAGAACCGACCCGCGCGTCAAGCTTAAGCGGCGTCCCGCATGGCGGACGGCCAGGAATAGTCGGGAAGCGCAAGGTTGTCGATGAGGTCGCGGCCGATGATTAAGCGGCCCACGCCCGGCAGGGAGAGGGCGTTCACCACCAGGTTTCGCGCGGTGAGGCCCCACCGGGTGCGTGGCGCGAAGGCCGCCGAAAACCGTTCCGCTCCTTTCTGTTTCGAAGCGACAAACGAGCGCAGCAGCGCCTCGTAGGCGCGAAAGGCTTCCTCATGGCGCCCGTCCGCCCGGGCCAGTTCGCCCGCGAGCACGTAAGCTGCGATCATCGCGAGCGCCGAGCCTTGTCCCGCCGCAAGGGACACGCAGAAGGCTGCGTCGCCGACGAGCGCGACGCGGCCGCTTGACCAGCGCTCCATGCGGATCTGGCTCACGCGGTCAAAATAGAGGTCGGTCGCCTCGTCAAGGCGAGAAAGGATTTTGCCGCATTCCCAGCCGGCGTCTCCATATCTCGCCCGCAAAACCCCCTTCTGTTCGGCGATATCCTCGGGCAGCGCGCCCTTCTCAGCCGTAAAGATGAGGAGAAAGAGGCTGCGGTCGTCGCGCAGGGCGACGCGCCCGACCATGGCCCCTGGCGCGTTATGGAGGACGTACACGTCCTCATCGCGCGGACGATAGCCCTCCGCCTCGAAGGCTGCGATCGCATAGCCGAGGTCCGTCTCGAAACTTGGCTCCGGGCCAAAGACGAGGTTGCGCACGTTCGAATGCAGCCCGTCCGCGCCGATGACGAGATCGAACTGTCGGGCGGGGGCGCGCTCGAAGGCGACATTCACCCCGCCCGCGTCCTCGTCGATCGCAATGATCTGATCGCCGAACATGACCTCGGTTCGGGAGGCGGCCCGCTCGAACAGCAGTCGGGAAAGGCCGCTGCGCGGGATGGTGACGAAGCGGCCTCCGGCCAGCGATCGAATGGTCGCCACGCCAAATCCGGCGAGTTTCTCGCCGCGGTCGCCAACGACGCGAAGCTCGCGGATGTGGTAGCCTGCGGCGTCGAGGTCGCTTCTCAGCCCCATGCGCTCGGCGATGTCATAGCCGAGGCCCCAGAAGTCGACGACGTAGCCTCCTGTCCGGAGCTCGGCGGCCCGTTCGACAAGCGTGGGTTTAAAACCGGCGGCGGCGAGCCAGAAGGCGAGCGTCGGCCCGGCGATCCCCGCGCCTGAGATGAGGACGGACTTCGAATCCATGCGGGTTTGCTATCAGCGGAGGCCGTCGGAACGATGTCAATTCGGAGGCGAACCCAAGCCGCCGGTCAGCGCTCGCGCCGGCTCAAAAACGCCACCCTCTCGAACAGATGCACGTCCTGCTCGTTCTTGAGCAAGGCGCCGTGCAGCGGCGGGATCAGTTTCTTGGCGTCGCGCTCGCGTAAGCTCTCCGGCGTAATGTCCTCGTTGAGCAGAAGCTTGAGCCAGTCGAGCAGCTCCGAAGTGGTCGGCTTCTTTTTCAGTCCCGGAGTCTCGCGCAGCGTGAAGAACGACCGCATGGCCTCTTCCACGAGCCGCG
Source organism: uncultured Alphaproteobacteria bacterium (assembly GCA_963707355.1). Lineage (GTDB taxonomy): Bacteria > Pseudomonadota > Alphaproteobacteria > Rhizobiales > Beijerinckiaceae > Roseiarcus. Next base: position 3,965 of record CAVPPX010000078.1, on the reverse strand, counting down.
GCTTGATCGACGGATAGTGCGATTCGACGATCCTGCGCATCGTCTCCGCGTCGGGAAAGCGGATGTAGTGAAAGAAGCAGCGGCGCAGGAACGCGTCCGGCAGCTCCTTCTCGTTGTTGGAGGTGATGATGACGACGGGACGCACACGCGCGCGCACCGTCTCTCCGGTCTCGTAGACGTGAAACTCCATCTGATCGAGTTCGAGCAGAAGGTCATTGGGGAATTCGATGTCCGCCTTGTCGATCTCGTCGATCAGAAGCACCGGACGAAGCGGCGAAACGAAAGCGTCCCACAGCTTGCCGCGGCGAATGTAGTTGGCGATCTCGGACACGCGCGGGTCGCCGAGCTGCGAATTGCGCAGGCGCGAGACGGCGTCGTACTCATAGAGGCCCTGCTGGGCGCGCGTGGTCGATTTGACGTGCCAGGCGATGAATGGGGCGCCGATCGCGGCGGCGATCTCCTGCGCGAGCAGCGTCTTGCCGGTGCCGGGCTCGCCCTTGACCAGCAGCGGGCGCTCGAGCGCGATTGCGGCGTTGACCGCGGTCTTCAGTTCGTCGCCCGCCACATAAGTGGCGGTTCCTTCAAAACGCATCAATGGTTGAGTCCTTTTGCAACACCCTCGTCGTGAGGAGCGCCGAAGGCGCGTCTCGAACGACGCTCGTGACGCTGCGAGACACTCCTCGCATCTCACTCTGGAGCATTCTTCGAGGCCCCGCTAGCGCGGGGCGGCTTGAGACATGAGGGGCGTGATGTCCCAGCGAGCAGATATCTCTAACGGCCGCACACTCCGCGTCAATTCATCAGGCCCTTGACGGTCTCGATGAGCTGCTTGAGCGAGAACGGCTTGGGCAGGAACACGAAGTCCTGGCCCTCCGGCAGATTGCGCGCGAAGGCGTCGTCGGCGTAGCCGGAGACGAAAATGACCTTGGCCGTCAATCCGCGCTTGCGCAGTTCGGTCAGCATGGTCGGCCCGTCCATTTCCGGCATGATGACGTCCGAAACGATGAGGTCGATCGGCTCGCTCGCAGCCTCAACAACGCGCAAGGCGTCGAGGCCGGTCTCCGCCTCCAGCACCGTATAGCCGCGCGAGGCGAGCGCGCGCGAAGCGAAAGCGCGCACCGCCTCTTCATCCTCGACCAGCAGGATCGCGCCGCGGCCGGTGAGATCCGCCGCCGGCTTGGGCGCTTCAGTCTTAACCGGCTCGTCGACGTCTTCGGCAAGACGCCGAGGAAGGAGAACGCGGAACGTCGCGCCGGCCCCCGGCTCGCTGTCGCAGAACACATATCCGCCCGTTTGCTTGACGATGCCGTAGACCATCGACAGGCCGAGGCCGGTGCCTTTGCCGACCTCCTTGGTGGTGAAGAACGGTTCGAAGATCTTGGCCCGGACCTCGGGCGGAATTCCGTGGCCGGTGTCCTCGACTTCGACCAGCACGTAATCGGCGGAGGCGACATCCACCTCTTTCAAGCTGCCGCATTCTGCGGCTGGAAAGTTGCGCGTGCGCAGCGTGATCTTGCCGCCGTCCTGCATGGCGTCGCGCGCATTGACGACGAGATTGACGATCACTTGCTCGAACTGGTTGAGGTCGGCCTTCACCTGCCACAAGTCGCGCCCGTAGACCACGTCGAGCTGGATCTGCTCGCCGACCAGCCGGCGCAGCAGCATCTGCAATTCCGACAGCACGTCGTTGAGCTGCAGCGTCTGCGGGCGCAGGGTCTGGCGGCGCGAAAAGGCAAGCAATTGCCTGACGAGGCCCGCGGCCCGATTGGCGTTCTGCTTGATTTGCATGATGTCCTGGAAGGACGGGTCGGTCGGGCGATGATTGGCGAGCAGGAGATCGGAATAGCCGATGATCGCGGTCAAGACGTTGTTGAAGTCGTGCGCGACGCCGCCGGCGAGCTGGCCGATGGCCTGCATCTTCTGGCTTTGTACGAGGTTCTCTTGCAGGGTGCGTTGCTCGGTGGTGTCGAGAGCGAAGAGGGTCGCGCTCGCGCCCTCGTCGCTGCGCGGGTCGGCGGCCGAGACGAAGAGCCGCGCCGAACGCGCGGCGCCCGGCCCTTCGAGCGAAACGTCGAGGGGCGCGATTTCGCCCTCGCCCTGGGCCGCCGCCTCGATCGATGCGCTTAAAGGGGCGCGATCGCGCTCGGCGACAAGGTCGAAAATCGATAGCCGTCCCTTGGCCGCCTCGCCCTTGGAAGCGGCTTGGGCCAGGCGCGCAAACGCGGCGTTGGGACGCAGCACTGCGCCTGTGGCGTCGACGGCCGCGATCGCCACCGGGGTCGAATTGAAAATGCGGGCGAAGCGCACCTCCGCCGCGCGCAGATCTTCTCCCTTGATGTCGCCCGGAGCACGATTGATCACCAGCGAGCGGGAAGGACCCGGCGCGCCCTCGCCGGAGAAAGCGACCTTGTGCAGGATGCGCGCCGGGAAGAGGCGGCCCTGGCGGGGCTTGAGGTCGACGTCGAATTGCTGCGTCGTCACTTCGCCGGGCGGCCCGGATATGATGGCGAGCATCGCGCCGCCGTCGCCGGCGACGATGTCGTCGATCTTGAGCCGGCCGGCGCTGAACTGGGCGAGATCATAATCGAGCCAGCCCGCCAGGGTCGCGTTCATATGCGCGATCGAGCCGTCGGGCTCGGCGGAGAAAAAGCCCGCCGGCGCGTGGTCGAGATAGTCGATCGCGTGCTGAAGATCCTGGAAAAAGGTCTCATGCCGGTCGTGGTCGCGCGTCTCATCCGAGACCGTCCACACCATCAGGCCGTCTCTCGCCATGCCCTCGAGCGGACGCACGCGAATGCGGTACCAGGCGACCTCGCCCTGGCCGCTGGGCGGCGGCGAAAGACGAAGCTCCTCGCTCGCGCGCCCACCGGACTTCGCTGCTTGGGACAGGCGATAAACGGATTCCGAGACGTCCGGCGAGCCGGTGAACAGCCGTTCGATCGGACGCAGGTCGCTTGCCGCGGGCGCGCCCGAAAGCGCGCGATAGGCCTCGTTGGCGTAGACGATACGCGATTCCCGGTCGGTGACGAGGACGCCGTCCGGATTGGAGTTGGCGATCGCCTTGGTGGTGTCGAAGCGCGCCGCCCGGGTCGGCAGTTGCAACATGCCGAATGCGTAGAGCAGCAGTCCGAACGCGCCGCAGACGGCGAGGATGACGATCATCCAGGTCATCAGCGTGGCGCCGATTCCGCTTGGCGCGAGCCATACGGCCAGAAGCGCGCCGGCGAGACAGACGAGGAGGATCGTCAGCGCGACCGGATCGACCGTTCGCTCGATTTTGTCCACCGGCGGGGGCGGCGGAGATTTCATTTGAGGATCAGACCCCCAAGGACATTGCCGTCGGCATGGACGAGTGCGAGCGCGCTGAGTTGCCTTGAGCGTGTGCCACCATGGGCCGCGCGCGCTGTCTTGACGGCGGCCCGTTCAACCTGGGCGAAAGTGCGGTGAGCGCCGCAGTTTTCAACGGGATCGCATTTTGTTATGAAATGTGACATGGGCGCACGTCGAACGGATTTGGCGCGCGCAGGCGGCGCGCCAGACCGGGTCACTGGGCCGCGCCCGATCTTGCTTCTCGGGCGCCGGCTGACCATCGTTCGGCTGGCGAATTGAAGAGCGGTTTGTTTTGCGCTCGGCGGCGGAAGTGTTGGATTGGGCATGCAGTGGTTGAATGAGCTTCCGTTCGCGGAAAATCGGGTCCTTCAGATCGGATTCCTTGCGGCTTGCGGCATCGCCGCCCTCATCGTGCTCGCGATTGTTTATCGGCTGACCTTCGCTCATCGGCTGCGCGTTCCGGGTGGACGGACCCGGCAGCCGAGGCTCGGGCTGGTCGATGCGTTCAGCCTGGATGGGCAGCGGCAGCTTGTGCTGATCCGTCGCGACAATATCGAACATCTGGTCATGATTGGCGGACCGAACGACGTTCTGGTCGAGTTGCAGATCAATCGCGCCGTGGTCCCGGCGCGCGA
>CAVPPX010000077.1:0-11383 GCA_963707355.1 uncultured Alphaproteobacteria bacterium | reverse complement strand
AAATCCGCCGCCGCTTCGCCTGCATTATGCCGCAGCGTCGCCGAGCATGTCATCATCGGCGATCCCCATCTCTTTCATCTTGCGGTACAGCGTCCAGCCCGCCGATGCCGAGCTTGCGGCGCCATTTGCGACATTTGGCCGCGATAGTGCGAGAGCGCGAAGCGAATGACCTCGGTTTCGATCTCCTCCAGCGTGCGCACGTCGCCGCTGTCGCTGATCAATCTCAGCGAATGCGGATCGCGGTGGTCGTGAGCGGCCGGCCGGAAACCGATGGAAGCCGCCGGGTCGGCGGCGATCGGGGGCGGGGCCGGCCGCGTGCGCACATCGTACCCCTCGACCTGCGCCGCGATCTGCGGAAACTCGGCGACCGTCAGTTCGTCGCCATCGGCCAGCACGACGGCGCGAAACATGGCGTTCTCGAGCTGCCAGACGTCACCCGGGCCGATCGTAAGCGGTGAGCAGCGCAAGCGCGTCATTGGCTAGCCCACGGATGCGCTTGCCCTCTTCGACGCAGAAGCGGGCGAGAAAGCGCACGGCGAGATCCTGCACGTCACAGAGCCTGGCGCGCAACGGCGGAATGGAGATCGGGAACACGTTGAGGCGGTAGAAAAGATCCTCGCGGAAACGTACCGCCTTGACGAGTTCGATCAGGTTCTTGTTCGTCGCCGAGACGAGCCGGAAATCGACCTTGACCGGGCGCCGCGATCCGACCGGATCGATCTCGCCCTCCTGCAACGCGCGCAAAAGCTTGACTTGCGTTTCAAGCGGCAGTTCGCCGATCTCGTCAAGGAACAGCGTCCCCCCGTTGGCCTCCGCGAACTTGCCGGCGTGCTTGTCGGTGGCCCCGGTGAACGAGCCTTTCCTATGCCCGAAGAGGATGGATTCGACGAGCTCGCGGGCAGCGCGCCGCAATTGACGATCACGAACGGCTTGCCGCGCCGGTCGGAGCCGCCCTGGATCGCGCGCGCCATCAATTCCTTGCCGACGCCGGACTCGCCTTCGATCAGGACGGGGATGTTTGATTTGGCGGCGCGCTCGGCGAGGCGGACGGTGCGGGCCATCAATTCCGCGCGGGTGACGATGTCGCGGAAACTGAGTTCGCCGGCGTTGCGCCGCGTGGCCCGCCTGAGTTCGTCCTCGAGCGCGTCAACGCGCAGCGCGTTCTTGATCGACACCTGCAGGCGCTCGGCGCCGACCGGCTTGACGACGAAGTCTGTCGCGCCCGCACGCATGGCGGAAATGACGACCTCGATCGAGCCATGCGCCGTCTGGACGATCGCAGGCACCGCGATGTCGCGCTGGCGCATCCGCGCCAGGACCCCCATGCCGTCGAGATCGGGCATGACGAGATCGAGGATCAGGAGATTGATCGGCGGCCGATCGCGCGCCTCGAGACGCGTGAGCGCCGCTTCGCCCAATTCCACGCATTCGGCGTTGTAGCCAAAGCGCCTGGCCATAGCCTCGAGCAAGCGCCGCTGAATAGGATCGTCATCAACAATGAGTATGAGAGCGGTCATCGTCCCCCGTGGCGGCCTTTGAGCCGCGCATTGCGCCACATTGTGGCATCACGGTAAATGCGATGTTAATGACGTCCCGTTCCGACCCATTGTCTGGCAAAAGCGCCGCTTTGTGGACGTCAAACCATCGTGAAGCGTTAGCAGCAGGCTAATACAGAGGCTTGATTGATGAGAAAGTTCCATTCCTCCGATGCCGCTTTGTCGCCGTCCCCTGCCCCGCCGACCTTGGCGCGCTGCCGGAATGGCGCCTTCAGGATTTGTACGAAGGCATGGAGTTAGCCGCCTTCGCCGCCGATCTCGAGCGCGCCGAACGGGAAGCCAAGCTCTTCGCCGAAGCTTATCGCGGCAAGATTGCGGATCTTGCCGCCAAGCCGGATGCAGGCGAAACGCTGGCCGTCGCGGTCAAAGCTTACGAGTTGCTGCAGGATTTGACCGGCCGCATCATGGCTTATGCGTCGCTGCTCTACGCCTCCGACACCAGCAATCCGGAATCGCGAATTTTATGGCGACGCGCAGGAGCGCGTGACTGCGCTCGCCGGCGACCTCCTGTTTTTCGAGCTCGAGCTCAATCGCCTCGACGATTCCAACTTGAACGCCGCCATGGCGGCGCCGGCTCTCGGCCATTATCGCCCCTGGCTCGAGGACATCCGCAAGGAGAAGCCGCACCAGCTTGCCGACGACCTCGAACGATTGTTCCTCGACAAGTCGGTCAGCGCCGCCGCCGCATGGAACCGCTTGTTCGACGACACGATGGCGGCGCTCAGGTTCGACTTTGAAGGCGAGAGCCTGACGCTCGAGCCGCTGCTCGGCAAGCTCATGGATCCGGACGCGAAGATCAGGGAAACGGCGGCCAACGCCCTCGCCGCGACGCTTGGCGCGAACCTGCGTCTCTTACCCTCATCACCAATACGCTGGCCAAGGACAAGGAGACCTCCGACCGCTGGCGCAAGTTCAAAGACGTCGCCGACTCGCGTACCTCGCCAATCGCGTTGAGCCCGAGGTTGTCGAGGCGCTCGTTACGGCGGTCACGGACGGCTATCCGCGTCTCACGCATCGCTATTACGCGCTGAAGGCCCGCTGGTTCGGCAAGGCGCAGCTCGACCATTGGGATCGCAACGCGCCGCTGCCGAATGCGCCGCGGCGCGTCTACAAGTGGGAGACCGCGCGCGACATGGTGCTCGACGCCTATGGGGCGTTTTCGCCGCGCATGGGCGATATCGCGCGGCGTTTCTTCGACGAAGGCTGGATCGATGCGCCGGTGAGGCCGGGCAAGGCCCCAGGCGCGTTCGCGCATCCGACAACGCCGTCGGCTCATCCCTACATTCTGGTCAATTTCCTCGGCAAGGCGCGGGACGTGACAACGCTCGCGACGAGCTTGGCCACGGCGTCCATCAGGTGCTCGCCGGCGTCAACGGTCCGCTGATGGCGCCGACGCCGCTCACGCTTGCCGAAACGGCTTCGGTGTTCGGCGAAATGCTGACCTTCCGCTCGATGCTGACCACGATCACGGACTCGACCGAGCGCAAGGCGATGCTGGCGTCCAAGGTCGAGGACATGCTCAACACGGTGGCGCGCCAGATTGCGTTCTACAAGTTCGAGCGCGCGTCCACCTGGAGCGCCGCAACGGCGAATTGACGACCGAACAAATCAGCCATTTGTGGATGAACACGCAGTCCGAAAGCCTCGGCCCCGCGATCGCGCTCAGGCCCGGCTATGAGACCTATTGGGCCTATATCGGGCATTTCATTCACTCGCCGTTCTACGTCTACGCCTATGCGTTCGGCGATTGCCTGGTGAATTCGCTGTACGGGGTTACGAGCGCTCAAGCGATGGCTTTGCCGAGCGCTATCTCTCGATGCTCGCCGCGGGCGGATCGAAGTCCTATTCCGAGCTGCTTGCGCCTTCGGCCTCGACGCAAAGGATCCGGGCTTCTGGACAATCGGCCTTTCGGTGATCGAGCGCATGATCGACGAACTGGAGACGATGGAATAGGCTTCGCCGAGGGGAGGGGGGAGGGGGGGAGGGGGAGTGGGGGGGGGGGGAGGTCTCTTTGCGGGACGCGCCTTCGTAATGCGCCGCCCTTTCGTCGAACCGGGACAGGACGGCGCGCGCGGCGGGCGGCACGACCGACACCTCCCATTTCGGACCGGCGAAAGTCTTGACGGCGTCCCGTGACGCGAACCGCATCAGCGTCATGAACTCGACCTCGGCCCCGAACGGCCGACGGAAGTTTCGAGCCCTTCGAGCTCCGCGATCGACCTTGCGAGAATGCCAGGGAAGATCGTCGCCCTGATGAGTTCCTCGTAGGGATCGGCGTTCTCCGGATTCGTCCAGCCGCGCCACAAGCGCAAGATCATCTCGTCCTCCATATCGCGCCGTCTCGTTTCGAGAGACATGGCTCGTGATCGCGCAGCATAGCGGAGCGACGCACGCGGCTCTTGGGAAAAATTGCGATTTCGCCCACTTTCGTCCTGACGGCTGAAATTGATCGATGCGTCGCCTATATTTCCTCTTTGCGGACCTTCTCTTCGGGAATTTCGTTTGGATCAGGACAATGAAGCAATCGCCTGAGCGCGAGGGCGACTAGATACGCGCGCCTCGGCGTCAACGCCGGCGCGTTCGCCGCCCGGGTCGGCGTCAATCGGCTCCGCGGGGCGGGCGCGAGACCGACGCCAAGGCGCTCGCTTCCGCTTTGGGCTCCATGAAGGGCCCGCTGATGGAGGTGCGCAGATGCCGACCACCATCCCCGATGCGGTGCCAGCGGATTTCGCCGCGGAGCTGACGAAGCTCCAGTCGCAGGCGCCGCCGATGGGCGCCTCATTCGTGCGCCGGCGCATGCAGGCCGAACTGGGCCGACTGGCGCGAGCGTTTCGCCGATTTCGACCTCAAGCCGGCCGCTGCCGCATCGCTCGGGCAGGTGCATCAAGCCCTCAGAGCCTCAGCGGCGAGCGGCTCGCTTGCAAGCTCCAATATCCGGACATGGCTTCGGCGGTTGAGACCGACCTCTCCAATCTCGACCTTTTGTTCTCGCTCCATCGGCGCGCCAGCGCGGCGATCGACACCCGGGAGATGGCGCGCGAGATCCGCGAGCGGGTGCGCGAGGAGCTCGACTACCAGCGCGAGGCCAAGATTGCCCGGCTCTATCGCGTCATGCTCGCCGACCGGCCGTTCGTCCGGGTGCCGTGGGTCGAGGAGAGCCTGTCGACGCGGCGGCTGCTCACGATGCAATGGCTCGACGGCGAGCCGTTCACCGCCTTCGAGACCGCGCCGCAGGATGCGCGCGACGCGATCGCCGTCGGCCTGTTCGACGCGTGGTGCGCCCGTTCCTGCGCTACGGCGTCATCCATGGCGATCCGCATCTCGGCAATTACACGGTCGCTGCGACGCGTGAGGCCGGCGAGCGTCGGGTCGACGGCGTCAATCTGTTCGACTATGGCTGCGTGCGTATTTTTCCGCCACAATTCGTGCACGGCGTGGTCGAGCTCTATCGCGCGCTGGAGGCGAACGATAAGGCGCAAATCGCGCACGCCTTCGCGATGTGGGGCTTTGCGAGGCTCACGCCCGGCGTGATCGAGGCGATGACCATGTGGGCGCGATTCATGTGCGGGCCAATTCTCGACGATCGCGTGCGCACCGCCGCCGACGGCGTCAAACCGTCGGAATACGGGCGACGCGAGATCGGCCAGGTGATGCGGGCCTTGAAGGCCGAGGGCGGTGGCTTGCCGGTGCCGCGCGAATTCGTGTTTCTCGAGCGCGCGACGATCGGCCTCGGCAGCGCGTTCCTGCGCCTTGGCGCGCGGCTCAACTTTCATCGCATGTATGAGGACGCGATCGCCGACTTCGACGAAGAAGCGGTTGCGCGCCGCCAGGCCGGGGCGCTCGAGGCTGTCGGGCTCGGCGCAGCCGGCGCGCCGGCTGAAAGGCGCGCGTCGCGGGTCGGATTGTAGACCGGCCGCGCTCCAAAGGGCGTTCTTAAAGAACGCCCGTCTGGCGACGGGCTATGGTGTGCGGCTACAGTGCGCCCGGCCACAAGTCGCCGCGGGAGGAGGACAAGCATGCGCCGGACCCAGGTCGCAATCATCGGCGGCGGCCCGGCAGGCTTGCTCCTCTCCCATTTGCTGCGTCGGCAAGGCGTCGACAGCGTCGTCATCGAGCGGCAGACGAAAGCCTACGTGCTGAAGCGCATCCGCGCCGGGGTGCTCGAATTCGGTTCCGTTCAGGTGCTGCGCGATTCGGGCGCCGGCGAACGCATGGACCGCGAAGGCCACGCGCATGACGGCAGCTTTATCGCCTGGCAGGACCGCGAGCCGTTCCTCATCGACACCAAGACGCATACCGGCAGGCCGATGTGGTCGCACGGGCAGACCGCGATCACCGAGGAACTGTACCGGATCCGCGAACGCGACGGCGGACGCATCGTCGAAGCAGCGGAAAATGTTCAACTCCACGATCTGACCACGCCCGCGCCGAAAGTGACCTACGACAAGGGTGGCGTGGCTGAGATGCTCGACTGCGACTTCATCGCCGGCTGCGACGGGTTCCGCGGAGTGTCGCGCCAGAGTATTCCGAAGTCCGTGCTCAGGGTTTTCGAACGCGCCTATCCGTTCGGCTGGCTCGGCATCATGTCGGAGACGCCGCCGGTCGGAGATGTCATCTACGCCCGGCATGAGCGGGGCTTTGCGCTCGCTTCGCTGCGCAATCCCATGCTGAGCCGCTATTACATCCAGTGCAGCCTCGACACGCGGATCGAAGACTGGCCGGATGACAAGTTCTGGGACGAGCTGAAACGGCGATTTCCGGACGATATCGCGGCCAAGATCGTGACCGGGCCATCGATCGAAAAGTCGATTGCCCCGCTGCGCAGCTTCGTCGCCGAGCCGATGCGCTACGGACGGCTGTTTCTCGCCGGCGACGCCGCGCATATCGTGCCGCCGACCGGGGCGAAGGGCCTGAACCTCGCGATCTCCGACGTCTTTTATCTCCAGCGCGCGTTCGCGGCGCATTTTTCAAAGGGCGACGATCGCTATCTCGAGACCTATTCGGATATGGCGCTGCGACGCGTCTGGGCATCGGAGCGCTTCTCGTGGTGGCTGACAAAGCTGCTGCACGTCTTTCCCGACGACGACGCGTTTGAGACCAGGATCAAGCTCAGCGAATTCGATCACCTCCTGCGATCGAAGCACGCTGCAGCCGTGGTCGCCGAGCAATATGCGGGACTGCCGTTCGAGGATTAGAGCAAATTGCACTTGGGTCGAGCCGCGATCGTCATTGCGAGCGAAGCGAAGCAATCCAGGGGAACGTGGCGCGCTACGGCTCCTGGATCGCCGCGTCGCCATAGCCTGTCCGGAAGGAAGGGCGTCTTTCGACGCCCTATGGCTCCTCGCGATGACGATTCCAACAATTCACGCCTGCTTTAGACGCATCAAAGCGCGAGAGGACGGGCAGCCTCGGCCCGATCGCGTAGTTGAGCTGGATCAGCATGATCAACGTGATCCCAAGCGTCACATTGACGAGACCCGCAAGCGCGCCGATCGCGTAGAGCGATTGCGCGAGGACGATGCGCCGCTTGACCGCGCGTGAGATGTCGCCTTGCGCTTCCTCTCGAATGAGCTTCGCCCATTCGGCATACGCCCACATCGCGTAGAGAGCGGCGCCGAGAAGGACGATATTGAGCCAGTAGACGAGGAAGGCGGTGCGGTAGCTCAGGAAATCGGCCAGGAGCCTCGCCGAGAACGGCAACGCGGTGACGACGGCGAGGAAGACGAAGTGCAGCCAGGTGAGATCGCGGTTCGAACGTTCGAGCTGGTTGAGCTGCGTCTGCTGACCGAGCCAGAAGATTCCCAGCGTCAGGAGGCTCAGCAGCCATGGCAGAAGCCTCGGCGCCGAGCTCATGAGCGCGTGGAGAAGTTCCGCCTCTGAGTGGATGTCGGCTGGCTCCGGTGTGTGGAAGTCGAGCACGAGAATGGTCGCCGCGATGGCGAACAGGCCATCGCTGAGCGCCGCGATGCGTCCAACCTCGCCGCCGGCCAGAGTGTTGTAGTGTGTCTGCATGGCGCGACCATCGCCTTCAGGCTGAAGCGGGTCAATCGGGCGCATCCGTTTGACTTGAGGGCGCCTCAATTCGAGGATCGGCGGCAAATGTCAAAATGAACTCGAGGAAGGCCATGCCGCAGCCGTTTACATTCGCGTTCCCAACAGGGATATTGCGGACTTGCGCGAGCGTCTCGCGCGCACCCGTTTTCCCAATTCCGCACCGGGCGAGCCGTGGCTTTACGGCACGGACGTCGACTATCTTCGCGGCCTTGTCGATACTTGGCAGGGGTCATTCGACTGGCGGGCGCGGAGGCGCGCCTCAACGCCTTCCCGCAATTCAAAATAACGCGGCCGGAATACGACCTGCACTTTCTCCATGTGCCGGGAAAGGGACCGAACCCGACGCCGCTCTTGTTGATGCATGGTTGGCCAGGGTCGGTGTTCGAATTCATGGACTTCATTCCCCGCCTCACCGATCCGGCGAGCTTCGGCGGCGATCCGTCGGACGCCTTCACGGTCGTCGCGCCGTCGCTGCCGGGCTACGGGCTCTCGTTCCGGCCGGGGCAGAAGCGGTTCGGCATCGAGGAGATGGCGGATTGTTTCGCCGAGCTCATGACCGAGACGCTCGGCTACAAGCGCTTCGCCGTCCAGGGCGGCGATTGGGGCGGCATCACCGCCGCGCGCATGGGCTACGCGCATGCAGACAAGCTGATCGGCATCCATGTAAATTTTCTCGCGGTTCGCCGTGAGCCGGACAGGATCAAGAATCCAAATCCCGAAGAGCGGGTGTTTCTCGATCAGCTCAACCATTGGCTCAAGGAGGACGCCGCCTATGGGTCAATTCAAGGCACCCGCCCGCAAACCTTGAGCTTTGGCCTGACCAATTCTCCGGCCGGAGTTCGGCTTGGATCGTTGAGAAACTCCGCGCCTGGTCGGATTGCGGGGGCGATGTCGAGAGCGTCTTCACCCGCGACCAGATGCTCGCCAACATCAGCTTCTATTGGTTCACCGGCGCGATCGGCTCGTCCTTCTACCCCTATTATCTCCGTCTCCATCGGCCCTGGATGATCCCGGATCGCGCAGCCGTCACGGCGCCGACGGCTTACGCCGAATTTCCGCGCGAGATGCTCCATCCCCCGCGCTCACTGGCGGAGCCCATGTTCACGAACATTCGCCGCTGGACGGTCATGCCGAAGGGTGGCCATTTCGCCGCGATGGAGCAGCCTGAGGCCCTCGCGGAGGACGTGCGGGCGTTCTATCGCTCCCTGCCGGGATGAGCCTGCAAAATGAAAGCCCAGCGGCGCTGGGCGATGATTGGAGCTTGAGGCGCGCCGATCAAGCGGACGCCGAATTCATTGCCGCGATCTTCGCGTCTTCACGGCGCGCGGCGATGCCATACCTACCTTTGCTTTACACAGACACGGAGGTTCTGGAATCAATTCGGGACGTTGTCCTTCGGCGGAGTTCCGCAACGCTCGTGGTTTCAAGCAACGGTGAGACGGGTCGGTTCGCGTTGGTTCGGAACAGCTTTCTCGAGCACCTCTACGTTGCGCCACAGTTACAAGGCCAGGGATTGGGCGCGCTCTTGCTCGCGGCGGCCAAGGAAGAAAGCCCGCGCGGTCTGCGCTTGCATGTCTTCCAAAGAAATCTATCCGCGCGTCGGTTCTACGAGCGGCGCGGATTTAAGCTCGTCGAACTCTGCGACGGCTCATCGAATGAGGAAGGGGAACCTGACGCCATCTATGAGTGGATAGGCTCTGGGCTGCCCGCTTGCGCGAGCCCATGAAGGTTTGAGCGCCAAACAGATCAGGTTGCAGCGTCCGCGTGCAAACCGCCTCGCTCGGCAAGGAGCCGCGCGATATGCGCGCGCAAGTCGGCGACGCCATCGCCGGTCCGGGACGACGTCAAGATCACCTCCGGATAGGCGGCGACGTGCTTGCGCAAGCCCTCGAGCGTCGCCGCGATCCGCGCGCTTTGGTCGGCGGCTTTCACTTCGTCGCCCTTGGTCAGCGCGACCACGTAGGAGACGGCGGCGGCGTCGAGCGCGCGCATCGTTTCATGATCGTTCTCTTTGAGGCCGTGCCGGCCATCGACGAGCACGAATACGCGCAACAGAGACGGACGGCCGCGCAGATAGTCACGGGCGAGTTCGCCCCGAGACTTCTGACTTCGCTTTTGCGACCGCCGCATAACCATAGCCCGGCATGTCGACCAGCCGCGCCTTGCCGTTGAGGTCGAAGAAGATCAGTTCCTGCGTGCGGCCGGGTGTGCGCGACGTGCGCGCGAGCGCGGAGCGGCCGGTCAGCGCGTTGACGAGCGAGGACTTGCCGACGTTCGAACGTCCCGCGAAGGCGACTTCAGCCGGTCCCACTGGCGGCAAACCGTCCGAGCGCGCCGCGGCGAAGATGAACTCGCACGGGCCCGCGAACAGTTTGCGCCCGGCCTCCGTCCAGTCGGGCGCAACCCCCGGTTCGCTCATACGCTCGGCGTCTTCACCGGGCTCGTCTTCTTGGGGAACAGCTTAGCGAGGTTGCCCCAGAGCTCGACCTTCACGCCCGCCTTGGTCATGATGTAATATTGCTGGAGCACGGTCAGCGTGTTGTTCCAGGTCCAATAAATGACAAGGCCAGCCGGGAACGTGCCTAGCATGAAGGTGAAGATTACCGGCATCCAGGAGAACATCGTCTTCTGAACCGGATCGGCGGGCTCGGGATTCATCTTCATCTGGAAGAACATCGACACGCCCATGATAAGCGGCCAGATGCCGAGGTGGAGGAAATGGCCGAAGGCGGGCAGCGCCGTCGGGTCCCAGGGAATGAGGCCAAACAACGTGAACACGTTGGTCGGATCGGGCGCACTCAGATCCCGGATCCAGCCGAAGAACGGCGCGTGCCGCATCTCGAGGGTGATGAAGATGACCTTGTAGAGCGCGAAGAACACCGGAATCTGGATCACCATCGGCGCGCAGCCGGCGACCGGATTGACGCCCTCGCGCTTGAACAGCGCCATCTGCTCCTGTTGCTGCTTGACCTTGTCGTCGGGATAGAGGTCCTTCAGCGCCGCGATCTGCGGCTGGATTTTTTTCATCTTCGCCATCGAGCCGTACGAGCGGTTGGCGAGCGGGAAGAACGCGAGCTTGACGAGCACCGTGACAATCAGAATGGCGACGCCGAAATTGCCGACGAATTTGTAGATCGTATCGATCAGCCAGTACATCGGCTGGGTGATGAAGTAGAACCAGCCCCAGTCGATCATCAGGTTGAATTTCTCGATGCCGAGCTTGGAGGCGTAATTGTCGATCGTCGAGACTTCCTTGGCGCCGGCGAAGACCCGGGTCGTGGTCTCGACCGTGGCGCCTGGCGGGACGGTCTGCTCCTTGCCGAGGAAATCGGCCTGGTAGTCGACCGGTTCCACGGTCCCGCTGGCCGAGTAGCGGGCCTCGATCGGGGCGGTCTGCTCGGGGATGACCGCCGAGCCCCAATATTTGTCGGTGAACCCGAGCCAGCCGCCAACGCCCTTGTTCGTCTCGAGCTTACCGGCGGCCTTGTCGATGGCGGCGTAGGTCGGCGCATGCTCCTTGTCGCCGATCACGCCCTCAAATCCTTCGTGCAACACCGAATAGCCGGCGACATTCGGCCTGCCGTGACGCAGGATGAGTCCGTAGGGCTGCACCGTCGCCGGCGCCTCGCCCGAATTCACGACCGAGTCCGTGATCGTGAACATGTATTTGTCATCGACAGCAACGACGCGCTTGAAGATGAGACCTGCGCCATTGTCCCAAGTCAGCGTCACCGGCTGCGTCGGGGTCAGCGTTTGCCTGTCGGCGGTCCACA
>CAVPPX010000076.1:0-38045 GCA_963707355.1 uncultured Alphaproteobacteria bacterium | reverse complement strand
AATTGCGTGACGATCAGCACCGGCATGGCGAGCAGCCCGAACTGGCCCATGGTCGTCGCCAGCGTGCCAAGCAGGATGCCAAGCGCCGCCACGACGAGCGCATAGATCGCCGCCCCAAGCAGGAACAGCAGCAGGGACCCGTTGATCGGCGAGCCGATCCACCAGTGAACGACGAACTGCAGCGAAAACATGGCCGCAACGAGGATCACGAGACCGTTGGCGATCATCTTGGCGAGCATGATCTCCGACGGCACGACCGGCATCACCAGCAGGTGCTCGACGGTGCCCTGCTCGCGCTCGCGGATCAGCGCCGCGCCGGTGAGAATGACCGTCAGCATCGTGATCTGGTTGATGACCTGGGTCATCGCCGAGAACCAGGACGTTTTCAAGTTGGGATTAAAGGCCGCCCGCACGACCAGATTGATCGGCGCGCCGTTCGAGTCGCCCCTGCCCGAGATGAACCGCTGGATCTCGGTGGCGATCGCGTTGCGCAGCGAGCTTGCGCCGTTGCCCGCCTGGGCGATCGCGGTCGCGTCGACATTGATCTGGATGCCGGTCTTGCGCTCGGCGCGAACATCGGCCTCGAAATCGGCGGGGATCTCGACGACGAACAGGAGCTTGCCCTGATCCATGATCGGGTCGATCTCCGAGGCGGTGAGCTGCACGGGCGGCTGGAACGTCGGTAGCCGCAGCCCCTCGGCGATGCGCCGCGACAGGTCCGAGCCGTCCTCGTCGACGATGCCGACCGAGAGGTTGGTTGCTTCGGTCACCGCGCCGGTGGCGACCGTGTTCACCGAAATGCTGAACGAGTAGACGACCAGAAGCAACATCACCGGGTCGGCCCGGATGCTTCTGAGCTCCTTGATGACGAGGTGGAAGACGTTGACCACATGATCGACGAAGGTCAAGGGCTTCGCTTCGACGAGATGCGGAGCTTTTGTGGAGGAACCTCGGACATCTCACGCCTCCTGCTTGCGGAGCAGGGCCAGCGACAAGGCCAGGAAGACGAGCGCGATCAGCGCGATCGCGGCAATGTCCTTCCAGAGACTGGCGATCCCGAGCGCCTTGGCGAATACGCCGACCGAAACCTGCTGGTACCAGGATGAGGGGGAAGGAAAGCCCGATCACCCTCGCCCCGCCCGAGAGCGAGGAGACGGGCGCCAGCATTCCCGAGAAATTGACCGCCGGCACGATCGAGAGAATTGCGGTTGCGAAGACGGCTGCGACCTGCGTCCGGGTGAAGGACGAGATCAGCACGCCGAAGCCAGTGGTCGCCACCACATAGACCAGCGTTCCTATGAGCAAAACGAGGAGCGGCCCTTTCGGCGGCACGCGGAAAATGAAAATCGCGATCAGCAGCAAGGCGAAGAAAGCGATCATCGAGTCCGCGACATAGGGCAGTTGCTTGCCGATCAGGAACTCGAACCGGGTGATCGGCGTCGAACGGAATCGGCGATCGAGCCGATCTCCTTCTCGCGCACGACCGCGATCGCCGACATGATCGCCGGGATCAGGCACAAGCAGCAGCATGAAAATGCTGGGCACCATGGCGTTCACGCTGAGAAAGGCCTGATTGTAGCGAAAGCGGGTCTGGATGTCGTCGTCCGTCCAGGCGTTGGCGCTGCCCGCGCGACGCTGGCGCCGCCGCAATTCCTCGCCCTGCTTCCTGACCACGCCGGTGACATAGTTCTTCGAGGTCTCGCCGCGGAACGTCATGGCGCCGTCGACCGTGGCGTCGACTTCCGGCGTGCGGTTGTTGAGAAGGTCGCGACCGAATCCGGGCGGCACTTCGATGACGATCTGCGTGTTCCCGCTTCTCAGCCGTTTCTCAGCCTCGTCCGCCGACGTGATCGGCGGCTGGACCGAGAAATAGCGCGAGCCATCGAAGCCCTGAAGCAGGTCGCGGCTCTGGGGCGTATCGTCCTGGTCGAAGGACGCGGTCGCCAGGTTCTCGATGTCGAACGAGATTCCGTAGCCGAAGGCGAACATGAGGATGATTGGGCCGAGGAGCGCAAAAGCGAGCCGAATTGGATCGCGCAACAGCTCGACCGTCTCACGCCGCGCGTAAGCCCAGAGGCGGCCAGGGCTGAACCCTTTGGGCGGGGCGCCGCCCATCGCCCGCCTGCGCCTCGGGAGCCGGAGGCTCAGTCTTTTTAGACATGTCGATGCCGGCGGCTTCCGCGAGGTAGCCGACAAAGCAGTCTTCAAGCGAAGCGCTGCCGCGCTCTTTGACCAGCTCCTGCGGCGCGCCGACGGCGAGCACCTTGCCTGCGTGCATGAGCGAGATGCGGTCGCAGCGGTCCGCCTCGTTCATGAAATGGGTGGTGACGAAAATCGTCACGCCGTCATCGCGGGAGAGATCGATCAGCGTGCGCCAAAACGCATCGCGTGCGATCGGGTCGACGCCCGAGGTCGGCTCGTCGAGGATGAGAATCGAGGGCTCGTGCAGCACCGCGACCGCGAGTTGGAGGCGCTGCTTGATCCCGAGCGGCAGGCTGTCCGGTCGAGCGTTGACCACGGACTTCAGGTCGTAGCGCTCGAGCAGCTCGTCAATTCGAGGACCGACCTTCTCTTTCGGCAGGTGATAGAGCTGCGCGTGCAGGTCGAGATTTTGGGCGACCGTCAACTCGCCATAGAGCGAGAAGGCCTGGGTCATGTAGCCGACATTGCGGCGCGCCTGCATGTCGTTCGAGCCCATCGGTTCGCCGAACAGCTTGCACGTCCCGCTGGTCGCCGGCAGGAAGCCGACGAGCATTTTCATGGTCGTCGACTTGCCGCAGCCGTTCGAACCGAGAAAGCCGAAGATTTCGCCGCGGGGAATCCTGAAGCTGACGTGGTCGACCGCGACGAAATCTCCGAACCGGCGCGTGAGCCCCTCCGCCTCGATCGCGGGCGTCTCGTCCGGCGAGGCGACGCGCGGGCGCACGACCACCTTCTGGTGCAGAGCGCGCTTGGCCTCGGGCATCATCGCGATGAAGGCTTCGTCAAGATTGGGCTCGCCGGTCTTGGCAAGCAGCTCCTTCAATGTGCCGGTGGCGATGATCTTGCCGTCGTCCATCGCCATCAGCCAGTCGAAGCGCTCGGCCTCGTCCATATAGGCGGTGGCGACCATCACGCTCATTTGCGGCCGGCGCGCGCGGATCGAATTGATGAGGTCCCAGAACTGGCCGCGCGACAGGGGATCGACGCCGGTCGTCGGCTCGTCGAGGATGAGCAGGTCAGGATCGTTGATGAGCGCGCAGCAGAGGCTCAGCTTCTGCTTCATGCCGCCGGAGAGCTTGCCGGCAGGGCGCGCTTCGAACTTCTCCATGGCCGTCGCGGTGAGAAGCTCCGTGATCCGCGCCCGACGCTCTTCCGCGCCCTGGCCGAACAGGCGGCCGAAGAAGTCGATGTTCTCGAACACGCTGAGCGTCGGGTAGAGATTGCGGCCGAGGCCCTGCGGCATATAGGCGATGCGGCCGCGAATCGCCTTCAGGTTCGACCCGTTGGCGACATCCTTGTCGAAGACGACGACCTCGCCCGTTTGAATCTTCCTTACCCCCGCGATGAGCCCGAGCAAGGTCGACTTGCCGACGCCGTCCGGCCCGATCACGCCGACCATAATGCGGGCGGGAATGTCGATCGAAACGTCGTCGAGCGCGACCGTCGCGCCATACCGGTGCGATACGGCCTTGACCCGCGCGATGGGCTCGCCGGTCATTTGACGGCGGGCGTCTTGGGTTCGGCCGCGTTGTTGTCGGGGGTCTTGGCTTCGGGCGCGGCAGCCTGAGGCGTTGCGCCGTCGACAGCCGGAGCTGCGGTGGTCTTGTCCGCCGGCGGCTTGGGCAGCTTGACCTGAAGGTCGGCTGGCCACTCCAGATCGGCCTTGGTGCGGACGAAGCCGAGGCCCCGGACGCCGGTCTTCACGCGCGTATAGAATTGCTGAAGAACTTTCGCATCGATCTTGAGCTTGATCCGGAACATCAGCTTGGCGCGTTCGTCCGTAGTCTCCACGGTTTTCGGGGTGAATTGCGCGTCGGCCGCGACGAAGCTGACGCTCGCCGGAATCACGTAATCGGGCACAGGATCGAGGATGATGCGAGCCTCGTCGCCGACCGCCAGCTTGCCCGCATCGGCCGCGGGCAGGAAGAGCGTCATGTAGACGTCGGTCAGGTCGAGGATGGTGACGATCGGCGCGCCGGCGGCGACGACCTCGCCAGCCCGCGCAAGCTGGTATTGGACGCGTCCGATGCGCGGCGAAACGAGCGTCAGATCGTCGATGATCGACTGGACGCGATCGACCTCCGCCTCCGAGTTCGCGATCTGCGAAAGCGCCTGATCGCGCTGCGAAGTGTAACTCTTCACCGCCGCGATCGCGGAATCCAAGTTGCGCTTGCGCTGCTCGAACACCTGCTTGGTGATGAAGCCGGTCTTGATCAGCTCCTGGCCGCGCTCAAAGTCGGATTTGGCGAACTCGAGCGCGCTCTCCCGGGAGGTGATTTCCGCCTCAGCCGCGGCGAGCGCATTGTTGGCTTTCTGCACGTCGGCTTTCGCCGCGCGCAGCTGCGCCTCGTATTCCGGCGAGGTCAGCTTCGCGATCACCTGCCCTTGGGTGACGCTTGAGCCCTCCTCGACGGTCACTTCCGCGAGGCGACCGGCATATTTTGAAGAGACGTCGACCTGGGTCGCCTCGATGCGGCCGTTCGACTTAACGATGCCGTCCGGCAGCGTCTGCCCGCGCAGGCGCGCGATCAGATCGCGGATGATGCCTTGAGCATGCGCCGAGGAAACCCAGGAGACTCCGCCCCCTGGCTCCCCACTTGGGGAGAGCGCACACGCCCCGACGCCCAACAGAAGAGCGGACGCAGCAACGCTGCGACGAAAGGTCATCGTGGGTCTCCTCCGCACGTCATCGTACCCTGGCCTATCGCCAGCGGGACCCGAAATCTCAGAGCGCGGCAGGCGCTTCTTCCAAAGCGCGCGGCGACGGCAAATCTCGAGCCTTCCAGCCGCCGCTCTTCATCCAAGCCACCCGCCGCTTTACTAGGCAAGCGCGTCCATGATGTAAAGGACGAACCGGGAGGGAAGAATGGCCGCGACAAAAGGTCTGAACAAGGCGAAAAAGCCCGAGAACGAGAAAGGCGCCGAAAGCCCGACGAAGCTTGGCGTCAAGGATTACGAGCGCGAACTCGCGCGGCTGCATGGAGAGCTGGTCAAGCTCCAGCTCTGGGCGGTGGCGAAAGGACTGAAAGTCGTGGTCGTGTTCGAGGGCCGCGACGGCGCCGGCAAGGGCGGGGTCATCAAGGCGATCACCGAACGAGTTAGCCCGCGCGTCTATCGGGTCGTCGCCTTGCCCGCGCCGACCGAGCGCGAGAAGTCGCAGATGTACGTCCAACGCTACATGCGGCATCTGCCCGCCGCCGGCGAGATCGTCGTCTTCGACCGCAGCTGGTACAACCGCGCTGGCGTCGAGCGGGTGATGGAATTCTGCGCGATGGAGCAAGTGAAGCGCTTTCTCGAGCTGACGCCCGCGGTCGAGAAAGCCATTATCGAGTCCGGGATCATTCTCATCAAATATTGGCTGGAGGTCAGCGAGGAGGAGCAGACGCGCCGGCTCGAAGCGCGGATCGAGGATCCGCGCAAGATCTGGAAACTGTCGCCGATGGATTTGAAATCCTATAGCCGCTGGTATGACTATTCGCGAGCGCGCGACGACATGTTCAAAGCTACCGACACCCCATGGGCGCCCTGGTATGTCGTGCGCTCCGATGACAAACGGCGCGCCCGGCTGAACGTCATCTCGCATCTTCTCTCACTCATTCCTTACGAGGACCTCAAGCGAGGAAAGCCGATTCTGCCAAAGCGCGAGAAAGCTCACGGCTACGTCGAGCCCAATTACCCCTACAAGTCCGTCCCCGAACTCGCCTGGTGAGGAAGTTTGGAAGTCTTCCAGAGGCTCGTTTGATCAGAAAACCTGTTCCCCGAGCGCGATCTCGGCGAGCGGCGACAGCAGGATGATCTCGGAGCGCGCGTTCTTCGCCCCGAGGATCAGCACTTCGGACTGAAAACCGGCGATGTTGCGCGGCGGCATGTTGACGACGCAGACAACCAGGCGACCGACGAGCTCGGCCTCCGAATAGCTGGTGATCTGCGCGCTCGACCATTTCTTGCCGAGCGGGCCGAAGTCGACCTCGACCTTGTAGGAAGGATTGCGCGCCCGCTCGAACGGCTTGACGGCAACAATGCGGCCGATGCGCATGTCGACCTTGGCGAAGTCGTCGTAGACGATCGGCGCCTTGTCCATCAGGCCTTCAGCGCTTCCTGATGCGCTTTGACGAAGGCGGCCAAGCTCTCAAAGCGGAAGTCGTATTTGGGCGTCCGGGCGAGAGCCATGGTCGCGCCGGAGCCCTCTTGACCGTGGCGGCGATGAATCCAGCATGAGGCGAGCCCCTGCTCGTTCGCGGGCCCGTGGTCATGGAAGAGGCTCTCCGCGGTGTGCAGGATCTCACTCTTCTCAATCCCGATCGTCTTGAGCTTGGCGAGCATGTACTCGAAATTTCGGGCGCAAGGCTTGTACGAGCCGCAATCCTCGGCGGTGTAGACCGCGTCGAAATCGACGCCCAGCTTTTCGTTGCTGAAGGAAAAGCTTTCGTTGTCGACGTTGGACAGGATCGCCAGCTTGTAGTGCCGCTTGAGATATTGAAGCGACGCGACGGTATCAGCGAAAGTTGGCCAGTTCCGGATTGACCGGCCGTAGGCGACGCAGTCGCTCCAGCTCGTGGCGACGCCCCATTCCTCGGCCAGGCGGCGATGAACGGTCGCCAGCAGCTCGCGATAGACTTTTGCCGGCGTCTGGACTTGTTGCGAGGATTCGTGGCGCGCGTGCGCTTCGAGAATTTGATCGCGCGTGAGTTTCCGCGAAACTTTGCTGGTCAGCGGTTTGAGCGCCTCGACCATCCCCGTTTCCCAGTCGATCAGCGTGCCGTAGCAATCGAAGGTCAAGGCCTTGAAGTCGGTGAGCCTGGCTGCTGACTTTGCGCTCGATGCTGATGAACTCAAGGATGTCATTTGGATGTTGGCGGAGCCAGTCGGAATCGAACCGCCGATCTCTTTAATACCATTGTTGAGGACTTTCATTCCTGGTTATTACCTCTTTGCCCCTGCGGCTTCCAAGCCCTTTGAAATCAGGCTCTTTTAGAGTACTCGTGCTTTCTTTGAATGGCTATCGGGACAGTCCGGTTTTCGGCAGCGGATTCCCTGCTCGGATGCCTCGTTGGTCGCCCCAGCCGCCTTGACAGCCCCACGCGCTGACGCGCTCGCGTCCATGCGCCTTCGGCATATCGACGTAGAAGCTGGCTGCCTTAACCAGGACGCGCGCCAGGTGCGAACTAAGTATTCAAAGACCTTCCCAACCGTCTTTGTTCCGATCGGGTGGGAATGCCTTCTCCATCATCAAGGGCCGGGCGCTACGTCCAGCGCGAGCGCCTTTGGGGTCCAGGCGATCCGCTTTTTCCTGCGACGCAGGTGGCGCTCAATTTGAACCGTCAGTTTGTCGCCGTTGGTGTAGATCGCAAAGGCTCCCGCGATGCGGCGGCCGTTCGGCAGATTGCTCGAGCAGCAACGCATGTCCGTCGGGGATCGTGGATCAAACAGGCGCGCGCGCCGTCGGCCAAGGTCACCGCGCCGTCCCAGCTATCGAGACCGTGCGTCGCAAACACCAAACGGCTGGCCGCAATAGCGGATGGTCGCGCGATCGGAGACGCGTTGCCCCGAGGCGTGCGATAGGCAAGGAGTTTCGAGGTGCGGCGCCTGGCACTCAGCGGCAAGGCCCACGACGTCAACGGCGACATGGTCGAGATCGTCCAACGCATCTTGTGCCGGACCGCGGTTGACCTGACGCGATTGCAAAGTGAGTCCGAGCCGCGCAGCATAAAACGCGATGCTTCGTTCGGCGTCGGCGACGGATATGGCGGAATGGTCGATGCCTCCCTCGGTTCGAGGATCGGGTCGCGGAAACTGGATCAACTCGAGAGGATGGCCCTCGGGGCGGCTTCCAGAATTGTTTCCACAACAGCGCCGTCACCACGCAGTAGCCGGCCATCACCAGACCAGCGGCCCGATCCGCAATTCCAGTCAGGATTCCGAGCGGCATCAGGATTTCCGTCGCAAGTCCCGCAACGATCAGCATGACGGCGATCTCGTTCGGCGCGATCTCACGCGCCTGAGCGACCGCGCCCTCGAAGTTGAAAATCTTGTCGGCGGCGCTGAAGGGGAAGAAGAGCACCACCAGCATGGTGCGCGTCGCCAGCGCGGCAAGTGCGGTCGCGGTCATGCGCCGATCCTCTTGCCGATTAGGTCGCCGACCCGCAAAGCATTGGCGATGGCTGTCAGCGACGGGTTCACCGCCCCGATGCTGACGAAGAAGCTGGTGTCGACCACATAAAGATTGTCCAGTTCGTGCGCCTTGCAGTTGCGGTCAAGCGCGGAGAACGCGGGATTGTCGCCAAACCGGCGGGTTCCCGCCTGATGCGCACAGCCGGCGAGCGGAATGTCGTTATGCATATAGAGATCGCGCTGAACGAGATGCTGCCGCTGCAGGCCAATGTCCTCGAGCATGTCGCGCAGCTTCTCATAGAGCTTCTGCATGGGAATCTGATTGTTCGGCTTGTAGGCGAGTTTTAGACCGCCGTCGCTCTCGATCGTCACCCGATTGTCCGGGTCGGGCGTGGCTTCGAAGCTCGCGAGGAGGCGAGTCCCCACCCAGACCGCGTCGGCGCCGAGCGCCAGCGCGGCGGCAACGGTCCGGCCATCGGCAACGCCACCCCAAAGCGATAACAGGCACGGAAGGCGCTGCATCGATGACCGCCGGTAGCAACGAGAATGTCGCCGCGGTTGTGCGGTTGTGGCCGCCACCCTCGCTGCCTTGCACGACGACAAGCCCTTCGGCCCCGCGTCTGATAGCGGCTTTCGCTTCATCCACGCTGCCGACCTGAAACCAGATGTCCCTGCCGGCCGCCCGCAGCCGCTCGCGCGAGCGGCGCGGTCGCAATGAACGCCATGCCGGCGTTGATGAACGGAACTTTCAGTCCGCATCGCTCTGTGATGCGTGTCTTCAACATGGAATTCTTCCGCGTCCAGGTTATCTGGTGACCGGGCCGAGCCGCCCGACGCGCGACATGGCGGATATCGAGTGTTAGTGAGCTCTCGCGGTCGGATTGCGCAACCCGATGAGGGCTTGCTTATCTTCGATCGTCGCGAGCGTCCTGGCCGCCCGCGAATGAATGCGGCGCTCGGCGGGACGGGCGAGCAGATAATACGCGATCAATGCGATCAACGAACACGCAGCCATCACCGCCGCCATCGAAAGAGCCGATCGCCCATCAAATAACGCCGCAACCAGGCCACTCGACGCCGCGCCGGCCGTCATCTGAATACTTCCAGCCAGAGCGCCTACGGCGCCCGCGATGTCCGGCAAGGGCTGCATCGTCGCGTTCATGATGCTGGGCATAGTCATGCCAAAAGCGAGCGCGACCGCCATCAGGAGGGCGGCGATGAAGGCCGGCTGCGCCCACCCGAACATTGTCGCCGCGAGCAGCGTGGCTGCCGCAGCTGCCGAGAGCGTGAGACCGATCGTCAGCACCCGAGCGGCCGATATGCCGCGGCGACCCAACTCGCCATCGAGCAGCGCGCCGCTCATCACCGCCGCCGAGCAGGCGCTGAAGATCAGGCCATACTGGTCGGGCCGCAATCCCTTTACGCCAATGAAGAACAGCGAGGATCCTGTGACATAAGCAAACACCGTGGCGCCGCTTGCCGCGCCAACCAGGATGTAGGCGAGCGAAAGTGGATGGGTTAGCACTCGCACGTAGCTTCGGATCACAAGCCCCGGCGCCAGGCGATTGGCGGGATCGATCTTTGCGCTCTCGGCTAACCCAAGCAGCACGCCCAACAAAAGAAGGCTGCCGATCCCGGCCTGGATCGCGTAGATGAGCCGCCAGCTGCCGATCATCAGCAGCGCGGCGCCGGCGGTCGGCGCGATCACGGTCATCACATTGATTATGACAACGACATTGGCGATCTTGGCGCGCGCTGACGTTTCGCCGAACAGGTCGCGAATGATGGCAAAGGTCATCGCCGTGCTGGCGGCGCCGACCCCCTGAACGAAGCGGCAAATCAATAGCGCCGGCAAGGACTGAGCGACCGAGCAGGCTAGGCTCGCGACCACGAACACCGCGACACCGAACACGACGACGGGTCTTCGCCCAAAACAGTCGGAAATGGGTCCGTAAATGAGCGGCGCCACGGCGAGACTGAGCATGAAGGCGCTCATCGTCAAGCCGACTTCGGAGGGACTGACGCCAAGCGTTGCGCCGGTCGCAGCGAGCGCCGGCAAATTGATATCGATGCCGGAATAGGGCACGGCCGCGAGAAAGCCGAGCAGCAGCGTGAAGCCGAAGGAGGTCGGTCGAATTTGCATGGTCCGAATCTTCTGTTTTTTGGATGTTTTCGTGGCAGAGGGGAAGCGACTTCCCCTCCTCCGCGATTGGCTACGTCAGATCAGCGCTGGCGACCGGCGCGCCGCGCTCCGCTTGTCGCCATCGTCTCCGCCAACAACTCGAGCTTTTGATTGACGACGACCTGTTTGATGATCGACAGGATCTCGGATCGGGTGTCGATGCGGGCAAATTCGTCAGCCATTTGCGACGCGCGCATGCGGTACGCGGGTCGATCGAGCGCGGTGCGGACAGCTGTGCGCAGCGCTTCCTGTGTCGGCTCGTTGGTAGCGAGATTAAGACCGACGCCGGACCACGCCACGCGTGCGTTGACGTCGGCCTTGTCCTCGGTCATCCCGGCGGTGACAAGCGGAATTCCAAAGCTCATGGCCTGGTTGACGCTGCCATAGCCGCCATTGGTGACGAGAACGTTCACGCGGGGCAGCAACCATTCGAACGGCAGAAAGCTGGCGACCCGCGCGTTGGACGGGACGGCGACGGGAATGGCGTCGACCGGGCGCCCACCCGTTGTCGCGACGACCAATACGTCAGGCTCGTTAGCCAGCGCGGCGAGCGTCGGAGCGATCAATAAGCCGAAATTGTGATTTGCTACCGTCCCCTGCGTCACCAACACGACCTTGCGCGAACCATCAAGGTCATGCGCCCAGGGCGGCAGCGGCGCCTGACCCGGGACGATCGGAGGGGCGCCGACGAAATGCACCGAGGGTGGGATCTGGCGCGGATATTCGAAGCGTGGCACGGACAATTGCATATAGGCGTCGGCGAGCTCGACGACTGAATGGAAAAGCGGCACCGTCAGCGGGCCGACACCAAAGCTGCTCAGCTCCTTGTTCAAACGAAGCAGCGCCGGCTGATCAACCCGTTCGTCAAATTCCCGCGCGATGTCGGCGTATTGCTGCCGCTCCGCCTCGGTTGTCGCGGGCGGCAGGCCAAGGAAGTTCGGCGCGCCATCTTCCCGCGCCAAATGCAAAAACGATGTACCGCAGAGAACGATGGGAGGTCGCTTTGATTGCGATCCGAGCAGCATCGGCAGGACGCCAAAGAACATATCGTCGCCAACGATAACGTCGGTCCGACATTCCTGCACCGCCTGTAGCAAGCCCTGGTGCTGTGCCGGGATGTGATCGAGGAAGAATCGTTCGATGGCAACTCGGAACCATTCGAGTCCCGGCGGAATGTCCTTCAGTTCGGGAGCCACTGAGAGAATATCGCGCCCATCGAAATCAGCGCCCGGCGGAAGCGAAACGAATTTCGCTCCGCTGTTTTCGATGCGGTCGCGAAAGACGCTGCCAGTCAGGAAAGTGATCTCGTGGCCCTCGGCGAGCAGGATACGCGTGATCGCAAGCAGCGGATTGATATGGCCCGTCGCCGGCGTCGAAGCGAAAAGAATATTCATGGAATCGGTCCTCTCAATGCCGACAAGACGCGCATCCTGGGTTTCCCCATGGACGCGGGGCTTCCGGCGCAAAATCCGCCCGGCCGCGAAGCCGCGCGAACGGTCAGCACGGTGGACGCGCTCCGCTACGGAAGAATTTCAAAGCTTGGATATTGCGTTACGTCTGTAATGCAGCGCCGGACGGCGAGCCGGCGCGCTCCTAACTGACCCGAGATGTGTGTCAGGTCGTCTCGGCAAGAGATCGGGAGCTGGCGATCAACGTCGAATTTATCGCTCGTCCGGTTTTTCGGCCTAGATAGCGATGCGTTGCACGCCCGATGTCTTCGCCGCGGCAAGGCAGCGAGTCAGGACTGTTGCAAGCTCAGCGCCAACCAGCGGCCGGCGCACCAGATCGGCGACGCCGGCCCGCACGAGTGTGTCGGCGCCAATGTCAAGCGAGGATCTCGCAAGGAGGATCGGCAGCGTCGGGCTGATGCCGTGAAGCGTGTGCGCCAGATCGAAGGCCCCCCGGACCGAGGCTATGCTGATCAAAACACCATCAAAACGGGTCGGTTCGGTACGGACTGCGGCGATGGCGTCAGCGGGACGATCGAAACCGATTGGCTCATATCCGAGCGCCGCCAGGATTTCCTCGTCGCCGAGCAGGGTGTCGCGATCGTCGTGAACGATAAGCACGGTTTCGCCGTGGCCGAGCCGGGCCGGCGCGACCGGGTTCGCTCTCGCCGTCGTTTGTGCGTCAGTCTGCGCAACGGGCAGCCAGACCTCGAAGCGGCTACCCTTTCCTGGCGTACTGGCAACGTTGATGGCGCCATCGTGATCGCGAACGATCTTGCGGACCGTTGCGAGGCCGAGACCGGTTCCGGCGGGGCGCGTCGTAAAAAATGGCTCGAACAGCCGTTTGGCGACGTCTTCTCCGAAGCCGGGGCCAACGTCGCTGACAGTGATGCGAACATAGGAGCCCGACTCCAGTTCTCCGCTACTGAAGACGCGCGCGGTCGTAAGACGCTGCATATCCGCCGAGACATCGATGCGTCCGGATTCGCCCATTGCTTGCGCCGCGTTCCTGCACAGGTTGATAATGACCTGTTGCAACTGCGCAAGCTCGCCGGATATCGTGAGACCTTCAGGCGCGTCCGTGACGACCAATTCAACGCTGGACGGTAGCGATGCTCGCAGGAGTGAGGCGGTCTCGCTCAGCAATTCAGTGACCGAGAGAAGCGAGGAACGGGCATCCGACCTGCGTCCGAAAGTCAAAATGCTGTCGACCAGGTCTCGCCCCCGTTCCGCGGCCTTCTCGATCTCCGCAATGCGCCGCGCCGCCCTGCCGCCGGGCTCCACCTCGGAGCTGGCCATCTCGGAGTAGCCAACGATCGCGGAGACGATGTTGTTGAAGTTGTGGGCGACGCCGCTGGCGAGTTGCCCCACGATCTGCAAGCGCAGCGCCCGCTCGAGCCGCGCGGTCAGTTTGGCCCTTTCTCGCTCGCCGATCTCGCGCTCGAGCGCATCGGCGAGCGCGTCTCCCGCGAGCCGCACCGCCGCCAGCGGGAAATAAGTCCCGCGCGCAGGCTGAAGCCTGTCGAACCCGAGGATACCCCGCTCCCAGCTCGGTCGCCGCAAAACAACGCAGGCCCAGGCGCGAACCCCGAAGGTGTTCAGCGTCTTCTGAGCGGCGCCGGGCGGCAGGCGGGCGACGTCCGGCGCGACGATCGTGTCAAGTCCTACCTGCTTGAACTCATCCGGCAGCGAGAGAGCCGCCCCTGGCCATCCAGTGGGATAGGGCGCATCGTCATCGGACCAAGCGTAAACCCGGATCGGGTTTTCTCCCAGCACAATGTAGACACGATCAGCCTCGATCGTTCTTCCAAATTCTGCCAAAGCCTGCTCGAGCCGCCCCTTGGTTTCGGCAGGCGGGCAATTGATCAGGCGCGCGGATTGCTCGGCGATCAGATGCTCGAACGCCGCCCGCTTTCGCAACGCCACCGCTCGGGCCCTGAGCCGTCTTCCGAGATCGATGAGCGCGAGAGCAAGTAGAACGGACGTCGCATAGAGGAGCAGGCGAAACCGTTGCGCGGAGAACTCCGAGGCCGCGTGCAAGCGCGCAAACTGCGCCCGTGTTTCCTCCAGCGGCGGTCCCGTCTCGACGGCGAGCAGCCCCTTAACGGTATCGTCGACTGAGGGACGAAGAATTTTAAGGAGGCGAGTGTGAGAAACGAGAGCCTGGGCAGTTTCCTGATCCGCCTCGGCCGGGGGCTGCACTGCAAGCTCGAGAAGACCCTCTTCGACGGCCTGTTGGGAGCGCGCCGAGGAATCGAGAGTGAGTAGGAGAATGGCCCTGGCCAGCCTCCTTAGACGAACATCCCGATCGTTGAATCCAGGACTTGCGCTCAGAAGGCCGACGTAGGAGAGCGAGTTGCGCAAGAGCGCATTGTCGCTCTTGAAACGTTCGGTCAATTTCTCTTCAATTTTGGTTGCAGCGACCAGTCGATCGACTGGCCCCATATCCAGGCCTTCTGAGGCAGCTTGCGCACGAAGTTCTGACACCGCCGTATCTATCCGCTCCGACGAGCGCACGAGCGGATCATAGTCCGTGAGCAACCCCGCCCGAGCCCGCAGGACGTCGCGGTCCAGCGAAGTCTCGTCGAGCGCGAAATCGTCGAAGGTCCGCAGGGCAGTCGAATAGGCGGCCGCGTCGGTTACTATGCCGCGCATCAACAGCCAGGTCAGGAGCGCGAGGAGCAGACACACCACGCCGACGCCGGCGGCGATCTCACTGAGGCGCATCGCTTTGCCGCAATTGGCCCGCCGCTGTGACAGGCTTGCCGAGATAGGTCCCGGTCAGAGTGTTGAGGAACGCGACGATGGCCTTCGTTTGGTCATCGGTCAACTTCCGGTCAAGCTGCGCATAACCCATCGCCTGGACCGCCTTCGACAGCGTGGCCGCGCTTCCGTCGTGAAAATACGGCGGCGTGACCGCGACGTTCCGCAAGCTCGGGACGCGAACGATCTCGGGCTTGGGAGAGGCGAGCGGGTGAAACACGCCATGGCGCTGATACATGTTGCCGCCGACATTCACCCCTTGATGGCAAGAGACGCAACCGAGCGACTTGAACAACTGGTACCCAGCGAACTCCTGGGCGGTGATCGCGTTGACGTCGCCTTCAAGCCATCGATCGAATCGGCTCCCGGGTGTAACGAGGGTGCGCTCATAGGCGGCGATGGCGCTGATGAGCCCTGGGCCATCTGGCTCGCGGCCGAAGGCTTCGCGAAACTGACCGGCAACTTCCCTGTCGGCTCGCAGTTTGTGCAAGGCTTCCTCTATATCGGATCCCATAATCTGGGATTTGTCCAGGGTTTGGACGACTTGGTCTTCGAGCGAGCGGAGGTCGCCTTCCCAGTTCAGGCGAAAGTTCAGCGCGGCGTTGAACACGGTAGGAACGTTCAACTTGACCACGTCAGCCGCTGAGTTGGAAGGAGCGCTCGCGTCGTTGGCGCTCGCGCCGTTCGTCGACGTGTCGTGACACGAATTGCAGCTGCGGGTG
The DNA here is from genome assembly GCA_963707355.1 of uncultured Alphaproteobacteria bacterium. GTDB lineage: Bacteria > Pseudomonadota > Alphaproteobacteria > Rhizobiales > Beijerinckiaceae > Roseiarcus. The sequence continues at coordinate 22,617 of CAVPPX010000076.1, read as the reverse complement.
TTGTCATGCGAAAGTCGTGGGTCGTGGAACAAGCGATCGCCCAGCCTCACCTGCCGTGGATCTTGAGCTGGCGGAAGTGGAATGGGTGTAATCGGCTCTTGGTCGGGGCGGGGCTGAGGAGCCGGCGCTTGGGCAATCGACCATCCCGCCGCGCAAAGGGTTAGAACGACCAGAATTAGGCGCGCCATGCTACGTCTAGCGCGGGGAAGAATCGCCGTCAGTCGCACGCTGTAGCTCGATGCCGGCATGGGCGACTCGACCGCGATCTCAAACGACTTCACCGACAATAACGTCCAGATACTGACGGCGTCGGCTCACGACGGGGATGCTCCGCCAACTTGTGCGAAGCGTAGTCGAGATATCGCTGGGAGCGCCACCAGTGAGCGCGCCATTATTGCGAACGTAACGCAATTCCTGGCCTTTGAAATCCTTCCGTAGCTCCAGACAAGCATTCTGCCTTCGGCGACACTTGTGAAGCAAGGCTTCAATAAGTCGTTCGTCTGCAAGAAGACAAATCGCAGGGATGTTTGATCCGAGCGGTTCAACTGAAAGGAGCTGGACCCATGCGCTCGATTTTTTTTGGAGTTATTTTGCTATTAGCGTCGACGGCCGTTGTACACCCCGCGCATGCGCAGAAACACGCTTACGCGCAGGCTTTCATCAGCCATCGGCCACCTATGCCGATAAGCCAGGAGCAGCCAGTTGGGCAGACCCACCCCGACGACGCTTTGACTAGGAGGATTGAACAGGATAACATTCGGCTCGATCGATTGATCGAAATTTGCCCGAACTGTTGAGCTAAAGGGACCGCTGCTCTGTCCCTTTATCCGTCACCTGAGGACGGCGCGGGTCTTACCTTCGCTACTCAGCCTGCAAGGGTGCGTCTCCCGGGTTCATTAGGGGCCGTCGCCGAGCCGCCGCGGTCAATCACCAACGGCGGCGACGCGGCCGGACACGCAAAAGCGGCACGGCGCGCCTGATCCAGCACGCGAGATTGACGATTGTCCGATCACCTCTTCTCAAGCAATAGGAAAGTCCTCAGGCAACATGCGGCCGTCGCCATGCGAAAGCTGCGTGTCGTGGGACAGGCGATCGCCGAGCGCGACTTGCCGCGAATCCCGGGCTGCCAAAAATCGGCGAGGCATGATCGGTTCCTGGTTGGCGCGGAGCTAACGCCCTGGCCCTTGCCCACTCGACCTGCTTGCGCCGCCAAGGGACAGGACGTCCAGGATCAGGCGCCCACCCCTGGGCGCGATCGCCGCCAGTTGCGTGCCGCGGCTCGAGTCTGGCATGTCCAATTCAACATCCGGTGATCTCCAGCAAGGCGGCGGCGATCGTCAGGCGACGGTCCTTGTGGTCGATGACGATCCCGCCTTGCAAACGATGATCTTCGACTATTTCGTCGACAACAATATCCAGACGCTGCTGGCGTCCGGTCGGAAGGAGATGCTCCGTCAGCTTGGCGCGCACGAAGTCAACGTCGTGATCCTAGATCTTCGGCTCGGACTCGACGATGGGCTCGATGTGCTGCGGGAGCTGCGGTCGAATTCTGACGTGCCGGTGATCGTGATCACCGGCCATCGCCGGGATGAAATCGACCGGGTCGTCGGTCTTGAGCTGGGCGCCGACGATTATGTGACGAAGCCCTTTAACCTGCGTGAGCTTCTGGCGCGGGTGCGCGCGATCATTCGAAGGCTCGACAGGACCCGCGCCTCGCCTTCGCGCGACCTAGAACGCGGTGGATATCGCTTTTTCGGCTGGCGGCTCGACCGGCGCACACGACGTCTGACCGACACGCATGGCTCCCCGGTCCCGCTAACGAAAGGGGAATATGCGTTGCTTGTCGCCTTTCTGGACGCTCCGCAACGCCCGCTCAGCCGAGAGCATCTCCTGCAGGCCACCCGCGTGCATGAAGACGTCTTCGACCGCAGCATCGACGTCCAGATTCTTCGCCTTCGGCGCAAGCTGGAGCAGGATCCGAGCACACCCCAAATCATCCAGACGGAGCGCGGCGTCGGCTATGTGTTCGCCCGACAGGTTGAGCGATTTTGAGTAGCAAAAAACGTTTCCCGCTGCTTAGCGTCCGCCTCGCCGGGCCTCACGAGACTTTTTCCGATGTGATCCCGAGATGGGCAAATTCTAGCTTAGCGATTCCGGCTATAGGCGGGCCGGCGGCTGAAAGCTGAGGAGGGGCGAAAAGGCCGATGGAGCATCATGAGCAAAATGACCTCATGCCCGGCGTGCGGCGCCATGATCACCGCTACCGTCAGCAAATGCCCGCACTGCGGTGCAATTTTCAGCCGAACCCTCGTCGCCCCGGTCGGGATTGCAATAATGCTCGCGATCGCCGTCTTGTACGCTCTATTCGAGCGTTATTGCTGAACCCAGGCGGGTACGTCGAAGTTGGATCCGCGTGCTCACTGTCGTCAAGAGTTCAGCCTCGCAGCGCGAGGGCGCGGAACGTCGGCGACGCTTCTCAGGGTGTGTTCTCAAGGACCGACGAAAGAGATCCCTGCCTGGGCTTTACTCTGCGGAGGGCGGGCGGCGGAGGCGTCCAGCAGAATCGCCGACCCCAGAGCGCAGATGGCCAGTGCGGCGACGAGGATCTCGACGCAGATGCATGTCGCTGCGAACATTCTCTCGTTGCGAGCGAGAGAATCGCTGCGGCGCGCCGCAAATCGCTTTCCAACGATACCCATTACCAAACTCCATCCCCAACGAGGACTTCCGCAGAGCTCCCTCCCGATTCGGACGGCTCCGTCCGAGGGGCGTTGAGTTAACGACTGGCTCCGCGTGGCGCTGTGACGCGCGTCACAGTCCCGATCTGGCGGGCGGGCGCAGGTGTAACGAAGCGGATCGCGCGAGCAGCGTCTCCGAGCTTGTTCGCGCGTGGACAGAAACCGACAATCAAGATCGCAGGATCGTCGAGGAATACGCACGCGGCGTTCGCTCTTCGGCATATGAGCCCGACCCCTATTCCGAGGTCCACGAGGGAGGCGCCGTTCAGTTTGTCGATTGGTACGCGAGCTTCCCTCGAGCTCCGGCTAGCCGAAGGCCAAAAGCCGCTTATTCGAAGCGTCGCTTAGTGCAAATGGCGGCTGAAGCTTTTCGTGCGCCTCGGCTAAGCTCTCCCGGCGCGAAGCGCGTCGCTGAGGTGCTCCCTCTCGCGTAGCGGGCCTTGAAATTCCGCAGCTTGGAGCGCGGTGGCGACGAGGTGGCGATTTCTAGATCGAATGCGAGCGCAACTTCGCCAGAATAGTTGCTCAAGTTGTTGAAAGATTTGGTGGAGCCAGACGGAATCGAACCGACGACCTCTTCAATGCCATTGAAGCGCTCTCCCAACTGAGCTATGGCCCCATTTTCCAAAATGTCCCGGCTCCGATTGGGGCGGAGCCACCTTCACTTCCGAGGGCGGCGGTATAACCGTAAACTTGCGGCGTCCACAAGGGCCGCGGGGCAAAAAAGCCGCGGTCCGCGCCCGCCGGTCGGCGGCCGGCCAGAATCCCCGCGCTGTTCAGGTTTCCTCGTCGGGCGCGATGTCGCCATCGATGAGGTTGGTGACGTCGTCGTCTTCTTCTTCCTCTTCAAGGAACGGATCATCCGCGGCGTCCTCCTCGGCGTCCTCCTCGACATCGATGTCGTCGACCACCGGCTCGGCGGCGGCCTTCTCCTCGCCCGCCTCGACCTCGTCGAGCGACACGACCTCCACGCCGGCCGGCGTCGCAACTTCAATGTCCTCTTCTTCTTCAGCCTTGGCGGCTGGCCGAGCCCGCGCCGCGGCCGCGACTTGGAACACGGTCCCGCATTTCGGGCAGACGATGGGATCCTTGTTGAGATCAAAGAATTTCGCGCCGCAGTTCTGGCACTGATGTTTGGTTCCGAGTTCAGGCTTGGCCAAGGCGATCTATTCCGGGTGGGTGAAATTTCGAGCGGAGGTTCGGTTAGTCGTCGCCTCCCGCCCTGTCAATGCGCCATATGGGTCGCCGGTCGACAGTTTCCAGCGCCGGTGATACGAGCGCGGTCCGCCGGATGCGCGCGTCCGTTCGCCCCGGTCAAGGAAGGTCCCAGGTGTCCGCCCACTCGTCGCATCACTCCGTGGCCTCGCCGCTCAGCGCCAAGCGCGCGCGGCCGCTGAAGGGCGCCTGCGTCCGCCGGGCGACAAATCGATCTCGCATCGCGCGTTTCTGCTTGGCCTCCTTGCCTGCGGCGAGACGAAAGTCGAGGGGCTGCTCGAGGGCGACGATGTGCTCAGGACCGGCAAGGCTTGCCAGGCTCTGGGCGCCGTCACCGAGCGTGTCGGGACGGGCGCATGGCGAATTCGCGGCCCCGGGATCGGCGCGCTTTTAGCCCCGCGCGAAACGCTCGATTTCGGCAACGCCGGCACGGGCTGCCGCCTGATGATGGGCGTCGTCGGCGGCCATGGAATCACCGCGACCTTCGACGGCGACGCTTCGCTGCGCAAGCGGCCGATGCGGCGCATCCTCGATCCCTTGAGGCTCATGGGCGCGCAGGTGGTCTCCGAGGCCGAAGGCGGGCGCTGCCCGATCGTGCTCGAGGGCGCCCGCGATCCCGCGCCGATCGAATATCGCACGCCTGTCGCCTCGGCGCAGATCAAATCGGCCGTCCTGCTTGCCGGCCTCAACGCGCCGGGCGCGACAATTGTGATTGAAGGCGAGGCCTCGCGCGACCATACCGAGAAAATGCTCGCCTATTTCGGCGCCGAGGTCGCTGTGGCGCACGAGGGCGACGGGCGGCGGATCACGCTCATCGGCCGGCCGGAACTGCGTCCGACGACCGTGGTGGTTCCGGGCGACCCCTCGTCGGCGGCGTTCCCGATCGTCGCCGCCCTGATCGTGCCGGGTTCGGACATCGTCGTCGAAGGCGTGATGATGAACCCGCTCAGGACCGGGCTCCTGCAGACGCTGAAGGAGATGGGCGCCCATATCGAGACGCTCGACAAGCGCGTCGAAGGCGGCGAGGAGGTCGCGGACTTGCGGGTGCGCGCGGGCACGCTCAAGGGGGTGGATGTTCCCGCCGCGCGCGCCCCCTCGATGATCGACGAATATCCGATCCTGGCGGTCGCAGCTTCCTTTGCTTCCGGCGCAACCCGGATGCGCGGCTTGCATGAGTTGCGAGTGAAGGAGAGCGATCGTCTCGCCGCGGTCGCCGCCGGGCTCAAGGCCGCCGGCGTCGACTGCGCGATCGAGGGCGACGATCTGATCGTCGAAGGCGGCCGGCCGCGCGGCGGCGGTATGGTCGCGACCCACATGGATCACCGGATCGCGATGAGCTTTCTCGTCATGGGGCTGGCGACGCTCGAGCCGATGGCGGTCGACGACGTCGCGATGATCGCGACCTCGTTCCCGGACTTCCGCCCGACCATGGAGCGGCTCGGCGCGCAGTTTAAGTAGGGGCCACGCGAGCGTCGCGATTTCACTGCGCCCCCGGTTGCGCCTCGTTCCGAGCGTGATCTCGTCTAGCCGCAATTTTACCGGCACGCCCGAAATATTTTCAGTGACTTGAGACCCGTTTTAGTTCCGCCCTTAAAAAGTGGGGCAGTTTGGCCCTGGGCGGGGCAAAAGCCAACCATAGAATTTAACTCTTCAGATATGCTCTATAGTGTATGACGTTTATAAAATTGACTATGGCTGCTACGTCGACCTCATCCACACGACCCGCGCGCCTGAGGGATTGTTTCAAGAGGATGACGGTATGTACACGGAGTACCACAGGACGACTACAGGTCCATTCGGCGTGCGATTTTTGATCCTACGAATGTGCCCTCGCAAGACCCTAATATATTAGCGATTGATGGTAAAGTTTAAGAACGGAAAGGCGCTTGGGGTCAATTCCTTTCTGACCGGCAGTTGGGCAGGCGCCAAGCGTAAAATTGGCGCGCTTAGCCCACCTCATCCATCGCCCCTCGCGGCTCGAGCGGGCGATCGCGTGAATGGTCCGTTCGATGGCGAGGCCGGCGTCGAAATCGATCGTCAGCGCAGGCCGGCCCAGAATACGATTCAGGAGCTCGTGGGCCTCGATGATCTTGAGGTCGTTGAAACCCATCTGATGGCCGGGCGCGACGATGAAGCGCTCGTAAGGAGAGTGCGCCGGGCCCATCAGAACCTGCTTGAACCCCTGCGCCTCCTGACGCCCCTCAGCCACAAAAAGTCCGACCTCGTTGAAGCGCTCCTGGTCGAAGACGATCGTCCCTCGCGCGCCAAAGAGCTGCAACTGCAGGCGGCCCTTGCGGCCCCAGGCGCAACGGCTGACCTGAATCGTTCCCGACGCGCCATCGGCCATTCGGATGAGCGAGGCCGCGATGTCGAACGTTTCGACCTCTCGCCGTCCGCCTCCGTCCGGGCGGTTCGGATAAGGCTTGCTCATCTCGCCGAACACTTCGCGTGGAAGGCCGAACAGGGTTGCGATCAGGCTCAAAGGGTGGACGGCGAAATCGTCCAGGGCGCCGTAGCCCGACCTCGCCTGGCTGCGCCAGGAAAAGGGCGCCTCGGAATCGGCCATGAAGTCCTCGTCCATTTCGAGGCGAAAATGGGTAAGCAGGCCGATTGCGTCGCCCTTGATCAGCTTGTCGATGAAGCGGATGGCGGGGCTCTGGATGTAATTATAGCCCAGGATGGCGACGCGGCCCGAGGCGCGCGCCGCCGCCGCCATGCGCTCCGAATCTTCGAGCGAGGGGGCCATCGGCTTTTCGCACCACACATGCTTGCCCGCCTCGAGCGCCGCGATCGCCATCGGGGCGTGCAAGGCGTTGGGGGTGGTGATCGAAACGACCTCCACGCCGGGATCGGCGATCAGCGCGCGCCAGTCGTCGGTCGAGGATTCGAAGCCGAACTCGTCGGCTCTCCGACGCGCCAGCCCCTCCTCGACCTCGCATAGCATGACGCGCCTGACGATCGGCGTGTCGTCGAACACCGCGTGGACGCTCGTCCACGCCAGCGCGTGGCACTTGCCCATGTAACCCGTGCCGATCAGTCCCACGCCGATTGTGCGCATCGTTCGCCCCCCATTCTGGCGCTCCGACTTGGGCCGCGCCGCCGATACAAACATTTCATACGCGACACAGATTGGAATATCTGTTCTATTCGTGCCGGTGTCGGAAGGATAACGCAGGCGAACGCGGGCGTCGCGGGGCGCGAGAGACAGATGAGCCACGACGCAGCAATCGGGCCGCCGGAGAGCTTCGACGCCTTCCAGCGTCGCCTGATCGCGATTGAGCCGCGCCTTCCCAAGCGTCTGCGGCAAGTCGCGGCTTACGCGCTCGAGCACCCGGACGAATTTGCGCTGAGCACCGCCTCGGCGCTCGCCCGCAACGCCGAGGTGCAAGCCTCGACGCTGGTGCGGTTCGCCCAGACTTTGGGCTTCGCCGGCTTTTCCGAGTTGCAGGAGCTCTTCCGCTCGCGCCTGCGCGACCGCTGGCCCGATTATTCCGACCGCCTCCGGGCGCTGCAGCAGAACGCCCGCGACAGCGGCGATCCGACCCATCTTCTGCTCGGCTTCGCGGATTCGGCGGCCGCTTCGATCGCCCGCCTGCGCGAACTCGTGCAGCGGCGCGAGCTTGACCAGGCGGTGAGCCTTCTGGCTCGAGCGCGGACCATCCATTGCCTCGGGCAGAGACGGTCGTTCTGCGTCGCCCACTATCTGACCTATGCGCTGTCCCAGCTCGGCGTGCCCGCTTCGCTGATCGACAATGTGGGCGGGCTCGGGCCTGAAGAGCTGGCGCAGGCGGGCCCGGACGACGCGCTGATCGCGGTCAGCTTCTCGCCTTACACGCCGTTCACCGTCGACCTCGCCAAACGCGCGCGGCGCGCCGGCGTGCCCGTCGTCGCGGTCACGGACAGCGCGCTCTCGCCGCTCGCTGGCCTCGCCGATGTGCGGTTCGAAGTGGTCGAGAGCGACTTCGGCTCGTTCCGTTCGCTGTCGGCGACATTCTGCCTGGCGATGACGCTCGCCGTAGCCGTCGGCGAAAAGCGGGCGAAGACGACGGCCTGATTCCGTTCACTCGGCCGGCGCGCGCCTGGCGGCGAAGGAGACCTTCGGCACCAGAAACAGCGTCGCCGCACCCATGAGCGCGATTGCGAACATGGATACGAAAGTGAGGTGAAGAGACTGTTCGAGCGCGGCGCGAAGCCCAGGCTCGCCGACCGCTTCCGAACCTTGCTCCAGAAGCGCCCGCAGCTGATCCGACGTCGCGCCGGCGTGGCCGGATCGCAGGAGGCCGAAATTGAGCACCGCGCCGAACACGGTTGCGCCGAAGGTGCTGCCTAGGCTGCGGGCGAACAGATAGGACGCGGTCACGCTGCCGCGCTCGGACCAACTGACGATTTCCTGGACCAGGATGATCGAAGAACTGCTGGAGAGGCCCATGCCGAGCCCGACGACGAGCGAGCCAAGGCCGGCCACGATCGGCGAACTGTCCCCATTGAGGAAAAGGAAAACGAGGGCGCCCAACGGAATGAGCACGCCACCGACGCGCAACACGGAGCGTACGCCAAAGCGACGGAAGCCGCGCACGCCGACCGTCGCGCCGACCGGCCATCCCAGCACCATCGCGGAGAGGGCGAAACCGCCGATCAACGGCGACTTCTGCATCACGCCCTGCACGAACACCGGCAGAAACGTGGTGATGCCGATCATCACCATGCCGACGAGAAGGGAGGCGCCATTGGCCGCGGCGATCGGCCGGCGTCCCCAAAGCTCAAGCGAAATCATCGGCTCGGGAGATCGGCGCTCCTGCAAGACGAACAGCACGACCGCAACCAATGCGACGAGGGTGGTGAGCCCGATCTCGAACCGCCCCGAGGTCGAAAGTGCGGTTAGATCGGCCATGATGGCGGCGATGGCGACGGTGAATATGCCGGCGCTCAGATGGTCGATCCGGCCGCGACCGCGGACACCCTTTTCGTGCAGATAGGCCCAGAACCCCGCCACCGCGAGCGCGCCGATCGGCAAATTCATCCAGAAGATCCAGGCCCAGGAAACATACTGGATAATGAGGGCGCCGACGAGCGGTCCAAGAACCGCCGACAACGCCCACACGCTGGCCAGCCAGCCCTGGATTTTCGCCCGCTCATGGGCCGAATAGAGGTCGCCAACGATGGTCATCGCGGTCGGCTGGACCGCGCCCGCGCCGATGCCCTGAACCAGCCGGAAGACGATCAGCGACGGCATCGACCACGCAAATCCGCATAAGACCGAGCCAAACAGGAAGGCCGCGATGCCGACCATCATCACCTTTTTGCGGCCAATGAGATCGGAGAGCTTGCCGAACACCACGGTGGTGGCCGTCTGCGTCAACAGGAATGCCGAGAACACCCAGCTATAGAGAGGCAATCCGCCCAACTGGCCGACGATCTGCGGCATGGCGGTCGAGACGATCGTCGCTTCGATCGCGATCATGAAATTCGCCGCCATGACGGCGGCGAGCACAAGCGGGCGGTAAGTCGCGGGGGATTCATCGTCTGATTCTTGGGAGGTTGCCCGTCACCCTAAAGGACAAATCGTCCTTTCGCCAAATCGCGTTCGCGTGAACAGGCCGGCCGGCCGTGGCTAAATTTGGGTCCGGCCCTATTCCGCTGGGTGAATTTCGCGTCGGGACAGACACCACCCGCCGCCATGAAGCCAGCAGGTCGCCTGCTCGACGTGCTCATCCATGCGAACCGACCTCACCTCTGCGCCCCTGTCTCGAGCGAACGCTCGCGCAAGGCGATCGCCGACATGGTCGTCGCGAGCGCCGGCAAATTCATAGAACCAGACCTGACACAGGAAACGCGCCTCGAACGCGTCACGCCCGCGGCGCTTCACGAGGAGCATGGCGCCGCCTGCGTTTGTCGCCGTCATCGGAAAAACGAGCCGTCCCTTCGCACTCAGGAACTCGAGCCAGGCTGGCAATGGATGGGTCGCCCCGGCGCTGGCGACGACGACATCGCTTTCGCCCAACGAAACGTTCGCGCCGTCGCCGTTGATAACGCTGACCTGGGGCCAGGGGGCAAGCGCCGCTCGCGCCCTCTCCGCCAGCTGTTCATCAATCTCGATCGCCGAGACCTTCCCGGTCCGCCCGACGAGCTCCGCCAGGATGGCGGAGTAATAGCCCATGCCGCAGCCCAAATGGACCACGCGCTCGCCGCGACCGACGCCCACCTTGTCGAGCACGAACGCCCAGAGGCTGGGCTGACCATTGTTCAGCCGCCGTTGCTCGTCGTAGGCGATCAACACGTCGTGATATACGGCCGCCGGGCTTGCGTCGGGCGGCGTCCAATAGTCCTTCATGTTCCAGGTGCTCAGGATTCGAAGCGGTCCCGGCCCGACGAAGCGCTCACGCGGCACGGTGGCGAAGGCCTCGACGACGCTTGGATCGCTCACCCGCGCGACGAAACGCAGCTCTTCCGCGAACCAACGCCGCGCGTGCTGGATATCCTCGTCTGGCATTCAATCCTTGCCTTGCAACCCCTGCCTTGCCGGTTCCAATGCGGACCGTTTCGCACAGAAACGTGTCGCCGCCCTTCCCCGCATCCCCAATCTTACGTTATCCTTTTCGGCATCAAGGAGAAATTCATGCAAACCCGCCGCCTAGGCCGCACCGATCTCAACGTCGCCCCGCTCGTGCTCGGCGGCAACGTGTTCGGCTGGACCGCCGACAAAAAGACCTCGTTCGACGTGCTCGACCGCTTCCTCGCCGCAGGCCTCAACGCCATCGACACCGCCGACGTCTATTCGGCCTGGGCGCCCGGCAATTCAGGCGGCGAATCCGAGACGATCATCGGCGAGTGGGTGAAGGCCCGGGGCAATCGCAATCGCGTCATCATCATCACCAAAGTCGGCTCGCCAATGGGGAAGGGCAAGGAAGGCCTCAAGGCCCATTACATCGAGGAGGCGGCCGAGGCGTCGCTCAAGCGCCTGCAGGTCGACGCGATCGATCTTTATCTGTCGCACTGGCCGGACATGGCGACGCCGATCGAGGAGACGCTGGGCGCCTATCAGCGCCTGATCGAACAGGGAAAGATCCGCTGGTGCGGCGCCTCGAACCTCAGCGCGAAGCTGCTCGAGGCCGCGCTCGCGGCGTCAAAGGCGAAGGGATTGCCGCGCTACGAGGTTCTCCAGCCCGAATACAATCTTGCCGACCGCCCTGAATTCGAAAGGGGCCTCGCCGATCTCTGTGAGCGCGAGCAGATCGGCGTCATCACCTATTTCAGCCTTGCGAAGGGGTTTCTGTCGGGCAAGTACCGCACCGAGGCTGATCTCTCGAAAAGTCCGCGCGGCGACGGGGTCAAGGCCTATCTCAATCCGCGCGGGTTTCGGATTCTCGACGCGCTCGAAGCGGTGGCGGCCAGCCACAAGGCAAAACCCGCGGAGGTCGCGCTCGCCTGGGCCATGGCGAGGCCCGGCGTCACCGCGCCGATCGCCAGCGCCACCTCAGTCGAACAGACCGAGAGCCTGGTGCGCGCAACCGAACTTACGCTGACCGGAGCCGACATGGACGCGCTCAACACCGCCAGCGCGCCGTGAGGCGGGCCAATCCCTCATCCGGCCGCGCCTTCGGCGCGTCCACCTTCTCCCCGAGGGAGAAGGGAAGAGGCGCATTTTCCCCTCTCCCTCGGGGAGAGGGCAAGACGCGAGTCCTCGGAGCGTGGCCTTTCAAGTCGCCCCGTCCGCTTCGCGCAGGTCGCGGCGAAGAATTTTGCCAACTGTCGTGTGCGGCAGCGAATCGCGGAATTCGACGTGACGCGGCGTTTTGTAACCCGTCAGCTGCTGCCGGCAGTAGGCGATGAGAGCGGCCTCGGTCAGCGCGGGATCCTTGCGCACGACCACGAGCTTGACCGCCTCTCCGGTCCTGGCGTCGGGAACGCCAACCGCGCCGGCCTCGAGCACGCCGGGATGGGTCATCGCCACGTCCTCGATTTCGTTCGGATAGACGTTGAAGCCTGAGACATTGATCATGTCCTTCTTGCGATCGACCACGTAGACATAGCCGCGCTCGTCGACTCGCGCGATGTCGCCAGTGCGCAGGAAACCGTCGGCGGTCATCACCTTTTCGGTCTCGTCTGGCCGGTTCCAATAGCCCGCCATGACCTGAGGGCCCTTGATGCAGAGCTCACCGGTTTCGCCGACCTTGAGGTCGCGCCCTTCGTCGTCGCGAATGGCGATCTCGGTCGACGGCATCGGCAGGCCGATCGCGCCGTTAAACGCATCGATGTTGAGCGGATTGGCGATCGCCGCCGGCGAAGTCTCGGTCAATCCATAAGCCTCGATCAGCGGCTTGCCGGTCACGGACTGCCAGCGCTCGGCGACCGCTCGCTGCACCGCCATGCCGCCGCCGATCGTCAGATGCAGCTGCGAGAAATCGAGGCCGGCGAAGTCCTTGTTGTTCAGGAGCGCGTTGAACAGCGTATTGACGCCGGGGATGGCGGTAAATCGCGTTCCTCGCAACGCCTTGACCAGCGCTGGAATGTCACGCGGATTGGCGATCATGAGATTCGCGGCCCCGATCATCAGCGGCACGAAGCCGTTCACCTGCAGCGCGAAGACGTGATAGAGCGGCAAGGCGGCGACGAAGATTTCGCCCTCCGCCTTGATCGCTGGCGCGATCCACGCGTGGATCTGGCGCAGATTGGCCACCATGTTGCGATGGGTCAGCATCGCCCCCTTGGGAACGCCGGTCGTCCCGCCGGTGTACTGAAGAAAGGCGACATCGTCCGGCGCGATCGGCGCATCCGTAAACGCGCTTCTCGACCCCAAAGCGAGCGCGTGATTGAAACGCACCGCCTGGGGCAAGTGAAACGCGGGAACGGCGCGCCGGACGTGCCGCACGATTGAATTGACGATCAGCCCCTTGGCGCCGCCCAATTGGTCGCCGGCGCCGGTGACGATGATTGTCTTGAGCGCCGAGCCGTCGACCGCCTTTTCGACCGTGCTGGCGAAGTTCTCCAAAACGACGATCGCTTCCGCGCCCGAATCGACGAGCTGATGCTTGAGCTCACGCGGCGAGTAGAGCGGGTTGCAATTGACGACCACGTAGCCCGCGCGCAGCGCGCCAAAGGCGGCGATCGGATATTGCAGCACGTTCGGCATCATCAGCGCGACACGGGCGCCCCGAGGCAGGCGCGCAACGGTCTCAAGGTAGCTCGCGAAGGCGCGCGACTTCAGGTCCAGTTCGCCATAGGACATCGCCTTCCCCATGCTGATGAAGGCGATCCGGTCACGAAATTTTTCGAAGCTGGTCTTGATGAAATCGCCGAGCGAGCCTTGCGCGCTCTCAATCTCGGCCGGCACGCCCTCGGGATAGGACTTGAGCCATATCCGTTCCATGAAGCCCCCGTTGCAGCCGCGCTTGCCCGACTCGGCGCTTCACGCGAATACCGTACGGGACATGCCCTTGTCGACGAGGCTACGCCGGTCGGCCTGGAAGCGCGCGCCTCTGCTCGGCGAACGAACGCCGCAGGCCGGTCGGATCACAGGCCCAAGACACCCGCGGGGCGAGTCAGCAGCGCTTTCTGCGGGTCGCCGACCATGAATTCCCGGGTCGAGGGATCCACGGAATTCAAGAGGTCGCGGATGAATTTGTCCTGAACCTTGAAGCTCAGGTCCGGCGGGATGCCGATCGTCGACACCCGAAAAAGCGCGCCATCGGGAACCCATCCCCTCAGGCCGTATCCAAGCTTGAGCGCCTGGCGAGCCCAATTGCTGCTCGAATTGTCGTAGCCGATTCGCATCCAGTAGGTGATGGGCTCAATCCGTTCCTCGCGCTGCGCGACGAGCCTCGTCGCCTTGAGCGGCGGCGCCGAAGAGGCATAGTCGAGCTTCAACGGGCTCGTCCGCGATACGCGGAAGCCTTGCGCCGTGTAGCACACCTCCGGATGATGAAGCTGCAAACTGTCGCTCTGGCTCTCGCCATAGGCGACCATCAGCATCACCACATGCCCGTCTGAATCGACGAAGCCGCGCGAGGCCTCCTGATTGTAAATGGCGGCTTCGAGCGAATCTGCCGCCGGCGGGGCGATCACGTTGAGGCCCTCGACCGGCTTCCAGTCCCCGAATTTGGTCGGCAGGTGCTTGTCGATGTCGAACACATCGTGGGTGCGCGCCATGAGGTTGTGCGGCGTCATCACAACCGCGAGCAGCATAGCCCCCAGCATAGCCATGCAGGCCAGGAGAATATTGGTCGAACGCGCCATCTTCGGCTCCAAAACCCGCGAACCCCGCGTGCGGCTGTGAATATAGTCGCTCATCCCGTGGCCCGCAACGCCGAGGGGCCGGTGGCGACGGCTTGTAGGCCATCGAAACGGCCGCGTCCCATGAATTTATCTTAATGAGCGCTCAAGCTTACGAAACGGAAGCCGGACCCGGACCTGGCGGGGCTTGCCGGGCGGGCGGATTTGGGGTCGAAGAGAGGTCTCGCAAGCCAGGGCTTCCGGCCCTCAAGGCGAACACGCAAATCGCAGCGGATGAGGCCCACCCCCATGACCAGCGAAGACATTCTCGAGCGGTTAGGTCTGACAACCGCCGCGCTGTCGGGCGGCTCGTTGTCTGTCCGCTCCCCGATCGACGGGGCGGAGATCGCACGGATCCGGGAGACGCCGGCAGCCGACATGCCGGCGATCATCGAGCGAGCGCACGACGCCTTCCTCGCCTGGCGCGAGGTTCCAGCGCCGAGACGGGGCGAGCTCGTGCGCCTGCTGGCTGAGGAATTGCGCGCCTCGAAGGAGGCCCTGGGCGCGCTGGTGACGCTCGAGGTCGGCAAGATCGTCTCCGAGGGCCTGGGCGAAGTGCAGGAAATGATCGACATCTGCGATTTCGCCGTCGGCCTCTCGCGGCAATTGTACGGCCTCGCCATCGCCTCGGAGCGTCCGGGCCATCGCATGACCGAGACCTGGCATCCGATGGGGCCGTGCGCGATCATTTCCGCCTTCAATTTCCCGGTCGCGGTCTGGTCCTGGAATGCGGCGCTGGCGCTCGTGTGCGGCGATCCGGTGATCTGGAAGCCGTCCGAGAAGACGCCGCTCTCGGCGCTGGCGACGATGAAGATCCTGGAGCGCGCCATCGAGCGCTTCGGCCCGGACGCGCCCGAAGGCCTCGCTCAGCTCGTCATCGGCGGCCCGGCGATTGGGGAGGCTCTCACGTCATCGAAGCGCGTGCCGATCGTCTCCGCCACCGGTTCGACCCGCATGGGCTCGATCGTCGGCCCGAAGGTCGCGGCGCGGTTCGGCCGCCCGATCCTCGAGCTTGGCGGCAACAACGCAATGATCGTCGCTCCTTCCGCCGACCTCGACATGGCGGTCAGGGCGATCGTCTTTTCCGCCGTCGGCACGGCGGGGCAGCGCTGCACCTCGCTGCGCCGGGTCATCGCCCATCGCTCCATTCGCGCCGATCTCACCCACCGGCTGGTCAAGACCTATGCGAACCTGCCGATCGGCGATCCGCGCACGGATGGCGCCCTGGTCGGCCCGCTGATCGACCATGCCGCGCGCGACACAATGCAGGCGGCGCTCAAGCGCGCTCAAGACGAGGGCGGCAAGGTTCACGGCGGGGGAAATGTCGCCAAGGGCGTTCCGAACGGGGGCGCCTACGTCGAGCCGGCGATTGTCGAAATGCCGGGCCAGTCGGGAATCGTGCGCGAGGAGACCTTCGCGCCGATCCTCTATACGCTCGGCTATGACACTCTGGATGAGGCGATCGCGATCCAGAACGACGTGCCGCAGGGCCTGTCGTCTTCGATCTTCACCCTCAATCTGCGCGAGGCCGAGACGTTTTTGTCGGCCGCCGGATCCGATTGCGGCATCGCCAATGTCAACATCGGCCCGTCCGGCGCCGAGATCGGCGGCGCGTTTGGCGGCGAGAAGGAGACCGGCGGCGGGCGCGAAAGCGGCTCCGACGCCTGGAAGGCCTACATGCGCCGGCAGACCAGCACGGTGAACTATTCGGCCAAGCTGCCGCTCGCGCAAGGGGTGCGGTTTGACGTCTAGCGTGGCTGTAGGCCCTCATGCCTGACGTCATCGTCATCGGCGGCGGCCACAACGGCTTGGTCGCCGCGGCCTATCTCGCAATGACCGGCCTCAAAGTCACGGTGCTCGAGCGCCGGGCGCAAGTGGGCGGCGCGGCGGTCACCGAGGAGTTTCATCCCGGCTTCCGCAATTCGGTCGCAGCCTACACCGTCTCGCTTCTGAACCCGACGATCATCCGCGATCTTGAGCTTCATCGCCATGGGCTCCGCATCGTCGAGCGCCCGTTGTCGAATTTCCTGCCCCTGCCCGACGGGCGCTATCTGAAAGTCGCGCCGGGGCGCACGAAGGCCGAGGTGGCCAAATTCTCCGCCCGCGACGCCGAGCGGCTTGACGCCTACGAGGCGCGACTCGAGCGCCTGACCAACGTTTTGCGCGCGCTCGCGCTGGATACGCCGCCCAATCTGGCGACGGGACGCGGGCTCGCCGCCAATCTCGGCGCCCTCGTCGACGCCGCCAAAGTTGGAAACCGTCTGCGCTCGCTCGACCTCGAAGGCCAGCGCGACCTCATCGAGCTTTTCACCCGCTCGGCCGGCGATAGGCTCGACCAATGGTTCGAGAGCGATCCGATCAAGGCGATCCTCGGCTTCGATGGAATCGTGGGGACCTACGATAGCCCCTATGCGGCGGGCACAGGCTATGTGCTGCTGCATCATTGCTGGGGCGAGGTGAACGGCAAGAAGGGCGTCTGGGGCCATGCGATCGGCGGCATGGGCGCGATTGGGCAGGCAATCGCGCGCGCATGCGCCGTCCGTAATGTCGAAATTCGCACGAATTGCGCCGTGAACGAGATCCTGGTCGAGAAGGGCCGCGCGGTCGGAATCGTCACGGACAAGGGCGAGCGGATCGCGGCGCGCGCTTTGGCGTCAAACCTGCACCCGAAGCTCACCTTCGAGCGGCTGCTCGATCCGGCCGCCCTGCCCGCGGACTTCCGCGCCCGCATCGCCTCATATCGCAGCGGCTCGGGCTCATTCCGCATGAACCTCGCGCTAAGCGAATTGCCAAGCTTCGCCGCCCTCCCCGGGCGCGAGGCGGCCGAGCATCATGGCGCGGGAATCGTGATCGCGCCGAGCCTCGCCTATATGGAGCGCGCCTTTTTCGACGCGCGGCTCTCCGGCTGGTCGACTCAGCCGATCATCGAAATGCTGATTCCCTCGACGCTCGACGATTCGCTCGCGCCCCCCGGCCGGCACGTCGCATCCCTGTTCTGCCAGCATGTCGCGCCGAAGCTTCCGGACGGGCGCTCGTGGGACGAAGCGCGCGAGACGGTCGCCGATCTCATGATCGACACGGTCGAAGGTCTATGCGCCCGGCTTCAAGGCGTCGGTCATCGCCCGCCAGATCCTCTCGCCTCTCGACCTCGAGCGCGACTTCGGCCTCGTCGGCGGCGACATTTTTCATGGACGCCTGAGCCTCGACCAGCTTTATTCCGCAAGGCCGGTGCTCGGCCACGCCGACTATCGCTCGCCCATTCCGGGCCTCTACATGTGCGGCGCCTCGACCCATCCGGGCGGCGGCGTCACCGGCGCTCCCGGCCATAACGCCGCGCGCGAAATGATCCGCGACTTTCGCGCCCGGCGATGGCCGAGCCGCGCTTAAGCGCAGCTCGTGTGTGGAAGGCGGAGGCGGGATGCGCGCCCCCGTCCGCCGGTATATGAAATGGAGCGGCCTCGACGGGCGATCACGAGCCGCTCGCTTCTCAATTCTCAGGTTCCCCAATGGACAAACTGCACAATCCCTTCAAACAGGCGCTGAAGTCCGGCAAATTGCAGATCGGACTGTGGCACAGCCTCTCGAGCCCTATCGTGGCCGAAATCCTTGGCGACGCCGGGTTCGACTGGATTCTGCTCGACACCGAGCATGCGCCGAACGAACTGCCGATGGTGCTGGCCGAGCTTCAGGCGATGAGCGGCGGAACGGCGCATGCCGTCGTCAGACCCGCCTGGAACGATCCCGTGATCATCAAGCGCCTGCTCGATATCGGCGCGCAGTCGCTGCTCATTCCTTACGTTGAGACGGAGGAGGAAGCGCGCCGCGCGGTCATGTCGGTTCGCTACCCGCCGGAAGGCTTTCGCGGCTTTGCGGGCCAAGCGCGGGCGTCGCGCTACGGCCGGATCAAGGGATACCACGCGGCGGCCAATGCAGAGATCTGTCTTCTCTTGCAGGTCGAGACGAAGCGGGGGCTTGATAACCTCGAAGCGATCGCGAGCGTCGAAGGCGTCGATGGCGTATTCGTCGGCCCTGGCGACCTTTCCGCCGCGCTTGGCTATCTCGGCCAGCCCAACCATCCAGAAGTCATCAAGATTATCGACGACATGATTCCGCGCATCAAGAAAGCCGGCTGCGCGCCGGGGATTTTGACCGGCGACGCGGAACTCGCCCAACACTACATCGACCGTGGCTGCCTGTTCGCCGCGGTCGGCTCCGACATCGGCCTGTTGGCGAGGGGCGCCGATCAACTCGCAGCAAAATTCAAAGGCCAGAATTCCGGGCGGTAACGCGACGGTCGAGCGCCGGCTTCGAGCGACGAACGGGATCGGGAGGACATCGAATGGTTAGCGCGAGCGCGGCAATGCTCGAGGCGCTGCAAGAAGCGGGCGTTTCCTACATTTTCGCCAATTTCGGCAGCGACCATCCCGCTCTCATCGAGGCGATCGCCGAGGCGCGAGCCTTGGGCCGATCCATCCCCGCCGTCGTCACTTGCCCGCACGAAATGGTCGCGATGACCTGCGCCCACGGTTACGCGCAATTGACCGGGCGGGCGCAAGCCGTCGTGGTCCACGTCGACTGCGGCACGCAGTCATTGGGCGGGGCGGTCCACAACGCCGCGAAGGCGCGCATTCCGGTGTTCGTGTTCGCCGGTCTGTCGCCCTCCACCCAGGAGGGCGAGGCGACCGGCAGCCGCAACGAATTCATCCAATGGATCCAGGATGTGCCCGACCAGCGCGGCATCGTCCGCCAATATATGAAATACGATAATGAGCTTCGCAACGCGGGCAACGTGAAGCAGATCGTGCATCGATCGCTGCAGCTCGCCCACAGCGATCCCAAAGGGCCGGTCTACCTTGTCGGCGCCCGTGAAGTGATGGAAGCGGAAACCCAGAGCGTTGCGATTGACGTGGATGAATGGCCGGCGATCGCGCCGACGCCGCTCGCTGAAGCCGCCGTCGCAAGCCTGGTCGGCGCCTTCCAAAACGCCGCGCGGCCGCTGATCGTGACCTCTTATGTCGGGCGCAATCCCGCCGCCGTGACCGAGCTCGTTCGCTTCTGCAGCCGGCTTGGTGTGGGCGTGCTGGAGTCCGTGCCGAGTTACGTCAACTTTCCGCATAACGACCCGCTGTACCAGGGGAACCATTGGAACCATCCGTTCCAGAACCGCGCGCTGGCCGAAGCCGATTTCATCCTGGTCGTCGATAGCGACGTGCCCTGGATTCCGACCGTCAGTAAGCCGAGCGACGGCGCTGCGATCGCCATCATCGACGTCGATCCGCTCAAGCAATCGACGCCGCTGTGGTCCATCAAAGCGCGGCAATGCTATTGCGCCGATGCGGCGACCGCCTTCGCGCAATTGAACGCCCGCCTCGATCGCATCGAGATCGACGGAGAAGCCGCGGAACGCCGCCGCCGTCACTATGCAGAACGCCATCGAGAGCGGAAGGCCGGTCTCGACGGCCTCGAGGAACCCGTCGGCGATATGATCACGCCGGAATATCTGACCGCCTGCGTGCGCCGTCAGGTGGGGCTCGAGGCGATCGTGCTCAATGAAGGCATCACCAATTATCCGGCGATCTGCGATCACATGGCGCGCGAGCTTCCGGGCACGATGTTCGCGAGCGGCGGCGGCTCGCTCGGCTGGACCGGCGGCGCGGCGATCGGCATGAAACTGGCGGCGCCCGACAAGACCTTCGTCGCCCTCACCGGCGACGGCTCCTACATGTTTTCCGCCCCGTCCGCCGTGCACTGGATGGCGCGCCGCTACCGCACGCCGTTCCTGCAGATCATTTATAACAATCGCGGCTGGAAGGCGCCGAGATTTTCGGCCCTCGCCGTTCATCCGGATGGCTTCGCCAGCCGCGCCAAGGATCTGGATTTGAGCTTCGATCCGCCGCCGGACTATTCCGGCATCGCCGCCGCGGCGGGGGCGCCTATGCGCGGGTGGTCAAGCGTCCGCAAGACGTCGAGGCCGCGGTCGCCGAGGGTCTGAGGGTGGTGCTTGAAGAGCAGCGCTGCGCAGTGCTCGACATGTGGCTGTCGCATCTCTGACCGATAGGCCGATCCGGGCGGATCCTGGCCTTCATCGCGGCCGCCTGCTAAAGTTTCGGAGTTAGGCCCCTCGAAGTCGGCGCGGTCGTTTCGTGCGCGCTCGATCGAGGATCCGCACGGTGGAGAGAGCATGATGCGCGCGCTTGTTCTTTTCAGTGTCGCCCTGCTGGCGATGGGGTCTTCAGGTTACGCTCAGGATCAATTAAAGGGCGTATACGCGCCTCCCGGGTGGGCGCCTCCTGGCGCTAAGTCCGGCAAGCCGGCTGCGGCCGCCCTGGATTCCGGGGCAATCGGAAACGGGCCGCGCGTCACGATCGTCGGCGGGGCGGCTGAAGGTCAGACGCTCCCCAGCAACGTCACCCCCGCTCCGATCTCGGATCGGCCGGGCTATGGGACGGCGATCGTCAACGGCCATCGCTCCATTATCGACCTGAGCAACAATCGCATCGTCCAGGTCATGGACTAGACGCGCGCCCGTCCATAACCGCGCCAGCCTTCGCGCCAACCCGGCGACAAAACCCGGCCATCATTAATTTTCTGTCAACTTCGCTGGGCGATGATTGACCGTCCGTAAGCGCCGCCGCGCTGGCGCAAGGACACAATGAGCTTGGCCGCCTCGAAGGATGCCGCAATGAGGACCATCTCTCGCCGAGAGCTTCTGACCATCGCCGCGACCGGCGCCGTCGCTTTCGCGGCGCCGGCGAAGGCCGAAGCGCTAGAGCAGTTTTCTCCCGATGAGGTCGTCAACGACGGCCAGCGGTTTTTTGGCACCGTGTCGCGTGGGCTGGCCGACGGGGTTCAGGAAGCCGGCCGCCGCTGGGGCCTGCCCAATGCGTATATCCTTGGTCAGGAGGCGTCCGGTGCGTTCATAGGCGGCCTCAGATTTGGCGAAGGCAAAATGTATACCCGCAACGCCGGCAACCAGCGGATCTTTTGGCAAGGACCGTCGATTGGCTTTGACGCCGGCGCCGACGGCGATCGGACGATGATGCTGGTCTATAATCTGCCGGAAACAGGAGCGATTTTTGACCGCTTCGGGGGATTGGACGGCTCGGCCTATTTTATCGGAGGCTTGGGCTTCACCGCGGTCGGCGCCAAAGGCGTCGTCGTGGTTCCCATCCGCACCGGATTGGGCTGGCGTCTGGGCGTCAACCTCAACTATCTCAAGTTCACCCAGCGGGCGACCTGGAATCCGTTCTGATCGCCCGCGACGGCGCGCGGCTTGAGCCTCAAATCCCGCTGATCGACAGACTGCGGATTGGGCGAAGAGAGTTGCGGTTAAGCGCAGGCGCCGTTCCTGGCGCTTTCGCCGACTTTCTGGAAAAATGATCGTCCCGGACGCGAACTCGCCCCGACGACGCTCGCCTCGTTACCGCTCGTCGCGCTCTCGAGGGTGTCCGGCAGGGAGGCCATGCGCATGATCATCGATTGCCACGGGCATTACACGACCGCGCCCAAGGCGCTGGAGGCGTGGCGCAACCGGCAGATCGCTGGGATCAAGGACCCCGCCCAAGCGCCAAAGGTCGCGGACCTCAAGATCAGCGACGACGAACTTCGCGAGTTCGATCGAGGCGAATCAGTTGCGCCTGATGCAGGAGCGCGGCTGCGATCTGACGCTCTTCAGCCCCCGCGCCAGCTTCATGGCCCATCACATCGGCGATTTCGCCGTGAGCTCGACCTGGGCCTCGATCTGCAACGAGCTCTGCTTCCGCGTCTCCCAGCTGTTTCCCGACCATTTCATCGGCGCGGCGATGCTGCCGCAAAGCCCCGAAGTCGATCCGAAGACCTGCATTCCCGAGCTCGAAAAATGCGTCCGGGACTATGGCTTCGTCGCCATCAATCTCAACCCCGATCCGTCCGGCGGCCATTGGACGAGCCCGCCGCTCACCGACCGGCACTGGTATCCGATCTACGAGAAGATGGTCGAGTGGGACATTCCGGCGATGGTGCATGTCTCGACGAGCTCAATGCCGGTTTCCACACCACCGGCGCCCATTACATCAACGCCGACACGACCGCGGTGATGCAGTTCATTCAAGGAGCGCTGTTTAAGGATTTCCCGACCCTGCGCTTCGTCGTTCCACATGGCGGGGGCGCCGCGCCCTATCATTGGGGCCGTTATCGCGGGCTCGCACAGGAACTGAAAAAGCCGCTCCTGACCGAGCATCTACTTAAGAACGTCTTCTTCGACACCTGCGTCTATCATCAGCCGGGCGTCGATCTTCTGACCAAAGTCATTCCGGTCGACAACATCCTGTTCGCGAGCGAGATGATCGGCGCGGTCGCGGCATCGATCCTGAGACCGGCCATTACTACGACGACACCAAGCGCTACATCGAGGCGA
>CAVPPX010000075.1:0-68502 GCA_963707355.1 uncultured Alphaproteobacteria bacterium | reverse complement strand
GCAATCCGACCGCGCAGGCTCACTAACACTCGATATCCGCCATGTCGCGCGTCGGGCGGCTCGGCCCGGTCACCAGATAACCTGGACGCGGAAGAATTCCATGTTGAAGACACGCATCACAGAGCGATGCGGACTGAAAGTTCCGTTCATCAACGCCGGCATGGCGTTCATTGCGACCGCGCCGCTCGCGCGAGCGGCTGCGGGCGGCCGGCAGGGACATCTGGTTTCAGGTCGGCACGTGGATGAGCGAAAGCCGCTATCAGACGCGGGGCCGAAGGCTTGTCGTGTGCAAGGCAGCAAGGGTGGCGGCCACAACCGCACAACCGCGGCGACATTCTCGTTGCTACCGGCGGTCATCGATGCAGCGCCTTCCGTGCCTGTTATCGCTTTGGGGTGGCGTTGCCGATGGCCGGACCGTTGCCGCCGCGCTGGCGCTCGGCGCCGACGCGGTCTGGTGGGGACTCGCCTCCTCGCGAGCTTCGAAGCCACGCCCGACCCGGACAATCGGTGACGATCGAGAGCGACGGCGGTCTAAAACTCGCCTACAAGCCGAACAATCGAATTCCCATGCAGAAGCTCTATGAGAAGCTGCGCGACATGCTCGAGGACATTGGCCTGCAGCGGCAGCATCTCGTTCAGCGCGATCTCTATATGCATAACGACATTCCGCTCGCCGGCTGTGCGCATCAGGCGGGAACCCGCCGGTTTCGCGACAATCCCGCGTCCTCCGCGCTTGACCGCAACTGCAAGGCGCACGAACTGGACAATCTTTATGTGGTCGACACCAGCTTCTTCGTCAGCATCGGGGCGGTGAACCCGTCGCTGACAGCCATCGCCAATGCTTTGCGGGTCGGCGACCTAATCGGCAAGAGGATCGGCGCATGACCGCGACCGCACTTGCCGCGCTGGCGACGCGCACCATGCTGGTGGTGCTCTTCTTCCCCTTCAGCGCCGCCGACAAGATTTTCAACTTCGAGGGCGCGGTCGCTCAGGCGCGTGAGATCGCGCCGAACGAGATCGCCGTCATGCTGATCGTTGCGGGACTTGCGACGGAAATCCTGATGCCGCTCGAAATCCTACTGGAATCGCGGATCGGGCCGCTGGTCTGGTGATGGCCGGCTACTGCGTGGTGACGGCGCTGTTGTGGAAACAATTCTGGAAGCCGCCCCGAGGGCCATCCTCTCGAGTTGATCCAGTTTCCGCGACCCGATCCTCGAACCGAGGGAGGCATCGACCATTCCGCCATATCCGTCGCCGACGCCGAACGAAGCATCGCGTTTTATGCTGCGCGGCTCGGACTCACTTTGCAATCGCGTCAGGTCAACCGCGGTCCGGCACAAGATGCGTTGGACGATCTCGACCATGTCGCCGTTGACGTCGTGGGCCTTGCCGCTGAGTGCCAGGCGCCGCACCTCGAAACTCCTTGCCTATCGCACGCCTCGGGGCAACGCGATCTCCGATCGCGCGACCATCCGCTATCGCGGCCAGCCGTTTGGTGTTTGCGACGCACGGTCTCGATAGCTGGGACGGCGCGGTGACCTTGGCCGACGGCGCGCGCGCCTGTTTGATCCACGATCCCCGACGGACATGCGTTGCTGCTCGAGCAATCTGCCGAACGGCCGCCGCATCGCGGGAGCCTTTGCGATCTACACCAACGGCGACAAACTGACGGTTCAAATTGAGCGCCACCTGCGTCGCAGGAAAAAGCGGATCGCCTGGACCCCAAAGGCGCTCGCGCTGGACGTAGCGCCCGGCCCTTGATGATGGAGAAGGCATTCCCACCCGATCGGAACAAAGACGGTTGGGAAGGTCTTTGAATACTTAGTTCGCACCTGGCGCGCGTCCTGGTTAAGGCAGCCAGCTTCTACGTCGATATGCCGAAGGCGCATGGACGCGAGCGCGTCAGCGCGTGGGGCTGTCAAGGCGGCTGGGGCGACCAACGAGGCATCCGAGCAGGGAATCCGCCGCCGAAAACCGGATGTCCCGATAGCCATTCAAAGAAAGCACGAGTACTCTAAAAGAGCCTGATTTCAAAGGGCTTGGAAGCCGCAGGGCAAAGAGGTAATAACCAGGAATGAAAGTCCTCAACAATGGTATTAAAGAGATCGGCGGTTCGATTCCGACTGGCTCCGCCAACATCCAAATGACATCCTTGAGTTCATCAGCATCGAGCGCAAAGTCAGCAGCCAGGCTCACCGACTTCAAGGCCTTGACCTTCGATTGCTACGGCACGCTGATCGACTGGGAAACGGGGATGGTCGAGGCGCTCAAACCGCTGACCAGCAAAGTTTCGCGGAAACTCACGCGCGATCAAATTCTCGAAGCGCACGCGCGCCGCGACTCCTCGCAACAAGTCCAGACGCCGGCAAAAGTCTATCGCGAGCTGCTGGCGACCGTTCATCGCCGCCTGGCCGAGGAATGGGGCGTCGCCACGAGCTGGAGCGACTGCGTCGCCTACGGCCGGTCAATCCGGAACTGGCCAACTTTCGCTGATACCGTCGCGTCGCTTCAATATCTCAAGCGGCACTAAAGCTGGCGATCCTGTCCAACGTCGACAACGAAAGCTTTTCCTTCAGCAACGAAAAGCTGGGCGTCGATTTCGACGCGGTCTACACCGCCGAGGATTGCGGCTCGTACAAGCCTTGCGCCCGAAATTTCGAGTACATGCTCGCCAAGCTCAAGACGATCGGGATTGAGAAGAGTGAGATCCTGCACACCGCGGAAAGCCTCTTCCATGACCACGGGCCGGCGAACAGCAGGGGCTCGCCTCATGCTGAATTCATCGCCGCCACGGTCAAGAGGGCTCCGGCGCGACCATGGCTCTCGCCCGGACGCCCAAATACGACTTCCGCTTTGAGAGCTTGGCCGCCTTCGTCAAAGCGCATCAGGAAGCGCTGAAGGCCTGATGGACAAGGCGCCGATCGTCTACGACGTCTTCGCCAAGGTCGACATGCGCATCGGCCGCATTGTTGCCGTCAAGCCGTTCGAGCGGGCGCGCAATCCTTCCTACAAGGTCGAGGTCGACTTCGGCCCGCTCGGCAAGAAATGGTCGAGCGCGCAGATCACCAGCTATTCGGAGGCCGAGCTCGTCGGTCGCCTGGTTGTCTGCGTCGTCAACATGCCGCCGCGCAACATCGCCGGTTTTCAGTCCGAAGTGCTGATCCTCGGGGCGAAGAACGCGCGCTCCGAGATCATCCTGCTGTCGCCGCTCGCCGAGATCGCGCTCGGGGAACAGGTTTTCTGATCAAACGAGCCTCTGGAAGACTTCCAAACTTCCTCACCAGGCGAGTTGGGGACAGACTTGTAGGGGTAATTGGGCTCGACGTAGCCGTGAGCTTTCTTCGCGCTTTGGCAAATCGGCTTTCCTCGCTTGAGGTCCTCGTAAGGAATGAGTGAGAGAAGATGCGAGATGACGTTCAGCCGGGCGCGCCGTTTGTCATCGGAGCGCACGACATACCAGGGCGCCCATGGGGTGTCGGTAGCTTTGAACATGTCGTCGCGCGCTCGCGAATAGTCATACCAGCGGCTATAGGATTTCAAATCCATCGGCGACAGTTTCCAGATCTTGCGCGGATCCTCGATCCGCGCTTCGAGCCGGCGCGTCTGCTCCTCCTCGCTGACCTCCAGCCAATATTTGATGAGAATGATCCCGGACTCGATAATGGCTTTCTCGACCGCGGGCGTCAGCTCGAGAAAGCGCTTCACTTGCTCCATCGCGCAGAATTCCATCACCCGCTCGACGCCAGCGCGGTTGTACCAGCTGCGGTCGAAGACGACGATCTCGCCGGCGGCGGGCAGATGCCGCATGTAGCGTGGACGTACATCTGCGACTTCTCGCGCTCGGTCGGCGCGGGCAAGGCGACGACCCGATAGACGCGTGGGCTGACTCGTCCGGTGATCGCCTTGATGACCCCGCCCTTGCCGGCGCCGTCGCGGCCCTCGAACACGACCACGACTTTCAGTCCTTTCGCCACCGCCCAGAGCTGGAGCTTGACCAGCTCTCCATGCAGCCGCGCGAGTTCGCGCTCGTAATCCTTGACGCCAAGCTTCGTCGGGCTTTCGGCGCCTTTCTCGTTCTCGGGCTTTTTCGCCTTGTTCAGACCTTTTGTCGCGGCCATTCTTCCCTCCCGGTTCGTCCTTTACATCATGGACGCGCTTGCCTAGTAAAGCGGCGGGTGGCTTGGATGAAGAGCGGCGGCTGGAAGGCTCGAGATTTGCCGTCGCCGCGCGCTTTGGAAGAAGCGCCTGCCGCGCTCTGAGATTTCGGGTCCCGCTGGCGATAGGCCAGGGTACGATGACGTGCGGAGGAGACCCACGATGACCTTTCGTCGCAGCGTTGCTGCGTCCGCTCTTCTGTTGGGCGTCGGGGCGTGTGCGCTCTCCCCAAGTGGGGAGCCAGGGGGCGGAGTCCCTGGGTTTCCTCGGCGCATGCTCAAGGCATCATCCGCGATCTGATCGCGCGCCTGCGCGGGCAGACGCTGCCGGACGGCATCGTTAAGTCGAACGGCCGCATCGAGGCGACCCAGGTCGACGTCTCTTCAAAATATGCCGGTCGCCTCGCGGAAGTGACCGTCGAGGAGGGCTCAAGCGTCACCCAAGGGCAGGTGATCGCGAAGCTGACCTCGCCGGAATACGAGGCGCAGCTGCGCGCGGCGAAAGCCGACGTGCAGAAAGCCAACGATGCGCTCGCCGCGGCTGAGGCGGAAATCACTTCCCGGGAGAGCGCGCTGGAGTTCGCCAAATCCGACTTTGAGCGCGGCCAGGAGCTGATCAAGACCGGCTTCATCACCAAGCAGGTGTTCGAGCAGCGCAAGCGCAACCTGGATTCCGCGATCGCGGCGGTGAAGAGTTATACTTCGCAGCGCGATCAGGCGCTTTCGCAGATCGCGAACTCGGAGGCGGAGGTCGATCGCGTCCAGTCGATCATCGACGATCTTACGCTCGTTTCGCCGCGATCGGACGCGTGCAATACCAGCTTGCGCGGGCTGGCGAGGTCGTCGCCGCCGGCGCGCCGGTCGTCACCATCCTCGACCTGACCGACGTCTACATGACGCTCTTCCTGCCCGCGGCCGATGCGGGCAAGCTGGCGGTTGGCGACGAGGCTCGCATCATCCTCGATCCTGTTCCCGATTACGTCATTCCGGCGAGCGTCAGCTTCGTCGCCGCCGACGCGCAATTCACCCCGAAAACCGTCGAGACCACGGACGAACGCGCCAAGCTGATGTTCCGCGATCAAGCTCAAGATCGATGCGAAAGTTCTTCAGCAATTCTATACGCGGGTGAAGACCGGCGTCCGGGGCCTCGGCTTCGTCCGGACCAAGGCCGATCTGGAGTGGCCAGCCGACCTTCAGGTCAAGCTGCCCAAGCCGCCGGCGGACAAGACCACCGCAGCTCCGGCTGTCGACGGCGCAACGCCTCAGGCTGCCGCGCCCGAAGCCAAGACCCCCGACAACAACGCGGCCGAAACCAAGACGCCCGCCGCCAAATGACCGGCGAGCCCATCGCGCGGGTCAAGGCCGTATCGCACCGGTATGGCGCGACGGTCGCGCTCGACGACGTCTCGATCGACATTCCCGCCGCGCATCATGGTCGGCGTGATCGGGCCGGACGGCGTCGGCAAGTCGACCTTGCTCGGGCTCATCGCGGGGGTAAAGAAAATTCAGACGGGCGAGGTCGTCGTCTTCGACAAGGATGTCGCCAACGGGTCGAACCTGAAGGCGAATCGCGGCCGCATCGCCTATATGCCGCAGGGCCTCGGCCGCAATCTCTACCCGACGCTCAGCGTGTTCGAGAACATCGACTTCTTCGGCCGCCTGTTCGGCCAGGGCGCGGAAGAGCGTCGCGCGCAGATCACGGAGCTTCTCACCGCGACGGCCATGGAGAAGTTCGAAGCGCGCCCTGCCGGCAAGCTCTCCGGCGGCATGAAGCAGAAGCTGAGCCTCTGCTGCGCGCTCATCAACGATCCTGACCTGCTCATCCTCGACGAGCCGACGACCGGCGTCGATCCCCTGTCGCGCGGCCAGTTCTGGGACCTCATCAACTCGATCCGCGCGCGCCGGCCGCAGATGAGCGTGATGGTCGCCACCGCCTATATGGACGAGGCCGAGCGCTTCGACTGGCTGATGGCGATGGACGACGGCAAGATCATCGCCACCGGCACATTGAAGGAGCTGCTTGCCAAGACCGGCGAGCCCAATCTTGACGAAGCCTTCATCGCGATGATGCCCGAGGCCAAGCGCGCCCTGCACAAGAAGGTGGTCGTGCGCCCGCGCGTCGCCTCGCCGGACGAGACGCCGGCGATCGAGGCGGAGGGGCTCACGCGCCGGTTCGGCGATTTCGTCGCGGTCGACCACGTCAGCTTCAGGATTCCCCGCGGCGAAATCTTCGGCTTTCTCGGCTCGAACGGCTGCGGCAAGTCGACGACCATGAAAATGCTGGTCGGCTTCCTGCCGGCGACCAGCGGGACGTGCAAGCTGTTCGGCGAGCCGATGGGCTCGAACGACATGCAGGCGCGCCGCAATGTCGGCTACATGACCCAGGCCTTCTCGCTCTATGGCGAATTGACGGTCGCCCAAAATCTCGACCTGCACGCGCAGCTCTATCATTTGCCGAAAGAGAAGGTCGGTCCTCGAATTGACGAGCTGCTCGAGCGCTACGACCTGAAGTCCGTCGTCAACGCTCGGCCGGACAGCCTGCCGCTCGGGATCAAGCAGCGCCTCCAGCTCGCGGTCGCGGTGCTGCACGAGCCCTCGATTCTCATCCTCGACGAGCCGACCTCGGGCGTCGACCCGATCGCACGCGACGCGTTCTGGCGCACGCTGATCGATCTCTCCCGCGATGACGGCGTGACGATTTTCGTCACCACCCATTTCATGAACGAGGCGGACCGCTGCGACCGCATCTCGCTCATGCACGCAGGCAAGGTGCTCGCCGTCGGCGCGCCGCAGGAGCTGGTCAAAGAGCGCGGCAGCGCTTCGCTTGAAGACTGCTTTGTCGGCTATCTCGCGGAAGCCGCCGGCATCGACATGTCGAAAAAGGCTGAGCCGCCGGCTCCCGAGGCGCAGGCGGGCGAGGCGAGCGCGCCGCCCAAAGGGTTCAGCCCTGGCCGCCTCTGGGCTTACGCGCGGCGTGAGACGGTCGAGCTGTTGCGCGATCCGATTCGGCTCGCTTTCGCGCTCCTCGGCCCGATCATCCTCATGTTCGCCTTCGGCTACGGATCTCGTTCGACATCGAGAACCTGGCGACCGCGTCCTTCGACCAGGACGATACGCCCCAGAGCCGCGACCTGCTTCAGGGCTTCGATGGCTCGCGCTATTTCTCGGTCCAGCCGCCGATCACGTCGGCGGACGAGGCTGAGAAACGGCTGAGAAGCGGGAACACGCAGATCGTCATCGAAGTGCCGCCCGGATTTGGTCGCGACCTTCTCAACAACCGCACGCCGGAAGTCGACGCCACGGTCGACGGCGCGATGACGTTCCGCGGCGAGACGTCGAAGAACTATGTCACCGGCGTGGTCAGGAAGCAGGGCGAGGAATTGCGGCGGCGCCAGCGTCGCGCGGGCAGCGCCAACGCCTGGACGGACGACGACATCCAGACCCGCTTTCGCTACAATCAGGCCTTTCTCAGCGTGAACGCCATGGTGCCCAGCATTTTCATGCTGCTGCTTGTGCCTGATCCCGGCGATCATGTCGGCGATCGCGGTCGTGCGCGAGAAGGAGACCGGCTCGATCGCCAATTTCCGTTCGACGCCGATCACCCGGTTCGAGTTCCTGATCGGCAAGCAACTGCCCTATGTCGCGGTCTCGATGATCGCTTTCTTCGCCTTGCTGCTGATCGCGATTTTCATTTTCCGCGTGCCGCCGAAAGGGCCGCTCCTCGTTTTGCTCATAGGAACGCTGGTCTATGTGGTGGCGACCACTGGTTTCGGCGTGCTGATCTCGTCCTTCACCCGGACGCAGGTCGCAGCCGTCTTCGCAACCGCAATTCTCTCGATCGTGCCGGCGGTCAATTTCTCGGGAATGCTGGCGCCCGTCTCCTCGCTCTCGGGCGGGGCGAGGGTGATCGGGCTTTCCTTCCCCTCATCCTGGTACCAGCAGGTTTCGGTCGGCGTATTCGCCAAGGCGCTCGGGATCGCCAGCCTCTGGAAGGACATTGCCGCGATCGCGCTGATCGCGCTCGTCTTCCTGGCCTTGTCGCTGGCCCTGCTCCGCAAGCAGGAGGCGTGAGATGTCCGAGGCTTCCTCCACAAAAGCTCCGCATCTCGTCGAAGCGAAGCCCCTGACCTTCGTCGATCATGTGGTCAACATCTTCCACCTCGTCATCAAGGAGCTCAGAAGCATCCGTGCCGACCCGGTGATGTTGCTTCTGGTCGTCTATTCGTTCAGCATTTCGGTGAACACGGTCGCCACCGGCGCGGTGACCGAAGCAACCAACCTCTCGGTCGGCATCGTCGACGAGGACGGCTCGGACCTGTCGCGGCGCATCGCCGAGGGGCTGCGGCTACCGACGTTCCAGCCGCCCGTGCAGCTCACCGCCTCGGAGATCGACCCGATCATGGATCAGGGCAAGCTCCTGTTCGTCGTCGAGATCCCGCCCAATTTCGAGGCCGATGTTCGCGCCGAGCGCAAGACCGGCATCCAGATCAATGTCGACGCGACCGCGATCGCCCAGGCGGGCAACGGCGCAAGCTCGCTGCGCAACGCGATCGCCACCGAGATCCAGCGGTTCATCTCGGGCAGGGGCGACTCGAACGGCGCGCCGATCAATCTGGTCGTGCGGGCGGCCTTTAATCCCGAACTTGAAAACGTCCTGGTTCTCGGCGATGACCCAGGTCATCAACCAGATCACGATGCTGACGGTCATTCTCACCGGCGCGGCGCTGATCCGCGAGCGCGAGCAGGGCACCGTCGAGCACCTGCTGGTGATGCCGGTCGTGCCGTCGGAGATCATGCTCGCCAAGATGATCGCCAACGGTCTCGTGATCCTCGTTGCGGCCATGTTTTCGCTGCAGTTCGTCGTTCACTGGTGGATCGGCTCGCCGATCAACGGGTCCCTGCTGCTGTTCCTGCTTGGGGCGGCGATCTATGCGCTCGTCGTGGCGGCGCTTGGCATCCTGCTTGGCACGCTGGCGACGACCATGGGCCAGTTCGGGCTGCTCGCCATGCCGGTGCTGATCGTCACGCAATTGCTTTCGGGCAGCAGCACGCCGATGGAAAGCATGCCGGTCTGGCTGCAATACGTGATGCAGACCATCAGCCCGACGCCGCATTTCGTGCAATTCGCCCAGGCGGTCCTGTTCCGCGGCGCCGACATCACCCTTGTGTGGCGTCCAATCGTAGCGATGCTTGCCATCGGCGTCGTCTATTTCACCGTCGCCAGCGTCCGCTTCCGCAAGGTGATCTTCGGCGGTTGAGCGGATCGGCGGCAAGGCGCCGCATTAATAGACACTCGAATGTGGAGCTCGAGCAGGTAATTCCGTCTATTTGCACCGCTCGGCTTGACGGCCCAAGCCGCACAAGTACAAAGTGGCGCAGGACCAACAAATAGCGGATCCATCGGCTAGCACGCCCCGCGCTGCGGCCGAGCAAACCATCCGAACAAGGGAGAGAAACTTGCCCAAGTCCAATTGGCGCGCCGGCATCGACCGCCGCACACTCGTCAAATCCGGGGTCACGCTAGCCGCTGCGCAATTCGCCAGTCCGTTCGTCATCCGCGCCCGCGCCGCCGACGCAGTCAAGATCGGCCTCGACAACCCGCTGACTGGCACCTACGCCGGCCCAGGCAAGAATGAGCTCATCGGCTGCCAGATGGCGCTCGACGAAATCAACGCCAAGGGCGGCATCCTCGGCCGTCCGGCCCAGCTCCTGGTTGAGGATTCGTCCAGCGGCGACGCCGGCACGGCGGTGCAGAAGGCGCGCAAGCTGATCGAGAGCGACAAGGTCGACTTCCTGCTCGGCAACGTCAACTCGGCGCTCGCGCTGGCCATGGCGCAGGTGTCGAACGAAAAGGGCGTGCTGCATATCGTGCCGGGCGGCCATACCGACGCGATCACCGGCTCAAGCTGCCATTGGAACGTGTTCCGCGTCTGCAACACCACGGCAATGGAGGCGAACGCAGTCGCTGGCGCGTTGGTCAAGGATTACGGCAAGAAATACTACTACATCACGCCCGACTACGCCTTCGGCCATACGCTCGAGGCCGGCATGGTCAAGGCGATTGCGAAGCTCGGCGGCGAACGGGTTGGCGGAGATCTGGTTCCGCTCGGAAACGTCGATTTCTCCTCTTACCTCATCAAGGCGCAGGCGGCGAATCCCGATGTCATCGTCTTCCTGGTTCAGGGCGACGACATGCTGAACGCGCTGAAGCAGGCGGTTCAGTTCGGGCTTGAAAAGAAGGTCCATCTCGCCGGCGCCCAGCAGGAGATGGAGCCGCTCGAAGGCCTGCCGCCCGAGGCGCGCGTCGGCACATGGGTGATGGAATGGTACTGGAACCAGCCCGGCGTGCCCCATGTCGCCGAATTTGTCGAGGCGACGAAGAAGCGAACCGGCCGCGTGCCGACGGCGCGCACCTGGTTCGGGTACGTTTCGACCTGGACCTGCGCGCACGCCGCAAATAGCGCCAAGTCGCTAAAGGCCGTCGACATGGCGAAAACGTTGCAGGACTTCCACCTGCCGCCAGAGATCGCGCTCGGGCCGAATCCGGCCTTCTATCGCGCCGGCCAGAACCAGCTGCTCGCTTCCCTGTTCGTCGGCGATGCGCAGGCCAAGGGCTCGGCGCCCGACGATCTGTTCAAAGTCACCAAGGTCGTCAACGGCGCCGACGTCGCCGGCACGGTCGAGGAGAGCGGCTGCAAGATGACCTGGCCGACCTGAGCGTCTGCCAGGCTGGCGCGGGATCAAGCATCGGCTGAAGCGTGAGGATCGGCTAGGTTGGCGGTTGGAGTCAGGGAGGAAAAAATGTCCAACGCCAATCCGCGGGCGATAAGCCGTCGCAGAATTGTCAAGTCCGGGCTGGCGCTCGCGGGCGCCCGGATTGCTGGGCCGTTCGTCCTCTCCGCCCGGGCCGCGCAGGCCATCAAGATCGGGCTCGACAATCCGTTGACCGGCCCCTACGCCGCCCTCGGCAAGAACGAGCTCACGGGCTGCCAGATGGCGCTCGACGAAATCAACGCCAGGGACGGCATCCTCGGCCGTCCGGTCGAGCTCGTCGTCGAAGATTCGACCAGCGGCGACGCCGGGGTTGCGGTGCTCAAGGCGCGCAAGCTGATCGACGGCGAGGGGGTCGACTTTCTGCTTGGCAACGTGAACTCCGCGCTTTCGCTCGCCATGGCTCAAGTGTCGAATGAAAAGGGCATTCTCCACATCGTGCCTGGCGGCCATACCGACGCGGTCACCGGCTCGAGCTGCCACTGGAACGTCTTTCGCGTCTGCAACACCACCCAGATGGAGGCCAACGCCGTCGCCGCCGCGCTGATCGAGCAATACGGGAAAAGATTCTACTACATCACGGCAGATTACGCCTTCGGCCACACGTTGGAGGCCGGAATGGTGAGAGCTTCGGCCCCGCTCGGCGGCGAGCGCGTGGGCGGCGACTTGACGCCGGTCGGCACGGTGGATTTCTCCTCCTATCTAATCAAGGCGCAAGCCGCGAACCCGGACGTCGTCCTTTTCCTGCTCGGCGGCGACGACATGCTGAACGCCCTCAAGCAGGCGGTGCAGTTCGGACTGCAAAACAAGGTTCATCTCGCCGGCGCCCAGCAGGAGATGGAGCCGCTCGAAGGCTTGGCGCCTGAGGCTCGGATCGGCGTCTGGGTGATGGAATGGTATTGGAACCAGCCCGGCGCGCCCCATGTCGCCGAATTCGTCGAGGCGACCAAGAAACGCACCGGCCGCGTTCCGACCGCGCGCACCTGGTTCGGCTATGTCTCGGTCTGGACCTGCGCGCTCGCCGCCGCGAAGGCGAATTCGCTCAAGGCGCTCGATATGGCGAAGGCCTTGCAGGACTTTCATCTGCCGCCCGAAGTCGCGCTCGGGCCTAACCCTGCCTTCTATCGCGCCGGCCAGAATCAGCTGCTCGCTTCCCTGTTCGTCGGCGAGGCGCAAGCCAAGGGTTCGGCGCCGGACGACTTTTTCAAGGTCACCAAGGTGGTCGACGGCGCGAAGGTCGCGGGAACCCTCGAGGAGAGCGGGTGCAAGATGAAATGGCCGACTTGAGCGCCCCCTCAGCGGCGGAGGACGGTCCGCCGTCCTTTCCGCGAACGGCGAATGCCGACGCATGAGCCAGGTCGTCCTTTTCAACGTCTTCAATGGCCTGATCGTCGGCGCGTTCTACGCTCTGATGGCGCTCGGCCTGTCGCTGATCCTCAACTTGAGCGGGGTCATCAATTTCGCCCATGGCGGATTCCTGGCGCTCGGCGCCTATCTCGCCTACACGCTGATCCCCTATATCGGTTTCTGGGGCGCGCTGATCGTCGCGCCGCCGCTGACCGCCGTGCTCGGCCTCGTTGTCGAGTGGCTGTTGATCCGCCCGCTGTACGGCAAAGACCCGCTCTATAGTCTTCTGCTGACCTTCGGGCTTGCCTACATCTTCGAGGACGTGACGCGCGTCATCTGGGGGGCGCAAAGCGTGCCGTTTCAGGTTCCTGGCTGGCTGATGACCTCACTATCAAGCCAGTACTTCTTCCTCACCGGCTATCGCGTGTTCATGATGATTATCGTTGCGGTGGCCGTTGGCGGCCTGTTCGCCGTGCTCAAATACACGCGGCTCGGCATGCGCATCCGCGCCGGAACGCGCGACCTCGACACGGTCTCGACGCTCGGCGTCAACGTCAGGGTGCTGCGCAGCCTCAACTTTGGCATCGGCATCTATATGGCTGGCCTCGCCGGCGTCTTGGCGGCTGGCCTGCTCGGACTCTCGCCCACCATCGGCGCCAACCTCATCATGCCGAGCTTCGTCGCGATCATCGTCGGCGGCCTCGGCAGTCTGCTTGGAACGTTGATTGGCGGCTTGATGATCGGCGTCGCCTCCGGGCTCGCGGCGGTCTATTTCCCCTCGGCGACCGAGGCCGTCATCTACGTGATGATGGCGCTCGTGCTGCTCGTCAGGCCGCGCGGTCTGCTCGGCGAAGAGGGAAGGCTCCATTGAACGCCCCCCGCGCGCGTGGCTTCGACGTCGCCGTCTGCCTGCTGCTGCTGTTCGCGCCCTTCTGGATGAACGCGATCGGCGGTTACACCGAACTCGCCACCCGCATCGTGGTCATGGGGCTGGCGGCGATGTCGCTCAACTTCCTGCTTGGCTTCACCGGGGTGCTCTCGTTCGGCCACGCCGCTTATTTCGGGCTCGGCGCCTACGGGACGGCGATGGCGATCAAATATTGGGGCGTTGGGTCGATCCCGGCCATCGTGCTCGGCGTGATCGTTGCCACGATCGCGGCGATGATCATTGGCGCGCTGATCATCAAGCTGCGCGGCGTCTATTTCGCCATGGTGACGATCGCTTTTGGCCAGGTCTTCTACTTCATCGCCTTCCGCTGGAACGCAGTGACTGGCGGCGACGACGGGCTCACGGGCTGGCGGCGCCTGCCGATCAATTTCGGTTTCGCTGAGCTCGACATCGTCCAGAACGACAGGGCTTTCTACTATTTCGCTCTCGCGATTTTTGCGCTCTGCGTCGCCGCGATGGCGGTGCTTCTCAACTCGCCATTCGGGCGCTCTCTCATCGCCATTCGCGAGAACGAACGGCGCGCGCGGTTTCTCGGCGTGCCGATCGAGTTCCACGTCTGGCTGTCGTTCGTGATCTCGTGCTTCTTCGTCAGCGCGGCCGGGGGGCTTTATGCGTTGCTCAACAATTTCATCGACCCGCGAGCGCTTCGCGTCGACCTCTCGGGCAATCTCGTCATCATGGCGGTCTTGGGCGGCATGCGCTCGTTCTGGGGACCGCTGATCGGCGCGGCGATTTTCGTCGCGCTCCAGGATTACGTGTCGAGCCACACCGAAAACTGGATGTCGGTGATCGGCCTCGTGTTCGTGCTGGTGGTGCGCTTCTTTCCGCGCGGCGTTTTGGGTATGCTGCGCACGGGAGCGAAGGCGTGACCCTGCTTCTGGTCGAGGGCGCATCGAAGCGCTTCGGTAGCCTGGTCGCCATCGACAATGTGTCGCTGACCATCGAGCCGGGCGAATTGCGCGCGATCATCGGTCCCAACGGCGCCGGCAAGACGACGTTCTTCAATCTGGTCAGCGGGCTGTTCGCGCCGACCGCGGGCTCGATCCGGTTCGAGGGACATGACATCGGCGCCCTCGCTCCCGATGAGCGGGTGCGGCGCGGCATGTCGCGCACCTTCCAGATCACTGAGGTCTTTCCCGAGCTTTCGGTCGCCGACAACATCCGCGTCGCGGTCGAGGTTGCGTCCGGCTATCGCCTCCGGCCCTGGCTCGGCGCGGATGCGAGGGCGGCGGTGAAAGCGCGCGTCGCCGAGCTGCTCGGTCTCGGCGGACTGACTGACAAGTCCCGCATGCGCGCGGGCGCGCTGTCGCACGGCGACCAGCGGGCGGCGGAGATCATGATGTCGCTCGCGCTAAAGCCCCGGCTGCTCATGCTCGACGAGCCGACGGCGGGCATGGGCGATCAGGAGACCTACGACATCGCGCGGCTCATCCGGCGGCTGCATCGGCAGGAGGGGCTGACGATCATGCTGATCGAGCACGACATGCGCGTCGTGTTCAACCTCGCCGATCGAATCATGGTGCTGGCCGAGGGGCGAGTGCTGGCGGAAGGCGCGCCGCAGGAGATCGCCGACAGCGAAAAGGTGCAGGCCGCTTATCTCGGCAAGGCGGCGGCATGATCGCGCTTGAGGCCCGGGATCTGCACACCTTTTACGGCAAGAGTTCACATCCTGCACGGGGTGAGCCTCGAGGTGCGCGAGGGCGAGATCGTCGCGCTGCTCGGCCGCAACGGCGCGGGGAAGACGACGACGCTGCGCTCTCTCATCGGCCTCACCCGCCCGCGCACCGGCAAGGTCGCGGTGTTCGGCGCCGACGTGACCGGATTTCCCCCTTACCGGATCGCTGCGTCCGGCGTCGGCTATGTGCCGGAAGGGCGGCGCATCTTCGCCAACCTGACGGTGGACGAGAACCTGCTGGTTCCCGTCGAGCGGCCCGGCCCGTGGACGGTCGCCCGTGTCTACGAGGCGTTTCCGCGCCTCGCCGAACGCCGCGGCAACAAGGGCGCCCAGCTCTCGGGCGGCGAGCAGGAGATGCTGTCGATCGCCCGCGCCTTGCTCTTGAACCCGAAGCTGCTGATGCTCGACGAGCCTTCGCAGGGCCTCGCGCCGCTGATTGTCGAGGACGTGTTCAGGATCGTCGTCGCGGCGCGGCGGGAAGGCCTCTCGGTTTTGCTGGTCGAGCAGAACGTGCGCGCGGCGGTCGAGATCGCCGATCGCGCCTACGTGCTCGACGACGGCCGGATCGTATACGAGGGCGACGCGCGCGCCTTCGGCGCCGACGAGCAGCGGGTGCGCGAACTCGCGGGGGCCAGCGCCGAGAAATGGGACGTCGACGGGTAGAGCAGATTGCAGTTCCGCTGATCGGATTTGACAGGACGCGGTCCATAGCCCGTCGGCGGACGGGCGTCCTTCGGTCGCTGACCGCGTCCGCCGCGCTCAACGAGCACGGCTACAATTGGCCGCGTCAACCCAAGCGCAATCTGCCTTAGAGCGTTAAAAATCCCAAGATGCGGAAAATGCTTCAAGCCAATGACGAGAACTTGATTTCCCGCCACGGCGCGCCTTAAGAGAAATCGTTGGGGCCGAGTTGTGCGCGGGGAAATCAGTGGGGGCTCGTCTGCCGACGGGCTGGGGAGGCTAAGAAGTGTTCAAACAATTGCTGACGCCGGTCACGGGCAGCCTGCCGCTTTCGTTCATCGTAGCGGTGCTGCCCGTCGCGACCGTTCTCGTGCTGCTCGGCGTCTTGCGCCGACCGGCGTGGCAGGCGTCGCTCGCAGGCCTCGTGGTTGGCCTGATCATCGCGATCGCGGTGTGGGACTTCCCCGTTTCCCTTGCCATTAATACCGTCGCCGCCGGGGTTGTCTTCGCGCTGTGGCCAGTCATGTGGATCGTGGTCAACGCGCTTCTTCTCTATAATATTGCGGTCGAGTCGAAGCGGTTTCGACGCCTTTCGCGCGTGGGTGCTCAACCATCTTCCCAACGACCGCCGCGTTGTGCTGGTCGTGATCGGCTTCTGCTTCGGCGCGTTGTTGGAAGGCATCGCTGGCTTTGGGACGCCGGTCGCGATCACTGCGTCGCTTCTCATCCTGGTGGGCTTCCCGGCGCTCGAAGCTTTGGTGTTCACGTTGATCTTCAACACCGCGCCGGTCGCATTCGGCGCGCTCGGCGTTCCGGTGACGACGCTAGGCGCAGTCACAGGACTGCCCGCCGGGACGCTTGGCGCCATGATCGGCCGCCAATTGCCGTTCATCGCGTTGTTGCTGCCTTTCTACGTGATGGGGCTCTACGGCGGGGCGCGTTCGCTCAAGGCGCTGTGGCCGGTGCTTCTGGTCGCTGGCGGTTCATTCGCGCTTTGTCAGTTCGTGTCCTCGAACTACATCAATTACGCGCTGACCGACGTCCTGGCGTCGCTCGGCTCGCTGATCGTGACGCTCCTGTTCCTGCAGGTGTGGAAGCCGGCGCCCGATCCGGAGTTCACTGTGCGGGGGGACGCAAACCTGCTCAGTGCGCATTCGGATGTGAGCCCGTGGCAAGGCTGGTTGCCCTGGCTGATCGTGACCGCGATCGTCATCGTGTGGACGACGCTCGGGATCTTCAAGATCGGCGCGCAGGCGATCCATTGGCCCGGCCTCGACAAGGCGGTCTCGATCACGCTCTACAACGATAAGCCTTACGCAGCCGTGTGGGGCTTCCAGCCTCTCGCGACGGGAACGGCGATCCTGCTCTCAGCCATCATCACGGCGATCGTCGTCAAAATGGGCGTCGGAGACTTTTTCCAGTGCGTTGTGCGGACGCTGAAACAGGCATGGATCGCCATCCTGACCGTTTGTCTCATTATCGGCCTCGCTTACCTCATGAACTATTCCGGCATGGCCTATACGCTCGGCCTCGGGGTCGCCTCGGTCGGGCATTTGTTCGTCATCCTCTCACCCTTCCTGGGCTGGGTGGCGGTCGCGCTGTCCGGCAGCGACACTTCGGGCAACGCGCTGTTCGGCAACCTTCAGGTGGTCGCGGCGAAGCAGCTTGACCTCAATCCGGTGCTGTTCGCGGCGACCAATTCGTCTGGCGGCGTGATGGGCAAGATGATCTCGCCGCAGAACATCGCGACGGGCGTCTCGGTCACGGACTTGCGCGGGCACGAGGGGATCGTGTTCGCTCGCACCTTCTGGCACAGCGTCATCCTGACGCTGATCCTCGGCGTGCTGGTCGCCCTGCAGCAGTACGTCTTCCCCGGGATCATCCCGCACTAAGAGCGCTATTGCTGACAGAAGACGGCGACCAGCGCCTTCCTCTCGCGGGCGGCGATGTCGCCCGCGCTGAGCGAAGCCGCTCCCTCCGGGGCGAGTTCGCTCGCGCCGAGAAAGGCGCGAAGCGCGTCCGGCGCGATCAGCGGGTGCGGGGAGGCGAGCGCGACGCTGCCGATGCGCTTGGGCTGGCCCACGATCGGCGCGACA
Organism: uncultured Alphaproteobacteria bacterium; assembly: GCA_963707355.1. Taxonomy (GTDB): domain Bacteria; phylum Pseudomonadota; class Alphaproteobacteria; order Rhizobiales; family Beijerinckiaceae; genus Roseiarcus. Next base: position 50,829 of record CAVPPX010000075.1, on the reverse strand, counting down.
AGGCCGACCAGCGCTCCTCGTCGATCGAACACCGGTCCGCCGCTCGCGCCCTTGTCCATTGCAGCGGTCACGACCGGCGCCGCCTCGCCGCCGGTGAACGAGGCCGAGCTCGCCGCGAGCCGCGGTCCGTCGAACCCGAGGACGACAAGATCCTGCGCCGGCGAGCCGAGCCGAGGCGCTCCGCCGTTTGAGGCGAAATCTCCGGCGAGTATCACGAGGCCCGTCGCGGCGTCGGCGCGCTCGATTCGCACCCGCTTGCCGGCGACAGTCGGATGCGGGCAGTCGTCGGCTTTGAGCGCGGTCAGCGCCTTGCCCGGCGCCACCACAAGCGCGGTCGCGGCGGGCTGCGGAACCGGCGGGTGTGGAGCTGGACTTGGTGCGGAGGCCGCCGCGGCGTTTGCTGGCGGCGCCCCGGCGGCTTCGGGGAACGGCTCGAAAGAATTGGCGATGGCGATCGCAATGCGATCTAGGTAGGCGGTCTGGGACGCCGGATAGGCGAAGGTGAAGCCGCGGATCGGCGGACTGGCGGTCGGGTTCTTGTCGAAGCGGGTATAGAACTTGACCGGTCCGTCCTGCCCGGAGACGACGAAGAAGGCGTCCGGCTTGATCGCCTTATAGGCGATCTTGCGGACGGGCGACGCCGCGGACAAGCGCATGTAGAGCGCGCCCAGGTCGGCGTCCGCGTTCGCGGCGAAGTCGAGCCTTGCGCCCGGAAGCGCACCCAAAAGTTTCAGCGGCGCGCCGATCCTGGCGCCGGTCTTGGGGTCGCTCACGACCTGGAATCCCGCCGCCTCGCGGGCCTTTTGCGCGGTGGCGAGCAAGGCCTTGAGCTCGGGCGCCGACAGCGTCCCGTCGGCGGGCGCTTTGAGGCTCGCCTGAAACGCGAGGATCGCGTCGCGGGTGCGCTTGCCGAAGTCGCCATCGTTGACGCCGACGTACAGCCCAAGCCAGACAAGCGCCTCCTGGAGAGCCTTGCGTGTTGCTTCCGGCAGCCCCACGAACGCCGCCTTTTGCGTAGCCATCGCCGCGTCCTCGGCGGAAGGCGCGGCGGGCGTCTGCGCTTGCGCCAGGGCCGCCGGTGAAACGAGAGCTAGAGCAAGCGCGAAGACCAGACCGGCGGGTGGGCGCTTCATGGTGTCTCCGAGTTGTCGGACCATCCTCAAGTCTGTCTTAGGAATGGACGCTTCGACCGTGCTATATTCACGACGAGACGCCTGCGCGTCAATTTGAAGGCCGCCTATGCTTCACGCTCTGCGCTCGCTCGCCCTCTTTGCGATCTTGTTTTCCACCGCCGCCAGCGCTGCCGAGACCAAGCCCTTTGCGCGCGAGGAGATGGCGAGCGACGTCGTACGCCTGACGGACACCCTCCGCGTTGCGACGGCGGCCATCGGAGCCCAGGTCAAGGGCAAGACGCCGCAGCAATTGCTGACGGACGCCGCCAGGGCCATCATGGGCTCCAATTTCGCCGACGCTGAGAAGCTCGCGGGAGCGGCGATCACCGCCGCGCCCAAGGACCCGGCCAACTGGCTCGCCTACGCCGGTATCGCGGTCGCGGCGGACGACGCCAAGGCGAACGACCGCTACGACCTCGTCACCCGCGGCGCGACTGCGGCCTATGCCGCCTATCAGCATTCGACGACGCCGGATGCGCAAGCCGCGGCGCTAGCCGTCCTCGCCGACCTGCTGGCGCGTCACGAGCAATGGCGCCCCGCCCTCGACGCCTTGAAGGCCTCGCTCGACCGCCACGACTCGGTCGATGTGCGCAAGACCTACGAGGCGATGCGCGCCGAGCATGGGTTCCGGATCCTCGACTACAAGGTCGACAACGAATCCGCTCTTCCTCGCGTCTGCTTCAATTTCTCTGAAGCGCTCGCACGCCGCACCGATTTTTCGCCCTATGTCGCGGTGTCGGGATCGTCGGAGACGGCGATCTCGAACGAGGACCAGCAGATCTGCGTCGAAGGCCTCAAGCACGGCGAGCGCTACGCGATCGTCCTGCGCCAGGGCCTGCCCTCGGCGGTCGGCGAGTCGCTGCTCAAGTCGGCCGACTACGAGATCTACGTGCGCGACCGCTCGCCGCAGGCGCATTTCGCTGGGCGGGCCTATGTGCTTCCTCGGCAGGGCCAGAAGGGCGCGCCGCTGGTCACCGTCAACACCGCGAAGGTCTCGATCGACGTCTATCGCGTAGGCGATCGCAATCTGTTGGCGACCGTCAATCGCGACGATTTTCTGAAACCCATCGACTCGTCGCGCGCGAACGAGATCGCCTCGCAGGACGGAGCGAAAGTCTGGAGCGGGACGATGGATGTCGCCTCCGTGCTCAACCAGGACGTCGTGACCGACTTCCCGGTGCTTGACGCCGTCGGCAAGCTCGAGCCCGGAATCTATGTCGTCACGGCGCGGCCGTGGAAAGGCGCGGCGAACCCCGCCGATGAGAGCGCAGACGAGAGCGTACAGCTCGCGGCGCAATGGATGGTGGTCTCGGACTTGGGACTTACCGCGATTTCCGGCGACGACGGTGTGCACGCGCTGGTCCAATCTTTGGGCTCCGCCGGGCCGCTATCGGGCGTCGAACTCAGGCTCGTTGCGCGCAATAACGAAGTGCTGGCGACGAAGACGACCGGCGCCGACGGCCGCGTCGATTTCGATCCCGGTCTTTCCCGCGGCAAGGGTGGCTCGGCGCCGGGCCTCCTCGTCGCCACGCTCGCCGGCGACTACGGCTTCCTCAGCCTCGCTCAGAACGCCTTCGACCTCAGCGATCGCGGCGTCGCCGGGCGCGATCCGCCCAACGGCCTCGACGCCTTCCTCTACACCGAGCGCGGCGTCTATCGCTCGGGCGAGACCGTTTTCGCCACGGCTCTTTTGCGCGACGCCAAGGGCGTGGCGAAATCCGGCTTGCCGCTGACGCTCGTCGTCAAGCGGCCGGACGGCGTCGAGTACAGGCGTGCGACCCTGCCCGACCAGGGCCTCGGCGGGCGCGCCTATGCGATACCGCTGCTGCCAGGCTCGGCGGCGGGCAAATGGTCGATCGAGGCTTACGCCGATCCCAAGGGCGACAGCATCGGCGGGGTCGAGTTCATGCTCCAGGATTATGTTCCGGAGCGGCTCGATTTCACCCTCCATCCTGCCAAGCCTGTCATCGCCCCCGGCGAGCCGGTCGCGTTCTCGCTCGACGCGCGGTTTCTCTATGGCGCGCCGGCAAGCGGGCTCGACGTCACCGGCGCCATTCGGCTGCAGGTCGTCGAAGGCGCGGAGCTCGCCGGCTTTCCAGGCTATGTCGCCGGCCTCGCCGACGATGATTTCACCACCATCGAGACCCAGTTTTCCGATCACGTTCAGACCGACGACAAGGGCCACGCCGATCTTTCGGTCGAATTGCCCGAAGGCGCGAGCACGCGCCCGCTGCAGGCCAAGCTGATCGTCGACGTCGGCGAGCCGGGCGGACGCACGGTCGAGCGCACGCTCGTGCTGCCCGTGCGCGCCAAGGGCGTGACGGTCGGGGTTAAGAAGGATTTCGACGCCTCCTTGAGCGCGGGCGACGTGGCGACGTTCGAGGCGATCGCGGTCGCGCCGGACGGCGCCCGCATCGCGCGCAAGGGCGCGGCCTGGTCGCTCTATCAGGTCACCAACGACTATCAATGGTTCAACGCCGACGGTCGCTGGAGCTACGAGTCCGTCAAGTCGTCGAAGCGGATCGCGAGCGGGACGATCGACATCGGCGCCGACGCGCCCGCCAAATTTTCCGGCCGCGTCGGCTGGGGCGCGCATCGCCTGGACATCAAGACGCTCGACGGCGAGGAGACCAGCGTCTCCTTCGACGTCGGCTGGTCGGGAACAGCCGGCGCCGACACGCCCGACAATGTCGTCGTGACCCTCGACAAGACGAATTACACGGCCGGCGAAGAGGCGAAATTGCGCATCGCCTCCGCCTTCGCCGGCAAGGCGACGGTCGCGCTGGTCGGCGACAAGATCGAGCGCTTCATCGATGTCGATCTCGTGTCCGGCGACAACGTCGTTCCGTTCGCGGTCGGGGCCGATTGGGGCCCCGGCGCTTACGCCGTCGCGCTGACCCATCGCCCGCTCGACGTTGGAGCGAAGCGCATGCCCGGCCGCGCGCTTGGGCTGGCCTGGTTCGCCATCGATCGCGGTTCGCACATGCTCGACGTCAGGCTCGACGCGCCGCCGCTGGCGCGGCCGCGCCAATCGATGACGCTGCCCATTCATCTCGTGGGCCTCGCGCCGGGCGAGGATGCGCGCGTGACCGTCTCCGCGGTCGATGTCGGCATTCTCAATCTGACCGGCTTCAAGACCCCTGACGCGAACGCTTATTTCTTCGGGCAGCGCAAGCTGCCGGTCGAGATTCGCGATCTCTGGGGCATGCTGATCGACGGCATGCAGGGCGAGGCCGGCGCCATCCATACCGGCGGCGATTCCAGCGGCGGCATCGAAGGCAATCTGCCGACGCAGGAGCCGCTCGCTTTGTTCTCGGGAATCGTCAAGGTCGACGACCAGGGGAACGCGTCCGTCTCGTTCGACCTGCCGGCGTTCAACGGCTCGGTGCGGCTGACCGCCGTCGCCTGGTCGAAGGACAAGGTCGGGTCCGCTGAGGCCGACGTGACGGTGCGCGACTCGGTCGTCGTCGCGGCGACCTTGCCGCGCTTCCTCAATGTCGGCGACCGCTCCGAAATGCATGTCGACATCGACAATGTCGAGGGCGACGCGGGCGAGTACAAGCTCGACCTCGACATCCACGGCCCGCTCACGGCGGACGCGGACGCGATGACAAAGACCGTGCGTCTTGATCTGCATCAACGCAAATCATTGGCGATGCCGATCGCGGCCGCGGGCATTGGCGTCGCCGAACTTGACTTGAGACTCACGGGGCCGAAGACGGATCTCAGCCAGCATTTCCGCCTTGGCGTCGCGTCCGGCGCGCCGGACTCCTACCGCCGCACGGTGACGCCCTTGCCGGGCGGCGCAAGCCAGACCATCTCGGGCGATCTGCTCGGCGATTTCATTCCCGGCACCGGCTCGATCGCGATCTCCGCTTCGCCCTTCGGCGCGCTCGACGCGCCGGCGCTGCTGGCGGCGCTGCAACGCTATCCTTATGGCTGCTCGGAGCAGACGGTCAGCGTCGCCATGCCGCTGCTCTATGTGAACCGCCTGGCCTCGATCGAGCATCTCGGCGTCGATCCCGATCTCGACGGGCGGATCAATCAGGCGATCGAGCGCGAGCTCAGCCGGCAGAGCGCGAGCGGCGCGTTCGGCATGTGGAGCGCCGACAGCAATGACGAGGACCCCTGGCTCGACGCCTTCGTCACCGACTTTCTGACCCGCGCGCGCGAGCGCAATTTCGCCGTGCCGAGCCAAGCCTTCGATCAGGCGCTCGACCGGCTGCGCAACGAGGTCGTCAACACGCCGGAGCCGAACAAGGACAATTCCGCCGCGATCGCCTACGCGCTCTATGTTCTCGCCCGCAATGGGCGCCCCGTCATCGGCGATCTGCGCTATCTCACCGACGCCAAGCTCGACGCCTTCACGGCGCCGCTCGCCAAGGCTCAGCTTGCGGCGGCGCTGGCGATGCTCGGCGACCAGGCGCGCGCGGCCGGAGCCTTCGGCGCCGCGCTCAAGGCGCTCGACGCCGAGCGCGACGCGGGCTCGCGGCCCGATTATGGCTCGCGGCTGCGCGACGCCGCGGCCGTGCTGGCGCTCGTCGCCGAGGCCAGGCTCGGCGCTATCGAGAGCGATGCGATCGCGCGCGCGGGCGCCGTCCTCGAGCAGGCGCGGGCGGAGCGATCGTTCCTCAGCACGCAGGAGATGAACTGGATGACGCTCGCCGCCGAGGCGCTCGCCGAGCACGCGAGCCTGGCGCAATTCCGCGTCGACGGCGAGCCGGTCAAGGGCGCGCTCTACCGCCGCTGGAGCGGTGCGGCGCTCCCCGGACAGTCGATTGTTATCGCCAATGCCGGACAGAATCCGGCCCAGCTTGTCGTCTCGGTTTCCGGCGCGCCGATCGAGCCCGATCCGGCCGTCGCCAACGGCTATGCAATCGAGCGGTCGTTCTACAAGCTCGACGGAACCAAGCTCGACGCGCTGCAAAGCCTGGTCCAGAACGAGCGCGTCGTGGTGTCGCTGAAAGTGACCGAGGCCCAGGCGCGCACCGCGCGTCTGCTCGTCGTCGACCGGCTGCCCGCCGGTCTCGAGATCGACAATCCGGCTTTGGTCGACGGCGGCTCGGTCGAAGCCTTCTCTTGGCTCAGCAAGGACGTCGAGCCCACGCACACCGAATATCGCGACGACCGTTTCGTCGCGGCGTTCGACCGCGCCCAGGGCCAGTCGGCGTTCATCACCATGGCCTATGTCGTGCGCGCCGTCGCGCCCGGCCGCTACATCTATCCGCCCGCCACCGCCGAAGACATGTACGACCCCGACCGCTACGGCCGCACCGCCTTTGGCGATCTGGAGGTGCGGGCGAAGTGAGGCGCCCCAGGCCCTCATCCGACGCCCATAGCCCGTCCGGAAGGACGGGCGTCCTTCCGGACGCCCTATGGCGCCACCTTCTCCCCGAGGGAGAAGGGGTGCTGAACGCCCCTTTTCCTCCGAGGGAAACAGGGTTGGGCCGAACGTCAGTGCCGGGTCCCCTTCTCCCCCGGGGAGAAGGTGGCCCGAAGGGCCGGATGAGGGTCTCGCCGGATGAGGGTCTGACGTGAAGCGCCCTTCTCGCCTCACCTTCATCTTCGCCGCCGCACTTGCCCTCATAACGGCGGCAGGCTTCGGCGCGTCCTTCGCCTGGACGCGCTACACCGCAAGCCTCGGCCCGCTCGATCTTGCCGCATCGCGCGAAGGCTCGACGATCGTCGTCGATCGCGACGGGCGGCTGCTGCGCCCCTTCACTCTGCCCGATGGCCGCTGGCGCCTGCCGGCGACCACGCATGACGTCGATCCCCGCTATGTCGCGATGCTCGTCGCCTACGAAGATTGCCGCTTTTACAGCCATGACGGCGTCGACCTTCGCGCCCTCGTTCGCGCCGGCGCGCAATGGCTGATGCGAGGGCATGTTGTTTCGGGCGGCTCGACCTTGCCAATGCAGGTCGCGCGCCTCATCGAGCCGCGGCCCGAGCGCACGATCGCCGCCAAGCTCAGGCAGATCGCGCGGGCGCTCGAGATCGAGCGCGAGGTCGGCAAGCCCGGAACGCTCGACCGTTACCTCACGCTTGCGCCGTTCGGCGGCAATCTCGAGGGCGTGCGAGCGGCCTCGCTCGCGTATTTCGGCAAGGAGCCGCTGCGGCTGACCGTTGCGGAGGCGGCGCTCCTGGTCGCGCTGCCGCAATCGCCCGAAGCGCGCAGGCCGGATCGTTCGCCGGCCCGGGCGCGCGCCGCGCGCGATCGTGTGCTCGACCGCGTCGCCGCCCGCGGCCTCATCAGCCCGGCCGACGCCGCAGCGGCGAAGCGCGAGCCGGTCCCTCGGGCGCGCCTCGCTTTTCCTGCGCTCGCCGCGCACGCCGCCGAGGAAGCGATCGCCGCCGACAAACAGGCCAAAGTCATCAAGCTTTCGATCGACGCGCGCCTGCAGGAGAAGCTCGAGGTTCTCGCCAAAGAGAGCGTCGCGCGGCTCGGCGCGAAGCTGTCGACGGCGATCGTCGTCATCGACAATGCGAGCGGCGAAATTCGCGCCCGCGTGGGCTCGGCGGGTTACGACGATTCCTCGCGCGACGGCGCGATCGATATGTCGCGCTCGCCCCGGTCGCCGGGCTCGGCCCTAAAACCCTTCATCTATGCGCTGGCTTTCGAGCAGGGCCTCGCCCATCCGGAGACGCGCCTGTTCGACCGGCCGATGCGCTACGGGGCCTACGCGCCGGAGAACTTCAATCTCGGTTACGAGGGCGCGGTGACGGCGCGCAAGGCGCTGCAAATGTCGCTCAATCTTCCGGCGGTCGAGCTTTTGTCCGACGTCGGCCCGGCGACGTTTCTCGCTCGCCTGCACAGCGCCGGCGCCGAGATCGCGCTGCCGAAGGATACGCCGATCGGCCTCGCCATCGGCCTTGGCGGGCTCGGCATTTCGCTCACCGATCTCGCGCGGCTCTACGCCGGCTTTGCGCGCGGCGGCGAAGCGCCGCCGCTCGTCGAGCGGCTCGACGGCCAGCCCCCCGTAATAGGCGAACGGCGTGTGACCGATCCGGTCGCGGCTTTCTATGTCTGGGACATCCTGCGCGGCGCGCCGCCGCCCGCCAATGCGCTCAAAGGCCGGATCGCCTTCAAGACCGGCACGTCCTACGGCTTTCGCGACGCGCTGGCGATCGGCTTCGATCGGCGGACCACGATCGCGGTCTGGGTCGGCCGGCCCGACAATGGCCCGACGCCCGGACTCATTGGCCGCGAGGCCGCGGCGCCGATTCTGTTCGACGCCTTCGAGCGGCTGGGCCGGAGCATCGAGTCGATCCCGACGCCCAAGGGCGTCTTGAGGGCGACCATCACCGCCGATCTTCCGCCGCCCTTGCGTCGCCTGCGCCAGGACGCGCCCAGGACATCATCCGCGCCGGGCGCCGCCCAGCTCAAGATCGCCTTCCCGCCTGACGGCGCCCGCGTCGACCTCGGCCTTGCGGAGGGCGCGCGCGATCAGCCGCTGGCTTTGAAGGCGCTCGGCGGCGCGCCGCCGTTCACCTGGTTCGTCAACGGCGCGCCGGTCGGCGAGGCCGAGATCAGGCGCCAATCGGCCTGGAAGCCGGACGGCGCCGGCTTCGCCCACGTGTCGGTGACGGACGCCAAGGGCGCGTCCGACGCTGTGACGGTTAGGTTGGAGTGAGCGCGACTACCCTGACTTCGCCGCCGGCCACGCCGCGAGCAGCGCCCGCAAGCCCGCGACGAAGGCGAGCGGCTGGTCGATCATCACATGATGCTCGGCCTCCGGGATCTCGACATAAGGCGAGCCGGGCGCGATGAGGCTCAGGAGATAGGCGGCGTCCTCGGCTTGAAAGAGCTGCGACTTGCGCGCCGCGAATGATCGCGAGCGGCGAGCGCGCGCCCTTGACCATGGCGACCGGATCGAGCCGCCCGAACTTTTCCCAGAAATGCGGGTCGAAGCCCAGACGACCAGCCCGCATTGCCCTCGGCGCCGACCGCCTTTCGCACCGAGCGGCGCGCGATGAAGTCGAGAATGAAGAGATTGTGCAGGCCTGCGGCGGGGCGAGGCGGAAGCGGGCGATAATCGGCCTCGAGCGAAGGCCGCACGCTGTGCTCGCGCGAGTTCGCCCGGGGCGGCGCAGGATTTCGCTGGTTCTGCGGCGCGAAGAAGGGCGGATCGACCATCACCACCGCGGCGAGCTCCTCGCCGAAATCATGGGCAAGCCCAGTTGCGATGCGCCCGCCGAACGAGTGTCCGACGACAACCGGGCGGCCCGGCCTTGAATGCGCCGGCCTCATGGCCGACTTCCCGCGCCTCGCGGACGAACTGGCGGAAATCGTACGCGGAGCGCCAATCGGAACGGCCCATGCCGCTGAACGACGGCGCGACAACGCGCCGCTCGCGGGCGAAGAACGGGGCAATGAAACTCCACCAGTCAGCGTGCGCGGCTCCCCCGTGCAGCAAAATCAGGCCGGGCTTGCCACGCTCGCCCCAGGCAAGGGTCTCGACCTGCGCGCCATCGACGGCGACGAACGTCCGCTCCGGCTCGATCGCGACCACGCGTTCGAACCAATCCGGCGCCGGCGGCTTCTGCCCGCGAAAAGCCGCGAGCGGCGCCATGGGGGTCAATTCGGCCACGCGAACGGCTCTTTTGGTTCAGGCGACTTCGAACAGTCCCGCCGCGCCCATGCCGCCGCCGACGCACATGGTCACGACGACATAGCGGGCGCCGCGCCGCTTGCCTTCGATCAGCGCGTGACCAGTGAGGCGCGCGCCGCTCATGCCATAGGGATGGCCGACCGAGATCGCGCCGCCGTCGACGTTGAGCTTGTCATTGTCGATGCCGAGCCGGTCACGGCAATAGATGACCTGGACCGCGAACGCTTCGTTGAGCTCCCAGAGGCCGATGTCGTCCACCTTGAGACCATGCGCCTTGAGCAGCTTCGGCACCGCGAACACCGGGCCTATCCCCATCTCGTCCGGGTCGCAGCCGGCGACCGCGATGCCGCGATAGATCCCGAGCGGCTCGAGGTTGCGCTGGCTCGCGAGCTTCGAGTCCATAAGCACGCAGGCGCTGGCGCCGTCGGAGAGCTGCGAGGCGTTGCCGGCGGTGATGAACGAGCCGACCTTGACGCGCTCTCCGTCGGCGAACACGGGCTTCAGCGTCGAGAGGCCAGCCAAGGTCGTGTCGGCGCGCGGTCCTTCGTCTTGGCTCAAGGTGATCGGCTTATCGGACACGGCGCCAGTCGCCTTGTCCGCAACCTTCATCACGGTGGCCAGGGGCGCGATCTCGGCGTCGAAGCGGCCGGCGGCTTGCGCGGCGGCTGTTCGTTGCTGCGACTGCAGCGCGTACTCGTCCTGGCGCTGGCGGGTCACCTGATATCGCTCGGCCACAATCTCCGCCGTTTCGAGCATCGTCATGTAGAGGTCGTCGCGGTGCTCGACGAGCCACGGATCTTGAGCGCGATAGCGGTTCATCTTGTCGTTCTGGACCAGCGAAATGGATTCGAGCCCGCCGCCGATGGTGACGCTCATGCCGTCGTCGACAATTTCTTTTGCGGCGGTCGCGATCGCCATCAGGCCAGAGGCGCATTGCCGGTCGAGCGACATGCCGGCGACGCTGGTCGGAAGTCCGGCGCGCAGCAGCGCCTGTCGCGCGACATTGCCGCCCTGCGCACCCTGCTGCATCGCCGCGCCCATCACCACGTCATCGACCTCGCCCGGATCGACGGATGCGCGTTGAAGCGCGTTCGCGATCGCATGGCCGCCGAGCGTCTGGGCCTGCGTGTCGTTGAACGCGCCGCGATAGGCCTTGCCGATCGGCGTACGCGCGGTCGAGACGATGACGGCTTCACGCATGATGGATCTCCTCGTTCATTTGACTAGCCCTCATCGGTCGCCCTCATCCGTCGCGCCTTTGGCGCGCCACCTTCTCCCCGAGGGAGAAGGGGAGCCGGCGGTGCCGTTTGGCGCACCTCTTCTACCCGAGGAAAGGCGGCGTTTCGGCGCCCCTTCTCCCTCGGGGAGAAGGTGGCGCGAAGCGCCGGATGAGGGTCTTGCATGCGCGAATATTGTCTCCAGAACCCCTTCGCGATTCTGCAACACCTCGTTGTTCCAGAACCGAAGCACCTTCCAACCCCGACTCGCCAGATAGGCGTCACGGATATTGTCGCGAGGGCTTTCGGCGTGTTGCGACCCGTCGGCTTCGACGATCAGCTTAGCGCCAACGCAAAGAAAGTCGACAATGTAGGGGCCGACCGGAACCTGCCGGCGAAACTTGAATCCGCTCAAGCGACGATCGCGCAGCAGACGCCACAGGCGAAGTTCGCTGTCGGTCGGCGCGCCGCGCATCGCTCGAGCGCGGGAGCGTTGGTTCGACGAGACGCCTGCGTCAGTCTTCATCGATCATCCATCGGCGGGGCAGCCCTCATCCGACCGGCTTCGCCGGCCACCTTCTCCCCGAGGGAGAAGGGGCGCCTGCGCTGACGTTCGATCCAGCCCTGTCCCCTCGAGGAAAGGCGCCGTTCAGCACCCCTTCTCCCTCGGGGAGAAGGTGGCGCGAAGCGCCGGATGAGGGCTGGCGCATCATTGGGCTCACGGCTTCGTAAACGTCCCGCCCTCCGCCGCCAGTTTCTCCAGAAGCGCCGCTGGCTTGAAATCGTCGCCGAACTTGGCCTGAAACTCTTTGAGCCTGGCGAGCACCGTCTTCAATCCGATCGTATCGGCGTAGAACATCGGGCCGCCGCGATACACCGGCCAGCCGTAGCCGTTGATCCAGACGATGTCGATGTCGGAGGCGCGCTGCGCCTTGCCCTCTTCGAGGATTTTCGCCCCTTCGTTGATCATCGGATAGATGCAGCGCTCGAGGATTTCGGCGTCGCCGATCTTGCGCTGCTCGATGCCCTTCGATTTGGCGAAGTCGCGGATGATCCCCTCGACATGGGGCGAGGGTTTGGCGTTGCGCGCTTCGTCGTAATCGTAGAAGCCCGCGCCGGTCTTCTGGCCGCGCCGGCCCTCCTCGCAAAGAATATCGCGGATCGAGGCGCGCTTCGACGTCGCCGCCGACCAGCCGATGTCGAGGCCGGCGAGATCACTCATCGCGAACGGCCCCATCGGCAGGCCGAAATCGACCAGCACCCGGTCCACGTCCGAAGGCGTCGCGCCTTCTAAAATGAGCTTCTGCGCCTCGCGCTGGCGCTCAGCCAGCATGCGGTTGCCGACGAAGCCATGGGCGACGCCGACGACGACCGGGACCTTGCCGATCTTCGGCGCCAGCTGGGTGATGGTCGCGAGCACGGACTTCGACGTTTTTTCGCCGCGCACGATCTCGAGCAGGCGCATCACGTTGGCGGGCGAAAAGAAATGCGTGCCGAGCACGTCCTCGGGCCGCTTGGTCTTCGCCGCGATGGCGTCAATGTCGAGGTAGGAGGTGTTCGAGGCGAGGATCGCGCCCGGCTTGGCGATCGTGTCGAGCCGTTCGAAAATGCTTTTCTTAAGCTCCATGTCCTCGAATGCCGCTTCGATCACCAGATCGGCGTCGGCGAGCGCATTGAAGTCGAGGGTCGGGCTAAGCCTGCCCATCCGCTCCTCGACCTCAGGCATCGTCATGCGGCCCTTCTTGGCCGTGTTCTCGTAGTTGCGGCGCATGATCGAGACGCCGCGGTCGAGCGCCTCTTTCGAGGTTTCGACGATCGTCACGGGAATGCCGGCGCTCAAGAAATTCATCGAGATGCCGCCGCCCATGGTGCCGGCGCCGATCACGCCGACCTTGGCGATTTTTTTCGTTGGCGTATCGGCGGGAATGTCGGCGACTTTGGCGGCCTGACGCTCGGCGAAAAAGACGTAGCGCTGCGCCCTGGACTGGGTCGTGGCGACCAGCTCGCTGAAAATCGCGCGCTCCTTCGCCATGCCCTCGTCGAACGGCAGGTTGACCGCGTTCTTGACCAACTCGATCGCCCCCTTCCAGGCCTCGAAGCCGCGAAATTTTCGCGCATTGGCCTTGGCGACAGCCTCGAAGATCTCGGGATGGCCGCGCGCCGGCTCGACCTTGTCGGATCGGTCGCGCACTTTCTTCAGGGGCGCCTTCTCGGCAATGAGGCGCCGGGCGTAGCGAAGCGCCGACTCGCGCAGCTTTCCTTCCTCGGCGAGCTCGTCGACGACGCCCCATTCCTTGGCCTCGCGCGCGCCAAACGGGGTCCCGGACAGAATGACGTCCAGCGCCTTCTCAGGCGCCGATGAGCCGGGGCAGGCGCTGCGTGCCGCCGGCCCCGGGAATAATGCCGAGCTTGATCTCCGGCAGGCCGCATTTCGCCGAGGGGACGGCGATGCGGTAATGCGCCGTCAGCGCGACTTCGAACCCGCCGCCGAGCGCCGTGCCGTGGATCGCCGCGATGACCGGCTTCGACGCGTTCTCCATGGCGTCGAGCGCCTCGTGCAGGCTGGGCGGGGCGGGCGGCTTGCCGAATTCGGAAATGTCGGCGCCGGCGATAAACGTCCGCCCGTCGCAAATGATGACGATCGCCTTGACGGCGCCGTTCGCCTCAGCCGCTTCGACGCCGCGCTTGAGGCCCTCGCGGACGGCTTGCGACAAGGCGTTCACCGGCGGGGAATTGATCGTGACCAGCGCGACTTCGCCTTCGATCGAAAGGTCGACGACCGAATTCATGGCGGCCATGGGGTGTTTCCTCTTTGGCGGGCGAAAGCGCCGGTGATGCGGAGCGCCCGGGTTTGTTGATTGGAGACCAAAGGAATATGTTTGAGCGGCAGTCCGCCTCCGGTCAACTCCCGAGCGAGGCGCGGCGCTCAGGGGCGGCCCGGCCTCAGGGTTCAAAGAATTTTGAACCCCCTCCTGTAACCGGTCCTTGTTCCGAACGTATAGCGTTGCAAGCAGGGAAGACTCCCGCTGGTCCGCAAGATCGATGAGGTTCAGGCATGTTGACGCGTCGAACGGCTCTGAGCGGCTTGGCCGCGATTGCGAGCGCAAATCTCCTGGCGTTCCAGGGCGCGCGCGCCCAGGACGCCCATGTCGTCCGCACCGACGCCGACTGGCGCTCCACTCTGACGCCCGAGCAATATGCGGTCCTGCGCAAGGAAGGGACCGAGCGTCCTTTCAGCAGCCCGCTGCTGCATGAGGAGCGGAAGGGCGTTTTCGCCTGCGCCGGCTGTAGTTTAGACCTGTTCTCATCCGCCACCAAGTTCGACAGCGGCACCGGCTGGCCGAGCTTCTGGGCGCCCTTGGACAAGGCGGTCGACGAGCACACGGACAAATCGTGGGGCATGAGCCGCACGGCCATATCCTGCCATCGATGCGAGGGCCATCTGGGCCATGTCTTCGACGACGGGCCAAAGCCGACGGGCCTGCGCTATTGCATGAACGGCGTGGCCCTCACCTTCAAGCCCGCAACCGCCTGAGGCGACAGGCGACCCGACGTGCAGGCTTACGCGTTTACCTTTGGTTAAGACCTTCGTCCTGTAACAGAGCGCTCTCGCGAGCGTAGTTCATGGGGGGAGCGAGGCTCTCACAAGCGTGATGACACGTCTGCGTGAAAGGAAGCGCTCTGTCGTGTCAGCGCCATAGTGGCGGCTCATGCGGGGCGCGCGTTTTGATGATCCGTTATTGGCAGGTATGGAGTAGGGCCATGATTTCGTCCTTCAAAAGGGGCTCGTCTTTTCCGGCGCTCGTTCTCATCGGGCTCCTGTCCACGGCCGCCTTCTTCGTCACCCGATCGACCGCCGAGGAGGCGCGCAATGTGCCGGCGCCGGCGGTGGACGAGCAGGCGGGGGCCAAGACGTCCGAAACCGCGGTGATTGCGGGGGGATGTTTCTGGGGCGTGCAGGGCGTCTTTCAGCATGTCGCCGGCGTGACCAACGCCGTCTCCGGCTATGCCGGCGGCGACAAGTCGACCGCGCATTACGAGATGACTTCGAACGGCACGACCGGACACGCGGAATCGGTGCAGATCACCTACGATCCGCGCAAGATCACCTACGGGCGCATCCTGCAGGTCTATTTCTCGGTCGCGCATGATCCGACCGAGCTCAATCGCCAGGGTCCGGACTCAGGCACGCAATATCGCTCGGCGATTTTCCCCATGAACGACGAGCAGGCGAAGGTGGCGAAGGCCTATATCGCCGAGCTCAATTCCGCGCATGTGTTCGGCGCCCCGGTCGTGACCACGATCGAGCCGGGCAAGACCTTCTATCGCGCCGAGGACTATCACCAGGACTTTCTGGCGAAGAATCCGAGCTACCCCTACATCGTCTATAACGACCTGCCGAAGGTCGCCAATCTGAAGCGCCTGTTCCCCGCGCTTTACAAGCCCGACCCGTCGCTCGTCAGCGCCGCCCGCTCCTAAGTTTCTCCCTTCTCCCTCCGGGAGAAGGTGGCGCGAAGCGCCGGATGAGGGCGCCGGCGCCCTCTCCCTCCGGGAGAAGGTGGCCAGCGAAGCTGGCCGGATGAGGGTCCGCGCCGGCAGACGGTAGCGCCGCCCTCACCCCGACCCTCTCCCCGAGGGAGAGGGGGCGCTGCGGCGCCGGATGAGGGTCCCTTGTCATTTCCGCGCACCTGTCATTCCCGCGAAAGCGGGAAACAAGAGCCGCTGCAAAGACTGGGCGCCCGCTTACGCGGGCGACAGCGATGCCTACTTCTTGAGGAAGAAGTCGAGAATTTGCCACAGATGTGACCGGGCGGGTCCGTGGTTACTTACCTCTTTGCGAAGCGAGGCGTCAATCGCGGCGAGGTGGTTGCGCACCGTCACCGTGTTGGGATGCTCGGCCCCGAGGCTCGCTTCGAAAATCCTAAGCGCACGGCGCATCAGCGGCTCGGCCTTGGCGAGGCGGTTCGTAGCCTTGAACAGAAGCGCGAGATTGCAGACGCGGATTGCCACACTGGGATGATCCGGGCCGTAGCTCTTCTCATCGATCGCCAACGATCGGCGATAAAGCGGTTCGGCCTCGGCGAAGCGGTTTGTACTTCGAAGCAGTTCCGCGAAATTATTGAGGCGGTTCGAAGCGTTTACGCGATGTGGCTCGTAGCTATTTTCGTCAATCGTCAGGGCACGGCGATATAGCGCTTCCGCTTCGTCGGCGCGGTCGGTGTCTCGGAGGACGCCCGCAAGATTACTGAGAGTTGAGGCAACATCGGGATGTTCGCTTCCCATCCCAATTTCAAGAAGCGCCAGTGCACGGCGATGAAGAGGTTCAGCTTCGGCCGCGCGGTTCAGCTTTGCGAGTTGATTCGCTAGATTGGTCAGATTCCTCCCCACTTTAGGGTGATCCGGTCCATAGAACGTCTCGTCTATCGCCAGCGCCCGGCGAAGAAGCTGTTCTGCCTCGTTGGGACGCTGTGTGTCCCCGAGCAGAAGCGCCAACCCACTGAGGCAAGTCGCAATGCTCTCGTGGTCCGTCCCGAGTTTTTGTTCGAGACTGGTCAGGGCGCGGCGGTAAAGCGGCTCGGCCTCGTCGACCCGAGCTTTCACGAAAAAGAGCGTAGCGAGCCGAATGAAAAGCCGTATAGTCGGTTTTGTAATTTGGGCCTCATCGGCGCGGTGCGCCATCGAGAGCGCATGCGGCGCGAGCGGATCGAGAATTGGCCAGGTGCGTACATCCTGCGGATTGCCGACGAAGGCGGCATTCACCCATCCAAGCGCCTCGCGCAAAGCCTGCGCGCGGCGCTCCTCGCTCATCGCGCGGCGGGCGAAATCCTGCACAAGGCGATGAATGACGAAGCCCGGCGCGCCGCCCTCCTCCGCGGTCACGCCCGAAATGAGCGAATAGGCGTAGAGGCCGGCGCGCGCTTCATAGGCTCATATCTGGCGCCTCGCCGGGGACAGCGACGTCGAGGAGCGAATCCGGAACCGGATCGGGGGCAAGAAACGCGAGCCGGTCGAGCAGCCGCCGGCTTTCCGGCGAGAGCCGCGCGACCGATGTCGCCCAGGTCGTGGCCAGCGTCCGATCGGAGCCCGTCACCGTCGCATCCGCCCAGGCGAGCGCTTTCTCCCGGCTCTCGCTCCAAAGCTTCAGATAGCGAGCAAGGCCGATGCGATCGGTCGCGATATGCGCGCCCGCCTGCTCCAACCCGAGCGCGAGGCCGCCAAGCTCCTGCGCCAGTGTCCGCGCCAGCGCCACATCGTCCTTGCTCTTGCTTCGGTCGGCTTCGGTCCGGTCCAGCAGGAATTGCTTGGCCGCGTCCTCGTCGAGCGTGGAAACTCCGAGCTTTCGCACGCCAGCGGGAAAATTCGACGCCCGCGCGGTGACGACGACATGGCCGCCTTTGAGCCGCGGCATGAGTTTCGCCACCTCGGCAACAGCGGCGCTATCGTCGACGTTGTCGAGGATCATCAGCCAAGTCGGGTTGGACTCGAGCCAGCGCAGGACGGCGGTGATCTTGGTCGCGTCGTCGCGGGCCTCTTTCTCTGGAAGGTCGAGAAACTCGAAGGCCGTCAGCCCCGCCAGACCCGCGTTGAGCGCGGCGCCGTCGCTCGCGCTGACGAACAGGAGCGCCGAATAGACCGCCTCGCGAGACCACGCATATTCGATCGCGAGCCGCGTTTTGCCGATTCCCCCGAGACCAGTTAGCGCGACCGGGGCGCCGTTGGCGCCCAAGAGCGCCGTGTGGAGGTCGGCAAGCTCCTCCTCGCGGCCGGCGAACAGGCCGCCGAGCGAGGCGAAGGGAAGGTTGCGGGGTCTCGTCAGAATCACGCGCCCTGACGGCGTGGTCCTCGCCGCTAGCCCGGCGACGCTCAAGGCGGCGTCGAGCACTGCCGATGTGAGGACTTGAACCGCCAGATTGTCGGCGCTTGTGAAGGGCGCGCCCGCGTACAGGTCAATCGCCTTGAGGCGGCGCAGGTGCTCAGCTTGCGAAGCCCGCGAAGCCGCCGTTGGGTCGAATTTCGGGTCGCGCTCCACACTCGCCGCAGGCGCGACGACGACGAGATTCCGTTGGCGCCGTCCTTATTGAATCCGACCGCGAGCCACGCTTCCCATTGTGTGTAGGTGAGGCCCCCGAGGTCCTCGCGCGTCATGCCTTTGTCGGCGAGCCGCGGCGCAAGCTCGGGCCGCCGCTTCAACAGGTCATCAACGCTGGTCGCGGGCGGAGCCGAGCCAGCCATGCCGCCAATGAAATGAACGACGACGTCGCAGCTCTCGATGTAGTCTTCGAGCATCGCAAGCGTGTCGCCGCCAGGGAGGTTGAAGTCCTCCTGGATCTTGATCTCGACCCTCTTGTGGGTCAGCGCGTGGCGGAGCGCCTCGCGATAGGCGCGGAATTCGTCCGACACGCAGGAGAGAAAGAGCTTGACGTCCGCCATTCGCCGCCGCCCGCGTTATGGCCGCGGCCCCAATGTGGCATGACGGGACCGAGTTCGGCAAAGGGCAGTGGCGACGCCCGTCGTGCTTATAGGCATCCGCCCGCAATGCCCCGAGTTCAAGGCGGATTTCCTTTGTTTTGCCGCGATAATGCAGCTGCATTAAATCCGCGGACGCCTGCCTTTTGCCGAACCATGGCGCCGATGAGGCTTTTCTACGGCCCCGGCCGTCATGCGGGGCCGTGGCCGCAGTATGATTGTGTTCGCCGCGGAGCCGTGCGGTGTCGATGGCCGGGGATCCTCCCGTGGCCAGGACGACAGGGCGAGCGCATGAGAAGCGCGCCGATGGCTGATGTTATAATCCAACATTGTCTTGCGCAAATCCGAAACCTGTGCTATTCAGAATGAGCTGGGGATCGAATCCGGCTCCGCCGGAGGCTGGGAAGAGCGAATCGAGAGGGAAAAGATTTTTTTTATTTGGATTCGGCGTAACCCATTGAAAAGTCCCGAAATCCGCCAAA
Organism: uncultured Alphaproteobacteria bacterium; assembly: GCA_963707355.1. GTDB lineage: Bacteria > Pseudomonadota > Alphaproteobacteria > Rhizobiales > Beijerinckiaceae > Roseiarcus. Next base: position 31,882 of record CAVPPX010000075.1, on the reverse strand, counting down.
GGAATCCAAGGAAATGCAAGTCTTTTTCCTTGTTTTTTCTTGGATTGGCTTGGATTTATTTGGCGGCCAAGCCGAACTCGCGTCAGCGCGCCTCTGCCTTAGCAACCTCGGCGCAGAAGGCGACAATCGCATCGAGCGTCGCCTCAGGCTGGTCGAACTGCGGCGCGTGGCGGCAGGCCTCGAGGATGAGGCTCGTCACCGGGGCGGGCGAGCGGGCCTCGATGGCGCGGATCTGCTTCAGCGTTCCATATTGATCGTCCGCGCCCTGGATGAGGAGCGCGGGCACACGCCAGCGGCTGACCGCATCCTCGATGTTCCAGGCCTTGAAGCCGGGATCGAGCCAGGCGTCGTTCCAGCCGCGGAAGGCGACGTCGACATGGGCGTGATATCTGGCGAGCCTCGCGCGCAGCTCGCCGGTCTCATAGGCGCCTCGCGCCGCCGCGATCGAGGCGAGGCCCATCGCCTCGGTGAAGAGATGAGGCGCCATGAGGATCAAGCCTTTGATCCGCTCGTCGGCAGGCTCGCCGGCGGCGATCGCCGCGATCGAGGCGCCGTCGCTGTGGCCAAGCAGAAAGCCGCGCTCGAGCCCGATCGCGTCGAGCAAAGCGGGCAGGCTGAACCGCGCCTCGCGGCTCATGTAATCGAGCGGGCGCGGCAGATCGACGGGATCCGACCCGCCATAGCCTGCGCGCGAATAGGCGAACACCCCATGGCCGGTCGCGGCCGCGAGTTTTTGCGGAAAGTCGCGCCACAGCGCGAGGCAGCCGAGGCCCTCGTGGAGCACCACGATCGTCGGCGCCCGATCCGGCGGCGGCCCGTAGGCCATGGCCTCCAGCCGTTTGCCGTCGGCTGAGATGTCGCCGGCGACGCCCTCTATCCACGGAAAGGCTGTCATTGAACGAAGGCTATGCCGCAGGCTCGAGTTCAGGGGCGCAGAGCGGGTTGCGCTTCAGGCCGGGCTTGTTCTCCCTTCCGCCTCCACATGTTTGTTGATTGTGCTGCCGGGGTCATGATACATTAGTGACGAAACCAAGGTGCAATTTAGGCGGAGGGCGGTGATGCCCACAAAGTTGACGATGCGGTGCGAACGGTCAAGGCCATCAAAGCTGAACCGTGAAGACATCGACCTGACTGTCCGCAAAGCCCACCGGCCGATCTCGGTTTCCATGGATCCAATCGATTTGTGGCCGAAAGGGGTCGGGAAGAAGGACCGGGCGATCGCGTCCGTCGCTGTTTTGCTCACGATGAGGCCCCAGCTGAGCCTCTAGATGCGCGTTCATGACGTCAATGGCTAGCGCCTATGGGAAATGTCACGATCGAATTGGCCGCGATAAGACTTACGGATACGATTCTTGGCTATAACGAGCAAGATCTGGAGGAAACCCTTAAGGCGATCGCGCTCGATATTGGCGTTAGCCATGTCGCATATATGCGTTTTGCCCCCGACAAAAGCTCTGACGCTAGCCTGCTTACCGGGACTGTCACCTATTCGTTTCAGTGGCAGACGCGGTATTTCCTCAAGCAATATGTCTTAATTGACCCCGTTATCACTTATGGGGGGAAAGCCGTTCTCCCATTCGACTGGGAGGAGTTGCCGCGCGACGATCCCGCCGTTCAGGCGTTTTTTGCCGACGCCTTGACGCACGAAGTCGGTCTCAATGGGTTGTCGATCCCCGTTCGCAATCGGAGGGGTGTATACTCCTTGGTCTCCTATACCAGCAACCATGCAAAACCAGAATGGCGAGAATTCAAAAAAAGCAATATGGTAAAGCTGCAATTGATCTCAGTTCTCATCGATTCTGCAGCTAGTGTCAATCTTAAACTAAGTAGTCCGCCAGTAAAATTATCAAAGCGGGAAGAACAGTGCCTGATTTGGGCCGCTAGAGGTAAGACGTACCAAGATATTTCCGATATATTGAATATATCGTTCGGTAGCGTGAAGAGTTATCTTGATACAGCTCGACATAAGCTGAATTGCGCGAATTTGACACACGCAGTTGGCGTTGCCATTGCTACCGGGGTTATCCCTGCCAAGGCTCTCCAGGGTTCTTCCTTTAAGTGATTCTCGAAATGTCAACTCAACTTCTATGTGGAATTGTGATGGTTAAAATTTAAGGTTAACATTCGTGGTCTCGTAGCAAGGGAGATGCCACGATGTTGAAGTTGATTGAAGGTTCAAGAGCGTCGTTGTTTCCGAAGGAAATGGACGCGATGTTTCGTAACAGGGCGATCACTTTCTCGGAACGACTCGGGGTGGGACGTTACTGTGAAGGATGGATATGAACGGGATGAATTCGATGATGCCAATCCGTTGTATCTGGTATCGGTAGACCCAAATACAAATGAGTATTGGGGGTCGCTGCGATTGTTGCCGACAACCGGGCCAAACATGCTGCGTGATGTTTTTCCCTGCCTTCTCGCGGAGGGTGAATTCATCGAGAGCGCGACAATCTGGGAGAGTTCGCGGATTTGCGCCTTGGCCGTAGATGGCCAGCCTCAGCGGAGCCGGCACGGGGTCAACTTCGTTCTCAGCGAGTTGATCGCGGGCATTGGAGAGGTCGCGATCATCGCCGGCCTAACCCAGATCGTCTCTGTGTTCGACGCCCGGATCTATAGGGTTCTAAAAGCCGTCGGTTGCAATCCGCAGCTCATCGGCAGGCCGCGCCGGATCGGGAGCACCATGAGCTACGCAGGGCTTTTCGACACCGGGGAAGGCCTCCTGTCAGCACTGACGGCGTTCCGCGAGGAGCTCGGAATCGAACCGCCGGAATCGAAAGAACTCGCTAAGGAACTCGCTTTCGCCTAACCGGCGTTTGTAGCGCGGTCGGTTGCACGGCTGCGCTACAAAGCCGTCTCGAGTCTCGTTAATTCGGTCACCGTGGATACGAGCGCCCCGCGCAGAGCGCCGTTCTGACACCGATAAATACCTCAGGGCGGGGGCAGGCAGTCCCGCCAGCTTTAGGGCGCAGGCCGTCGAATGCGCTGACGAATACCCCCAGTCGCCGCCAAGAGCGAAACCTCGCAGAAGCTGACGTAGCTGACAGGGTGTCGGCCACTCGGGGAGTGTTTACTCAAAATCGCGCTCCGTGTTGGGCTGTGAACTTAGAGAACGCCGGCAGACCTACCTTCTTGCCGCAAACCGGTGCATAAGAGCAGGGGCCCAGCGTTTGGCCGCCTCGGAGTCGAAATCGATTAAGGTCCCGTTTCCTTCATAATTGGGGGGTATTTCCGAGATTCAGCGAATCGTTCGTTCGCGGCGTCGTAATTTTGAGAGTGCAGAGCCCATGCCGATCCGGATGGGAAACGCGGCCATGATGAGCCCAAGAAGGCAGACAGGCTTGTTGCGAGCTTGGGTCTCCACCTGCGCGGTTTTCGCGTCCTCTGTTGGCGCGGTCCGGGCGGCGGATGTGACGACCTCGCAGACCGCGCCGCCAGCGGACGCTCCTAGTCCTTTTACCGGATGGTATGTCAAGCTCGGAGCTATGGGAGTTCTCGACCGCAGTTCGTCGAACCTCTATCAGCAATCGATCGCCGGGATGATCGTTCCTGGAATTGGAACGGTGCCGGTGGAAGTTGGGCCTCAGCTCCAAGTTCCCGGCCTGGGCGCGAGCTACTCGAACTTCGCCGGCGTTGCCATCCAGGGCGGCTACTCCTTTACCCAAAACTGGTCGGTGGAAGTAGCAAGCGGATTTCCGCTGTGGGCGACAGTCACCATTAACGGATCCTCCCCGACAGGGCCGCCCTCGGGTACGGTTCTCAGCAAATTGCTTCCGACCTCGGTGCCGATAACCGGCGTCTATCATTTCACCCAGTTCGGCCGTTTTCAGCCTTATCTTGGGGCGGGCATTGCGCCGACCTTCGCTTTGGCGACCCGAGACGGCTACAGCGTCGGCTCAACATATCAACCCGCGCTCGGCGTCGTCGTCCAAGGCGGCTTCGATTACATGCTTAATAAGCACTGGGGCGTCTTTGTTGATGCGAAGCAGGGCTTCGTAGGGGCGACGGGGAACTGACGGGCGTCAACACGGCTCCGTCCCTGGGGCCGATTCCTATCCTTGGCACGATCAAGACCAACGCCCGGCCTGTCGCATTCTCGGGCGGCTTCACCTATCACTTTTGACTTGAAACTAAGGCTCCAATGCGAGCTGCCGCTTGGGCTCCCGCGACCGATCGCGCTGCCGCCGGCGAAAATCGCCTCGATCAACGAGACCTGCGGCAATTTCTCAGGATGGGAGGCTTTCTCGGGCGCCGAGCTTACGCACCGCGATGGCCGGCGTGCGAATTACATCCAGATGGCGCGCCAAAAAGCCGCAGATCTTGTCGCAGCCGGCTATCTGCTCGATCAAGATGAGGCGACTGCAATACGCGAAATCGAAGCGCAGCTTCCCGAGAATTATCGGTAGGGCTCCATGCTAATTCGACCGGGCCTGCGACTCGCTCCGGTAAGGATGCGCCGGGTAGACGCCCAGAATGCGCACTTCGCGGGAGAAGAATTTGAGTTCCTCCAGCGCCCGTGCAAGCGGCAGGTCCTTTGGGTGTCCGTCAACATCGGCGAGGAACTGGGTCGCGGTGAACTCCCCGCCCTCCATGTAGCTCTCGAGCTTGGTCATATTGACGCTGTTGGTAGCGAAGCCCCCGAGCGCCTTGTAGAGCGCGGCAGGCACGTTGCGCACGCGAAAGACGAAGGTCGTCACCACCGGTCCTGCGCCCGCCGACGTCCAGCGTTCATCCCTCGACAGCACGACGAAACGGGTCGTGTTGTGGCTCTCATCCTCGACATCCGAGGCCAGCGTCTGGAGGCCGTAGATTTCACCCGCCAGCCGGGGCGCGAGCGCCGCGCGGCTCTTGTCCGCCCATTCCGCGACTTCGCGCGCTGCGCCGGCCGTATCCCCGGCGACGACCGGCTGGAGCTTATAACGGCGGATGATGTTCCGGCATTGGCCGAGCGCATGGGTGTGGCTATAGACGGCTTTCAGGTCCTCGATGCGCGCGCCCGGAACCGCCAGCAATTGAAAGTGAATTGGCAGAAAGGTCTCGCCGACGATGTGAAGGCCGGACGCCGGCAACAGCGCATGGATGTCGGCAACCCGTCCGGCGATCGAGTTCTCGATCGGGATCATGGCGAGTTCGGCCGCGCCGTCTTGAACGGCGGCGAATGCGTCCTCGAAGGTCGCGCGAGGCAGCGGGTTCAGGTCCGGAAAGTTCTCGGCGCAGGCGATATGCGAGTTCGCCCCAGGCTCACCCTGATAGGCGATGGAATGGGTTGTTGTCATACGTCTTTCCCAGGCGCGAGCATGGCGCGCGCGCGTTCCAGATCTTGCGGGCTGTCGACACCGAGCGGCGCGGTGTCGACGAGCGCGACATCGATCCGCATGCCCGCCTCCAGCGCCCGCAACTGTTCAAGCTTTTCGCGGCGCTCCAGCGGCGAGGGGGGCAGGCCGACAAACCGCCGAAGCGCATCGCGGCGATAGGCGTAAAGACCGATGTGGTGCAACAGGCGGCCCTCGCCCCACGGCGCGCGCGCGCGGGTGAAATAGAGCGCTTTCAACCGGGTCGGATCGAGTTCGCTTGCGACAATCTTGACGACGTTGGGATCGTCCTTCTCTTGCTCGCGCGTGATCGGCGTCGCCAGCGTCGCGATGTCGACCGCGCCCTCGGCAAGCGGCGCGAGACAGGCGCGCACGATCGAAGCTTCGATGGTCGGCAGATCGCCTTGAATGTTGACCACGATGTCGTGGGCGCCGCCGGCGTCGACCACGCCCAACGCCTCGAAAATGCGGTCCGATCCGGAGGGGTGATCCGAACGCGTCATGATCGCTTTGCCCCCGGCTGAGGCGATCGCCTCCATGACGCTCGGATCGTCTGTCGCCACCCAGACCGGTCCGATATCCGCCTCCGTCGCCCGACGCCAGACGTGGACGATCATCGGCGCGCCGTGAATGTCGGCGAGAGGCTTTCCGGGCAGGCGGGTCGCGCTCATGCGCGCAGGGATGAGGACGATGGGGTTGGCCATCAGTTTCGATTAAGCCAAATTCGGGGCGCGGTGGCTTATACGTGTTGCCAAGGCGAGCGCAAAGCGGCTAATCAACTCTACAAAGCAAACGCCTCGGCGCACGCCACGAACCTCACTCCAGCTGACGAAAGTCCCTCTGCCTATGGACCACGTTAATGTGAACCGGTTCGCGCTTTCCGCGCTCGGGGCGGTGTTGTTTGTCATGCTTCTCACCGCCTTCAGCAATCTCCTCCTGTCGCCGCGAACGCCAAAGGTTCCCGGCTTCGCCCTGCCGATCGGCGCCCCAGCCGCGACCGCCGAGGCGCCCAAGGCGGCGCCCCGAGACGCCGCTGCCTGTGCTGCTCGCCAAAGCCGACGTCAAAAAGGGCGAAAACGACGTCAAGGTCTGCGAAACCTGCCACAATTTCAAGGAAGGCGCCGGCGCAAAGATCGGCCCGGATCTGTGGAATGTGGTCGGACGTCCAGTCGGAACGTTCCCGGGTTTCGTCTATTCCGATGCGCTCAAGGCGATCGGCGGCGACTGGACCTACGACAAGCTCAACGCCTGGATCACCGATCCGAGGGCGATGGCCCCGGGCACCAAGATGGCCTTCGCCGGCGAAAAAGACGAGAAGAAGCGGGCCGACATCCTGGACTATCTGCACACGCTCAGCGGCAAGCCGGTCCCCCTCCCGAAGTAGGGCCGTAGGCTTCCGCTCGAGGCCGTCAATTCAACCGACGAGCGAGTTGGCTGCAAGCGAAATCCAAGGAAATCCAAGGAAAAAAGCTTGCATTTGCTTGGATTCCTTTGGCGGAATTTGGACTTTTCAACGGGTTACGCTGGAAAAAATAAAAAAAATCGCCGGCGGCTGAACTCGCGTCCGAGGTTGTGCGTGAGAGCCGTTTTGGGGTCATGCATCTCCTCTTTCGCGTCAGGCTCTCACCCAAGGATTTAATGTTCAGAAAAATATAATCTATCGTTTCTGTTTTGTCAATGAATTACGACGGCTCTTATAGCGTTAGCTGTTGTTGGCCGGCGGTCATCGTCTACCTTTCGCTTTTTCGTCATGGCCGCCCCCGGATCACAGTCCGGGGGTGACCAGGCCATCCACGAGAACGCTGAATCACGCAATCAAGCCAATGATAATGTTACCTAAATTGGAAGCTGCTCACAAATGGCGCTGACGCTGCGTGGATGGCCGGGACAAGCCCGGCCATGACGGACGGGTTCGTGTATTTCTGAATCACCTCGGATCGGCCGGGGATCCACGCTAACGCTATAAGAGCCATTACGACGGCTCTTCTAGCGATAGCTGTTGTTTGGGTGGGGAGAGGCAAAAGTGGCCGCTGTGAAGCGTCATGGCCGGGCTTGTCCCGGACATCCACGTGTTTGACGCGTTTAACCGACGTCCGGAGGACTATCAACGGAGCTTTGTTCCTAGAAGCCTTTGCCGCCGGCGAGGCGAATGTCAAACTCGTCATTGAGACGGCGCCGCGTGGATGGCCGGGGCACCGCCGGACTGAGATCCGAGGGCGGCCATGACGGTAGAGCCCCGAGACGCAGCCAAACGAGGTCGTTCAACTGCTATCGCTATAAGAGCCATTACGACTCTCGGAGCGCTCGACTAACTTCGGACCTGAGCTCCGCTCCGTCGCGGCTCGCTCCGCGCAGGGTTTACGGCCTCTACCCGCCAACATTCAATACAGGTGAATTAACGCGGCTTTTCAATCGAAAAACCTCAGCCAAGGCTTCTCAAGAGGCCAATTTCGCCCATGGCCGGCCGGCGCAAAAATCAGGCAAGACAACTGAGCAAGGGCTTTGAACGGACAAGCCGAAGCCGATCCCCCAGCTTACGGCTGAACGCCGATCGACTATATTCGACGCCATCCTCACCGAGGTTTGTTCGAAAGTATCGCCGCCCGCCCGGTCAGCCCCAGAGGCCGGCCACATCTCGACGCCGTCACACGCGCATGTGACCCGGGCTGCTAATTTCACCCTTGTGATGTTCAAAGGGAACCCGGATGTTTTCGAACGGCGCGAACCGGCGGCGGCGGCGCGGGGAGGGGCGGCTATGAGATTCATTCATCGTTCAATTTTAGCGCGGGCGTTGATGACCAACGCGGCGTTGCTGCCTTTCACGTTGATGGGCGCCGCCGGGGTTCGCGCGGAGACCGTGATTGGCGCTGAGGGCGCGGGCGGCGCCAACCGCCCGGACTTTACCAACCTGAATGAGAGGGGGATGCATTGGGGGCAATGCCGGCGATGGCGAGTTGGTGTCCGCCTCCCGTAATCCGGCTTTGGCAATCGGCGGGAATGGTGGGGTCGTTGGTCTCAGCGACGCATTCGATGACAACGGCAATGGCGGCGCCGGTGGATCTGCGGCGGCTTTCGCGACGGGCAGCTCGGGAAATGCCAATGTCGCGGTTTCGGCTTCGGCCAGGGGTGGCAGCGGCAGCGGTAGCCCAGATAGCGGGCTTGGCGGTGCGGGCGGCGACGCTGACGCCAGCAGCACGGCGACCTCATTCGGTTCAGGGGCTGCGTCATCATCCGCGACCGCAACCGGCGGCAACGCCGGAGGATGCAATAACGGTTGTCCCGGCAGCGGAGGCGGCTCCCGACGCTAATAGCACGGCGACCTCGACCGGTTCCGGCGCTGTGTCATCGTCCGCGAACGCAACTTCTGGCTTTTCTGTCGGCGGCCCCCCCCGGCGGAGGCAATACGACGCCGATGGCCAATGCAGTCAGCGATGGCCAATGCGTCGGCGACTGGCGGAGGGACGGCGTTAGCCAAGGCAGTCGCGACAGTGAACCCCTTCGGAGCTACTGGCGCCGCGAATGCAACGTCGAACGCCGAAACGTCAAAAGGCGCGTTGGCTCAGGCGCAATCGACGGCCCTCGGATCGAGCGGACAGGCCCAGTCGATCGCGAAGACCAGTCTTGCCGGCGTCAGCGTTCAATCCTCGGCTGTTGCGCCGACAGGTGGCACGGCGACGACCAATGCGATCGCGCAAGGCGGCGCGGGGCAGGCCTTCGTCAACCCCGACCAGACGGCTTACGCCTTCTCGACCGCGTTGCCGGACAAGGCTTACGCCACGACATTGATCGACGGCGCGAGCCATGTCGCGAGCGCCCTCTTGGGGCCGCGCGATGTTGTGTTCGGGACGGCGATCCTGGGCGCCAATACTGCTCCCGACGGCGCGGGCGAGAGCGACAGTTACAGCGCAAGCTCGACCTTCGATTTCGGCTATCGGGGCGATCTGCAGCTCGGCCTGATCGATAGCCAACTGACCGGCTTTTCCTCCGGGGCGGGCTTCGAGTCGATGGAATTCACCATCACCGCCGATGGCGTCGAAATTCTCGATACGACGTTCCGGAGCCTGGCGGTCGCCGAGAGTTTCTTCCACGATAACGTCCTCGATCTGGGCTCCGACTTCGGGCCCGAGATCGACTTGACCTTCGGCGCCACGCTTGTGGCTGACGGGTCCGGTGGCTTTGGTTTCGACCTCGCCATCGGCGGCGCGGTTCCCGAACCCTCGACCTGGGCGATGATGCTGGTCGGCTTCGCGGGCCTCGGTTTCATGGGCTCGCGCAGACAGGCGGCATGGGCGGTTTAGCGAGCTCTAAGCGCCTCGGCGAGCGCCGCTTGCATCGATCATGGATTTCGCCGAGTGCGCCTTCGGACCGTCGGCGCGTGGGGTGGCCTCCCGTCATCGCGAACGGTTCCCGCTCCGCGCCGGTTGGCCGTTCGCGAAACACAGGACTTGTGTTGCGGCGGCGTTGGGCGGGCCGCATCGTCTGTTCGCGAGACGGCCGAAAAGCGCATCCCGTCGCGTGTGTTCACCACGACCGGATACGCCCACAGTCATGAGCTTGCGATTCCCCAATCGCGCGTGCCACAATCATCAGGCGGCATTCGTTGTGTTGGGGACATCCAATGCGCTCTCGAACAGGAATTGCGGCTTGCGCCGCTGCCGCCGTTTGGCTCTTGGGGCTCGTCAATCTGGCGTCCGCCGAATTGGTTGTTTTCGACAGTCTGGGCGGAGCGAACTCGGGCGCGGCGGATACGAGCATCGATCCCATCATATCCGCGACCTTCAAGACGGGGGCCTCTCCGCTCCATGTCGACGTGGCGCTCTCGCTTTCCGCCACTATTTTTGCAGAGGGCCAGGGCGGCGCGTACACGGTCAGCCTGGATGGCGGCATTCCTCTTTCCGACCTGTCGTTCGACCCGATAAACGGATTGGAATATCTCGACGGCTCGTCCGTCGACTTTCAGGGTCCCGCGCTCGCCTCGGTCACGTTTCCGGTGGCCAGTCTGCCGGCGGCCCGGACGGTCGAACATTACGACCAGTTTTCTGGCGTCGAGCTCAACCCCGATTTGCTCTACTGGTTTCGTGGCTTGGGTCTCCAGCGAAGGTCGGGCTGCCGGGCGGCTCGGGTCTCATCGACCCGGCCGACGACCGTATTGACCGGCGCCGCAAATAGCGCTTCCGGATCGCTCTTCGCGCGCCCGACGATCGCGCGAGCGCAACGACGAACTCGTCGAGCGTCTCTTTCGATTCGGTCTCGGTGGGCTCGATCATCAAACACTCGGGAACGATGAGCGGGAAGTACATCGTCGGCGCCATGTAACCGCAGTCGAGCAGCGCCTTTGCGAGATCGAGCGCGCGCACGCCGTGCTCTTTCTTGAGCGCCTGCGCGGATGCGACGAACTCGTGACGGCAAACTTCCGCGTACGGCGTTTCGAGAAACTCCGCGATCTTCACGCGCAGATAGTTAGCGTTGAGCACGGCGAGCTGCGAGACGCGTTTGAGTCCTTCTTCTCCATTCGCATAGAGATAGGCGAGCGCGCGTACGGCGTGCGCGAAGTTCGACCAGAACGAGCGCAGCGGACCGATCGATTTTGGGCGATCGAAATCGAGCGCGAAGTCAAGGCGGTCGCTGGGCGCGGAGCCACTCTCGCCGTTGCGGCGCGGCGACGCAACGACGACCGGCGTGGGGAGATACTCGACCAAGTGCGCTGCAACGCCGAGCGGACCGTGACCGGCGCCGCCGCCGCCGTGCGGAATCGTAAACGTCTTGTGCGTGTTCAAGTGCATGAGATCGAAGCCCATGTCGCCCGGGCGCGTATTGCCCATGATTGCATTGGCGTTGGCACCGTCGTAATACATCAAACCGCCGGCTTCGTGCACGGCCGCCGCGATCTGCGCGATCTCGTCTTCGAAGAGTCCGAGCGTGTTGGGATTGGTCATCATGCAGACGGCCGTGTCGGGGCCGAGGACCGCGCGGATTTCGTTGACGCCGACGCGTCCGCGCTCGCTGCTCTTCAGGCTGATAACTTTAAAGCCGCACATCGCCGCCGAAGCGGGGTTCGTGCCGTGAGCAGTGTCGGGCACGATCACTTTCTCGCGTGCCGTCTCGCCGCGATCCCTAAAGTACTTCTTGGCTATGAGAAGCGCCCCGAGTTCGGCGTGCGCGCCGGCCGACGGGTTGAGTGAGAACGCCGCCATGCCGAAGAGCGAGCTGAGGGAACGCTCCAGCTCGTACATGATCTGCAACGCACCCTGCGCGAGCGCGTCGGGCGTGAAAGGGTGGAGCTGCGCGAACTCGCGACGCGTCGCAATCGCGTCGTTGACGCGCGGGTTGTACTTCATCGTGCACGAGCCCAGCGGATAGAAGCCCAGGTCTATTCCGAAGGTGCGGTGAGAGAGGCGCGTGTAGTGGCGCACCACGTCGAGCTCGCTATTGTCGGGAAGCGGCAGATCGTCGCGCAGCACCGCCGGCGGGAGATACGTGTCGAACGCTTTGCCCTTTTCGAGATAGCGATTAGCGCGGCCCTCGGCGCCCAGCTCGAAGATCAGCGGCTCGGCCGCGTCTTTAGATATGGGCATGGACGTTGATCGCTGCATCGAGGGCGGCGGCGAAGGCGTTAATCTCGCCGGTGGTGGTGAGTTCGGTTGCCGTGGTCAGCAGGCACGTATCGAGTTCGGAGTACCAGCGGCCGAGATCCACGCCGCCGAGAATGCCGACTTGCTGCAGCGAGTCGAGCACTTCGCCGGCCGGACGACCGGCGTTGACGACGAACTCGTTGAAGAACGGGGCATCGTACTTGAGCGTGACGCCGTTGACCTGCGCGAGCGCGCTGGCCAGTTCGCGCGAACGCGCCAAGTTTAGCGAGGCCGCATCGCGCAGACCGGTCTTTCCCATCAGCGCCAAATAGATCGTGGCGATCAAGGCGCAGTGCGCCTGATTCGTGCAGATGTTCGAGGTGGCGCGCTCGCGGCGAATGTGCTGCTCGCGCGCCTGCAGCGTGAGCACGTATGCGGTGCGCTCGCGATTGTCGACGCTCTTGCCGACCAGGCGGCCGGGAATGCGCCGCATGTGCTCCTGCGTGGAGGCGATGAAGCCGGCGTAGGGACCGCCGTAAGCCATCGCGACGCCGAAACTCTGGGCCTCGCCGGCGACGATCTCCGCGCCCCAGTCTGCGGGGGGCGCGAGCGCGGCGAGCGAGAGCGCTTCGGCGACGACCGCGATCGGCACGGTGCCGCTCGCCTTGACGCGGCGAGCGCGTCCGGCGAGAGCGTGTGGACGCAACCGAAGAAGTTCGGCGTCTGCAGTGCGATCGCGGCGTACGCTTTACCCTCGACTGCGGCGGCGAGCGCGGCGAGGTCGGTGGCTCCGGCCGAGGTGAAGCCGAGTTCGTTGACGGTCACGTCGAGGCCGTCGCAGTACGTGCGCAGCACGGCGCGATAGTTGGGATGAATGGCGCGCGAGACGAGAATCTTCTTGCGACCGGTCGCGCCGAGCGCCATGATCGCCGCTTCGGCGAGCGCGGTGGCGCCGTCGTAGACCGACGCATTGGCGATCTCCATGCCGGTGAGCAGGCAGATGTACGTCTGCCACTCATAGATTGCTTGCAGATAGCCTTGCGAGACTTCGGCCTGATAGGGCGTGTACGCCGTCAAGAACTCACCGCGCATCGCAAGCGCTCCGATCGCCGGCGGAGCGTAGTGACGATAGAGCCCGCGCCCAAGAACGAGCGATACTCGGCCCCGGCATTCTTTTCGGCAAAGCGGTCGAAACGGCGCTGAATCTGATACTCGGGAAGCGCGGGGACGACCTCGAGCTCGCTTTGAGCGCGAGGCCAGCGGGGACCGCAAGCAACTCGTCGAGCGAGCCGACGCCGATCGCGGCGAGCATCTGCTCGACGTCGCGTTGCGTATGGGGCGCGTACATTGCCGGTAAGCATTGGACGCCGCGCCGGGCGCTCCATGCTATGATTGTGCGATGCGCTGGACTTGGCTCGCAGCGGCTGCGACTTCGGTCGCGCTCGCGCTCTGCGCGGGCTGCGTCGCGAGTCTGCCGAGTCGCGCCTCGGCCGCTTTAGACGGCGGCATTTCGGGCGCGCCGCTCGCCCAGCGCCGCATCGAGCACGTGATCGTGTTGATCCAGGAGAATCGGAGCTTCAACGATCTCTTCGCGACGTTCCCGGGCGCCGAAGGCGCGACCGAAGGCAAAATGTCGAACGGAGAGGCGATTCAGCTGCGCAAGAGCCCGCTCGCCGTGCGGGTGGATTACGGACATTCGTGGACGAGTTTTCTCGCGGCCTACGACAGCGGCAAAATGGACGGTTTCAACCTGGAGTCGGGAATCGACGACGGTCACGCCGGTACGGGCCCCTACCAATACGTCGATCCAAAGGATATCGCCCCGTACTGGGATCTAGCGAAGCACTACGCGCTCGCCGACCATCTCTTCCAAACGCAAGGCAGCGGCAGCTTCACCGCGCATCAAGATCTGATTCGCGGAGGAACCGCGCTGCACGGCAGCGGCAGCCTGATCGATTCACCGTCGCACACGCCGTGGGGCTGCGATGCGCCGGAGGGAACGACCACGTCGCTGCTGACGCCCGCCTCAAAAATACGAGCCCTTCGGCGGGCCGTACCCGTGTCTGACGTATCCAACGCTGCGCGATCTGCTCGACGCGAAAGGCGTGCGGTGGAAGTACTACTCGCCGCCGGTTGACGGCAGCACCGGCGCCACATGGAACGCCTTCGACGCAATCGCCGCCGTGCGACACGGCTCTCAGTGGAAGACGAACGTTACGTCGTCGGACAAGGCGTTCTTCGACGACCTCGCCGGCGGAAAGCTCGCGGCAGTCTCCTGGATCGTTCCGGACAAAACGAACTCCGACCATCCTGGCAACCACTCCGACAGCGGGCCGTCGTGGGTGGCAAGCGTCGTGAACGCGGTCGGCAAAAGCACGTACTGGAAGACGTCGGCGGTGCTCGTCGTATGGGACGATTGGGGCGGCCTTTACGATCCGGCGGCGCCGCCGTTCCGCGATCATAGCGGCGGCCTCGGCTTTCGCGTTCCGCTGATCGTGGTTTCGCCATATGCGCGCACGAAGTACGTGTCGCACACGCAGTACGAGTTCGGCAGCATCGTTCGCTTCATCGAAGACAACTGGAGCCTCGGCCGCCTCAACACCACCGACGTACGTGCGACCAGCATCGCCGACTGCTTCGACTTCACGCAATCGCCGCGGAAGTTCGTGCTGGTCGCAGCGAGGTACTCGCGCAGGTTTTTCGATCGTCAAGCGCCCTCGTACGAGCCGGTTGACGACGAGTAGCGCAGCCTCGCGACGGTGGCTGTGGCTCGGCCTCGCCGTGGCGGCGCTGGGAGCTCTCGTGCGCGCGGCGCTGTACTTTCCGCTCGCGTACTTTCAGATCGATTCCGACGGTACGCTGGCGGGGCTGTGCGCCTTCCGCGTCGCGGCGGGTCAGCATCCATTCTTCTTTCCCGGCGGCACGCGCCTGAGCGCCGCGAGCTGCTACGTCGCCGCCGGATACTTTCACCTCCTTGGCACGGGTCGCGTGGGCTTGGCGCTCACGGGGCTGACCTGGGGCGTGCTCTACCTCGCGTTCATGCTGCTCTTCTTGCGAGCGCTGCTCGGGCCGAAGCTTGCGTGCTTGGGTATGCTCTTCGCAGCGCTTCCGTCAGAACAGTTCATGACGGTAAGCTACGTGCCGTGGGGCTACGGCGAGATTCTCGCTTCATGCGCGGCGACGTTGTGGTTAGGCACACGCTGGCGCGAAACGGGCGCGCCTTGGGCACGACTCGCCTTTGGGTTCAGCGCCGGTCTGGGGATTTGGTTCTCGGTTGAGACGTTGATGATCGTGCTGCCGGCGGTGATTTGGATCGCGGGGGCGCGCGGATGTCCATGGTGAGCGAAGCACCGGCCGCCGTGCTCGGCGCGCTCGCCGGTGCACTCCCGTATCATGGCAGCGTCGCCACGAACTTTGCGCCGCTGCAGCACAACTGGGCTTCTCAGTCGCACCGTCGCCGCAAGTCTTCGATAACGCCATCTGGTTCGTGACCGTGCAGGTTCCCAAGCTGCTCTTCCACGAGCCCGGCGGCCTCCTTTCGCCGTGCACGCCGATCATCGCCGGCTTCGCGATCCTCGCTGCCGGCTTTGCGATTACGGTGCGGCGCGAACGCCGGTTCGACGACGCGCTCACGTTGTTGTGGCTGGTGCTCGCGAGCTGCTTCCTGATTTACGTTGCCTCGAATGCGGGCTCGATGCGCGGCTGGACCGTTCGCTACATCGCACCGCTCTATCTCGTGGTACCGGTCTTCTGTGCGATCGGGCTCCTTGCATACCGCCGGCGCTTGCGGTGGCTGGCGGTCATCGCGGCGGGGTTGTTGGTGGAGGTTGAGAAAAAATTGGGATCGTCGCCGGACGGCCTCACGCAGGCCGAGGCGCAGAAGCGGCTGACCGAATATGGGCCGAACGATATTCAAGAAAAGAAAACCAATCCGCTCCTGAAATTCCTTGGTTATTTCTGGGGCCCTGATCCCGTGGATGATCGAAGCGGCCGTGGTGCTGTCGGCGGTGGCCCGGCATTGGCCGGACTTCGGCATCATCTTGGTCCTCCTGCTGGCGAACGCCGTCGTCGGATTCAAGGAAGAATACGCCGCCTGGCAACGCCATTGCCGCGCTGAAGGCCAAGCTGGCGAGCACCGCCAGGGTGATCCGCGATGGCAAGTGGATCAACCCGCCGGCGCGCGAATCTGGTGCCGGGAGACGTGATCCGCGTTCGTCTTGGCGACATCGTGCCTGCCGATGCGCGCTTGCTCGACCGGGTGACATCGGCGCAGGCCTGGCACTGGCTCGACCTGCCTATCGCCACCGCGAAGGCGGCCTCTGTGCTGCGGCCGGGGGGCAGGCTTGGTCTGATCTGGAACGTGGGTTGTCAGCCCGATGATCTGGCCGATGCTCTCGAGGAGGTGTACGCGAGTGTCGTGCCGCGCGGCGGCCACCGTCTGTTCCGGGGGTATGCAGCCAATCGGTCATCCGACATGAAGACCGGCCTCGCCTCGGAGATCGACGCTGTCTCAGCGGTGCCCGACTTCGGCGCGCCGACAGAGAAGTGGTTCCCATGGACGCGGGCCTATCGGCGCGATGAGTGGCTGGACCAGCTTGTCTCACGGAGCGACCACGCCGCCCTCGAACCAGCGGTCCGAGATTGCCTGTTCGAAGCCATCGGCGCGGCCATCGACGATCAGGGCGGCTCGTTCGTCATGAACTTCGAGACCGTCCTGATCACCGCGACTCGTCTGGGCTAGCCCCGGGACCGGCTGTCAGCGGCACCATGACGCCGTGCCGGCGATCGGGGCACCCTACGGTTTACCGGAAGTACCATTTGTCGGTGCCCAAGGCCTTCGAGATCATCTGTGAAATCGAGCCCGCCACTCGGCCGGATCTGACGCATGTACGCCACCAGATTGGGATGCTGAGTCACGTAGCGAGCGCTTTCTTGATTCCCGATAATCACATCGGAAGGTCGACCGTCTCGAGCATCGCGGTCGCTCATGAGGTGCAGCTCATGGGAGGTCGCTCGGTTGCCTGCATCAACGCTCGGGACCGCAACGTGCTTGGCTTTCACCGGGACCTTCTGACGGCGACGGCGTATGGCGTAAATGAGTTTCTCTTCGTCTACGGGGACCGGCCGGAAACGGGGGCTCGGTCGGACGATCTCTCGGTCCGCTCGATGATCGCCGAAGCACGACAGTTCGCTCACCGTCCAGATGTCGGTGAAGGATTCCGCATCGGCGTGGCAACCGGCCTGCGGTCGATTCCGGCTTGGAAGCAAGAAGCGGATTTCTTGCTGACTCAGGTTTCGTTCTCCGTGGAAGATCTCATCCGTTGGCGCACAACCTTCGACTTCGACGGTCCGGTGTTTGCCGGAGTCATGGTTCTATCGAGCGTCTCAATGGCGAGAAAGCTCTCAGCCGAGGTGCCTCAGTTGGCCGTACCTGAACGCATCATCCGGCTACTTGATGCCGACCGAGATGCCGGGGTCGCGATTGCGTGTGACCTGATCGAGCAGCTTCGAGAGTCTGCGGCATTCGACGGTGTACACCTCATTCCGGTCAATCGCTATCGGGAAATGGCGAACCGACTGGAGTCGATGCTGTAGCCATAGCCGCGGACTACGCCGCCGGAATCCCCCTTCTGGCATAACGCAACTAGCGATACGGACGGTGCGACTGCTGGCACGGGAGCCATGTAGCCGGCAATATCAACTAGCTAGTGCCCAGTGGCTCGACCGACCAGCTACTCGTCTCCACGATGGTGATCAGGCGGGCTGAAAGTGCTGGCGGGGTGCCGGCCGTCATAGCGTTGCGGCAAGATTGCGCCATGCTCGCCGGCGGACCCTTCCTCGGGTGCGCTGGTGGGCCATTGCCATGACCGGAATCGAAGCTTCGACCTCTCCCCCTCCCTTGCCGCGCTGGTTCGGACCTAGAGCCAGCCCAGATGACCCGGCCGTCTCGGCCCTGATCGCCCGCGTCGCGCGAGGGGCCGGATGGGCAGACATTGGCGGTGGGTTCAACCTCAACGTGCGGATAGACGCTGAGCCGCCGGTTGTCCTCCGGGTTCATAGGCCCTGGGTCCGCCGCGGCCGGGTAGCGGGACTGCGGCGCCTGCGGGAGCGGCTCCAGCGGACGCAAGTCCGCGTCGCTCGGCCGATTCGGATTTCCGGCTGCGACCTCCTGAGGGTCGCTGATCGTTGGGCTGAGATTGAGGAGTTCATCGATCACGTCCAGCCACGGGCGGACGAGGACTCCTACGTCCGCCTATTCGAGGAGCTCGGACGCCTTCACACTGCGCTCAAAGCAGTCTGGGAGCCCAGTCCGCCCGAACCCCTCGACGACCACAGAACCTTCGGCCAACTGCGTTACTCGGTCGGCTTCACACGCCGCAGGCTCGGACCCCGCAGCGAGCCGGTCGTGCATCGGATGCGCCAACTGACTGGCGAGCTCTCCAAGCTCCGGAAGGAGGTCGAACTGCCATGCACTCCGATTCATGGGGACTACAAATTGGGCAACGCGGGAGAACTGTCAGACGGCTCATGGGCCACCTTCGACCTGGATTTTGCGAGGGTCAGGGAGCGGCTGTACGACATCGCGGCCAGCCTGCACCACGTCGCACAGGGCGGCGAATTGCTCGAGCCGCGACGACTGCTCGACGCCTACGAAGGCACGGCTCCGGAACCGCTGACTCGCGACGAGCACCGTTGGCTCCCCGGGGCTCTAGCCCTTGTACCCTTGCACTGGGCTGCCACCGCAGGGCTCGTGGGCGACGGCATCCACGAGGCCGAGAGCGCAATGACCGCCGCCGAGGCCTGGTGGTCGCGCCGGGCTGAACTCTCGTCGTAGTCCGGCGGCCGCGCTCGGGGACTGGAGTTCTCGGCCGAGCTCCGACTCCACTGAAGCGGCTGGCATGTCGCGCTAACCAACCTCTGCGATGAATGCGTGGAGGAGCGTACCCTCGGGCGTGCCTTAGCCCCCCAACCCGGCCGGCAGTCGCATAAGTGCCGTTTCCGAGCGTTTCGGACCCGGACTTGGACGAGCTCGAGACCCATCCGGTATCGCTCCGACCTGAAGTGCCCCGGAACGACTGTGGCCTCAAGCGGTCAACGCAACGGCGTCGGCGAACGCCTGAGATGGTGTCATCCATTCGAGTGTCTGTCGAGGCCTCGTGTTGAGCGAGCGGGCGATGGCGTCGAGCTCCCGCTGGGTGCACTGCGAAATATCAGAGGCCTTTGGCAGGTATTGGCGGAGCAGTCCGTTGGTGTTCTCGTTGCTCCCGCGTTGCCAGGGGCTCTTGGGGTCGCAGAAGTAGATCTGGACGCCGGTCTCGACGGTGAATGCAACGTGCTCGGCCATCTCCTTGCCCTGATCCCAGGTGATGGAGCGTCGCACCTGAGTCGGGAGGGTCAAGATGCGCTTGGTCATGGCCTTGCGCACCGCCTCGGCGCCGTGGCCGTTGGGGAGCTTGAGCAAGATCACGTAGCGGCTGTGGCGCTCGACGAGAGTCCCGATGGAGGTCATCTTCTTGCCGAAGATCAAGTCGCCTTCCCAGTGGCCCGGGACGGCCCGGTCCTTCACCTCGGCGGGACGCTCGGAGATCATCACCATGTTTTTCAGCTGGCCCTGGCCGACGTTGCCTTTGGTGTAGGCCTTGGCCCGGCGCATGGCTCGACCAGTGCGCAGGCACGAGTGGAGCTCTTTGCGCAGCGCACCACGGCTTTGGACGAAGAGTGACTGGTAGATGGTCTCGTGGGACACCTGCATCTCCGGGCGATCGGGGTGCTCCAGAGCCAACCACGCCGAGATTTGCTGGGGTGACCACTTGGCCTCGAGCTTGCGCTCGACGACGCCTCGGAGCCGGCGGCACTGGGCGAGCTTGGCCCGCTTGGGTCGCAGCGCCCGCCGGCACGCCGCCCGGTCGGCCACCAGCGCCCGGTACTTCCTCCTCCCGCCGTTGGCGTTGACCTCCCGGCACACCGTCGAGGGAGAGCGGCCCAGGGCCTCGGCGACGGCCCGGATCGAATAACCAGCGGCCAGCCCCCGGGAGATCTCCTCTCGTTCTTCTAAGGACAGCCGCAGCTCAGAGCGCTCGCGTGCCGTCGGGCGGGTGCCGCCGGCATCGGCGATGAACTTTCGCAGCGAGGAGTTCGGCCTACCCAGGTGCTTGGCGATGCGTTTGACCGGCACTCCCGCTTCGCGCATGTCCCAAATCGTTTCCTTGTCCTCGGGCGAGAACCGTGCCATTCGTGCACCTCCTGATCGACGACATCACTGTCCGCCAATCATTCAGTTGTTGCAACGACCGCTTGAGGCCACAACGGCTCGGGGTCGCTCGCCGATCGCGGGCGTTTCCCTGAACACGCGCCCCAGAACGTACGGGTGCAGCCGTCAACCGTGGCCCCGACGTGCCGTTAGGTGGCAGAGTTGTACAGGTGATCGGACGGACGGGGACAGGTGTCCCCAGGCCGCAAAGAGCGGCGGACAAGCCCTTCGGATTTCAGCGGGGTGCGCCATTCGCGAAAGTGACTACTCCATGCTAGGTGGACCCTCAGAGAAGATCAATGTACGGGGGCACCCCGACAGGGATCGGAATCAGATGCCCGCGCAAACGTCTCTTGGTCGATACCTCTCGGTCTGATGCATAGGACCGGGTCCACCTTCGAAGGAAGCAATAGTCCTTTGACAGCTCTCGCCCCTTGGCGCTAGACGTGCCGAATGTCAAACAAGAGCGCAATCGTGACCGGGTGTTCGAGTGGTATTGGGAGGGCAACCGCCCTGGAGCTGACCGCACGGGGCTACGAGGTCGTTGCCAGCGCACGACGGTACGAGTCGATCGCCGATCTGGCCGTCGCGCGTACCTTGACCCTCGACGTCGACTCCGATGAGTCCGTGGCCGCTGCGCAGGCCGCTGTCGGCCCCGTCGACGTCCTGGTGAACAACGCAGGCTTCGGGATCGAGGGACCGGTGGAGGAGGTGCCTCTCGTCGAGGTTCGCCGGGCGTTCGAGACGAACTTCTTCGGCGCGGCGCGCATGATCCAGGCCTTCGTCCCCGCTATGCGCGAACGGGGCACGGGAACGATCGTCAACGTCACCTCCGTCGCGGGAATCGTCGGCGGTCCCTTGGCCGGGTTCTACTCGGCGTCCAAGTTCGCCCTTGAAGCACTGTCCGAGTCTTTGCACCTAGAGGTAGGCCACTTCGGCGTCAAGGTGCTCGTGGTGGAACCGGGCGCGATTGCGACTCGCTTCGGGGACAACATGGTGGACCTCCGCGGCCAACCCGGACCCTACGCCGAGCTGGCCACGATGTGGGAGAGCGCCATGGGTGTTCTTGGTGGCGGGGGGCCGGCACCGGGTCCCGAGCTCGTGGCAACGAAGATCTGCGATGCGCTAGAAGCAGAGCAACGTCCGCTCCGCCTGCCGGTCGGTGCCGACGCCGAGCTGATCGCCGAGAGCCGCCAGGGTGCGAGTTTCGACGACTTCGAGGCGGCGATGCGCGAGATCCTTAAGCTCGACTGGTAGTGCCCCCGAACTCTGGAGGTCCGTGGATCTGTCGGACACCGGGCTAGGAAGACCCGAAACCGGCGTGCTGCCAGGTGTACCTGGCAAGTAACCGACCGGTTCAATGTTCCCGTGGGACCGTGTCCCCCGAATTGCGAGGTCCGGGCGAGGTAACGGTGGCGAAACCGGACACGGTCAGAGCCACCAGACCCCGCTGAACTCCGAAGAGCCGTGAATCCCTCGTGGTCAAAAAGTGGGCGCTGCGGGACTCGAACCCACGACCTCTGCCGTGTGAAGGCAGCACTCTAACCAGCTGAGCTAAGCGCCCTTTCGGGTGAAACTACCTGGTCAGAGGGTCAACCCAACTGACCAAGCTTGATGCACAATTCAGGTCGTGCGACCCACGTGCGACATCTCACTGAACACATAGCTTGCCATCGTCTCGGCCTGCGCCTGATCTGCCGCCCGGTCAGGCTGGGCGTAGACCTCAAGCGACATGCTCGCCGTCTTGTGTCCCATTCGATGCATCACGGTCGGCAAATCTACCTTGTCGAGATGCATCCGAGTTGCCGAGAGACGTCGGAGATCGTGGAGTCCTGGCTTGGGAACCACATCGGCAAGTCCGGAGGTCTTGAGTGCTGTGAGCCAATGACGACTCCGCCAGTTTGTGTATCGAACCAGGCCTCCCTCAGCGCCGGGAAAGAGCCACGCATTTTCCGTTCGGACTTCAAGTCGATCCACATGCTCCACGAGAACTTCGGACAGCTGGGCCGATATCGAAATGGTCCGAGGTTCCGCCTTCACGCTTCCAACGTTCCCGATCACCGACGCTCCGGTGCCAGTACGAGACAAACCCCTGCGAATCGTGAGCGTTCGTCCCTCCGTGTCAACGTCGTCAATCTGTAACCCGTAGATTTCGTTCCATCGAAGGCCCGTTTCAGCCGCAACCCAGACCGAGGCACGAAATCGCTTGTCCATTGCCTTAGCCAAATTCGCGATATCAGCGGGTGTCAGCAGGTGTCGGTCAGCCTTCACCACCTTTGGCAAAAGAATCCTGCGGCAAGGAGACCGCAGAATCCATTCGTTTAGCTCGGCGAACTTGAACAGTGCGGACATGCACGTGAACTGACGCCGAACACTTGACGGTTTGCCGGTCTATCTATTGACAATGGACTGGATTTGATCTCGACTGACGTTCCCGACGGGACGACTGCCCACCTTTGGATACACGTGTGACTTCTGGATGATTTTGTCTCTTGCCAATGCCGATTCAGACTTGTTGGGGTTTGAAACAAGCCACTTCTCCCCCACTTCCTTACCAGCTCATTGCTGTGTCCGAGCAAGTCGAGGCCCAACGACAACGCCTCCATCGATTGATCAGATCCATCGGTACACAACATTCGGGGAGGGCATCAACGCACCGTAGCCATTGCCTGAGACCACCAGGCCTGGGCGTGGCTGATGGGCACCCATGGGGGACCCGTTTTGGTCATTTTCTCATTGCTCCTCCCGTGTGGGCGGTCATCCTAGGGACTTCTGAAGCCGATCAGCCATTGTTCCAGCGAAGGAAATAGCTGAACCCAAGTCGATGGCGACGGCCTCGTCTGGGGCTGCTTGGCGAATGATCGCAGCTTCGACTATCTCTGCGTCAAGTTCCCGATGATGATTGACAAACCACCTCCCACCGCCCATTTTCGAATAAAACCTTCCCTCGTCAAGATAGGCAATGTTCCGGCACGCATTCAGGATTAGGTATTGCGGCGTGACTTGTGCGGCTTCAGGAGCTGTCCGTAACTCATGAATCATTTCCGTGAGCACCAGCTCTCGTGGGACGACTCCAAATACGTCACGAGGCGACTGACCGGTTCCTAGGATCCGGCCGCTTTGACGAGCCACGGGTATATGGAGGATTAGGTCAGGATCTGACTTTCCACTGCCATCGGCTGCCTTTTCATCAAGCGTATTGATGTGAAGTTCGTAGGCCGGCTGGGTCGTCGGCACTTGGGCAGTGCCCAACGTGATCACACTCATTTCGAGCGTTTCAGCAGGAACGGGCAATGTCTGTGACGACAGGTCCGTACCAAGCTTCAGTTTCTGGCCTGGCGTCAGAGTCCCACTGACCACCACGAGGACATCGAGGTCACTCCTCTTCGGATTGAAGCCTCCGAGCACCGCAGATCCATGCAGATAGGTGCCAACGAGTTGTTCGCCCAGTATGGACGACACCCCACCCGCCAGCAGGTTGAGGTAAATCTCAACTTCGGAAGGCAATGTGACTGCGGAGTCATTGTCAGCGGATTCAACCCGATGATCGCCGAGCATCTGTCAATTCTTCCACGCCGACCAAGGTCGTCTGCCGGGGTCTCACATCGCCGGGATTGAGCCGAGCTGATCGGCAACGGCGGATACCATTCCCTACGACACCTTACTTTCAGGGAGACACTTTCGATGAGCGAAGACCAAGGATCAATGGATGAGGTCATCGAGGAGCTAGGTAATATGCCCGACGATGAGACGGTGGCGTCTCGTGCTGATGGCAGACCTCGTGAAGAAGAGTCCAGTGACGATCCGAAGGCGCAAGCGCAAGCTATTTTGGAGGATTCCGAAAACCGCATTTCAGAAGGGGCGAAGCGCTCAAGTCCCACGACGGAGTAGCGCCCCTGCGGCCCTGCATCCGCTCCAATGCGTCGCCACGGTTTCTCCACATGGTTCCTATATGACCCCCTCACGAGGTCCATCGCTGCCACGCACAATCCTGGCGAACTGAAATGCCCAGTCGGTCAGAGTGCGGCCCGAAGATGTGCCACGTCGCCAAGGTGATGGGTGGCGTCATGCACCACGTGTCGTGCAATCCAGTGCGGGTTGACATCATCCCCATCCAACTTCACTGTCAAGTTCCATTGGTCGGGAGAAAGCTGGGTCAGGCGTTCCCGTAATGCGGTCGCTTCGTGCTCAATACCCTCTAATGCCAGTTCTACCTCGATATGGCGAGGTTCGGGATCGAACGGTGATGACGGGGACTCTCCGAGATCGGCTCCAGGGGTTGTTATGGCTGTGTCAAGAAGAAAGCGCATGCCGAAGAGGACCTCACGCACGTGATCCGTATATTCGGCGATGGACCACATTGACGGAATCGGTCGTCGATGCAGTTCTTCTGAGGTTAAGCCCGCCAACGCCTCGTGCCAGCGGGCGGGCAACCCTTCGATGGCCGTTACCGCACTTGAGTCGCTCCAGTCATCTGCGTCGTACCCGCATTGATCGCATCGCTCCACAGCCATAAGGTCAGTCTGCCCGCTGGTAATGAGAGCCGTGGCCACTTTCAAGTCCGGTGGATGACTCTCCACCTGTCTGTGGACGTTGGCAATCTTCGGGCGTGTCGGGCACGATTGGTCGGTGCCGTTGGATCGTGTCGCTTTTGATCGAGACGGGTTCGTGGTGGTGCCAGAGGCCGTACCGGCCTCGCTCTGTGCGGACCTTGTGTGCGCTATAGATGAGCATCTCGGGATCGATGCCAGCCCCGACTCTTGGTACTCACGACCGCAACCATTTCTCGACATAGTGGCCATGTGGGGTCACCCGACCCAATGGGCGATTCGGCAACTCCCCTCCCTGTACCAGGCGTGGTCAGAACTCTGGGGAACACATGAGCTATTGGTCAGCTTGGATCGCTGCCGGTTCACGCCTCCGTGGCGAGATGGCGAGCCAACTCCACAGCCAGTCCATTGGGACCACGATCCTCATGACCGAGAGTTGAACTACATACAAGGTGCGGTGGCCCTCACCGATACCCCAACCGGTCATGGTGGGTTTCGCTGTGTTCCGGGCTGGCATCGTCATCCAGAACGTTGGCCACAATCGCCCATTCGATTTCCGTCTCATGACGAATGGCACGCTTCAGTTTCAGATGGCGACATCGTCTCCGTGCCCATGAACAGGGGCGACGTGGTGTTGTGGTCATCACGGCTTCCCCACTCGAACTCGAAAAATGTGAGCAACGCACCTCGATATGCCTTCTATGTGCAGATGCTTCCCCACACCGCAACATTGGCCAGTGAACTCTCGGAATGTTGGGAGACAGGGCTATGCCATGGTGCCTGGAACGATCTGCCGGGACATCAGCACACCGAACCGTGGGCACCAGTGGCTCTGTCGCCACTTGGCCGAAAGCTCGTGGGCATTGATTCCTAGTAGTGGAAGAGCAACACTCCGGCAACTTGGAATAGCCCCCGCTGCCACTTTCGGTGTCTATCGTCCGAACAGGAATCAATGGCAGAAGCCGAGGGAGATGCAATGTTCACGATGAGGGGGATGGTTGGAGCGGCCGCCGGAGCCAGCCTGATTGTTGTTGCCACTCTGGCCACTGGCATTTCAAGCTCCTCAGCTCAGATCGCTCGGACATCCTCGCAGCGCTCCGCTCAGCATGCCAACTGCGGATCTGGAGGGGTCGCACATCTGGTCGGTGGTCCGCAGTCACAAACCATTTTCGTCAAGACATTGAAGAAGACCCTTTCCTTCGAATTGGAGTCGAGCGATTCAGTCGAGCGCCTCAAGTATTTGATCTGCGATGAGGAAGGCATCAGCCCTGATCAGCAGAGATTGATCTTTGCCGGAAAACAGTTGGAGGATGGTCGGACTCTGGCGGACTACAACATCCAGAAGGAGAGCACCATCCACTTGGTCACACGCATTCCGCCGAAGAGGAGCCAACGATGACGGCAGCTACTTGCTGCTCAGCGCCAGCAAATATTCGCCGTCGTTGCTCACCTTCCCCACGTCTTTGCTCACTGGATAGTGGCCCGGTGTCACCTTCTTTGCTGGCCGGAGGAGAATCTTGAGTTCCTCAACGTTCTCTTTGTTTCCGGGGGTTAAGGCACTGATCCCATGTATTCTTTTCCAAATCACTAGCATCCGGTCAGTCTGCTGAGGTCCGGAGCGGGGTTCAAATACCAGCAGTTTTCAAACGAGCGAATACCCGATCAAAATGTCGTGGTGCATGGCCAACTGATCGAGGTCGAACCCTGGGAGGTGGATCGGTGGTGTCGGGATCATCTCGGTTCCGGGATCGATGAGGAACTGTTCCGCTATGGCCATCTGTCCGCCGTCATTGGGATCAGGCTGATCTCGGGTCCCCAGGTTGTAGTGAAGGTCCGTCGAACGTCGGGTCGTCTTGTGGCCTGTGCTGATGCACATCATGCCCTATTCGAGCGAGGATTCCCGTGCCCCGAACCTGTCGTCGATTTGGAGCCCTTCGGTGAGGGGGAGGGGTTGCGAGCGCCGAGAAGATGATCGTTGGCGGCGACCCCTTCCCCAACTCCGGGCGATCTCCAGAACCCTTCGCTGAAGCACTGGCCCATTTGGTTGCTCTGGCTCCGAAGTCGGAGGAGTTGGACACGCTCGACCCAGCGCCCCCATGGACATCTCCTTCGGACGGCACGGATCTGTGGCCGTGGCCCGATGATCGAGACATCGATCTGAATGAGGTGAATGGACCGGCCTGGATCGATGAATCGGGTTGGGCGGCCCGTGATCGACTCCAAATCTCTGGGGGACCACCGATCATCGGACACGGGGATTGGTACACGGCCAACCTCCGCTGGGCGGGTGACGGTTTGCTTGCTGCATTCGACTGGGACAGCGTCATTGCAGCTCCGGAGCCGGTCATCGTCGGCCTCGCTGCGGCGGTGTATCCAGCCACGTACGCCGGAACCGAGGCGAGCATTGACGAGACCCAGGAGTTTCTCGGTGCCTATATGTCCGCCCGGGCCAAGAGTTTCAGCGATGAGGAACTGGAGGAGGCTTGGGCAGCTGGACTGTGGAATCGAAGCTTCGACGCTAAGAAGCAGTTCTCCACTAAAGGAAAGGTCGAATCGTTGACAGAGGGCGAATCGCTTGAGCGGCAGCGCCGGGCTGGAGTAGGCCGAGTTTGATTGAGACACGAGGTGCTTCAAACGAGCGGAACTGAAGCACGGTCTCCGTGGCCCGAATGATGGGGGCCGCAAGCCGATCCGTCATTGGTACCGATGCAACGCTTCGATGAGCTGGCCAAGGAACCTCTGTCCGAAGGGGCTCTCGCCCTCAACATCTACAATCGCGAGGTAGCTGAAAATCCGCCAGAGTTCGCGCCGGTCAGCGAACTCAGAGTCAATGGTTAGGACCTCTTGGTACGCCTCAACCACACTTGTGGGCACGGTCTCAAATTCGTCGATAAGCGCCAAGTCCAGCTCGGGATGCCCGAAGTAGGGAGCGACATCTATGACGATGGCCCCGCTCGGGCCGCTCAAGAAGTTGTTCAGCTGGGCGTCGCCGTGCAATAGCGACGGGTATGGTTCGGGCCCGCATAGAGCGGGCATCCTCTCTACGAGCCGCTCGACCTCAGAGGCCACGTCGCTCGGCAGGTGTCCGGAGTCAACGGCCGAGCGGAGGCGAGGGAGCACTCGGCGCTCGGTGTAGAAGTCGGCCCACGTATCTGAGGCGACTGGACGATTGTCCTGTGAAAGCGGGCCGAAGTAGCCATTGAAGAGTTCCAGCCCGAATTGCTCGGAGTGCACTTGATGAAGGGCAGCGAGGGTATAGCCGATTGATCGCCAATCCTCCGGAGTTCGATCAAGGGGGAGGCGCTCGGGCAGGGCCTCGAAGAGGAGCATCGACCCGGCTTCAAGGTCGACCACACCCGGGCCTATGGGAGTGGGGGTTGCAACCTGGGCACGCCTGCGAAGCAATTCCAAGCCATCCAGCTCCGCTGCGAAGAGCCTGCGTGCATCTACCGAAAAGCTCAGCTTCGCGAACACGGACAGTGGCCGACCGTGGAAGATCCCCGAGGGGTGAGAAGCCCGGTCCCTCAGGTCGGTGAATCCATCGTTGGTCCACTGCAATCCGAAGTGCGCTGATGCGGCTCGCTCAAGCTCCTGAACTACCGCCATGTCAAGAAGGGGGGACCTCGCTGACACACGACCACCGTAGGCGCCTGTTCCACAATCGCACTTCGTGGCGCCAGTCGCTATCCATCTTTGGCGTCTCGTACGCCCCACCCGCTCCCAGAAAGTGTCCCCATGCGCCGGGCTTGGGCGTGTGAGACATTCCACCTCGACCGACCATGGTCCTATCCATTGGCATGGGGACCGGAACTGCCTCATCTGTACCGCAGATCGGAATGTGCTGATCGACACCCATTGCTTCGCCCTAGCGCATACAGTCCTCACCATGCAACGCTCGACTGGCGTGGCGCATCTGACCCCCCTCAGAGGTAGAGGCTCAGTTGGGTAGGCGAATCCGCTGGCTCGGAATCGTCATGTTGTTGTGCTTTGCCCTGGTGATTGTGCAGCTCGTCAACATGCCGGTTCAGCAGGAGCCGCCGCCGATCTGGACTAGGGCTGTGTTCCTGGCACGATTCCGGCAGGTAGGGGGCAATCGGGCGACTGACGCCCCAACGCACCATCACCCTCACACAGTTCGTCGAGACAGGGTCACCGCTTCAATGATCACGGACCCGTGTAAATCGAAACGATTACGGATTAGCGTTCGGTCTCCGACGCCAGAGGAGAAAGACGCCCTCGGCCGCTATTACATAAACAACTAGGAGCACCCTCACCCCCACCAATCGTGTCGGTGCGAGAGCATTAATAGAACCCGAAGCCGAACACAATCGACACTGCGTACACGTACACCGCTTGGCGCCAGCCAATGAACCTCATGTCCAGTTCCCCGCAGTCCGGCGCTTCTCCCTATCGCATGTTTTACACATTCGTTCCCCCTTTCTTGTGCCCCGTCGGCCACGCCCAATCCTGGCGAAGGGCATAGCAGGAGGTGGCGGTCACTTATGCATGTTGGGTCAACTCAATGACGTTTCCGTCGAGGTCTGCATAGCGTCCGCTCCGACCCCGGGGCTCGTGACGAGGTTCGTGAAGGACACGAGCGCCGGCGCTGACTGCGGCTGCATGAGCTGCTTCGATGTTGTCGACGGACAGGCTGACCTGTACGCGGACGTCGGCTGTTCCTTGGCGGGATAGAGGGAGAAGTGAAGGTAGGCACCCTCAGTCCAGGAAATCTCGGCATGGCACCCGCCCGTCCACCGGTCGTCAACAGCGTTGTCACCTGGGTGGAGGTCCAGGCCGAATGCGTCTCGGTAAAGATCAACCGAACTGTCGAGGTCGGAAACCTCCAAGATGACCGCCACCAGCCGATGATCAGCCATCTTTACTCCTTGCGGTCTCGTGTGCGACACCTGACTCTATGCCCCGCTGGAGCATCCGATCAAGGGTTGATATATATCGGCTCCTGATACATACTCAAGATATGAATCACCACCCGATGCGTGAAGCGACTTTCTTGACCTTGGCCGCCCTGGCCGATCAGGAGCTGCACGGCTACGGCATCATCGGCGAAGTAACGCGGCTCTCGGGCGGCCGCCTCAAGCTTGGCCCCGGAACCCTTTACGGCACGCTCGACCGACTCAGTGAGCAACGCCTCATCAAGCCCACGAAGGAAGAGGTGGTCGACGGTCGATTGCGGCGCTATTACGGCATTACGAAGTCTGGACTGACCGCAGTTCGCACCGAGGCGGCACATCGAAGGGAAACCTTGCAAGCCGCCACGAAGCGCCTGCAGCCCCGAATACGAGGGGCCCTAGCGTGATGTCGGTCGAACGACAGGTTCGGACCTTGGTGCGGGCTTGGCCCATTCCTGATCGCACCGAACGGGGCGACGAGATCGTCGGGACCACGCTCGATTTAGTGCCCGATGGACAGCGTCGACTGACCATGGCAATGGCTCTCAACCTTGTCCTTGGCGGGTTGCGTGCCCGCTGGCGGATGAGACCCCCTCTGTGGCGTTGGCTCTTCTACCGAATGGGGGGCCGTCTACCCAGCTGGTGGCACCGATGGATGCTCAATGATCTGACCGGCCCAGGTTGGCGGCGCAGGATGATCCAGAGCCAGGTCGTCATTATGACTATCTCCGTCTCGTTGGGTCTCATCCTTGCCACTGCAATGCTGCCCCCGCTGCCCCGCCCGTCGTCACCCAAGCTCGTGATTCCGGCGAATACGACCCAAGAGATCCTGGTCAATCTGGGAGGCCTGGTCGTAGGCGTCAGTCTCATCACTGCATGGCGAGCCCGCAAGCTCCGTAATCGGCGGCTGGATCAGCACTCCATGGGCCAACCGTTACAGAACGACCCCCCGCAGGGGAGCGGTCCCGAGGCTCCCAATCCGTCGAGCTATTGACCAATGACCGACGTCTGGCATGACTCAACTGCGATCGGTCAAAGCCCAGCCGGTGCCCCTCCTCCTCCCCTCTTCGGCGACCACCACCGAAGAGTTTGGATCACATTAGGAGTCGTGACGGTTCTTGTCGTGACGGTTCTTGTCGCTGCCGGCAGTTTTGCCGTCGTGAGATCCTGGGATGGCTTCAAACAGTCTCTTGCCAATATTGGCTCCGGCCTCGCAAATCTGGAAAAGGTGATGGAATCTGGCGGTACTGCTTCCAATGCCGCTGCCTTTTCGGCGGCCCCGCTGCCGCCAGGCTTTCTCAGCGTGCCGATACTGAACGCCAAACT
Organism: uncultured Alphaproteobacteria bacterium; assembly: GCA_963707355.1. Lineage (GTDB taxonomy): Bacteria > Pseudomonadota > Alphaproteobacteria > Rhizobiales > Beijerinckiaceae > Roseiarcus. Next base: position 964 of record CAVPPX010000075.1, on the reverse strand, counting down.
CCCCAGCTACCAATGGGTCGACGGTGCGACAAATGTGCCCTACTCATCTTCGAAGCGACCCATCGTCGGCGTAAGCGCCACTGGGACTCATGTGGTAACTGCCGTGCAAGCTACTCAGGGCTTCTGTTCGTTTGGCCTCACCATCACCTCGAATGCGGACCCGTTGATCGCCCAGGACGGACTCTCAGGTGAGGGCACCTACTACCAGTTCGTGCACGAAACGTCATGCGTTGCCGATCAGGCACCAACCTCATCGTGGCAGCTGTGGTCTCCCGGATAGGAGAACGGCGTAACGAGTCATCCGTCGTGGCGATTATTGCCACTCCCCGTAAGAGGCGTAATCGTTCCTATTCGACCCACACACGAGGTACATCGCTGCCACCACGCTCAGGCTCGGCGGTCTGGGACACCGAGAATTCTAAAAAGGCCCCTTGCGGACGATCCTCTAGCGCTTCGAGTTACCAGACGAGCAATAAGACGGTCGGTTTGAGTGGTGGTCAGAGCGTTTCGATCACCCGTTCGGGAAAGTCCCTTTCGGTGGCCAAGTCGGGCAACGCAGCAAAGGTCGTCTGCGCATCACGGCCAGTCAAGACGCCCGCAACAGCGCCGCCCGCAACAGCCCCGCCCGTCACAACTCCCGCCCTGACGCAGCAGCAGAAGAGCGCAGTGGCGGAAGCCAAGCAGTACCTGAGCACGTCGGCCTTTTCGCAGCAGGGCCTCATTGACCAACTGGACTCGTCGGCTGGTAGTGGGTATTCGGTCAACGATGCGACTGCCGCTGTTGACAGCCTCACGGTGGACTGGAACGCCGAGGCCGTGCAAGCGGCTAAGGATTACCTCAAGACTTCTCCCTTTTCATGCAACGACCTGATTCAACAACTGGACTCGTCAGCTGGTGACCAATACACAGTTGCTCAGGCCACGTATGGAGCGACGCAGGCAGGCGCCCGCTAGGGCCTCTAGC
>CAVPPX010000074.1:0-68574 GCA_963707355.1 uncultured Alphaproteobacteria bacterium | reverse complement strand
CAATTTTACCGGCGCCCCCTAATGTTTTCAGTGCGTTATGACCCCGTTTAGTTCCGCCTCTCCAGATCGCGGCGAACGAGCTTATATACTTATATAAATTGTTATTTATGCCGACGCCCAGGAAAGCAGGATTCCAGAATCTTGCGCGCACGCTCCTTGTCGCGCTGCATTTCCGCCTTGAGCGCGTCCAGGGAATTGAACTTGAGCTCGTCCCGAATGCGCTCAATGAACTCGACTTCCATTTCGCGCCCATAGAGATCGCCGTCGAAATCGAGGAGATGAACCTCAAGCAAGGGAGGACCGTCATCGACTGTCGGGCGGGTGCCGAAGCTGGCGACGGCGGGAAAGGCGCGCCCGTCGATCCGCGCCACGACGGCGTAAATTCCGTGAGCAAGCCGGTTGGTCGGCTCAAGCGCGATATTCGCCGTCGGCACGCCAAGGGTGCGCCCCAGGCGCTGGCCCGAAATCACTCGGCCTGAAACCGAATAATTGCGGCCGAGACCTTGGGCCGCCGCGGCGAGGTCGCCGCGTTCGAGAGCCTGGCGAATGGCGCTGGAGGAGAAACCGCCGGCCTCGTTTTCCACTTTCGTGACAATTTCGACCCCGAAGCCGTGCCTTTTACCGGCCTCGGCCAGGGTCGCTGGGGAACCGGAACGGCCCTTGCCAAAATGAAAGTCCCACCCGACGACGACCGCGCTGCTCCGAGCCGCTCAACCAGAATCTTGTGACGAACTCGTCCGCGCTCATCGAAGCCAGCATGGCGTCAAAGTGAATAGAGAACGAGGCCTGTCAGCCCGAGCCGGGCGCAAATCGCCGCCTTGTTGCTCGGCGGCGTCAATCGAAAAACGACCGGGCGTCCGGCGAAGAAATCGACGGGATGCGGTTCGAAGGTCAGTAAAGCGCTGGGGGCCGCTCTCTTTTCGCCATCGCGACAGTGCGTCCGATGACCGCCTGATGCCCGCGATGCAAGCCGTCGAAATTCCCGATTGCGAAGACCGCGCCCTCGAACCCGCGCGGCGGCAGCATCGGGTCCGTGGCGAGCACGAAGCCGTTGGTCATTGGGTCCTGCCGGCGACTGGGTTCCGCCGTCCCGTACCTGCGTTTCTTCGCTCACGCAACAGCCCTTCGCGCGGGATAGGTCAACCGGCGGGGGACTTAAGCTTGGGCGTCGGCGGCACGCTGAGAACGCCTTCACCATCGAGGACGACCTGATCGCCGACGCGACACTGCACTGCAGCCGGACGCGGCGGTTCCCTTAGTCAGTTCCGTCACCTCCACGCTGACGTCGACAAGGTCGCCGATCTTGACCGGGCCGCGGAAGTTCAAGGTCTGCGAGATGTAGACAGCGCCGGGGCCCGGCAGCCGCATGCCGATGACGCCTGAAATAAGGCTCGCGGTGTAGAGCCCATGAACAATTCGGCCGCCAAAACGCGTCTTGCGCGCGAAATGCTCCGACAAATGGATTGGATTGTGGTCGCCCGAAAGCTCGGCGAAGTGGATCACGTCTTCGTTCTCGACCGTCTTGCGAATGGTCGCACGCATGCCGAGCACAAGATCTTCGAAATAGAGCGTCTGGAACAGCGAATTTTGCATGCGCGACCTGAACCCGCGAAAACCGGAGCGCGCCCGACGCCGCCAACGATGAGCTCCCGAGGCCCGGTCAAGGAGCGCCCGAGCCGCCTAGGGCCGAAGCATGGGAATGGCGGCGACCGGCCACACCGCGTTTTCGTCGTACAAAAGCTGCAGCTCGATGGGATCGGCCGGCGAGTTCAGCGTCTCCTTGTGCAAGGACCGGTGAATGCCTCCGGTGACGAAAAGCACGTCCAGCCCCGCTCGCGTCGCGCCCGTGATGTCTGTCCGCATGCCGTCGCCGATCGCGAGCACGCGAGGCTTCTCGATCGACGCGCCTCGAATGTGTTCGGCGAGCGTCAACGCCTGGTCGTAGATTGGCGCGTAGGGTTTGCCCGCGTAAACGACGGAGCCGCCGAGCTCCTCGTATCGACGCGCGAGCGCCCCCGCACAATAGATGAGAGCCTCGCCGCGGTGGATCACGATGTCCGGATTGGCGCAAATCATCGCCATGCCGCGGCTCGCCATCGCATGCAGCTCGGGCTCATAATCATCGAGCGTTTCGGCCTCGTCGTTTCTGAGGCCGGTGCAGAGCGCATATTGGGCGTCTTCCAGGGAAGCGAGTTTTGGCCGCGCGCCGCTTGCGTCCGCCACGGCGTCGAGGAGGGTCAAGTCACGCTCCGGCCCGATGTGGAGGACCCGGTCGCGCGCCTGCCGCTCCATCAATCCGACGGTAACGTCGCCCGACGTGACGATTGCGTCGAACGCGTCCGGCGAAACCCCAAGCTTCAGCACTTGCCGTGCGATCGGTGGGAGAGGGACGCGGCGCATTGCTGATGAGAATGATTGTGCCGCCTCGCCTTCGGAACGTCACAAGCGCATCCGAGGCTTGCGCAAAAGAGGCCACGCCATTGTGCAATACGCCCCAGATGTCGCAAAGAATCAGGTCATAGCGGTCCGAGATCTCGCTGAGACCGGTGATCTGCCTGATGATCTGCGCCTGTTCCTGCCCCATTGCTGGCTCGGCTAGGCGACGCCTTCATTCCTGTCAAGGCAGGGTCGCCCCCACGGAAGCGCTTCGCGCCGCGCCGCCTGCTTGACGGCGCCTGGTTGGTTCCTAGCTATTGAGCGCGGCAAGCACGCCGTCTTCGAGGACGCCATGTCAGCACCGGCCAAAGTCACCGACGCGAGTTTCGAGAGCGATGTCATCAATTCCGAGGGGCCCGTCGTCGGACTTCTGGGCTGAATGGTGCGGGCCATGCCGCATGATTGGGCCGGCGCTTGAAGAGATCGCCACCGAAATGAACGGCAAGGTGAAAATCGCCAAGCTCAATGTCGACGAGAACCCGGGCGTCGCCAGCAAGTATGGCATCCGCTCGATCCCGACCTTGATGGTGTTCAAAGGCGGCAAGCAGGTGGCCACCAAGACCGGGGCGGGTCCGAAGAGCGAGCTGTCCCGTTGGATTAGCGCTTCGGTTTAAGTTTCTTGGGAAGTTTCTTGCGCCTCGAGCGGCAGGGCTAAACCGGAATACGCACGGCCGCTCTCAGCCCTCCCATGGGGCTCTCGGTAAGGATGATGTCGCCGCCATGAGAGCGGGCGATGTCGCGTGCGATCGCGAGCCCCAAGCCGGAGCCGCCTTCATCCTGGTTGCGCGCTTCGTCCAGGCGATAGAACGGGCGGAACACGTCCTCGCGAAAAGCGGGGTGTATTCCGGCTCCATCGTCGTCGACGACAATCGACAGGAATTGGGCCTCGAGGGTCGCCGGAACGCGGACGTTGTCCGCGTGACGTTGGGCGTTGGCGACGAGATTGCCGACGCAGCGTTTCATCGCCATTGGCCGAATATTGATATCGAGATTTCCTCGCGTCTCCACACCAAGGCTCGCGCCATGCCGCTCGGAAGCCTCCCGGAGGTCTTCGAGCATCGATGCAATGTTGACCTGGGCGGTGGCTTTGCCGGTGTCGCCACGCGCGAAGGCAAGATAGCCCTCGAGCATCTGCCCCATCTCATCGACGTCTTTTTGGAAAAATTCGCCGTCGGCTCAATTGTCGAGCAGCGCCAACGACAATTTGAATTGGGTGAGCATCGTGCGCAGGTCATGGCTCACGCCGTTGAGCATCGCGGTGCGCTGTTCCGTTGCGCGCTCGACGCGCCGTTTCATCTCAATGAAAGCATGGCCCGCCTGCCGGACCTCGCGCGCGCCGTGCGGATTAAAGTCAAGATTTCTGCCCTTGCCAAAGTCTTCCGCCGCCTTCGCCAGCGAAATGGGTCGAATTTGGTTGCGCAGAAAAATGATCGCGAGCGTCAGGAGGACGATCATCGCCCCCAGCATCCAAAGCACAAAAATATGGGCGTTCGCCTCATAGGCGAGCGCGCGGCGCGTCACCAGGCGGAGCACTCGGCTACCAAGATCGACCCTTATCTCCATCAAGCCGGACCGGCCAACGGTGTCGATCCAGAAAGGCTGTGTGACCTGCTTCCTGATTTCCCTCGGAGGGGTGCGAGTGAGCGGATCCAATGCGCCGTAGAAGGTACGCGGCATGACGGGGGGCAAGGGACCCGCCGGCAGCAATGACGCGTCCATGCGGAACCTTTCGGACGCCAGATTTGTCAAGAAAGCATCGTCCTGCCCGGGTGGGAGCTTTTGATAGAGGTCCGTCAGCGCTCCGATGTCGCGCGCAACCGCCTCGGAGAGCCTGCGGATGCCAGGTCCCAGTGATGTTGCATGAAGGCGAGCGTCACCGCGCTTTGGAGCAGCACCATCGGCACGATCACGATGAGGAGCGAGCGTTTGTACAGGCCCTTCGGCAGCATCTCCGCAAGGCCGCGCGCCGCGCGCCGCCAAAGCATGCGGATCTGCGCCAGCAGGCGCAGCTTGTTGAATGAGAGTTGGTCGCTCATCGGTCAGCGATTAGCCGATACCCCGCTCCTCGCGCGGTCTGGAGGTAGATCGGATTGGTGGGGTCTTGTTCAATCTTGCGCCGCAGCCGATTGACGAGGACATCGACGGTTCTCTCCTGCGCCGCGCCGCCCGATCCCGACAGCGTTTCGCGAGAAACTATTGCGCCGGGGTTTGCGCTGAGCAGGCGCAGCATCTCGCGCTCGCGCTCCGTGACGAACCGGATCCTCTCCAGCTCGAAGCTCTCCACGCTCAAGCGAGACCCCGAAGCGTCCGAAGCGAATGACGCTGGTCTCGACGCCGCCGGCCGGCGGGGCTCGGGTTCGTCGCAGCACCGAGCCGATCCTGAGCAGGAGTTCGCGCGGCTCGAACGGTTTTGCGAGATAGTCGTCGACGCCAATTTCGAGGCCGCGCACGCGATCCTCAGGGTCGCCACGCGCCGTCAACATGAGAATCTGCACTTGCATCGCACCCGCAAATCGGCGGCGAAATCGAACCCGCTCTCGCCAGGCATCATGACGTCAAGCACGATAATGTCGAAGGCCAGCCCGTCGAGAAAAGCGCGAGCCTTGGCCGCCGTCGGGGCGACTGTGACGCGATGGCCGTGTTTGACCAGATAGCTCGACAACAAAGCGCGAAGGCGTCGATCGTCGTCGACGACGAGAATATGGGCGGCGTCGTCGGCAAGCGAAGTCGACGTCGAGCTCACCGCGCCTGACCCGCCCATTTCGCAGGCTCCGAGCGGCCAGCAGGTCGTTTGGCGCCTTCTGAGGATCGATCATCGCTTTCAGAAACGCTTCCGCCGATGGGAGACCCAGGTCGCCCAGTTGTTCCAGCGCCAACGCGAACCGCCGCGTCTGAACGAGGGCCAGCTTCAGCGCCAGCCGCTCGCCGTCCGGGGTCGCATAGAGCTGCCGACGGCGACGATCCAGGGCGCCAGCGTGGATCTCGACGAAGTTCTTGTCGACGAGCTCTCGCAATACGCGATTGAGGCTCTGTTTCGTGATCCGCAAGATCTCCAGAAGCTCGGCGATCGTGAGCCCCGGCCGTCGGCTGACGAAATAGAGGACCCGGTGATCAGCGCGCCGACCCATAAGCTTCGAGCAGCCGATCGGCGTCTCCGACGAAATCGCGGTAGGCGAAAAAGAACTGTTCGATCAATTCATACATTGGCTCTTCGCCGCGGCGCGGTTGCCGCGACGGATCGGGCTTGGAGACGTCGGACGCCATCGATGAGCCTATTAGGTCAGCACTATTGACATAATTCAGCCCTCTTGGTACCGTAGACACCATTAGCGACGCAGTCCATGTAGCTCTAATCGCCAAGAATCGAAACCGGCTCGCTACAATAGAGGAACCGCCATGGCCGCCGAGACCTTTGACAACCGTGATGGCTGGATCTGGATGGATGGCCATATGGTCCATTGGCGTGACGCCAAGGTGCATGTTCTGACCCACGCGCTCCACTATGCGAGCGCTGTTTTCGAAGGCGAGCGCGCCTATGGCGGGCGCATCTTCAAATCGACCGCCCACTCCCGCCGGCTAAGGGATTCCGCCGAGGTTCTCGACTTTGAGATCCCCTGGAGCGTCGCGGAGATCGACGCCGCCAAAGCCGAGGTGTTGAAAAAGAACCATCTCTCCGAGGCCTATGTCCGGGCGATCGCCTGGCGCGGCTCTGAAATGATGGGCGTCGCGGCGCAGCGCAACACGATCCACCTCGGCATCGCCGTGTGGGAATGGCCGAGCTATTTCGATCCCGCCCAGCGGATGAAGGGCATTCGGCTCGATATCGCCGACTATCGCCGCCCGACCCCGCGACCGCTCCCGCCATGGCCAAGGCGGCGGGTCTCTACATGATTTGCACCATCTCCAAACACCGGGCCGAGCGTCGCGGATATGCGGACGCCTTGATGCTCGACTGGCAGGGTCGTGTGGCGGAATGCACCGGCGCCAACATCTTTTTCGTCAAGAACGGAACGATTTACACCCCGATCGCCGATTGCTTCCTCGCCGGCATCACGCGAGCGACGGTGATCGATCTTGCCCGCAAACGCGGATTTGAAGTCGTCGAGCGGCGCATAATGCCTGCCGAACTCGGCGAATTCGACGAATGCTTCATTACCGGAACCGCTGCCGAGGTGACGCCGGTCGGCGAGATCGGTCCGCACCATTACAAACCCGCGGCGGTGACCGCTGCGCTCATCGACGCTTATACTGAAGAGGTGAATCCGAGAACCAAGGCTGCCTGACGCTCGGCTATCCCTCCGCGGCGACGAAGCTGTCCATCACCAGCTTCCGTCCCGCTTTGTCGAAATCGACCGTCAACTTCGGGCCGTCCACCGCGACGACCGCGCCCGGGCCGAACTTGTTGTGAAACACGCGCGAGCCCGCGTGGAAGGCCGAAGTCGAGGCGCCCTGTCTGTGGACCGAGCCTTCGAAATCGGGCTCTGAGGCCGAGGCCCACGCTGGCCCGCTTCGCCCCACTGGCGCTGCCGGGATTTCGCGCGACGCCAGCCCGGCGTGTCATAGCGGGAGGCGAACCCGGTTTCGAGGCCCGCTCGCGGCCACGAACCATAGTTGCGGTCCGACGACCCGATGAATTCGTCGAATTCGACATGGTCGGCGGGCAACTCCTGGATGAACCGGGATGGGATTGAGGTCTGCCATAAGCCCCGCACACGTCGGTTGAGGGCGTAATAGATCCTTGCTTGCCTTCGCGCTCGGGTCAGGCCGACGTAAGCCAGTCTCCGCTCCTCCTCGAGCCCGGCGAGGCCGCTGTCGTCGAGCGAGCGCTCGATTCGGAAACAGGCCCTCCTCCCAGCCCGGCAGAAAGACCAGATCAAACTCCAGTCCCTTCGCCGCATGAAGGGTCATGATCGAAACCCGCGCGCCCTCGTCGCCGCTGTCGACGTCCATGACCAGCGACACGTGTTCGAGAAACGCCGCAAGGTCGGCAAACTTGCCCATCGAACGGACGAGTTCCTTCAAATTGTCGAGCCGTCCAGCCGCATCTGGCGTGCGCTCCGCCTTCCACATGTCGATAGTGCCGCTCTCCTCAAGAACCAGCTGCGCCAGCTCTTCGTGAGGGATCTCAGCCGACTGCTTCCGCCACCGATCGAAGTCATCGAGGACGCCGCGCAGAATTTGACGGGGACGCGGTTTCAGTTCCTCAGTTTCGACGAGCGCGCGCGCGGCGCGGGTCAGGGGAGGCCGGCTCGCCGGCCATAGTCATGCAGGATCGCAAGCGTCGCTTCGCCGAGGCCTCGCTTGGGCTGGTTATAGATACGCTCGAAGGCGAGGTCGTCGTCGGGTTGGGCGATGCAGCGAAGATAGGCCAACGCGTCGCGTATTTCCGCTCGCTCATAGAATGCGGGCCGCCGATGACCTTGTAAGGCAGGCCCAGGGCGATGAACCGCTCCTCGAATTCGCGCATCTGAAACGAGGCGCGCACGAGGATCGCGATATCGTCGAGAGAAACCCCTTGGTGCTGGGCCGCTTCAATCTCCTCGCCGATGGTTCTGCTTCCTCCTGACTGTCCGACCCTTCAGCGACTCGGGCCGATCGCCGAGCGGTTTGTCGGTGAACAGCGTCTTCCCCAGCCGGCCGCGATTGTGGGCGATCAATCCCGCGGCAACAGCCAGAATGTGCCCGGTCGATCGATAATTTCGCTCGAGCCGAATGACCTTGGCGCCAGGAAAGTCCTTCTCGAAGCGCAGGATGTTTTCGACATCGGCGCCGCGCCAGGCGTAGATCGACTGGTCGTCATCGCCGACACAGCACAGATTGCCGTTGGCCTGGGCGATGAGCCGGAGAAGAAGATACTGGACGACGTTCGTGTCCTGGTACTCGTCGACCAGGATGTAACGGAACGTCGGCGGAAGGTGTTGAGAACATCGCTGTGTTCGCGCAACAGCCGCAAGGGCTCGAGCAGGAGATCGCCGAAGTCCACCGCGTTGAGCGCTTTCAGCCGAGCCTGATAGCTCTCATACAAGGCCGCGCTCTTGCCGCCGGCGAAACCCGCGGCTTCGCTCGCGGGGACGCTTTTCGGATCGATGCCGCGGTTCTTCCACCCGTCGATCAGATTGGCGAGCGCCCGCGCAGGCCAGCGCTTGTCGTCCAGATTTTCCGCTTGCAGAAGTTGCTTGAGCAGGCGCAGCTGGTCGTCGGAATTGAGGATGGTGAAATTAGGCCTCAAGCCCACAAGCTCGGCATGCATGCGGAGAATTTGGCCCCGACCGAGTGGAAGGTGCCGAGCCACGGCATCGCCTGCTCCGAACCGGAGAAGACGGCGACCCGCTGGCGCATCTCGCGCGCGGCCTTGTTGGTGAAGGTCACCGCCAGGATCTCATGAGCGCGTGCGCGGCCGGTCGAAACGATGTGCGCAATCCGGGTGGTGAGGACCCGGGTCTTGCCCACGCCGGCGCCGGCGAGAATGAGAACCGGACCGTCCAGCGACTTGACCGCCCGGCGCTGCTCTTCGTTCAACCCCTCGAGGTAGGGGGGATCAGCGTCGAGCAGACGACGCACGAGCGGCGCGGGGCGAGCCACCTCACGCGACGACGGTGTGACGACCGCCGGTTCGGATCTTTCTGAGGGTTGCGACACGAATTCAAATCATGTGCTGACGGGCGAATCAGCGTAACCCGAAACGTGCAAGCGATCGGTTGACGAACGCCCGCCAAAAGGGCGATAGAAACAACTAATTCCAGTTGTTGATCTGAACGATGGCCGGCGTCAGAATTGCTGCGAACAGGCCCGGCAGAAAGAAGAGGATCATCGGCACCGTCAGAACCGGCGGCAGCGCCGCGGCTTTTTTCTCAGCCATGGACATTCGCAGGTCCCGGCTTTCCTGGCTGAGAACCCGAAGCGCGGCGCCGAGCGGCGTGCCATATTTCTCCGACTGCGACAGCACGGTGATGAGCGAACGAATGGACTCCAATCCGGTCCTCAAGCCCAGGTTCTCGAACGCGGTCCGCCGCTCGGCCAGATACGACATCTCGGCGGCCAAAATCCCCATCTCCTCCGCCATCGAAACACTCTCCATGCCAATTTCCTGACTGACCTTGCGCACCGCATGTTCGATCGAAATTCCCGATTCCGCGCAAATCAAGAGGAGGTCCAGGGTATTGGGAAACGCCCGCTCGAGTTCCTTTTGCCGCTTGCTGGTCTTGTTCTTCAGGAACAGCTCGGGGGCCTTGATGCCGAGGTAAGTGGCTGCGATCGCAATGCCGATCTTGATCATCACAGGTTGATTTCATTTGATGATCAGAAACTGATAGATAATCGCGACGAGGAAAAAGCTGATTGGCGCGATGAGGCGAAACGAAAGAAAGGCGTATTCCGCCCCTGCGCCGCGATACCCGGCCATGGCCAATTGCATTTTGGCTTTTTCGGTGCTGAGCCAGCTCGACAGATTGAGTGTTTCGACCAATTGCTTGACGAGACCGCTCGGCTTGACCCTCAACGTGCCTTTGCTCTGCGACGTGCTTTGGGACGCCACCAGCCGTTCGCGTTCACGCGCTCGAATTCGCTCGCGCTCGGAGCTGACCGCCTTGATGCGACGCGACAAGGTGTCCGGCTGGAGCCAAGGCATCGCGGCGGTAAGCACAGTCGCGGCCGAGCCGATCGCCGCGAACAGCATCGCCAGGAAGTGGGCGTCAGAGAACTTAGCGACGATTTCGTCAAGCATGGCAAGCTCGATTTAGAAGTCGAATGAGATCATCTTTTTCATCATTGCGATTCCTATCCCCATCCAAAAAATCGCAATCACGGAGATCATTTTTCCATGACTTGTCGTCCACAGTAGTGACACGTATTTAGGAGAAGAAACGTAAAGCGCGCCGACGACGAGAAACGGCACCGCGCCGATAATCGATGCCGAAGCTTTCGCTTCCATGGACATGGCGGTGATCTTTCCCTTCATCTTTTTGCGTTCGCGCAACACACGGGAAAGATTGCCCAACGCCTCGGACAGGTTTCCGCCCGCCTTGCTCTGGATGGCGATGACGATGGAAAAGAAATTGGTTTCGGCGATCGGAACCCTTTGCGCCATCCGCTCGATGCCTTCCGACAAGGTCAATCCAATCGAGAGCGACTCGACGATTTTTCGAAACTCCGACTTCACCGGCTCGGGACTTTCGGTCGCGGCTATCCGGATCGTATCGCCAAGAGGAAGGCCGGATTTGATGCCGCGTACGATGATATCGATGGCGGTCGGAAAGTTGGAGACGAACTTGTTGATGCGCCGGATGCGCAAGCGCGCCAACGTGAGTTGCGGTAACCCGACCGTGGCCGTGACGACGACAAGAAGGGTCAGCAACAAACTTCTCGACTGAAGATAGGTCAAGGCGCCGCAAATCAGGCCAAGGAGTACGCTCCCGATCCAATATTGCTGCTTGGTGATCGAGAGCCCGGCCTGTTCAATTTTGGTCGCCAGACTGACGCGCCGCCGCTTTCCCTTCATTTCACTGTCACGGACGCCGTCGGCGATCTGCTTCTTGCGCGCCGCCCGATCGACGCCAGCCGCCACGCTCGCCTTCGCCTCGGTCTTCGTGACCGCCGCGCGACGCTTGTCGGCGCGCGAGTCCCCGCCAACAAAGGCAAACGCCAGACCGCCGAATCCAAGCGCAAGACAGGCTGCGATCGCTAGCGGATTGATCATGCCGGCTTCCCTCCGTTCGATGCTAGGCTGCGTTGACTTCCGAGATGTCGAGCGCCTCCGCCAAGCGGGCTTCCTCTCCATACATGCGCGCCCGGTCCCAGAATTTCGGTCGTCCGATCCCGGTCGAGCGATGCCGTCCCACCAGCTTTCCCTGAGCGTCCTCCCCGAGAATTTCAAAAACGAACAGGTCCTGCGTGATCACGACGTCGCCTTCCATGCCGAGGACTTCGGTGATGTGCGTAATCCGGCGCGATCCATCACGAAGGCGAGAGGCTTGAACGATGACGTCGATCGAGGACGTCATCATTTCGCGGATCGTCTTCATCGGCAGCGCATAGCCGCCCATCGTGATCATAGATTCAACGCGGCTCAGCGCTTCGCGTGGCGAGTTCGCATGCAGGGTGCCCATCGAGCCGTCGTGGCCGGTGTTCATGGCTTGCAAGAGATCGAACGCTTCGGGTCCGCGCACTTCGCCGACGACGATGCGCTCGGGTCGCATGCGCAGACAGTTCTTGACCAGATCGCGCATCGTGATCTGACCCACGCCTTCCAAATTTGCCGGGCGCGTCTCGAGCCGCACGACATGGGGTTGCTGGAGCTGAAGCTCAGCCGCGTCCTCGCAGGTGATGATCCGCTCATCCGCATCGATGTAGTTGGTCAGGCAGTTCAGGAGGGTCGTCTTGCCGGAGCCGGTGCCGCCGGAAATGACCACGTTGCAACGGACGCGGCCGATGATCTTGAGGATTTCCGCGCCGGCCGGCGAGATCGAGCCGAACTTGACCAACTGATCGAGCGTCAGCTTGTCCTTCCTGAATTTGCGGATGGTCAGCGCCGCGCCGTCGATCGCGAGCGGCGGCGCGATAACGTTGACGCGCGAGCCGTCGAGCAGGCGGGCGTCGCAGATCGGCGAGGATTCGTCGACCCGGCGTCCGACCTGGCTGACGATTCGCTGACAGATGTTCATCAATTGCGATGCGTCGCGGAAGCGGACATTGGTGAGTTGGATCTTGCCGCCAACCTCGATGAAGCATCGCGTCGGTCCGTTGACCATGATGTCGGCGATGTCGTCGCGCGCCAGCAGCGGCTCGAGCGGGCCGAATCCGAGGACGTCGTTGCAGATGTCATCGAGCAGATCTTCCTGCTCGGCGATCGACAGCACCAAATTCTTGATGGTGACGATCTCGTGCACGATGTCGCGGATTTCCTCGCGCGCGCTCTCGGGGTCAAGCTTGGACAGCGCGGCAAGGTCAATCGCTTCGATCAACGCGCCGAAGATCAGCGACTTGGTCTGAAAATAAGTCTCCGATCTTCGTTCGGTCTGAATTGGCGCGGTTTGAGCGGACGCGGGCCTGGGCGACTCGGCCATCGCGCTCACCGATGCGACACGCGACACGGCGGCCTGGGGGCTGACGCTCCCGCTACGCTTGCCGAACATCGCTCAGGATCCTTTGCGCTTGTGCGAGCGCTCGGCGGAGATGGCGCGATGCGTGTGCGAACCGATCATTTCTTCTTGCGCCCGAGCTTGGCCATGAGCGGCTCGAGAACGCCTCTTTTCGCCTTCCGCGTCTCGGCGCGGCCGGCAAGCGTGGAGGCAAGATCAATGAAGACCTGCGCGGTTTTGCCGTTTGGTTCGATCTCGGCGATCATCTGCCCGTTGTTGGCCGCCGCGCCGAACAACTTGGCGTCGTGGGATATGATCGCGGTCGGATCCGTTTCCACCGCCTTGGCGAATTCCGCGGCGGCGATTTCCGGCCGCTTGAGCATGCCGACGCCGTTCAGGACCAGGCGCGAGGGCGCGTCATTGAGGCGGGCGCCCTTCACATTGTCGATCAGATTTTTGGTGTTGCGAAGATTTGCGAGATCGGGGCTCGCGACGACGATGACCTCATCGGCGGAGACGAGAATCCGTCGGGCCCAGCCCGACCACACATGCGGCACATCGACCACAATCCAGGGCGTCGAGGCGCGCATGGCGTCAATCAGCGAGTTCGAACGAGGCCTCGCTGAAGTCGAGAACCCGATCGAGCGTGGCGGGCGCCGCCAGGAGACTGAGTTTCTCGCCGCACTTGGAGAGCAGACGCTCGACCAGCACGGCGTCGACGCGATCCGGGGCGAACACCGCCTCCGCGACGCCCTGGGGCGGATCCTGATTGTAGTCGAGTCCCGCGGTTCCAAAAGCGAGATCGAAATCGGCGATGATCGTCGCCATTTCCGTGACCGAGGCCAGGCTCCAAGCCAGATTGTGGGCGACGGTGGACGCTCCGACTCCGCCCTTGGCGCCGACGACCGCGATCACCCGCCCAAGGGGCTTCGCGCCAGGCACGGCGAACAGCTGGGATATCGCCTGGATGAACTCGACGGCGCCGAACGGCGCCACCAGATATTCGCTGACCCCGCGCGTCATCAACTGCCGGTAGAGGACGATGTCGTTGAGCTTGCCGAGAACAACGACCTTGGTCCCCGCGTCACAATATTCAGCGAGCTCTTCGAGCTGCGCGAGCAGCGTATCCCGACTGGCGGGGGCCTCGAGTACGACCACATTCGGCGTCGGCGCGCTCTTGTAGGCTTCAAGCGCGGCCGCGGCGCCGCCCATGTTCTGCTTGACATGCGCTTTGGCCATCCGGCGATCGGATATCGCGGCGGCGACAATGGCTGCGATATCGGGCGATTCGCAGAACGCCTGGATCGACACGCGCGGCACCGGCTCGATTTGCGTAACCGACCGATCCATGGACGCGTCTCCGTCGATTCCGGCGTCAGCGTAGCGCGCCTTCATGGTCAATCACTGTCCGTTGGTCGGCAGATCGCCGCCGATTGGCGTGAGAATGGCGTTCTTCCACTCGGTGCTCGGATCCTGGCCGTTGCGGACGGCCTCGATGGCTCGGGTGCGCATGGCGACATCGGACGGGCCAACCGCTCGCGGCTGAACGAAATCGCGCGGGTCATCGACCTGGGCCGCGATCGTGGATTGGGTGGCGCAGCCAAAGTTGGAGTAGGGTTCGTTCTTCCATCCCTCGACCGATGAGCCCGAAGCGAGATCCTCCGGCCACTGACCGCATAACGTTGGAACGACCGCCTTGAGCCCTGTGAATGACACGCGCACCGGAGGCGCCGCGCCGTCGTTCGGGGGCAGGTAATCTCCGACCGCGATCCTGCCTCTGACGCCCGCCGCGAGAAGCGCCCTGCGGACCTCGTAAACGGCGATCGAGTTTGGATTCGTTCCGAGAGGCGTCTGAATCACGACCGCGCCTGAACCGTAGCGGCGATAGCGGTCTGCAAAGATGCGGACATTCGCCCGTGTGCGCGCGTCGAGCCTTCCGCCTACGGGATAGAGATCGACGCTGTTCGGCGCTGCCGCGACCACGATCGGATGACGCTGCTCGAAGTTGCCGGGAAACGCGGGATCGGACGAGGCGTAGGGAACGCCGCCGCAGCCGGCGAGAACGGCCGCGGCCGCGGCGGCGAGGCTCAACCTCAAGCCTTGCGTCTTGGATAAGAGTTGTGCGTCCGGAAGAGCGGCCATGGGCGCTGTCTTTCTCAGGTCTTAAGGAAACTTTTGGCGAAGCACGCAAGGCCTACTGGGTGATGAATCCGATCTTGCCGGCATAGCCAGGCATCGGCTGGAGCGACTGCGAGGCGGAGTAGATCCGGTTGACGCGGCCAAGGAGCCAGCCCTGCGGATCGCTGGCGTCCTGGAAATTCTGGTCGGGCCGCACGACCTGGCTCGGATCGATCGGATGGACGATGAAGGGCGTCACGGTGATCAAAAGCTCGGTCTCGTTGCGCTGATAGTCCCGCGAGCGAAACAGCGCGCCGAGCACCGGAAGGTTCATCAGCGCCGGAAAGCCGTTGATCGCTTGCTCTGTCTGCGTGCTGATCAGTCCGGCGGAGGCGACCGAGCCGCCAGAAGGCAGTTCGACCGTCGTCGTGTTGCTGCGGGTCCGGAACCCCGGGATCGTGATCCCACTGAACGTGACTTGTGTGGATGGGTCGATATCGGTGACTTCGGTTGCGATTCGCAGTTGGATCCGTCCGGGGGACAAGACGATCGGGGTAAAATTGAGGGTCACGCCATAGGGCTGCTGGATGAATCCGTACTGGCAAACGGGATTGCACTGCACGCTATTGAGAATGGGAACCGTGCCGCCGGCCAGGAATTTCGCGGTTTCGCCGGACACTGCGGTCACGGTCGGCTCGGCGAGCGTGTGGGCGACCCCCTGCCGCTCGAAGGCCTGCAAAGTGGCGCTGAGGCTTCCGCTGCCCCTGAACCAATTCAGGGTCGCTTGGGAAGCCGCGGCGGTGATCGCGCCGTTGATCGCGAACGGAGGAGCGAGCGTGAAGCTTCCGTTCGGCCCGCTGCCGTTCAAATTGACGCCCAGCTGCTTGATGATGTCACGCCGAATTTCGGCGACCGTGACGCGCAGGCTCACTTGGTCGGCGCCGCGAATCGTGAGCGCGTTGATTACCTTTCCCTGAGGGCTGCTGGGCGATTTGCCGCCGGAGGCGCCGCCTCCGCTGGAGCCGCTCGAAATGGAGATCTGAGGGCCGGTTCCGGAGGTTGGCGAATTGTTGACGAAGCCGGAAGCGATGTCGAGCGCCTTTTGCGCCTCCTCCGCCGAGGCCACTGATCCCGTGAGGATGATTGTGTTCTCGACGGTGCGCACGCGAATCTCGTTGCCCGGGATCGCGACATTGAGGAGCGCCGTCAGTTCGCCGATGGCCCGGCCGACCGAGACCTGGAAGAACGCAATTCTGCGTCCGTCCTTGGCCAAGGCGAAAATGCTTGTGTGGCCGTTGGCGACGCCGGAAATATAGATGCGCTTCGCCGTGCGCACGATCGCGTTGGCGACGTTGGGATCGCCGACATAGATCTCGCCGGCTTCCTCAGGCAGGTCGCGTATGACCGATTGGCCGACGCCCATTTGCAGGGGGACGGCCGTTGCGTCCGGCATGGCGTCCATCCGCGCGAAATCGTCGCCGTCGGCGGCCCGGACGGCCGAAGCCGGCGCGATCGCGAGAAGCGCCGCGGCGACGCAGATGGCGATGTTCCGCCGTCTCTGAATGCGATCGGACTTCATGCCCCGGCTCCGTCCCTGGAGAACAAGCGAGAAAGGAAGAGAGGGAACGCGAATCACCGCGTCGCCTGCTGCGGAGCGCCGTAGCGAACCACCGTCAACGCGTCATCGGTGCTGACGACTGTCTTCGCGGGTCCGCCGCTGTCGACGAGGCTGCGGAGAACGAGATGAAGATTCGAATTGCCGGCATGTTGAGCGAGGATGATGAGATTGACTTGATCCGGGTCGAGCTCCAGCGTCGCATTGGCCCCGGTCACGACCTTCTTGCCGTTCTGCTCTTCCACGTTCTGGCCGATGGCCAGAACGCGCACGTTGGCGAGGATCGGCTGCGCCGTCATGACTTCGACCCCTCGCGCCTTGGTCGATTCCTCGTCGCGGGCGAGACGGACGACGTCGACCCGATCGTTGGGAAGAATGAATCCGCCGGCCGTGGAATTGCCGTCGTTGTCGATCTTGATCGCGACCGCCCGCTTTCCGGTCGGCAGGATCGCCGACATGAACCCGCCCGCCCCCGCCTTGACGAGCTTGTCATGCCGGATCGGCTCGCCGCGAAGAAAAGCCACCCGTGTCATCGAGCCTTCTATGTCCTTGAGCGGGTCAGGCTTCCCCGACTTGGTGATCATGAGTTCGGAGACGTCTGCTTTTGGCCACGGATGCCAGGCCGTGGCGCCCTCGTTGACGACCGTACCCATCGGCAGATCCTGGCTGGCGACAAGCACTTGCTCGACGTCGACCTTCGGCGGAGCTTCCGCAGCCGGGCTCGGCGCAGAATTGCCGGCGCCTCTCAAGACCATATACGTGGCGCCGAACGCTAGAACTGCGATTGCGCCCACGATGATCAGCCTTCAATTCATAAATGACGGCCCTTCGCACTGACTCGCTAGCGACGCGATTTAGACATCGCAATCGTCAAGGTACGGTTAATTTAAAGTATCGACTTGTAAGTCAGGTCCTAAGTTAGGCAGCCGATGAAGGGCAAATCTTGCGATGAATTCCGCTGCTATCCTGCTATTCCGAAGAGTTAGCTACAATAACTTTAGCTAACGGAGTCTAAACTGGAAGAATATCTGAAAATGATTCGATCTGAGCTCACGCAACTGAGCGTTGAATTCTTGGATCGACGGCCCATCGTTTCGTCGAGACGAATATTGCCCGTCTATCGAGACATGATCGCGAGACATGGCCGCGAGACATGGCCGAAAGCGAACGCCAGTCGTCGTTTGCACGCTCGCAACCATCCCCGGCGGGTCGACGCTGGCGACTTCCGCTTGCCGATCCGTAGACAGTCGGCGGCGGGGGATCGATCGGCCTAGACGACCGCCGCCCAAATGGATGAGTTCGGGAATTGCATAAGGCCGGCTGCCGCCAGTGCGATTCCGTATGGGACGCCGGCGCTGGCGTTGTGCAGCCGCGCAAGCCAGGCGTGGCGGGCAAGCATGGCCGGCAAAGGGACTCGGCGAAGGCCGAGAAGGATGAGCGTGAGGATTCCACCGAAGATGGCGGCAGCGAGGCCATAGTCGAGGATTGCAGCCCAACCGAGCCATGCCGCGGTTGCGGCCGCCAACTTGGCGTCGCCCCCGCCAATGAGCCCAAAATTGAACATGGCGAACGTGATCAAGAAAATCACCAGGGCGCATGACATATTCAGAAGAATCTCGACGGCCGGGACGCCAAGCAGCGCCGCGAAGATCACATATCCGAGCGCAAGCGCGACGCAGATCCGGTTGGGGATTGTAAAGGTCAGGAGATCCATGGACGCTGAAAGCGCCATGAGGGTGGGAAAGAAGGCGAAGATCGAAAGATGGATGAGGTTCGAGGCCATCGCAGTTTGTTCGGTCGCATCAAACAGGGAAATCGGTCTGCGTCGCGCTCGTCCGTGATCCGGACAAGCCCGAGCGGAGCTTCGCGCCGGCGAGGCGGACGCCGGCGCGAAGCTCTTAAGGCGACCACCTTTACTTGAGGGTGGTGCCGATTTCGTTGAACACCGTGCTGACCTTGGTGCCAACCGATGTGACCGCGGTGATGATGAACACGGCGATCAGCGAGGCGATGAGCGCATACTCGATCGCCGTGACGCCCGACTTGTCGACGACGAATTTCTTTATCGATTGAAACAAGTGTTGGCTCCTACTCCAAAGACCTCCCGGCGACGAACCGGAGTTTCCGCGCCGCCTAACGAGCCGAGAGTGGGACCACGCCATTTCGGCCGGGTTAATTTGAGCAGTCGCTGGTGAAGCGGGCGGTTGAAGTCGAGGGGTTGGTTAAGCGGTGAATAAGGTTGAACGATGCGCAGCGGTTATGGATTTGAAGTAATTCTTAACTCAATTTGAGCCTGAATCTTCGTCTTTTCACACTAGGCGAAGTCTCGTTGTTCCCGCGAACGACGGCGCGCTTCAGACTTTGCTCTTCGGCGCTCTAAAACAGAGGCCGCGGGCTCGGCTGAGCTTTAGGGCGCGAGATCGAGCCAAGCCCCGTCCACGCCGTTCTCGACTTCAACAATCCAGAGGTCGGGGTCAAAGGCGATTTCTCGTTTGAGTCGCGCCTCGGCTTCGTCGGAAGCGATCAACGGCCCCGCGTGCGTCCGGGCGAACATCCTTTCGACACCGCTCGGCGCCTCGGCTGCGACAGACTGCGGCGCAGGCCCGTAGAGCGTCGCGCTTCCATTGAGGTGGTCGACTTTGACGAAAATAGCGCCGGCCTCCGCAGCGCCTCGCCGGCGCAAGACGGCGCTTACCCCTTCCACTCCGCACCGACGCAAATAGGCCGCGACCCAAATGTCGGAGCGCAACCGCACCGAGCTTAGTGTCCCCCCGCGCGAGCGGCGGCGGTCAGCTGCTTGACGAGCCGCTCGGTGATTTCGGTCGCAGGAAGGAGACCGTGCGCGCGCTCAAACTCCCGCAGCGCTTGTTCCGTGGCGGACCCCTCTTTCCCGTCCGGCTTGACGGGGTAGCCAAGCTTGGCCAGGGCGGTTTGGGCAGCCAGGGTCAAGCGCGGGGCGTCGCCGTGGGATTCCCCCGCCAACAGTTCGGCGATTGGATCGGATCCCGAGGACGAACTCCCCGCGCTCTCAGCCGCGCGCGCTGGCGGAAGAACGACAGAGGGCTGCGCGGGCGGGGCGTTGTCTTCCGCGCTGGTTAGCTTCTGAGGAGGCGGCGGGGCTGGTGCGGGCGCGGCGGAAGGAACCTTCGGCGCCGCATAGCCAAATAATGGGGCCGGGTGACGTTCGCGCTGCAAAAGAAGCGCGTTGACGCCAATGCCGACAAGGGCGGCGAACAGCGCCGCTCCGAGGTAATATCGCAAGTGCGCGAGCTTGACGCGCCCGGCGATCCCTCGTGTCAGCGCTTCACGAGCTGAACGCTGGACCGGCCCCCGGAGCTGGCCCAGATTATTTTTCATGCGTGCAAGCGCTAGATCCACGTGTGTTCTCCTGAGACCGCAGCGGCTCCGCTCGCTTCCGTCCCGCGCGCGCAAGAGCGAAGGATGGAATAGCGACCGGAAGAATCCCGGTCATTTCGGTGGACGGCGGCGGCGGAACGATTGGCCGACATAGTTCGGTTTCGGCAGGGCGAAAGAGTGCGGACGCATCACTTGCAAGCGCTCAGGATCGTCGCGCGTTGCCTTAAAATCGCAGGCGCTGATTAAACCAATCTTAAGTCTAAACTCGGCCGCTTCCCTAAATGCCGCCCCTCCAGCGAGCTTTGGGATTATGGTTTATCCTTCATTACAACGGTCTTCTTGAACCTTAACGAGTATGGATTTCTGCCGGGCTGGCTGGTTCGCTGCTGACCGGCGCCCATATAAGGGCTATGGACGACCCAAGGAGGCTGGCGCATCCCTTGTCGGCAATTGACAGCATACGCGACGATTTTGCCTTTCTCGACGACTGGGAGGATCGATATCGCTATGTCCTTGAATTGGGTCATTCGCTCGAGCCGCTGAGCGAAGAAGCCCACAACGACGTCAACAAGGTTCGGGGCTGCGTCAGCCAGGTGTGGCTGGAGCGCGAGCCCAGGACGAACGCGGAAGGCCGAAGCATCTTGCACTACCGCGGCGACAGCGACTCCCACCTCGTGCGGGGCTTGATCGCCATTGCGATCGCGCTGTTTTCCGATCGCACGCCGGAGCAGATCCTGAGCGTGGATGCAAACGCCGCCTTTCGCCAGCTGGGTCTCGAGCAGCACCTGACGCCCCAGCGGTCAAATGGGGTGCGCGCGATGGTCGACCGTATCCGGACGGACGCGGCGGGACTGAGGCTGGGCGCTGCTTAGCCGAATCGCGTCGTTGCATAGACGGGTGTTTAACGGGACGCGGCCGTTCCACCGCCCCGAAGCAGCGGCCTCGCCCTTGCTGTCTTTGTCCGGCAACGCCGCGCATCCGCGCCCAAATTATGGGAAAAGGCAATGCTCCGCCGTGACGGTCAACAATTCATTAATCCCATTGGCAGACACTGGAATAAATGCTTCGTTGGCCGCGGATGTTGATCGATGGGTGAATTCGGGAATTTAAGCGCCAGAAACGCGCTGCAGCGGGCGAGCTCGTCGCGCGACCTCGTTGTCGTGGAGACGCGTGCGGAAACCAAAGCTGCCGCGGAGCCGCAACCTGCGACTGCGCGCAGGCTTTCCTTCTCCCGGTTCCATTTCGCCGCCGCAGCGGCGCTTGCGATCGTTGTCGCCGTCGCGGGGGCGTTGTTTTTGGAAGACCGAGAGCAGGCCAAGGCGCTTGCGCAACAAGTGAGCGAAAACGCGTCTCTGGCTCACGCCGTCAAGTCGCTGAAGGTCCGCCTCGACGCAATCGACAGCACGATGTCGAACGCGGGCCTGACCGACTTGCGGCAGTCGGTCGGCGAGATCAGGTCAAACCTGGCTTCCACGCGAGAGGTTAGCGGGGCTTTGGCGCAACTCTCCCAACGCGTTGACAAGCTGGACCATGAAGCGAGCGCCAAGATCGACAAACTCACTGAACGCGTCGATCACCAAGCAAATGCTTTGACAACCGGCCTCTCGACCCGCATCGACAAGCTTGAGCAGAAGATTGCCGCGCCGCTCCCAACGCCGTCCCCGGTCGCACAGGCGAAGCAACCCCCAATTCGTCCGAAGTTCGACAATGTTTCCATGGACAGGACGAGTTCAATCGAACGGTCGAAACCTCTCTTGCGCGGATATGTCGTGCTGGACGCTCGCGACGACGTCGCGCTGATCGGCGGGCGTTATGGCGAGCGCGAAGTCCGTCAGGGCGATTTTCTCCCCGGCGCGGGGCGGGTCGAGCGTATCGAGCTCGGAGGCGACGGATGGGTTGTCACGACCAGCGGTGGGCTCATCGCCTCCGCCGATTCTCCGCGCTATTGATCGCGCCCATCGCGACGGTAGGCCTCCGGCCGGTCATATTTACCTTACGCGGCCCGGCCTCGTCTCCAGGACGTTAATCTAAGGGGAACGCGGAACGCTTTCGATAAGAGGGCGCGTGTGTTACCACGCCGCCTGGAGGCTTCCGCGCGGGCGCGCGGTCCCAGGGACAGACCGCGCGCATGAACGAACGGCGTACGAGTTTCAATTATGAGGATCTCATCGTCTGCGGTCGCGGCGACATGTTCGGACCGGGCAACGCGCAACTGCCTTTGCCGCCGATGCTGATGTTCGACCGGATCAGCGAGATCTCCGAAACTGGAGGGGCCAACGGCAAAGGGGGCGTGCGGGCAGAGCTCGACGTCAAGCCAGATCTCTGGTTTTTCGGTTGCCATTTCAAGAATGATCCGGTGATGCCGGGATGTCTCGGCCTGGACGCGCTTTGGCAAATGACTGGGTTCTTTCTCGGTTGGCTCGGTCTGCCTGGACGGGGCCGCGCGCTTGGCGTCGGGGAAGTGAAATTCGCCGATCAGGTGCTCCCCACAATAAAAAAGGTCGTCTACGGCGTGGACATGAAGCGTGTCTTCAAGGGCAAGCTGATCCTTGGCGTTTCTGACGGGTGGCTCGAGGGCGATGGCAAACGTATCTATGAGGTCAAGGATATCCGCGTCGGCTTGTTCAGCTCAGCGCCAGCAGCCTCGGCTTAGCCTCTCGGATCTCGCCTAGTCGGCGGTGGGGACAAGAGAATGAGACGTGTCGTTGTCACCGGCATGGGCATCGTTTCCTCGATCGGAAGCAACACTCAGGAAGTGACCGCCAGCCTTCACGCCGCCCGATCAGGGATCACGCGCGCGGATCGACTTGCCGAGCTCGGCTTTCGCTCGCACGTCCACGGAGCGCCAACGCTCCGCGCCGAAGACATCGTCGATCGAAGGGCAATGCGGTTCCACGGCGGCGGGACGGCTTGGAACCATGTCGCGATGGAGCAAGCGATCGTGGACAGCGGTCTCGCGCCCGACGAGGTCTCCAATGAGCGGACCGGCATCATCATGGGTTCGGGCGGTCCCTCGACGCGCACCATTGTCGAGGCTGCAGACATCGCCCGCACCAAGGGCCCCAAACGCGTCGGCCCGTTCGCGGTGCCGAAATCCATGTCCTCGACAGCGTCGGCGACCCTGTCGACCTGGTTCAAGATAAAGGGCGTCAGCTACTCGATCTCCTCCGCGTGCGCCACTTCCAATCACTGCATCGGTGCTGCCTACGAGCAAATCCTGGGCAATCGGCAGGATGTGATGTTTGCCGGAGGATGCGAGGAACTCGATTGGACCTTGTCGGTGCTGTTCGACGCGATGGGGGCGCTGTCGTCCGCCTACAACGACAAGCCTTCGCGCGCGTCGCGCGCCTATGACAAAAATCGCGATGGATTTGTCATTTCGGCCGGCGCTGGCGTTTTGGTGCTTGAGGAATACGAGCGGGCCAAGGCGCGCGGCGCCAGGATCTACGGCGAGATTGTCGGCTATGGCGCGACGTCCGACGGACACGACATGGTCGCGCCTTCCGGCGAGGGCGCCGCCCGGTGCATGCGTCAGGCTCTCGCCGGGGTGAAAGTCCCGATCGACTATATCAACCCTCATGCGACCTCGACCCCGATTGGCGATCTGAAGGAGATCGAGGCTTTGCGCGAGGTGTTTGGTTCAGGCGAAAAGTGTCCGCCGATCTCGGCGACCAAGTCTCTGACCGGACATTCCCAAGGCGCGACCGGCGCGCACGAGGCCATCTATGCGTTGCTGATGATGCAGAACGGGTTCATCTGCGAGAGCGCGCATATCGATGAGATCGACCCTGCGTTCTCGGACATGCCGATCGTGCGCGCGCGCCGCGACAACGTAAAATTGCGTTCGGCGCTTTCGAACTCGTTCGGTTTTGGCGGGACAAACGCGACGCTCGTGTTCAAGCACGTGGACGCCTGAACGCCCAGGTCTTTCCCGCCGCAACTCGCTCATCTCCGCCCTACGAACTCTCAAAAACCGATCAACGAGCGCGCCCCATGAGATCTGGCTTGATGAGCGGCAAACGCGGCCTGGTCATGGGCGTGGCGAATGATCACTCGATAGCCTGGGGCATAGCCAAGGCCTTAGCCGGCGAAGGCGCTGAGCTGGCCTTGACATACCAGAACGATGCGCTCGGCAAACGGGTCGCGCCGCTGGCCGAGGAACTTGGTGCGGCGGATCATGTTTACCGATGCGACGTCGAAGACCTGAGTTCGGTCGACGCCATGTTCTCCAAGCTCGCAACGGCTTGGAATACGCTCGACTTCCTCGTCCATTGCATAGGCTTTTCCGACCGCAATGAGTTGAGAGGCCGCTACGCCGACACGACCAGAGAGAACTTCACCCGGACGATGGTGATCTCGGCGTTTTCGTTCACCGAGGTCGCAAAACGCGCCGCTATGCTTATGCCTTCGGGCGGGGCGATGCTTACCCTTACCTTTGGCGGTTCGACGCGCGTCGTGCCCAACTACAATGTCATGGGCGTCGCCAAGGCCGCGCTCGAGGCAAGCGTGCGATACCTTGCCGCGGACTATGGCCCCGACAACATTCGCGTCAACGCGATCTCCGCCGGACCGGTCCGGACTTTGGCGGGCGCGGGGATCGCCGACGCACGCTTCATGTTCAATTTTCAGCGCGACCATTCGCCTCTCCGGCGCACGGTCACCATTGAGAACATCGGTGGGACCGCCGTCTATCTGCTTTCGAACCTCTCCGAAGGAGTGACGGGCGAGGTCCACTTCGTCGATGCGGGCTACAACATCGTCTCCATGCCGCGCCCGAACGAAATGAACGATTGACGTTTGATATTCGGTCTGCCTTTTAACGCCGTGCTTGCTTTTCACGTATTTTGGCGCAGCCTCTAGACCTCTCCGGGTGCGGCTCGAGCCAATGGCCAAACTCCGCCGACAGTCCCCTTCGGTTTGGGGCGCTGCCCTCATCCTGCTGCGGGCTTTCATTGTCGCGCTTGCTTTGTCAGGCGTCGTGTTTTCGGCGCGCGCCGCGGCCACCAACAAGATCAGCGGGTCTCAGCAGGCCGCGTTCCGTGGATTTATCGAAACACTTTGGCCGCTGGCCGAAGCGCGTGGCGTTTCCCGCGCCACATTCAACAGCGCGTTCGCCGGCGTCACCTTCGATCCCACGGTCGCCGCGAGCGCGGAATTCAGCCCGAGTTCGTGCGTCCAATCTGGGACTACGTCGCGAGGCGCCGTAACGGCGGACCGCGTTCAACGCGGCCGCGACAAAGCGCGCTCCGAAGCCCTCTGGCTTGCGCGCGCGCGAGATCTTTATGGCGTTGACGACGCCGTGATCCTTGGGGTCTGGGGGCTGGAAACAGACTTCGGCGGTTTTGCCGGCTCGAACAACATCATTCGCTCCCTCGCCAGCCTCGCCTACATCCACTTTCAGGGCGACTATTTCCGTGACGAACTGCTTTCGGCGCTGGTCATCCTCGAGGAGGGCGACATCGCGCCTTCGCTCATGCGCGGATCGTGGGCGGGCGCGATGGGACAGACGCAGTTCATGCCGTCGAGCTACTTAGCCTATGCGGTCGCGTTTCAACGGCATGACCGACGCGACATCTGGACGAGCGAAGCCGACGCGATCGGTTCAACCGCAAATTATTTGGCGAAACACGGCTGGACCAAAGACCTGCCCTGGGGGTTCGAGGTTCGTCTGCCGGCCAAATTCGCATTGACAGCGGCCGACTCTTCGTCACCTGCCCGGTTTTCATCCTTCGCCGCCCGAGGCGTGACAAAGGCGGACGGTTCGCCATTGCCGGCGTCGGGCGAGGGACGGCTATTGATCCTCGCTGGTCTCAAGGGGCCGGTGTTTCTCGTCACAAGCAACTTCGACGCGATCAAGACCTACAACAATTCAACGGCCTATGCGCTTTCCGTCGGTTTGCTGAGCGACG
Organism: uncultured Alphaproteobacteria bacterium; assembly: GCA_963707355.1. Lineage (GTDB taxonomy): Bacteria > Pseudomonadota > Alphaproteobacteria > Rhizobiales > Beijerinckiaceae > Roseiarcus. The sequence goes on along the minus strand of CAVPPX010000074.1, from coordinate 43,063 downwards.
CCATGTCGGGCGAGCCGGCTCTCACCGCTCAATGGCCAACCCACGATCACCCCTTGACCGCAGCGCAAATTCAGAAGCTGCAAACTCAACTGAAGAAAATGGGCTACGACGTCGGCAAGATCGACGGAAAAATCGGCGATACGCTGCGTTTGGCCATCTCCGCCTATCAAGAGCGCAACGGCCTCCCACCCGACGGCTATGCCAATCAGGCGCTGTTCAGTCGGGTTAGCACGTTGCGATGATTTCTCGGCGGCGGCGCGCGCTTGTTTGGATAGTGCCGCCATGCTAGGCGACCGGCCCGGGTATGGGTCGCCTAACGATCGCAAGGCGTTTGGTGTCGCGTTCGAGGAGCTTTTGACGATGGCTGAGCAGAACGGCAATGGCGCTGACACGCCGCAAGCCGGTCCGAAATTTTCGGTACTCGCCCAATATACGAAGGATTTTTCGTTCGAAAATCCCAATGCTCCCCGCACCTTGGGTCCGCAGCAAACGCAGCCCAACATCTCAATACAGATCAATGTCAACGCGCGGCAGCTCGCGGCTTCCGACTACGAGGTAAGCCTTGTGCTCGAGGGCGGCGCCGGCCAGGGCGCCGATACGATGTTCAAGTTCGAGCTCAACTATGCCGGCGTATTTCGGGTGGAGAACTTTCCGGCCGAGCAGGTTCAGCCGGTGGTCATGATCGAGGGCCCGCGAATTCTGTTCCCGTTTGCGCGACAAATCGTTGCGGACGCGGTGCGTGGCGGCTCATATCCGCCGCTCTTTATCGACCCGATCGATTTTCAAGCGCTCTATCTGCAGAGATTGGCGGCAGCCGGTGGTCAATTGCAGCAACAGACCGCCTGATCTTTCGCCGCGGCGAAGTCACGCCGGCTGAGGCAGATAGCGAAACCAGACCGCGTCGCGACCGAAGCTCTCCATATAGCGAGCGTGGGCGTTCTCTTCGGCGTCCTCGATCAGAGATATCCTCTGGGGCCTCGGGCTGGAGCGGGGCGCAACCGCGACAACGCGTATGTCGGCTTCTCCCAGCGCGTCGCCAAACAGGAGCGAGCGCTGACGACCTCCCGATAGCTCGCAATAGACCTCGACCAGGATCTCTGCGTCCAAGAGCGCGCCGTGGCGAACCCGCCGCGTGCGGTCAATGCGGTAGCGATCGCAAAGGGCGTCGAGGCTGGCTGGGGCCCCCGGGTGCTTCTTTCGCGCCAGCGCCAGCGTGTCGACGACCCGGTCCATGGCGATCGTGGTCAGCCCGAGCCTCGTCAGCTCCGCATTCATAAAGCGCATATCAAACTCGGCATTATGGATGACGAGTTGCGAGTCGCCGATGAAGGCGAGAAAATCATCAACGATGCTTGCGAAGACCGGCTTGTCCATGAGAGCGGCGGCACTATGTCCGTGGACGCGCACTGCCTCCTGGGGGACGTCGCGCTCCGGATTGATGAGCGCGTGAAAGACCTTGCCCGTCAGGCTTTGGTGCACGATCTCGACCGCGCCAATTTCCAGCACCCGATGTCCGTCCGCGGGATCGAGACCTGTCGTTTCCGTATCGAGCACGATTTCACGCATGGCGACTTCGACCTCCGGCCAGCGCCGCGGTTGAGCGCGTGAATTGGGCAACGATGGCGCGCGTCATCTCGAGCGTTCCGCCTGTGTCGATGATGAAGTGAGCTCGGCGCCTTTTATCGGCATCCGGTGTTTGACGGGAAAGGATGGCCTCGAGTTTGACCTCGGTCATGCCCGTGCGCGCGAGAGCGCGCGCGCGCTGGATAGAGGCCGGAGCGCTGACCACGATCACGAGATCAACGCTGGCTTCCCCGCCGGTCTCGAACAGCAACGGCACGTCGACGATGACGAGGCGACGGCCCGCGGCGGCCGCGCGCTCGACAAAGTGAACGCGCGCTTGGGCCACCGCCGGATGCACGATCCCTTCAAGGCGCTTCAGCGCCTCTGCGTCACCCAACACTTGCGACCCGAGTCGCTCGCGATCAACCTGGCCTGAAACCATGACGCCTGGAAACGCCGCCTCGACCGTCTTCGCCCCGTCTCCAGCGTAGAAGGCGCGCACAGCGTCATCGGCGTCGAATGTGGGGACGCCATGCTCGGCGAACATGCTGGCGACGGTGGATTTCCCCATCGCGATTGAGCCGGTCAGCCCGGCAACGATCACCGCGCCGCCTCATAGGTCGCGACGACTTCGGCTTCGACCAGCGCACGCAACGCTGGCGTCACGACCGGGCGTGTGCCGAACCAGCGCGCGAAGGCGGGTGCGGCCTGGTGGAGCAGCATGCCGAGCCCCTCCGCGACGCGCAGTCCGCGCGCTCTCGCGGCTTCGATGAGCGGGGTACGCAAGGGAACATAGACCGCGTCGGCGACCACCGCTCGCTGCGGCAGGGCGCTGACATCCACCGTGAGCGGCGGCTGTCCGACCATCCCGAGCGAGCTGGCGTTGGCGAGCAGGTCTGCCTCAGACAATTCTATCGCCAGATCGCCCCAGGGCATTGCGACTGTCGCTTCGCCGAAATGCTCGGCCAGCGCCTCCGCTCGGGCTTGGGTCCGGTTGACGATCGCAATGCGCTCAAAGCCACGCGACACCAAAGCATAAATGATCCCGCGAGCTGCACCGCCCGCGCCGATGACAATGGCGACTCTCTTCCGTTCATCCCAGCCGGGCATCGCCTCGTCCAGGTTGGTCAGGAATCCGGCGACGTCGGTATTGTCACCCCAAAGCCGTCCGTCTTCTCGCCAGAGAGTGTTGACCGCTCCCAGAGCCTCGGCGACGTCTGTCCGGCGGTCGCAAGCCTCGAAGGCTGCTTCCTTGTGAGGCGCGGTGACGTTGGCGCCAAGAAATCTGTCCTTGCCAATCTTGTCGGCAAACTGACGAAATTCTCCCGGTCGGACAGCGAACTTGTCATAAGTGCCGGGAATGCCCAGTTCCTTGAGCCAGTACCGATGGATCGTGGGCGACCGCGAGTGCTCGATCGGCCAGCCGATGACGCCCGCGCGCGGCGCGCTGGTTTCGATCATAGCGAGATCAGATTCTCTCGGCGCAACCAAGCAAGGAGACTCAACATCGGCAGTCCGAGGACAACGGAATGATCGCCTTCGATGTGCTCGAACAGGTGAATTCCGAGGCCCTCGCCCTGATACACGCCGACGGACGTCAGCACGCCCGGTCCGGCGCGCTCGAGATAACGCGAAATCTCATCCGGATCGAGGGCTCGCATTCGCAGGTCGGCATGATCTCTGTGGACGACCAGCGCTTGTCCAGCGCGGGCGACGCAGAAGGCCGAGGTCAGGCGATGCGTCTTGCCGGACAACGCGGCCAGCGTTTGCGCCCCTTCGGTCAAGTCGCGGGACTTGTGAAAAATCCTGCCTTCGAGCGTGAGCGTCTGATCGGCGCCGATGCAATGGGCGTCCGGACGCGTCGCGCTAACCGCAAGCGCCTTGGCTTCGGCCAGCTTGATGGGCAAATCTTCAAGCGACCCATCGCCGGCGAGATAGCGATCTTCGAGTCCGCGCTCGTCGACCTTGGGTGCGACGCACTCAGCTTCCAGTCCCGCCGCCGAGAGCAAAGCACGGCGGCTTTCGCTCGTCGAGGCGAGAATCAGAGGTCCGGCGCCGCGCCACAGCGGCCGGGCGGTCGTCCGCATCAATGTCACCCGTTGGCGATGAATTTGAGGCGATGCTCACGATAGAGATCGAGCACCGCGGCTGCCGTCTCTTCGATCGAACGCCGAGTCACGTCGATGGTGGGCCAGCCCCGTTCGGCGAACAAGCGGCGCGATGCTGCGATCTCCTCCGCAACTGCAATACGGTCGACATAATCGGTCTGCGAATCGGCATTGAGCGACAGAAGCCGGTTTTGCCGGATCTGCACAATGCGGTCAGCCGAAGCAATGAGGCCGACAACCAGTGGGCGGCGGAGATAGTCGATTGCTTTTGGCAATGGCAGGCGCGGAACAAGGGGAACGTTCGCGGTCTTGTAGCCACGATTGGCGAGATAAATGCTGGTCGGGGTCTTAGATGTGCGGCTTACTCCGAGTAAAACGATATCCGCATGCTCCAGATTTTCGGGAGACTGACCGTCGTCATTGATCATGCTGAAATTGAGCGCATCGATCCTCTTGAAATAGTCGGCGTTAAGCATGTGCTGGGCGCCGGCTCGCGGCGTATAGTTCTGGCCCAAGTAGGACTTGAACAACGTCAATATCGGCTCGAGGACAGACAAGCACGGCGAGCCGGAAGCCTCGCAGCCTACCTGAAGTCGGTTGGAAAGGTTGGAAATCGACGAGCGTAAAGAGAACGATTCCTGGCGCGTTCTCGATCTCGGCAATCACACGGTCGAGTTGGGCTGCGGTGCGCACCAGCGGATAGACATGCTCGATCGAAGCGACCCCCTGGTATTGCGCGGCAGCGGCACGCGAGGCCGCGATCAGCGTTTCGCCGGTCGAGTCCGAAACCAGATGAAGGTGGAAATAGCTGCGGCCCAACGCGGCCCCCAGAGGTCAGTTGCGAACGGTTATAACCAGTGGGAAGGCTTGTGGACAGGCGTGTAGAATTGGACGGCTGAGGCGTGGACATGAGCAACCGCGGGGCGAGGCGCGTTCGACAACTCACAGCCGCTGCGGTTGGGAGAAGTTAAACGCCGCGGCGAAGATCGATATGAATTGCGGGGACAATTAGAACGATATGCCCATGGTGTTTTGGAGTGGCCGGAGTTTGTTAACGAATTCTTAACCATTGGGGATCTCGTCCCGGCAGAGTCGCGGATTTCCGGCACGTGTGACTGTTCGCCGGTCTGGATGAAATCGAATATGCGCAAACGGCCCCCCAAAAGAGAAGAATCAGTTCAGAATCTTAATTGTATCTTTTAAGGGTCCCAACGACCGGCTTGCGCTCACAGGACGCGATACGTACGGCCTTGGCCTTCGGGCGCCTGAGCCAACCGGCAGTGTGAAGCGAATTTCGAATGGTGCTTTGGGTTAAGGCTCTGCACATCATCTCCGTCATCGCCTGGATGGCCGGGATGCTCTATCTGCCGAGGCTGTTCGTCTACCATGCCGAGGCGGCGAAGGGTTCAGAGGCGTCTGAGACCTTCAAGCTCATGGAGCGGCGGCTCCTCAAAGCCATCGTCAATCCGTCGATGATTCTCGTCTTTTTGACCGGATTTGTCCTCGTCTATCTGACCGGTGATTGGCGGGACGGCTGGTGGCAGGCGAAGTTCGTTCTGGTTCTGGGCCTTGCCGGCCTGCAAGGCTATTTTGCGCGCTGCGTTCGCAGCTTTGCCGAGGACGCCAATGAGCGGCCTGCCCGTTTCTATCGGATCTTGAACGAGGCCCCGACGATACTCATGATTCTCATTGTGGTCTTAGCGGTGGTGAAGCCATTTTGACGCCTTTCGGGAACCATCCGGTCTAGCGCCAGAAAATGCCTGTTGAAAAATTCCGCGAACGCGACTATGAACCAGCGCCCGTGCTTATCAACGCGGGTTTCTAATAGCGGCGCCGGATCGCCCGATCCAATCTTCGCCGCGCCGGCCCTGACACGACAAATCTCACCTCAATCGTCAGCGCCATCACCCATCATGTCTAATGACTTTGCAGGTCCGCGCGACCGGAAGTCCGAGTAAAGGTCCGCCAATGCGGGAAATGAAACTCAAGGAATTAAAACAAAAATCGCCAACTGAGCTCTTGGTGTTTGCGGAGGAGAACGACGTCGAAAACGCGTCGATCATGCGCAAGCAGGAGCTGATGTTCGCGATCCTCAAGCAGCTCGCCAGTGTCGACGTTCAGATTATTGGCGAGGGCGTGGTCGAGATTTTGCAGGACGGATTCGCCTTCCTGCGATCGGCCGACGCCAACTATCTTCCAGGTCCCGACGACATTTACGTGTCCCCTTCGCAAATCAGGCGGCTCGGACTTAGAACCGGCGATACGGTCGAAGGCGTCATCCGGAGCCCCAAGGAGGGGGAGCGATATTTCGCGCTGCTTAAATGCAACGCCATCAACTTCGAGGACCCGGAGAAGACCCGGCACAAGGTCCATTTCGACAACCTGACCCCGCTCTATCCCAATGAGCGCCTGAAGCTCGAAGTTGAGGATCCGACGCGAAAGGATCTGTCGTCGCGCGTCATCGACATCGTTGCGCCCATCGGCAAGGGGCAACGCGCCCTGATTGTCGCCCCGCCGCGCACCGGGAAGACGGTGCTCTTGCAGAACATCGCCCAGTCGGTCACCGCCAATCATCCGGAATGCTATCTGATCGTGCTTTTGATCGATGAGCGGCCGGAAGAGGTGACGGACATGCAGCGCTCGGTGAACGGCGAGGTTGTGTCGTCGACCTTCGACGAACCCGCGGTGCGGCACGTCCAGGTCGCCGAGATGGTGATCGAAAAGGCCAAGCGGCTGGTCGAGCACGGACGCGATGTCGTCATCCTGCTCGATTCGATCACGCGACTCGGCCGCGCCTACAACACGGTCGTGCCTTCGTCCGGAAAGGTTCTGACCGGCGGCGTCGACGCCAATGCGCTCCAGCGTCCGAAGCGGTTTTTCGGCGCGGCGCGGAATATCGAAGAAGGCGGCTCGATGACCATCATCGCAACCGCGCTGATCGACACCGGCTCACGCATGGATGAAGTCATTTTCGAAGAGTTCAAAGGAACGGGAAACTCGGAAATCATCCTCGATCGAAAGGTGGCCGACAAGCGCACCTTCCCGTCAATGGACATCACCCGGTCGGGAACCCGGAAGGAAGAGCTGCTTGTGCCGCCGGATATCCTGAAGAAGATGTATGTGCTGCGGCGCATTCTGAATCCAATGGGCACAGTGGACGCGATCGAATTCCTGCTCGGCAAGCTGCGTGAAACGAAGAGCAACGCGAATTTCTTCGAGTCGATGAACACCTGAGCTGCTCCAAACAGGTCTCGGACTAAGCCGGATCTGCATCAGTCCCTCGAAGGAGAGGGCGCCTCGTGTCCCAATCATCGAAACCGACTCTCGCCGATCTGAGGGTGGAGATCGACGAATCGATTCGCAGATGCACGAGCTCCTCATGGAGCGAGGGCGCGTCATCGACCAGTTGATCGAGATCAAGACCCGTCAAGGCGGCGGTTCGGCGTTTCGCCCCGCGCGGGAGGCCTCAATGATGCGGGCGCTTGTCGAGCGACATCGGGGTCTTCTGCCGCTCGATACCGTCGAGGGCATCTGGCGGGTGATCATTTCCACCTTCACCTATGTCCAGGCGCCGTACAGCGTTCATGTTGACGTGTCCGGGGGCGACGCCGCCATGCGGGACTCGGCGCGTTTTCACTTCGGGTACACGACCCCTTGCGTTCCGCATTTTGGCGCCGGCGTGGTCATCCGGGCGGTCGCGGGATCGGTCGGCGATCTCGGCATGTTCGCCGTCGACGGGGGACCTGGGGCCGGCGCCTGGTGGACGAATCTCGCTTCACCGGACGCGCCGAAGATCATCGCCCGGTTGCCCTTCGTCGAGCGCGCCGACCATCCGGCGGGCATGCCGGTATTCGTGATCTCGAAGCCACTGGTCGATGGGACGGCGCGCGATGTCGTGCTCGAATCGGTTACCCTCGATCGGTGGCGCCCTGACATCCCGCACGCCCTGCGCAAGATCGGAGCCGAAACGATCGGTTCCGCGGCCACCGGAATGGGGCTTGCCCTTCTTGTCGCGCGCCCCGGCAATATCGCGCCAGACGCGGCAAGCGAGGCTCTGCGGTCGGCCGGCGCCGCTGACGTGCGCGCCTCCGAGATCGGCGCGCATGCGGATCGAATTGACGCCTCGGCGTTGCGCAGCCGGGCGAATTGAGGCTAATCGGACCCGCCATGACCTCCAATGCTCCCGTACGCCCTCAGCCCAGGGCGGCGATCCTCGAAATCGACCCCTATGTGCCAGGCAAGAGCCGGGTCCCTGGGCTCGACAAGGTTCACAAGCTTTCGTCCAACGAGTCTCCGCTCGGTCCCTCGCCAAGGGCGGTCGAAGCCGTCAAGGCTTTGGCCGAGAAGTTGGAGCTCTATCCCGATGGCGCCTCGACGGCGCTGCGGGAGGCGATTGGCCGCCGCTACGGTCTTGATTCGTCCCGCATCATCTGCGGCAATGGCTCCGATGAGCTCCTCGCGCTGCTCGCACATGTCTTTCTGCATCCTGGCGAGGAAGGCCTCTACAGCCAATATGGCTTTCTGACCTACCCGATCTGCATCCGCGCCGCCGGCGGGATTCCGGTTGTCGCCGGGGAGACGGACAGAACGGTGAGCGTCGACGCGATTCTTGAAAAAGTGAGCGCCCGCACGAAAATCGTCTTTCTCGCCAACCCGAACAATCCGACCGGCACCTACGTTCCGTTCTCGGAAGTCAAGCGTCTGCACGAGGGCCTTCCGCCGCACACGCTCCTGGTGATTGACGCGGCTTACGCCGAATACGTGACCCGCAACGACTATGCGGCAGGCCTCGAGCTCGCTTCGACGGCGGACAACGTCGTCGTGACCCGGACCTTTTCCAAGATCCATGGGCTGGCAGGCTTGCGCATTGGCTGGGGTTATGGATCGGCGCACATCATCGATGCGTTGAACCGGGTTCGGGGGCCCTTCAATCTGAATGGAGCGGCGCAGGCAGCGGGCGTCGCGAGCCTCGAGGACGCGCCGCATATTGATGGCGCGATCGCGCACAATGCGCTTTGGCTTCCCTGGCTTGCCGAGGCGATCACTGATTTGGGAATCGGGGTCACGCCCAGCGTCGGGAATTTTCTGCTGCTGACGTTCCCGAACGAACCCGGCCGGACGGCCGCGGACGCGGATGCGTTCCTGAGCGCGCGGGGCTTCATTCTTCGCGCGGTCGCGGCCTATGGCCTGCCGGACTTCTTGCGTCTCACGGTTGGCGGCGAGGAGGCCAACAAGGGCGTGGTCGCGGCGCTTCGCGAGTTCATGCGAGGCAAAGGTGATTGAACGGCTGGTCGCCGCCCTTGCCGAGCCGATTTTCGAAGAGCTGACGATTATCGGAATAGGGCTGATCGGTTCGTCGATCGCCCGCGCCGCGCGCCATCGCCAGGCCGCCCGGCGCATCGTTCTTGCCGACTCGTCCATTGCGGTTTTGGAGCGCGCGAAGGCCTTGGGGCTTGGCGACGTCGTCACCGATGATCTGGCTCGCGCCGTGAGCGGCGCGGATTGCGTCATTCTCTGCGCGCCGGTCGGCGCCAATGAGGCGATTGGGCGCGCCATCGCGCCGGCGCTCCAACAAGGCGCCATCGTATCGGACGTCGGTTCGGTCAAGGGAGCCGTCATCGCGGCGCTGGCGCCTGTGCTGCCTGGTCAGGCGCGCCTTGTGCCGGCGCATCCGGTGGCGGGGACCGAGCACTCGGGCCCGGATGCCGGATTCGCGAGCCTGTTCGTCAACCGCTGGTGCATCCTCACCCCCCCGGAAGGGACGGACGATGAGGCGGTCGAGACGCTGCGGACGTTCTGGCAAACGCTCGGATCTCACGTCGAGACCATGAGCGCCGGGCATCACGACCTCGTGCTGGCGATCACGAGCCACGTGCCGCATCTCATCGCCTATAACATCGTCGGCACCGCGGCCGATCTCGAAGAGGTCACCCGCTCGGAGGTCATCAAGTTCTCGGCCGGCGGATTCCGCGACTTCACCCGGATCGCCTCCTCCGATCCGACGATGTGGCGCGACGTCTTCCTTCACAACAAGGAAGCCGTGCTGGAGATGCTTGGCCGATTCAACGAGGACCTGACGGCGCTGCAGAGAATGATCCGGCGCGAGGATGGCGATGGCCTCTTCGCCTTGTTCACACGGACGCGAGCGATCAGGCTCGGAATTGTCGCTCAGGGTCAGGAAACGGCGGCCCCTGATTTCGGCCGGCGCGCGGCGGAGACGGACGAGCCGGCTCCGTGACGCCGGCCGACGCAGCCGATCCGGACGGGAGCCTCTGGGTATTCGGCTACGGGTCGCTGATGTGGCGGCCCGGGTTCACGTACGCGCGACGCTCCAAGGCGTTGTTGCGCGGCTGGCGCAGAAGCCTGTGCGTCTACTCCCATGTCCATCGGGGCTCGCCGGACCAGCCAGGTCTCGTGTTGGGGCTGGATCGAGGCGGCGCCTGTCAGGGCGTGGCTTTCGAGGTCGACGCCGCCCTTCGCGAGCCAACGATTCGCTACCTTCGGGAACGCGAACAAGTGACCTCTGTCTATCTCGAACGGGTCGCCCCTGTGACGCTCGAAGGCGGCGACCGTGTGCTTGCTATCACTTACGTCGCAGACCGCCTGCACGACCAGTATGCGGGGCGTCTCGATCGCAAGGCGATGCTCGAACATGTCCGCGCCGGCAAAGGACAGTTTGGCGGCAACAGGGAATATGTCCTCGAAACCTGCGATCACCTCCGCGAGATCGGTGTGCGCGACGGTGATCTCGAATGGCTGAGCGCCAAACTTCGAGCCTGACCGGCTCAGATCCTCAGGCCTGGGCGATCGCCAAATCGGCGACGATCGCTGCCCGCTCCGCAGGCGACGTGGTCAGCAAATGGAGATGGAACTCGAGGCTGGGACCGAAAGCACGGAACTCGCGCTGAGCCTTTGCGACCGCCGGTTCCGGAAAAGATCCGGTCTCGCGCACTGAAATGAGGCGCCGTTGTCCCGTCATGTCGCGGATTGCGGCCAGCAGGACAGCGTCGCGAAAAGCCGGACACTCCAACGCCGGATAGACGGAGAAGACATAGCGCTGCCCCGACAGGCCGACCCACGAACAAAATCGGGACGAGATCGGCATGCCCTCGAGCGCGGCTAGCGAGGAGCCGCGGCGGATGTCCTGGCGATCGCTCATGAGGACCGTCCAAGCGACCGCAGGCGATTCCGAGACCCCGTATGCCCGGTCGACCGTTCCATTCCCGTATGCCAGCGTCATTGCTCCGACCCCATTATTACGAGAACATTAATAGAACAAAGCAGGATCATCGTCAAGGCGAACGTAACGTTCACGCATCGCTATTCGCGCCTTCCGCAACGACCGCCGCGAGTGAGGGGTCCTGGGCGACCGCCTCAGCATTGAGGCGGTCGCAGGCCATCTCGATCGTCGACAGCAGGCGTTTGTTGAATGCGACACGGTCGAGACCAGGCTCGATAACGGGCAAATATTCGATGACGGCGATGCCTGGGCGCCGCAGAAAGCCCCGGCGCCGCCAGAACAGCCCGGTGTTGACGGCGACCGGAAGGCACGGAACGTTCGCCGCCACGTAGAGCGCCGCGACGCCGTGCTTGTACATTGGCGGGGCGCCCGGCAGCCGTCGCGTTCCCTCCGGGTAGATGAACACCTGTCGTCCGGCGGCGAACACAGGCTTCGCGGCGCCCGCGATCTGGTTCAGCGCCTGTCTGCCCCGCCCTCGATCGATCGCGATCTGCTGTGAGACGATGAGATAGAGGCCGAACAGGGGAACGTAGGTCAGCTGGCGCTTGAGGATGATGGCGAAGTCAGGCGCGTATTTGAGCAGCGCGAAGGTCTCCAGAAACGATTGATGCTTGGCGGCGATCAAGACTGCGCCGGGCGGGATATTCTCGACGCCGCGATATTCCAGCTTGAGCCCGCAGATCGTTTCCAAAAGCCAGACGGAGATCGCGCCCCACAGGCGTGCGAGGGCAAAGACGGCTCGCCTGCCGAACAACATCGTCGGCAGACCGATGATCATCAGAACCACGAGGTTCAGGTAGAAGAGCGCGTTGAAAAGCAGCGATCGCGTTGCGAGCATGGCAGCCGTCGGAGGTTCGCGGGAGAGAGTCGCCGCCTGTCTATTGCAACGATTGCAAATGGCGCATGACGATCTCGCGCGAAAGAAGACCGGTCAGCAAGGTAACCGCGGCGCACACGATAACAAGCGCAAGATAGCCCGACGAGCCAAGCGCGAACGAGCCGAACATCGCCGCGATCTCGTCTCCGCCCGGCGAGTGCGCCCACCAGAAAGACAGAACCGACGCGAGCGCGAAGAAGGCAATCGCCGCGAGGCCGCCGATCATGGCGCCGCGAAGGCCCAAGCGACGAAAATGGCCCTGGAACTCCTTCGCGATGAATGCGTTGGACGCGCCCACGAGGTGGAGGACCTCGATGATCTCCCGATTGCCCGCCATCGCGCCGCGGGTCGCGAACCCGATCGCCGTACCCATCGCCACGATCATCAGGACGAACAGAGCGGCGGCGAGAACGACGACAGCGTCGGCCATGGCGCCGAGGCGCGCCGCCCACATCCGATGATCGTCAAGATCGGCCTGGGGAACGGCGGAGGCGAGCGCTGAACGCAAGGTCGCGAGGTCTTCGGAACGCTGGCCGCGAAGTTGGACAACGATAAGCCGCGGGACGGGCAGCTGACTGAGGTCGAACCCGTTGCCGAGCCATGGCTCGAGAAGCTTCTCCGATTCGGCCTTTGAATAAGCGTGCGCGGATTTCGACCTCAGGGGACCGGGTGGCGATGGCGACGGCTCTGGCGACGAGGCTTTCGACATCGTCAGCAGGTCCAGGCTTTACCTGGATCGTGGCTTCGCGCAGCACATCCGAGCGCCAGGCTTGCGACGCGTGGGCGACCAGGAGCGCCGCGCCCGCGGTCAGACACGCAAGAAATGTCATGATCGCAATGACGACGACCAGCGCGCGCCCGGCGACGGAGTTGCGCGGTATCAGCGACGCATTGGTCTTGAACGACGACTCCGCCTCCACGGCGACGATAGGCTCGACGATAGGTTCGTTCATGACGGCAACCCGTCAAAAATCGTCAGTTTGCTGTCGCCGACAACCAGCCGGCGGGCGAAGCCGAACTGGTCCATGAGCTGGAGATCATGCGTTGCGATGACGACCGCCGTGCCAAGCCGGTGGAGTTCGACGAACAGCCGCAGAAGCCGGCGCGCGAGGCCAGGATCGACATTGCCGGTCGGCTCATCCGCCAGCAACAATTCCGGGCGAACGATCAATGCGCGAGCGATCGCTGCGCGCTGCTTTTCGCCTCCCGAAAGCACAGGCGGAGACGCGTTCATCCGGTCGCCGAGACCGACCCAGCGCAAAAGCTCGACCACCTCAGCCCGATAGCTGGATTCCTCACGACCCATCGCCCGCAACGGCAGCGCCACGTTCTCATAAGTCGTCAGGTGGTCCAACAGGCGAAAATCCTGAAAGACCGCGCCGATCCGCCGTCTCAGCGTCGTCAAGTCGTCCTTGGTCAGCGCCGCTGAATCTTGACCAAAGACGCGGATCGTTCCTCGTGTTGGCCGCAGCGAGAGCAACATCAACCGCATGAGGGTTGTCTTGCCGGCGCCGGACGGGCCGGTGAGGAACTGAAAGCTTTGCGGTTCCACGGAAAAATTAACATCGCCGAGCACCTCCGGTCCCATGCCGTAGCGCAAACCGACGTTTTCGAACCGTATCAACGCGATCCCCGGGACGGCGCGGGTCGGCCGTTTAACGCGCCTTTAACTGTGTTTCGACCCAAATACCACCATCGGTTCTTCCACCGAAACAGCAAGGTCCGCGGCGATGCCTCTAGACCACAAATTCGGCTCATATTGCGATCAAAGTTTTCCACGGCTGCGTTGGCGGGCTCACGGGGTGATGGCCCCGGCTTTTGCCCTCGTCGGATTGGTGATCGCTGCGACAACGGGGATTGCGGCGCGGGCGGCGATCGTTTCCATCGCGCCGGCGACCGCGGCCCTTTATGCTGGCGTGGGGCTACCGGTGAACCTTAGCGGCCTTTCGATTGCCGAAGTTCATGTGACGGTTGCGCGGCAAACGGAAGGTCCGGGCGAGCTCTTGATCACCGGCGAGATCGAGAATTTGCGTGACGCCAATACGTCCGTGCCGGATCTGCGCCTGGCGCTCCGCGGCGGAGATGGGCGCGAGGTTTATGTCTGGACGGTGAAGGGACCGAAGATCAGCCTCAATGCTCGTGAGCGCGTCCCGTTTCGAGCCCGATTGGCGGCCCCCCCAGCCGGCGTTCGCGAGGTTCTGGTAAAATTCGGCGCGCCGGGAGATAAAGGAGGACTGTTCACAGAGTCTCCTTCATGAGCGGCGAAAGACAGGTCAAGGTCCTCTACGACGAGCGCACGATCGCCGAACGCACGGAGGAACTCGCGCGCGAGATTGCCGCGGCCAAGCCGAAGGACCTGCTTGTCGTCGCCATCCTCAAAGGCTCATTCATGTTTGCGGCTGACCTGCTGCGCGCCTTGCATCGGGCGGGGCTCGAGCCGCAGGTCGAGTTCTTTCATCTGTCGAGCTATTTGAGCGGCACCGTGTCGAGCGGGACGGTGAAGATCCTTCGCGACATCGAATCCTCGGTCCGCGACCGCGATGTTCTGCTTGTTGACGACATTTTGGAATCGGGCCGGACGCTGGCCTTCGCCAAGGATCTTCTGGCGGCCCGCGGCGCCAGGCGGGTTCTCGTTTGCACGATGCTGGAGAAGCCCGGCAAGCGGGTGGTTGAAATTGGCGCCGACTTTGTCGGCTTTGCCTGCCCTGACGTTTTTGTCGTCGGCTATGGCATGGACGTCGCCCATTCGTATCGCGAATTGCCGTTCATCGGCCGTGTCGTGACCTCGCAGGACGCCGACGGTGTTCCGGAAGCCGTCGCGCGTGTTTGAAGTCGTTTTCAATCTTTTGTTGCGTTGGGCGATCCTTCGCATGGGCGCGCTCGCGTGGGCCAGTTGCGGGCCGAATTGGCGAAGCTGGGGCTGGCTGGATTCATCGTGCCCCGCGCGGACGAGCACCAGAACGAATACGTGCCGGCCAACGCCGAGCGGCTGAGATGGCTGACCGGATTTCGCTGGCTCGGCCGGGCTTGCATTGGTGCTGAAGGACTCGGCGGCGCTGTTCGTCGACGGCCGATACACGGAGCAGGTGAAGAGCGAGGCGGACGCGTCGGTGTTCGAATTCCGCCGTGTCCCGGAGGAGCCGCCGAGCGAATGGATCGCGGGCCAGCTCAAACGGGGCGACAAGCTTGGCTACGACCCCCGGCTTCAGACGCCCGAGGCCGTCGCGCGATATACGGCCGCATGCGAGAAAGCGGGCGCCAGCCTGGTCCCTGTCGAATTCGAACCCGGTTGACGCGATCTGGCCTGATCGGCCGCCCGCGCCGTTGGGCGCGATTGCCCCGCACAAGCTTCGATTCGCGGGCGAAGGCGCGCCCAAGAAAATCGCCCGCGCGCGTCAGGCCCTGGGGTCGTCGCAAGGTCTCTTGATCAGCGATCCTCACAATCTGGCGTGGCTGTTCAATATCCGCGGCTCGGACGTCTCTTACACGCCGCTGCCGATCGGCTGGGCCTATCTACCGCTTGTGGGCCGTCCGGTCGTGTTTCTCGACGGAAGAAAACTCTCGCTCGCGAGCCGCGAGATCTCAGCCGCCATGCGGACGTGCTCGAGCCCGACGCCCTGCTCGCGTTCGTCGAGGATCTGGGCCGACGCGGTGAACGCGTCGCCTTCGACGCCGCGACCGTGCCGGCCTATTTGACCCAGGCGATCGAGCGAGCGGGCGGCAAAGCCGACATCGGCCCCGATCCGATCACGCTCATGAAGGCGCGGAAAAATCCGGCCGAGCTTGCGGGATCGCGCGCCGCGCATGAGCGGGACGGCGCGGCGATGGCCAATTTCCTCGCCTGGTTCGAGAGCGAGGCGCCGCGAGGCCGCCTGACTGAAATCGACGCCGTGAAGGCTCTGGAGACCTTCCGACGAGCCAGTCCCGCGCTCAAAGACCTCTCGTTCCCGACCATTGCCGGCGCTGGCCCGAATTCGGCGATCCCGCATTATCGGGTCAGCGAAGAGTCCGAACCGGAAAATCGATCGCGGCATCTTTCTGATCGACAGCGGCGCGCAATACGAAGACGGCACGACCGACATCACGCGCACGATCGCTGTCGGGCGCCCGAGCGCGCTCATGCGTGACCGCTTCACCCGGGTGCTGAAAGGTCATATTGCCGTCGCCCGCGCAATCTTTCCGCCGGGGACGAATGGCGCCCAGATCGACGCGCTGGCGCGCGCCGCCCTTTGGCGAGCGGGCCTTGATTTCGATCATGGCACGGGACACGGCATCGGCTCGTATCTCTCGGTCCACGAAGGTCCCCAGCGCATCGCCAAGACCGGAACGACCGCGCTCGCGCCGGGCATGATCATCTCCAACGAGCCTGGCTATTACGCGGCGAACGCGTTCGGAATCCGGATCGAGAATCTGATCGTGGTCGAGGAGCGCGCGATTGCGGGCGGCGAAAGGCCGATGTTAGGCTTTGAGACACTGACGCTTGCGCCGATCGATCTCAGCCTTATCAATCCGAAGCTCATGAACGCCGACGAAATCGCCTGGCTGAACGACTATCACGCTCGCGTTCGCAAGGTCTTGTCGCCACGAGTTGATCCCTCGACCCGTCGGTGGCTCGCGCAGGCAACGCGGCGGGTCAGCGCAGCCAAGGCACCCGACGCTGACGGCTAACGCGGGCCCTCTATCCGTGCGGGCTTCGCCGCGCCACCTTCTCGCTCGGAGGGAGCAAGGGAGCCCCTCGCGGGCCTCGATGCGGATCGCGATCCTGCGCTGGACTTCGATCCGCTTCGGCGAAGGCAAGAGCCCTCTACCGCCTTCTGCGCGCCAGCGCTCCGCGCAGCGCGCGCAGATGCGCGACCAGCCCGGCAGTCGACGGATCCATCTAGCCGTGTTGGCGCTGGAGTCGCCGACGATCGGCGCGAGGCTCGAGGCCAGCTCCTTGCCGAGTTCGACGCCCCACTGGTCGAACGAGTTGATGTCCCAAACCGCGCCCTCGGTGAACACTTTGTGCTCGTAGAGAGCGATGAGCCGCCCGAGCATGCGCGGATCGAGGTGGCGGTAGAGAAACGTGCTCGTCGGACGGCTGCCGGAAAAGCTCTTGTGCGGCGCAAGCCGAGCGGCGTCCGCCTCGCTCGCGCCCTGCTTGCGGGTCAGCGCCTCGGCTTCCGCCGGCGTGCGGCCGCGCATCAGCGCCTGCCCCTGCGCGAAGCAATTGGCGACCAGACAGATCGTGATGATGCATGTCTGCTTCCGTCGGCGTCGCCGCGATGAGGAGGTCGAGCGGAATGATTTCCGTGCCCTGATGGATGAGCTGGAAAAAGGCATGTTGGCCGTTGGTGCCGGGCTCGCCCCACACGACCGGGCCCGTCGCCGTATTCGTGGGCGATCCGTCGAGCTGGACGTGCTTGCCGTTGCTCTCCATTTGCAATTGCTGGAGATAGGCAGGGAAGCGCCCGAGCCGCTGGTCATACGGGATCACCCCGTGGGTGGCGTGGCCGAGGACGTTGCGGTTCCAGACGCTGAGCAGCCCCATCAGGATCGGGATGTTTTTCTCGATCGGCGCGGTGCGAAAATGCTCGTCGATCTCGTAGCCGCCGCGAAGAAATTCATTGAACCGGTCCGGCCCGATCGCGATCGCAAGCGGCAAGCCGATGCTCGACCAGACCGAGTAACGGCCGCCGACCCAGTCCCAGAAGCCGAACACCCGGGTCGACTGGATGCCGAACTCAGCCACCTTGTCGAGCTGGGTCGAAACGGCGGCGAAATGGTCTCCGACCGCCGCTTCGCCGACGCCCTGAGCGATCCAGGCGCGGGCGGTCGCGGCGTTGGTCATCGTCTCCTGAGTGGTGAAGGTCTTCGATGAGACGATGAACAGCGTCCGCGACGGGTCGAGCCCGCGCAACGTGTCGCCAATGTCCGCGCCGTCGACGTTGGAGACGAAGTTGCTGCGCAATTGCGGCGGCGCGAAAGGCGCCAACGCGCGCGTGGCCATTGCGGGGCCAAGGTCTGAGCCGCCAATGCCGATATTGATGACGTCGGTCATCGGCTGGCCGAGCGCGCCCCGCACGCGTCCTTCCCGGACGTCGGCGGCAAAGCTCAGCATCTTTTCGCGCGTGCCGATGACCTCGGGCATCACGTCCTTGCCGTCGACGAGAACCGGCTTGCCGTCGAAATTGCGCAAGGCGGTGTGCAGGACGGCGCGCTTCTCGGTGGTGTTGATCTTCTCGCCGGCGAACATCGCCTCGCGCTTGGCTTCGACCTTGGCAGCCTTGGCGAGCTCGACGAGCGCGCTGAGGATGGGAGCGTCGATGCGTTGCTTCGAGAAATCGAACAGGAGATCGTCGAGGGTGACGCTGAACTGCTTGAACCGGGCCGGATCGTCGGCGAATTCCGCTCTCGCCGCGCGCGCGAGCACGGCCTCGCGCAAGCCTGTCAGTTTCGCCAATGCCGCTAGAGTCGCCTGGGTCGCCATAGCCCTTTTCCTCATCCGCGCTTGCCGTTAAGCAGGACGCCGCCGCTTCCGGACCCATTCATATGCCGCCCCTCCTACAATTGCGAGACACTGGCCTCACGCTTGGCGGCGCGCCGCTTTTGGACGGGGCGGAGCTGTCGATTTCGGCTGGCGACCGGATCGCCGTCGTCGGGCGCAACGGATCGGGCAAATCGACCCTGTTTCGCATTGCCGCGGGCCAAATTGCGGCTGACCGGGGAAGCCGCTTCGTCCAGCCTTCCGCGCGCCTCGCCTATCTGCCGCAGGAGCCGGACATGTCCGGCTTCGCCACCACGCTCGACTATATCCTTGCCGGGCTTAGCGATTTCGACGATCCCTTTGCGGCCAGAGCCATGATGGCCGAGCTCGGGGTCGACCCCGACGCGGATCCGGCTCGGCTTTCCGGCGGCGAAGCGCGCCGCGCGGCGTTGGTCAGGATCTTGAGCCCGGAACCCGAGATCCTGCTGCTCGACGAGCCGACCAATCATCTCGATCTGGTCGCGATCGAATGGCTGGAGGCGCACCTCGCGAATTGCCGTTCGGCGCTGGCGCTGATCAGCCATGACAAGCGGCTGCTTGCCGACTTGACCCGCGCCACGATCTGGCTCGACCGCGGCCGCACCCGCCGCCTCGATCAGGGTTTCGGCGCGTTCGAGGCCTGGCGCGACGTGAAGCTCGAGGAGGAGGAGCTCGAGCGCCACAAGCTCGACCGTAAGATCGTCAACGAAGAACATTGGATGCGCTACGGCGTCACCGCGCGTCGCAAGCGCAACATGCGGCGTGTCGGGGAGCTAGCGGATCTCAGAAGCGAGCGCCGCGAAGCCCTGCGGTCGGTCGGCGTCGCAGCCATGATCGCGCAAGACACCAAAGCGTCGGGCGCGTTGGTAATCGAGGCCGAAGGGATCAGCAAATCCTACGATGATCGCCAAATCGTGCGCGACTTTTCGATGCGGGTCATGCGACGCGACAGGATTGGAATCGTCGGGGCCAACGGGGCCGGCAAGACGACGCTCATCAATCTCCTAACCGGCGCTCTTGCGCCAGATTCGGGTTCGGTGCGTCTTGGCGCGAACGTTTCGTTGGCCACCCTTGATCAAGGGCGCGCCTCGCTCGAGCCGACGACGACCCTTGTTGACGCCTTAACCGGCGGCGGCAGCGACTATGTGACGATCAACGGCGAGCGGCGGCATGTCATGGGCTACATGCGCGATTTCCTCTTTCCGGCCGAGCAAGCGCGAACGCCGATCGGCAAATTGTCCGGCGGGGAGCGGGGGCGGCTGATGCTCGCGAGAGCCCTGGCGAAACCATCGAACTTGATGGTTCTCGACGAGCCGACCAACGATCTGGACATCGAAACGCTCGATCTCCTGCAGGAGCTGCTCGGCGATTATTCAGGAACGATTCTGATCGTCAGTCACGATCGCGATTTTCTGGACCGGGTGGCGACGTCGGTCGTTGTTGCCGAGGGGGACGGGCGCTGGGTCGAATATGCCGGCGGCTATTCCGACATGGTGGCGCAACGCGGGTATGGGCTGGCCGGTCCGCTCGCCACGCCGGTTCAGACAGCTGAGAAGGCGGACAGGCAGCCCAGCGAGCGGGCTGCGCCGAAGCGCAAGCTGGGGTTCAACGAGAAACGGGCGCTGGAAACCCTGCCGGGACGGATCAAGAGGCTTCGCGCCGATCTTGCCGCGCTCGAGCGCAAGCTCGCCGACGCTGACTTTCCGGCTCGTGAGCCTGCTGCGTTCGCGTCCGCGACCAAGGCTTACGCCGAATTGCGCGACGCGCTGGCCGGGGCTGAGGACGAATGGCTGGGACTGGAGATCCTCCGCGAGGAGCTCGAGCAACAGTAGAGTAGCGTCAGTTCGAAAATTGCCGGCCTTCCAACCGCTCGAGAAGTTCGATCGCATCCCGCGTCGAGAGGATTACCGCGCGAGATTGGGCGATGGAATCCTCGATCTCGATGACCAGGCGCCGAAGAAGATTTCGGCCGCTGCTGATCCTCGACGGGCAACCCGCAAAAGCGGGAATCGAAATTCGCTGAACGCGCTTTGGCCATGCGTTCCTCCAGCGGGACGACGGCCGTGCAATCCAGACGGCGCAAAATGGTTCCATCCGCCGTCATGGAGATCGGCGAGAGGGTTAACTACGGCCATCTTTAAAAACAATCGCGAAAGACCCGCGCTCTTCTCCGAGCCGCAAATCAGCCAAAAGCAACCCGTCCACGAAGTGGCCAACGCCTCCGCCGCGAGTCGCGGCGTTCGCAGCCACTGCGCTCGACACGATGCAAAACGTAGTGACGGATACACCAAGCGCCAAAATTGGCGTAACGAAGCGACTTAAAAACATTATACCGCTCCCCGCTGTAGGTAAAACTACCTAGAGCTTTAGTCAAGTGCAGTCTGGAAAATATGTCAAGTTCAGAACTCTCTTCATCAAACGTTGCTGGCGCACCGAGAATCAAAACGCGACCGGGACGGTCAAGCGCGCCCGAAAGAACCCAAGCTTGAAGAAATCACTTTGGGTCGGCTCGATTGAAGAAGCGCCACGGATAACAAATGATTGTGGTAAAGCAGAAATCAAGGTAAGCTTTCCCCATGAGCGATCCTGCTTTTCCACGCGCCAAGATTGTGAGCCACCGTCCGGCGGCGCTGAAGCTAGGGACAAAAGGCCCGCGAAAAACTTTTGAACGTTTTTGCCGCGTAACCCCTTGATAAGGTTCGATTCGGACGAGAGAATCCAAGGAAATCCAATAGCCGATAAACGGGGTTTTCGCGGCGAACAGGCGACGCGCCAAGAAAATCCAAACCCATCGGCTGGAGCCCAATAAAACAGAATGAAAATGTTCCAAATGATCTAGCGTCTCGCGCCGCGCCGCCGCGAAGCGAGCGCCCACAACGCGCGGGTGGCCAGAACCTCGGCGAGCCGGGTTTCGGTCCGGACGCGGGCGCTCGCCTGCCGAACAGCGGGCAGGCGCTCAGCGATCGACCCCGTCGTCCAGCGTTCGGCCTGTCTGGCCAAAGCGCGTCGCGCCGCCATCGGCAATTTCACGAATAGCGCCTGGCACGCGGCGTCAAAAGGCCGGCCCTGATCCATCTCGAGCCTGAGCCGGTGCAGAAGCGTCAGCCGCGCGACAAGTCGGATCATCAGATAGTCCGCGTCGCCCCCGTCGTGGAAGAACCGGGCAGCCGCCGTCTCGACCGCGGGAAGATCGCCAAGGAGCGCCTGGTCGATGACGTCATCGAGGTTGGACGGCGCGGCCTCGGCGACGATCGCCTCCACGTCTTCGGCGGTGATTTGTGACTGACCCCGCGCATAGAGCATGAGCTTCGTGATCTCGCCGCGCGTCGTTCGGCGGTCGGCGCCGACCATGTGGACGAGGGCCGCCCGCGCGTCGGGCGCGATCGTGAGCCCTGCGGCGCGGGCTTCCGCGTTGATCAGGGCTTCGAGGGTGCTCGAATTGTCGGAATAGCACTCGATCGACGCCAGCGCCGGCGAACCCTCGAACGCGCCCCTTAAACCCGTTCCCTTCTTGAGTTGTCCTGCCTTGATGACAATTGTGCAGTCTGTCGGCGGGCGGGTGAAGAGAGGCTCGAGCGCGGGCATGAGATCGCGCCCCTGCATGTCGATCCATATCGCCCGGTCGCCCCCGAACATCGAGATCGCGTAGGCTTCGTCGGCAAGGACGCCCGGATCGCGGGCGACCGCATCGCCCTCGAGGCGCACAAGGCGCATCGGGTCCGAATCGTCGCCGATGCGGCTGCGAATGATCGCCTTCACCCGTTCGTGCGTAAGCCCCTCGTCGAGCCCGTGAACCAGGTAGAAGCGAACCTCCTTCGGCAATCGCTGGATGAAGCCGTCAGCGGCGGCGCTGTTCACAATGCTCATGGCGTTGGCAGCGCGCTCACCGGTCGACTTTTGGGTTCCACCGTCGTCGCGAGGGGCGCGCGATGCGCGGTCCTCGTCGCAAAAGCCGAGGGTGTTGCGCCAAAGTCAGGCTTTCGCGCGACCAGGAAATCGTCTAGCACACGACCCCACTTTCCCCTGACATAACGTGACGGCCCATGGCGACTTTCAAGCTCCTGCTCTTTCCTGGCGATGGCATCGGCCCCGAGGTTATGGCCGAACTCGAGAAGATTATCGATCATTTCAACAGCGAGGGCGTCGCCAAATTCGAGATCCAGAAAGGCCTGGTCGGCGGCGGGGCCTACGACACGCATGGCAAGGCGATCAGCGACTCGGACATGGACCTCGCCCAAGCGGTCGACGCGATCTTCCTGGCGGCCGTCGGCGGTCCGAAATGGGACGGCGTTCCCTATGATGTCCGCCCGGAAGCGGGACTGTTGCGCCTGCGCAAGGAGCTCGGCCTTTACGCCAATTTGCGGCCGGCGATCTGCTATCCGGCACTGGCTTCGGCTTCGTCGCTCAAGCCCGAGGTGGTCGAAGGGCTCGACATCATGATCGTGCGCGAGCTCACCGGCGGCGTCTACTTTGGCGAGCCGAAGCAAATCACGGACCTTGGCAACGGTCAGCGGCGTGCGGTCGACACCCAGGTCTATGACACCTACGAAATCGAGCGGATTGGACGGACGGCCTTTGAGCTGGCGCGCGACCGCGGCGCCAGGGTTACCTCTGCCGAAAAGCGCAATGTGATGAAGTCCGGCGTGCTGTGGAACGAGGTGATGACCGCCTTGCACAAACGAGAGTTTTCGGACGTCAAGCTCGAGCATCAGCTCGCCGACGCGCTTGGCATGCAGCTTGTCCGCTGGCCGAAGCAATTCGATGTCATCGTCACCGACAATCTGTTCGGCGACATGCTGTCCGATGTCGCGGCGATGTTGACGGGCTCGCTTGGCATGCTGCCCTCCGCCTCGCTTGGCGACGTCGATCCGAAGACCGGACGGCGCAAGGCCCTCTATGAGCCGGTTCACGGATCGGCGCCCGACATCGCCGGCAAGGGAATCGCCAATCCGATCGCGATGATCGGGTCGTTCGGCATGGCGCTGCGCTATTCGTTCGGACTCCATGCGGCCGCCGACCGTCTCGACGCGGCAATCGCCGGTGTGCTGGCCGCCGGTTTCCGAACCGCCGACATCCGCGGCGAGGAGGACGCAACGGTGTCGACAAGCGAAATGGGCGACGCGATCGTGGCCGAGCTCAAGCGAAATCCCGATTAGCTTCTGACGAGCCCGGCAGGCGCTCGGCTTCAGCCCGCGCGAGGGACACAAAGCTTGCATCTTCCCTTCTTCCTCTATAACAAACGATCTGTTCGGCAAAGAGAACAGGCTGTCTGTTGTTGCGGGCTGGCTGTTATTGAATGTGAGAAGGCTGGATTCGTTGGGGGACGTTGGAACGCTTCTGAACGGCGCGGCCACGCAATCCGTTTCTCCGGATAGCCTGACCCTGCGCTTGAGCTCCAATTCGCCGCTGCGGATGGATTCGGGCGTGGCATTGGCGCCGCTGACCGTCGCCTACCAGACCTATGGTGCTCTGAACGGGGCGAAATCCAACGCCATTCTCCTTTGTCACGCTCTGACGGGCGACCAGCATGTCGCCAATCCGCACCCCGTCACCGGCCGACCGGGCTGGTGGGAGACCATGGTCGGCCCCGGCAAGCCGTTCGACACCGATCGCTTTTTCGTCATTTGTTCGAACGTCCTTGGCGGCTGCATGGGCTCGACAGGCCCCGCGTCGCTCAATCCGGAAACAGGCGAGCCCTACGGCCTCGACTTTCCGATTGTGACGATCGGCGACATGGTGCGCGCGCAGGCGCTTCTGATCGACCACCTCGGCATCGACGTGCTTCTCTGCGTCGCCGGCGGTTCGATGGGCGGCATGCAGGTGCTTCAATGGGCCGCGACCTATCCCGATCGCGTCTTCGCCGCTTTGCCGATCGCGACGGCGGCGCGCCATTCCTCGCAGAATATCGCCTTCCACGAGGTCGGCCGGCAAGCGATCATGGCGGACCCGGACTGGCGGCACGGGCGCTATCTGGTCGAGGGCACGAGGCCCGGCAAGGGCCTCGGCGTCGCGCGCATGGCGGCCCATATCACCTATCTCTCCGAGAGCGCGCTGCATCGCAAGTTTGGGCGCAATCTCCAGGACCGCGCGGCGCGCACCTTTTCCTTCGACGCGGATTTTCAGGTTGAATCCTACCTGCGCCATCAGGGCGCGATCTTTGTCGAGCGCTTCGATCCGAATTCCTATCTCTACATGACGCGGGCGATGGACTATTTCGACCTTGCCGCGGATTATGGCGGGTCGCTGGCGAACGCCTTCAAAGGGTCGCGGACACGGTTCTGCGTCGTCTCGTTCACCTCCGACTGGCTTTTTCCCACGAGCGACTCGCGCGCGACCGTGCGTGCGCTGAACGCCGGCGGGGCTTCCGTTTCCTTCGTCGAGATCGAGACCGATCGCGGGCATGACGCCTTCCTGCTCGATGTCCCCGAACTCATCGACACAACGAAAGGCTTCATCGACGCAGCCGCTCGCGCCAGGGGGGTCGATTGAACTTTGCTCGACACCCCGCTCCGCCGCGCGTCGACCTCTTGCGCGTGGCGGAACTGGTCGCGCCCAAGTCCCGCGTGCTCGACGTCGGCTGTGGCGATGGGGCCTTGTTGCGCCTCCTGGCCGAAGAGCGAAGCGTCGACGGGCGGGGCATCGAGCTCTCGCAGCACGGCGTGAACGATTGCGTCGCCAAGGGATTGTCGGTCATCCAGGGCGACGCCGACGCTGATCTCGTCGATTACCCGGATGACGCGTTCGACTATGTGATCCTGTCGCAGACGCTGCAGGCGACCCGCCAGCCTCGCGTGGTGCTCGAACATATGCTGCGCATTGGCCGGCGCGCGATCGTTTCGGTGCCGAATTTCGGCCATTGGCGCATCCGGGCCCAGGTCGCCTTCGGCGGCCGCATGCCGGTGACCGAAAGCCTGTCCCATTCCTGGTACGACACGCCGAACATCCACTTCTGCACCATCGCCGACTTTGTCGCGCTGGCGCGCGAGGTCGGCGCGACAATCGACAAGAGCGTCGCGCTTGATCTCGCTGGCCAGCCGTTGCATCGGATCTTCTCGCCATGGGCCTGGAATTTGTTGGGCGATCAGGCGATCTTTCTTCTGCACCGCAAGCGCTGAGCAAACGGGCCGCGTTGACAGCGGCTTCACTGCACCGTCAACTGTCGGCTCCTTGCAAGGAGCCCTCTCCCGATGCCGATCCGCTCCGACATCAACGACCTCGTTCCCGAAGTTCGAACCTGGCGCCGAGAACTGCATCAGAATCCCGAGATCATGTATGACGTCGAGGAGACCGCGAAGTTTGTCGCCGATCGCCTTCGCGCCTTTGGCTGCGACGAAGTCAAAACGGCGATCGGCCGCACCGGCGTGGTCGGCGTGATCCACGGAGCCAAGGGATCGAGCTCGCGTGCGATCGGGCTGCGCGCGGATATGGACGCGCTGCCAATCGAAGAAGAGACCAACCTTCCCTATCGCTCCAAGGTCCCGGGCAAGATGCACGCCTGCGGCCACGATGGGCACACCGCGATGCTGCTTGGCGCGGCGCAGCGCCTCGCGCAGACACGCGACTTCGCCGGCAACGCTGTCGTCATCTTCCAACCCGCCGAGGAAGGCGGCGCGGGCGCAATGGCGATGATCGATGACGGACTGATGGACAAGTTCGGCATCGAGCAAGTCTACGGCATGCACAATTGGCCAGGCTCCCCGGTTGGCTCCTTTGGCCTGCGCAAGGGCCCGCTGATGGCGGCGGCGGATGAGATCACGATCACCATCGAGGGCAAGGGCGGGCACGGAGCGATGCCGCATCAAGGCATCGACCCGGTCGTCGTGGGCGCGCAGATCGTGACCGCGCTTCAAACCATCGCCTCGCGCAATGTCGATCCGCTCAATTCCTGCGTCGTCTCGGTCACGCGCTTTCAGGCCGGCACGGCCAACAACATCATCCCGCAATCGGCTTGGCTCAACGGAACGGTGCGCACGCTTAAAGCCGCAACCCGCGACAGGGTCGAAAAGCAAATCCATGAGATCGCCGCCGGTCTTGCCGAAGCGAGCGGGGCGAGCGCCCGCGTCGAGTACCGACGCGGCTATCCGCCGACCATCAATCATGGCGATGAGACCGACTTCGCGGCCAGCATCGCGCGCAAGGTCGCAGGCAACTCCAAGGTTGATGTGAATACGCCGCCGACCATGGGCTCGGAGGACTTCTCCTTCATGCTCGAAGTCGCGCCCCGGCGCGTTTATCTTCGTCGGCAACGGCGACAGCGCGACGCTGCATCACCCCTCTTACGACTTCAACGACGAGGTCCTGCCCTATGGCATGAGCTATTGGGTCGAGCTGGTCGAGACGGCGCTCGCGCCGTAGTGCGCGCCCCCTTCCCCCGTTGGAGAGGGAACGGATCCGTCCGGCCGCTCCGGCCCGGGCAAATACAACCTAGCGGCGAGTTACGTCCAAATAAATCCAAGTAAAACCAAATAAAACCAAGGAAAAAAGCTTGGATTTCCTTGTTTTTCCTTGGCCGAATCGGGGCTTATCAAAGGGTTACAGCGAATCCAAATAAAAAAATCCTTTTCGGCCTCAACTCGCGTTCCAGGTTGTGAACCAAGCGCTTTATCCGCCTTCCAAGAGCTCAAGCCTCTAAGGCGCCGCCAAGTTGGCGTGCCGACTCGACATGACATTAGCATGGATTGTGGTTTTCGAAAAGGTTTTGCCAATTCTTCGCCTCTGCGAACTTGGAGGCCAATCGAAAGCGCAGGTCGAAGCGGGTTTTGCGAGGCGCCGGAACGGAACCTCTATCGAGCGCAACCGTTGGCGGGACGTGCAATGAGAAACTCTCAGCCGAAACGTGGGATGGCAGGGTGAAGGCCCATGACGAAACACGTCATGGAGAAGCACGCGGATGTCGCAAAGGCGATGGGAGGCAATGCACAAAGAGAAGTCGAAGAAGTGGGGTAGAGAGATGAAGCCAAAATGGGAGGCGGCTCCGCAGGCCTAAACGGACTTCGAGGCGCGATCCGGCCGGCGTAATACGTGCGAATTATAGGGCGTAAATTGAGGTTTTTAGGAAGATTTGGTTGGTTCTTGTGGCGTTAGAGCGTGATGAAGTTAGGCTTGGTATCCTGCATTGGTGAAGTAGTTCGCGCATTCTTCGGCGGTGTAGGCAAGCGCGATCCTGCCGGTTCAGGAACCTGGTTCGGGTGGCGCAACGCTCGCCTGGCCTCTTCCGGGTTACCGAGCCTCGCTGCAACCGGTGGGTCCGCGCAAACTCATTCCCGTGTCGCCGTCATTCCGGCGCCGGTTGGGGAACCGGCGAGACGACGCCGTCGAGGGCGCGGCGACCGGAAGGATTTCCACCGCGCGGCCAGGTCCGGCGCAGCGATGAAAGTCGCTAATACGAGCAATATGCCGGTGATGAGGCTCGAGAGGTAGGTCGGCGCCGCGAGCAGCGAAAAAAGCTCCTGGAGGAGGCTCAGCGTCAGCGCTCCGGCCGCGATGCCGAGTGCGCCGCCGACGCCGCCGGCCAGGCTCACGCCGCCAATGATGGCCGCCGTGACCGCAAACTGCAGCGGAAAAAGGCCGGGGTTCGAAAGCGCCGTGGCGAAACTGTAGGCCAGAAGGATGCCGCCCAGCGCCGAGCACAGCGCCGACACGACGAAGACGCCGACCAGCACGCGGTCCACCTCGACGCCCACCATGCGGCTCGCGCGTCGGTCGCCTCCGACCGCGCGGACGTCTCGCCCGATGCGAGTCAAACGCATGACGACGAAGACGAGCGCGAAAACAAACAGCGCGATGATGCTCCGCCAGGAGAGAATCGAGAACTGGGCGGCGTCCAGCGCCGAACCGACGTCGAGGTTCGAGAACGACACGCTCTGCGAGTTCCCGATCGCGATGGTCGCGCCGAGAAGGGCGATGTAGAAGCCGAGCGTCACCGGCATCGAATGGACGCGCAGTTTGGCGACGATCGCGCCTTCCAGGAAGCCGACGAACGCAGCGAGCGCAAGCGCCGCTCCGAGGCCCAGGAACAGGTTATATTCGCCAAGCTTGACCGCGATCATCGGGCAGAGCGCGAAGACGCCTAAAACGCCAAAATCAAATTCGCCCACGATCATCGTCAGCCCGACGCCGAGCGCGACCAGCCCATAAGCCGACCACAGCTGGAGCGCGTCGTAGACGTTGAAAGCCGAAGCCTGCCGGCCGGCGAACTGCGGCAACACAAACAGCGCCGCGCACATGATCGCCAGCAAGACATATGGCATGGCCGTTCGCACGCGCCTGGACACCGGAGCTTTGCGGACCGATGCCTCCTTGCTCAAGCTCATGGCGATCGTCGCTCGCGGCGCGACAAATGGAGCAGCACGACGACCATTGTCACGATCAGGCCCTTGACCAGGATCTGCATGCCCGTGCTCGCTCCAACGAGCAGCAGCATGTCGGTGACGGTCGCAATGATCAGCGCGCCGATGACGGTGCGGCCGACCGAACCCCACCCGCCGGTGACCGCGCTGCCGCCGACGAGGATCGCCGCGATCGCGTCGAACGTATAAGTGCCGGCGACCTGCAGGTTGACGTTCTGGGCGAAGCCGGCGACGAGAACGCCTGTGACCGCGACGCAGAAGCCGGCGACCGCGAAGGCCGCTGTGGTAAGAAGCGCGACCGGCAAGCCGGCCGCCCGGGCCGCCGGTTGATTTTCGCCCAGGAGGTAGATTTCCAGGCCGAACCGGGTGTGCCGCATGCAGAGATCAAGCACGAGCGCGAGACCGAGAAACACGTAGACCGAAAACGGCAGGCCAAAGATGGTGCGCGCCAGGAACTCGATGCTGGCGCCCGGGGGCGGCGTGATGTCGCCCGGCGAGAGCCAGCCGATAACGCCTTCCTGGATGGCGCCGGCGCCGATCGTGACGATGATCGGATTGGCGCCGATCAGCCCGACCAGCGCGCCCTGAACCGCGAAAATGGCGGTGCCCGCCAACAGCGTGCCCAGGATCGCCGCGACCACGCCGTAATGCAGCAGGGCCATGAACAGGATCGCTGTTATGGCGGTCGTGGTGCCGAGCGAAATGGAGAACAGGCTGCCGGAAAGCATGATCAGGGTCGAGCCGACCGCGATGATGCCGACGAACGCGGTGGAGGTGAGGATCGCGCTGAGGTTGCTGATGGAGAGGAAGCCCGGCGTGGCGAAAGCGCCGAAAATGATGAGCGCCGCGAGCGCCGCCACGAACGCGTAGACCGCGAGGGTCGCAAAGTGGAAAACCGCAATCCGCCCGGTGGCGGACGACTCAGCGGACTTGGCCGTGGTCGAGTTCGGCGCCAGTCACGCGGCAGCCTTCTTGGCGTCGCCGTAAGTCATCTCGGCGAGAATATCAGCCGCCGTCATATCCTCGCGCCGGGCTACTCGCGTGATCCGGCCGGCGAACATTGTGACGACCGTGTCGGCCAGATCGACGATTTCGTCGAGTTCGGTGGATGCGAAGATGACGCAGGCGCCCGTCGACGCGGCGTGACGAATGAGGTTGTGAATATCGGCCCGCCCGCCGACGTCGACCCCGCGGGTCGGTTCGTCGAACAGCAGCAGAGTGACGTTTTCTTTTTCGAGGCAGCGTCCGAGGAAGACCTTCTGCTGGTTGCCGCCGCTGAGTGTTTCCGCCGCCGCTCCGAGCCGCTTGCGGTCGAACCCGATCAACCCCGCGAGACGTTGCGCGAGGCGAGCGGAAAGGCCTCGATTGATAACGCCGCCGCGGCTTACCGTCTTCAGCCGAGTCGCCAGAAGGTTGCGGGCGACGGACTGGCGCAAAAACAACCCCTCGCTTTTGCGGTCGTTGGAAGCAAACACCGCGCCGGCCTCAATCGACCGCTGCGGGGCGCCGAGACGCATGGCGCGCCCGGCGATCGACACCTGGCCGCGCGCGTCCGGCGCCAGACCCGCGAGCGCCCGCAGGACTTCGCTCGCGCCCGAGCCCACCTGGCCCGCGATGGCGACGATCTCGCCGCCGCTCGCGCGCAGTCCGAAATCCGTAACATGTCCTGGTACGGACAGTTGGTCGATGACGACGAGGCCGTTGCGGGCTTTGTTGTCAGGCCTCTCGACTTTGCTCCTCTCGGCGACCTTGCCGAGCATGAGCTCGACGATGCTCTGCCAATTCATTTCGGCGGCGGGTTGCGAAGCAATCATCCGGCCATCCCGCAGCACCGTCACCTGAGAGCACAGATCCAACACCTCGCCGAGCCGATGCGAGACGAAGATGACGCTGCTCCCCGCGTTGGCCAGTTCCCGGACGCCGGCGAAGACGCGCTCAATCTCCCGCTCGCCAAGAGTCGCCGTCGGCTCGTCGAGGATCAGGATGCGGGCGTTGCGGCTGAGCGCGCGCGCGATCTCCACCAGCTGGCGCTCGGCCATGGAGAGATCCTCCACCATGGTGTCGGGCCGCACATCGTTGAGGCCCAGTCGCGTCAGCAGGCCCTGGACCTGGCGCCGATCGTCTGTGCGCGAGCGAAGATCGGCGCCAACTCGGCCGAGCAGGATGTTGTCCAGCACCGTCAGCGCCGCCACGAGGCTGAGTTCTTGTTCGACTACGGCTATGCCGGCGGCTTGCGCCTGCCGGGCGCTGGTCCATGTGACAGGCGTCCCGTCGACCAGGATCTCTCCCTGATCGGGCGAGACGACGCCGGCAAGCGTCTTGACGAGCGTGCTCTTGCCGGCGCCGTTATGTCCGACCAGGGCGTGAATTTCGCCCCGGCGCAACGTGAACGAGACATTGTTGAGCGCGACAATCGGCCCGAACGCCTTGGTGACATTACGCACTTCCAACGCCAGGGGATCATCGGGCATCGACGCTCCAACCCCGTTCGTTGCGGTGACCGTACAACAGCGAGCGACGCTTACGCGGCGCTGCAATATTCCAGGTACTTGTCGAGGGTGTCCTTGGTGATCCGCCCTTCGGTCATCAGCGACCGCTTCGGAATCTCCTGGCCGGCGAGCGCCTTCTCGATGAGCGGGAGGGCGAACGCCGCGGTCGGATCAGCCGCCTGCGTGGCTGAACCATATTGCAGCCCGTTGCCGATGTTGACGGTGCCAATCTTGAAGCAATTGCTGGCCACCACCACAAGGCCGTTCTTGTCCACGCCGACCGGAATTCCAGCCTGCTGCGCGGCTTCGATAATGCCGGCCGCCATATGATCGGCCATGCCGAAAGCGCCCTGGATCCCCCCCTTATCGGCATATTTGGCGAACAAGGTGCGGGCGATCTCCGCGGTCTTACCCTGGTCCCAGTTGCCGTCCTGAATGTCGACGATCTTGTACTCGGGATATTTGTCCATGACCGATTTGAAGCCTGCCATGCGCACGGCCACTTCGGGTTGAACCTGAGCGCCGGTGACGACGAAGATATTCGCCGCCGTGCGGTTTTCCTTCTTCAATCCCTCGACAAGATCGGTCGCGGCAAACTCGCCCAATTCCCGATGATTGTTTTCGATCGACGCCTTGTAGTAGGGCTCCGATTTGGGGACCGTCGGACCGACGAGATTGATCACCGGAATGCCAGCGGCCTTGGCGCGTCTTAAGCCCGGAACGACGGAGCGGGCGTTGGTGGCGAGAAGAGCAATCAGATCGGGCTTCTGGGCGACCGCCTGGTCGAGATGCTGGGCTTGCAGAACGGGGTCGTACGGATCCTGCAGATCGGTCACGATCACGCCTTTGGCTTCGAGCGCCGGAACGATCTGATGCCGGAATTCCCGGCACCACCGGTTGAGGTCGGAGCAGGCGACATAAGCCACTTTCTTGCCCTTGAGCGCGCTGTCCGGGACACCAGACGCGTCTTCGCCGAAAGCAGTCGTGGCCGCA
Organism: uncultured Alphaproteobacteria bacterium; assembly: GCA_963707355.1. Lineage (GTDB taxonomy): Bacteria > Pseudomonadota > Alphaproteobacteria > Rhizobiales > Beijerinckiaceae > Roseiarcus. The sequence goes on along the minus strand of CAVPPX010000074.1, from coordinate 10,939 downwards.
TAGCTGGAAAGTATTAAAACCCCTGCGGTCGCTATCGCCTGCATGCAGGATATCGCTTTATTGTTCATCATTCCCTCCCTTGCGATTTCAACGGCTCGTGGTCTGTCCTTTTTGCCGTCGGAAATAGCATGCGGGTGGGAGCTCACAGCTTCGTATCTCAAGATGGCGGCATCCAAATTGACGAATTCGCGTAGCGCCAGATCGGCGACATCATCCCGTCCTCTTCGCGTGCTGCTTGCTGGCCTCGGCGCCTTCGGCAAGGAGCACCTCAGCCGCCTGACGGAACGGTCCGATGTGAAGGTGGTCGGGGTGGCCGATGCAGATCCCGCCGCGCTCGAGCCAATCCGCGCGAGCCTTTCAGCCGCGGAATGCCTGACCGATCCGCTGCGGCTGATTGACGGGGTCAAGGCTGACGCCATCATCGTCGCCACCCCGGCCGCGTCGCATGTCGAGATCAGCGTGCGCGCGCTCGCGAGAAACCTGCCGGTGCTGCTCGAGAAGCCCGTTGCGCCGTCGGCGAGATCCGCCGTCCCACTCGTTGCTGCGGCTCGCAGCTCTACGGGCTTTGTCATGCCCGGCCACGTCCTGCGCTTTTCGCAAGACCACGTCCGGATGGTTGAAACTGTGCGCTCTGGGCGGATCGGCGAGGTCGTCTACGTGAACTCGCGTCGTTACCGGGACGACAGCCATGCCGTCCGCTATCCCGACGATGACCCGGTGCTGATGACTTTGATTCACGACATTGACGTGGCTCAGTGGATCACGGGTTCAGACTTCCATTCAATTGTCGCCCGCCGATCGAAAGGCGGTGGCTTCCGATCGATGACGGCGGTGTCCGCAACCGCTGCGAGCGGGGTGATTTGCGACCTGCGAACGGCCTGGACATTCCCGGACGGAGAGGCGCCGCCTGACCGCGTCGAAGTGGTCGGAGATCGCGGCAGCGTCGAGCTCACTGTCGGGGCAGGCGTAGAGGTCTATGCGGAGGGACGCCGCACGAGCTATCCTTCGTCCTGCGCAGACGATCCTTTGCGGAATGAGCAGGATCATTTTTTGGCCTGCGTGCGCGACCGTTCGCAGGCGCCTGCGCTCACTCTGACCCAAGCTCTGGTCGGATTGGCGCTAGCTGACGCGGCGATCGAGTCTCTGCGGCCCTGATCGCCCATCGCGAAATGCGACGCTGGCGTATTCAACCACGACTTCGGCTGAACGGCCCGGCTTCCTATACCTCGACTTGAGAGTGTCGCTTCTACGAAGCCGCCAGCTTCGTCACTTCGCGGTGGACCTCGGTCTGTCGCCTGAAGAATGCTTAAGGGAGGATCGAAATGCGTTACAGTGCACTTCTGGTCGGGGGCGTGGCCTTGAGCGCCGTGACGCTTGCCGCGATGCCGGCTTCCGCGAAAGAGCTGAAGACTATCGGCATGAGCGTCGGCTCGATGAGCAATCCTTACTTCATCGCGCTCGCCGAGGGCGCCGCGAACGCCGCGAAAAAAATCAATCCGGACGCCAAGTTGACTGTCGTCTCGTCCGAGTACGATCTTGGCAAGCAATTCTCCCAGATGGACAACTTCATCGCCGCCGGCGTGGATCTGATCCTAGTCGCGGCGGATGATCCGCACGCCATTGCTCCAGCCGTGAAGCGCGCCCAGGATGCCGGAATTCCGGTGATCGCCGTCGACGTGGAAGCGGAAGGGGCCAACGCAACGATCGAAACTGACAACTATCAGGCCGGCCTGGTCTCGTGCGCCTATCTCGGCGAGAAGATGGGTGGAGCGGGCGACGTCGTCATGCAGTGGGTCGGCCCGCTTTCGGGGTCGATCGCGCGCATCAAGGGTTGCCATGACGCGCTGAGCAAATATCCAAACATCAAGGTTGTGTCCGACGACGAAAACAGCGGTTGCACCCGTGAAGGCGGCCTGAAGTTCACGCTGGGCGATCTGCAGCGCTTTCCAAACCTTAAGGGCATGTACACGATCTGCGAACCTGAAGCGCTCGGCGCCAATCTCGCTATCAAGCAGCTTGGCCGGTCCGGCATCGTTATCACGTCCACCGACGGCTCTCCGGACGCCGCCGACGCATTGAAGACGGACACCGCCCTTATCGCCACCTCCAGCCAGGATCCAAGGGAAGAGGGCCGGCTCGGAATCGAGGAAGGCTACGCAATCATGAACGGCAAGCAGCCCGAGCCGAAAGTCCTGAAGCTCTCGCCGAAGCTGGTGACGCGCGACAACGTCTCGCAGTACAAAGGCTGGTGAAGCGAACCTGAGAAGTCCTGAGCAGGAAGCCTGGTTGCTTCGTGGCTTCCGACAGGAGCGCCATGGTGCTCTCTTTTCCAGCGGCAATTCGTGTGGCGCGGCGCGCGAGCCACGTCGCGTGCGCAAAATCTTGTAAGTGGAAAAGAGTGTGGCGTCGGAGCTTCGCTCGTCTGCGGGCGCTTTGAGAGGCGTCGATGACGCCGCTCCGCTGATCAAGCGCCCCTCCTCGAGATGCGTCACGTTTCCAAGACTTTCGGCGCCGTTCGCGCACTGAAGGACGTGCAGCTGACGGCTTACGGCGGCCAGGTGCATGTGCTGATGGGCGAGAACGGCGCCGGCAAGTCCACCTTGATGAAGGTGCTTGCAGGCGCAAATCTTCCCGATCTTGGCGGCGAGATCCGCATTGACGGCAAGCCAGCGGCCATCGTTGATCCGTCGAGCGCCAAAAGCGCTGGCGTCGCGATCATCTATCAGGAACTGTCCCTGGCCCCGAATCTGACGGTGCTTGAGAATATCTATCTCGGACGAGAGGCGCGGCGCGGTCTCATGATCGACCGGCGCCGCATGTCGAGCGGCAGCGAGATTCTTGCTCGGCTTGGAGCAAGCTTTGGCCCGGGCACGCTCGTGGCCGACCTGTCGATCGCCGAACGGCAGCTGGTCGAGATCGCGCGCGCCATTGACGCCAGGTCACGCATCCTGGTGATGGACGAGCCGACGACGGCGCTCTCCGACCGCGAAACCCGACGGCTGTTTGAACTGATTGCTAGGCTCAAGGCCGAGGGGTTGGCGATCATCTACATCACCCATCGGATGGCTGAAGTTTACGAACTCGCCGACCGCGTCACCGTCCTGCGGGATGGCCGCTATATCGGGTCGCTCGCAGGCGAAGAGATCAAGCCCGAGACGATTGTGCAGATGATGGTCGGCCGAGACCTGTCGTCGTTCTACAAGAAGGCGCATTCTGGCTTCAGCGCCGGCAAGCCGATGCTCGAGGTCACCGATCTTTCCGACGGGCGACGGGTCAAGCGGGGAACCTTCCGCCTGCACGAGGGCGAAGTGCTCGGCCTGGCCGGCCTGGTCGGGGCAGGCCGCACCGAGCTCGCGCGTCTGATCTTTGCGGCGGAACCGCGGGTTGCGGGAACAGTAAAGCTCGACGGACGCGAGGTGCGCCACCGGGGGCCGAGGGAAGCGAGGGAGGGCGGGCTTGCCTATCTCACCGAGGATCGCAAGGGACATGGCCTGTTCCTCGACATGACCGTGAGCGAGAACATCAACCTGCAGGTCTGCGGCAGGGACGCCAGATGGGGCGGTTGGCTCAACCTGCGCCGCGCGCGTGAGCGCAGCTTGAACGCCATCCGCTCGCTCGCCATTCGGGTCAGCGGGCCCGACGCCCAGGTTGGCGCGCTGTCGGGCGGCAACCAGCAGAAGGTGCTGTTGTCGCGCCTTCTCGAGACGCAGCCGAAAGTGCTGATGCTCGATGAGCCGACGCGTGGCGTCGACATCGGCGCGAAATCGGAAATCTATCGCATCGTTGACGACCTCGCGCGGGCGGGCGTCGCGATCCTGGTCATCAGTTCCGAACTCCCGGAGATCGTCGGCATCTGCGACCGGGTCGTGGTCATGCGCGAAGGCGTGACCGTGGGCGAAGTGGGGGGACCGAGCGGAACGCCGATCACCGAACAATCGATCATGGCGCTGGCGACCGGCGTCGAGCTTTCGTGAGGCGACAGTATGAGCGGCGCGCATGAGTCCTGGGCAATCCCGCGCCGGTCCCGATCGCGGCGGCGGACGACGCGCGTCGGCAGAAGATGCGCGCGGCGATGCGTTCGTTCGGCATGTTGCCGGTTCTGATCGTGCTTGGGATCCTCATCCAGCTCGCCTGCATCCATTTTACCGGCGAAGGCCGCTTCCTCACCGCGCGGAACCTGTCGATCATGGCGCAGCAGGCGTCGATCAACACGGTGCTCGCGGCCGGGATGACTTTCGTGATTCTGACCGGCGGCATCGACCTGTCGGTCGGGTCGATCCTTGCCGCCTCGGCGATGGTGGGCATGATCGTGTCGAAAGAGGCAGGTCTGATCGGCGTCCCGGCAGCGATGCTCACGGGACTCATGTTTGGCTTGTTCAACGGCGCGCTGATCGCCTACATCCGGCTGCCCCCCTTTATCGTCACGCTGGGATCCCTCACGGCCGTGCGCGGCTTTGCCCGACTGGTCGGCAACGACCTTACGGTGTTCGACCCGCAACTGTCGTTCGCCTTTGTCGGCAACAGCTCGCTCACGATCATTCCAGGCGTCGTTTCGATTCCTTGTCTGGCGCTGATCGCATTCCTTGTCGTCGTCATCTCATGGCTGATCCTGCGGCGCACCGTTCTCGGCACCCATATCTACGCCGTTGGTGGCAATGAGAGCGCGGCGCGGCTCGCAGGCATCAACGTCGCGGGGGTGCTCCTGTTCGTTTACGGCGCGTCCGGCCTGCTTGCCGGCGTGGGAGGCGTCATGCAGGCGGCGCGGCTCTACGCCGCCAACGGCCTGCAGCTTGGCCAGTCCTACGAGCTTGACGCGATCGCCGCGGTCATCCTTGGCGGGACGAGCTTCGTCGGCGGCGTCGGCAGCATCTGGGGCACGCTGATCGGCGCGCTCATGATCGCCGTCCTGGGCAATGGCCTGATCCTGCTCGGCGTCTCCGATGTCTGGCAATACATCGTCAAGGGCGCGGTGATCATCGGCGCGGTGGCGCTCGACCGTTACCGACTGACGGGCGCCGCTCGCACTTAACACCGTCCGCGACGACGACCAGAGAGAAGTGGTGGGCCGGGCAGGACTCGAACCTGCAACCAGACCGTTATGAGCGGCCGGCTCTAACCATTGAGCTACCGGCCCGTCCGGGCGCGCCTCGCGAGGGTAAAGCGCAAAACTCGCGCGGTGGCAATGAGCCTCGCATGGAGGGGCCGGCCGCCCGCGCCGATCCGTTCGAAGCCGCCGGGCCATCGGCGAGAACGGTCGCCGCCCGCTAGCTCAATGTCGCCGCTGGAGACATCACCGAGCCCTCCATGAGGCGATAGAGATCATTTCCAGCACGACTTCGGGCGGATCCTGCAGATCCGCGTCCATCACGATGACCGCGCGGCCCGCGGCGTGATCGAGCCCGACGGCGATCGCGATCTGGCGGCCGAAATTGCGCGACAGTTTGAACAGCCGATAGCGCCTGTCGGCGCGCGCTCTGGCCTCGATCACGATCGTGCTTGTATCCTTCGCGCACGGGGAACGTCGAGCCGCTACTCCGTCAGCGCTTTGTCTGATAGGATGGCTAAAATGCGTTAACCGGCTTTTGCTCGGAGTGGGCCATGGAATACGACAACATGCCGTCCTCCTCGAATATCGAGGATCGGCGCGGACAGCGCGGCGGGGCGGTCGGCGCCGGCGGACTGGGCATCGGCGCCATCGTCGTCATTTTCGCCATCAGTTATTTCACCGGCATTTCGCCTCAGGTGCTCATCAGCGGAGCCGAAATGATGGGGGTCGGGCAACAGAGCGCCCCGCCGCCGACAAGCGCGCCCCCCGACCCGAACGACCCGATGCGCGCTTTTCTCTCCAAGGTCGTCGGCGGGACGGAGGCCGTCTGGGCGGAAGTGCTGCCGGCCCAGGCGCACGTCCAATACCAGCCGGCGCCGCTCGTCATCTACGACGGCGCGACCCGCTCCGGGTGCGGCGGCGCACAGGCGGCGATGGGGCCGTTCTACTGCCCGATCGACAAGAAGGTTTACCTCGACACCTCCTTCTTTCGCGACATGAAAAACAAGTACGGCGGCGGCGGCGAATTCGCCTATTCCTATGTTGTCGCGCACGAGATCGGCCATCACGTGCAGGATCTGCTCGGCATCCTCGACAAGGTCGACAACATGAAGCAGCGGGTGAGCCAGACCCAGGCCAACGCGCTGTCCGTCAGGGTCGAATTGCAGGCCGATTGTCTGGCTGGCGTGTGGGCCAACCACGCGAACGACAAATGGAAGATCCTCCAGCCGGGCGATGTCGAGAAGGCGTTGGCGACGGCGCAAGCGATCGGCGACGACCGGCTGCAGACCGCCGCCCGCGGCTACGCCGTGCCCGACAGCTTCACCCACGGCTCCTCGGCGCAGCGCCAGAAATGGCTGACGGCTGGCCTCAAGAGCGGCGACATCAACGACTGCGACACGTTCTCGAATTGATAGGCGTCCGAAGCGCCAAGACGAGGAGTGCGCCAAGACCCGTAGGACCGAGCCCGGGTTTTAGCCCTGCTTATGGCTCGAAATCGAAAAACTCCGGCGAACTCGACGCAAGACGAGCGGCTAATCGTCGCGCGTTGAGCTTGTCCAATTCCACGCTTGCGGCTCCAAGAAAGGCGGAACCTCCTGGTCGTCCTCGCGTTCTGAGGCACATATCGGAGGTCGACCCAATGCCGAGCAGTCATGATGTGGACGATCGCGCCGCAGTTCCTCCGGACAAAGAGCAAACCGACACCGCGCACTATCACGGCCCGGCGGGAGGATGGGGATCGCTCCGAGGCATCGCCAGCGTATTCGGTGAGGAGTGGCCGACTCCGGGAGCGCTCGAGACACTCGCGCGGCAAAACAAGCCGCACGGTTTCATGTGCGTCTCTTGTTCTTGGGCGAAGCCAGCCGATTACCATCCTTTCGAATTCTGCGAGAACGGCGCCAAGGCGACTTTGTGGGAACTGACCACCCGGCGCTGCAGGCCGGAATTTTTCGCGCGCCACACCGTCTCTGAACTGTTGTCGTGGAAGGACCACGACCTCGAGCAGCAGGGACGCCTCACCCACCCGATGCGATACAATCGCGCCGGCGACCGCTACGAGCCATGCGACTGGGAGGAAGCTTTCGCTGTAATCGGGGCCGAACTCAAGGCGCTCGACCCCAAATCGGTCGCTTTCTACGCATCTGGCCGCGCGAGTCTCGAGACGTCCTATCTCTATGCGCTGATGGCGCGGATGTATGGCAACAACAACCTACCCGACAGCTCGAACATGTGCCACGAAACCACATCGGTGGCGTTGAAGACACTGATCGGGGTCGGAGTCGGCACGATCGTCTATAGTGATCTTCAGAAGTGCGACGCGATGTTCTTTTTTGGCCAGAACACGGGGTCGAACAGCCCGCGCTTTCTCCACCCGCTTCAGGACATCGCCAAGAAGGGCGTTCCGATCGTCACCTTCAATCCGGTTCGGGAGAAGGGCCTCGAATATTTTACCAATCCCCAGAACGTTGGCGAGATGCTGACTGGCCGCGAGACCCGCATCAGCACGCAATATCACCAGATACGCCCCGGCGGCGATATCGCCGCGATCCTTGGCATGTGCAAGCGCGTCTTCGCAGCCGATGACGACGTGAAGCGGACCGGCCGGCGCGTTCTCGACGTTGATTTCATCAAGAGCCACACGACCGGATTCGAAGCGTTCGAGGCGAAGGTTCGCGAGACCTCCTGGGAAGCCATCGAAGCGGAATCGGGACTGTCGCGGGCTGCAATCGAAGCCGCCGCGGACGTCTATGTCAACGCGGAGCGCGTCATCGGCGTCTACGGAATGGGTCTTACCCAACATGAGCACGGGTTCGAGAACATCGGGATGCTTCTGAACCTGCTCCTGCTCAAGGGCAATATCGGGCGCGAGGGCGCAGGCATATCCCCCGTCCGCGGGCACTCCAACGTCCAGGGCCAGCGGACCGTTGGGATCGCGACAAAGCCCAAGCTCGTACCGCTCGATAAATATGCAACCCAGTTCGGCTTCGAGCCGCCGCGCGACGAAGGTATGGATACGGTCAAGACTTGCGAGGGCATTCTCGCCGGAAAAGTCCGGGCGTTTATCGGTCTCGGCGGCAATTTCGTCCGCGCCATCCCCGAACGGGCGAGGATGGAGGAGGCATGGCCGCGCATGCGTCTCACCGTCCAGGTGGCGACGAAGCTCAACCGCAGCCATCTGATCAACGGCGAGGTCGCCTATCTGCTTCCGTGTCTTGGACGGACGGAGGAGGACGGCCAGGCGACCGGGCCGCAGTCGGTGACGATGGAGGACACCTTCAGTTGCATCTATGGCTCGCTTGGCCGACGTCGCCCAGCAAGCGAGCACCTCCGATCCGAGGTCGCTATTGTGGCGGAAATCGCCAAAGCGACGCTGCCGCCCAATCCGAAGGCGAAATGGGACGATTGGGCCGGTGACTATTCTCTCATCCGCGATTGCATCGCCGAGACCTATGCCGAGGAGTTCCATCGTTTCAACGACAGGATGTGGACCCCCGGAGGCTTCTATCGCGGCAATTCGGCGCGGGAACGCATCTGGAAGACCGAGAGCGGCAAGGCTTTATTCACGACGCCCACGACCCTCTCGGCGACCGGCTTCGATGACGCCCCCGGCCGCTACCGCCTGATCACCATGCGCAGCAACGACCAGTTCAACACCACGATCTATGGCTATAGCGACCGGATGCGCGGGATCGAGGGCACCCGCGACGTGCTGCTGATAAACCCGGAAGACATGGCGCGCGCCTCACTCGCCGAGGGCGAGATCGTGTCGCTCGTCAGCGACGCTGAGGATGGCGTCGAACGCGAGGTTGGAGGCCTCACAGTCACGCCGTTCTCGCTGCCCAACGGCTGCCTCGGCGGATATTATCCGGAGATGAACCCGCTCATTCCGCTGTGGCATCACGACCATCGAGTCGCACACGCCCGCATCGAAGTCCGTCGCGGTGCGGATCAGGACGAATAGCGTCCGCGAGACGGATCGGCGCCAGTCGTGACGATTCCGCAATCGTCTGATCAAGTCGCTGGGCCGACAACAAAGGGCTGCGCGCATCGCGTGGTCTTGACGGCGCTCGTCAGCGGCACTATCTCAGTGTTCATGATTTGTTCCAAATCTTACGTTACGGAACATGCCCATGAATCCGACCTTGAGCCGAACGTCCGCCATCGATCCGCGCCATCGCCCTGAGGCGATCGCCGAGCGCATCCTGCCGGCCGACCGCAGGCGCGGACGCGGCGCCGCGACCAACGCCACCGGCCGCTTCGAGCTTCAGAAGCGCGAAGGCTTCGATGACGGCTGGACGCTCGACGAGGCGCCGGAGCCCTTGGCGACCGAGGTCACGTGGGAAAAGCCCAAGGCCATCATCACGCGCAACGAATCGCCCGACATTGGATTCGACCGTTCAATCAATCCCTATCGCGGCTGCGAGCACGGCTGCTTTTATTGCTACGCCCGTCCGACCCACACGTATCTCGGGCTCTCGGCCGGGCTCGACTTCGAAACCAAGCTGTTCGCCAAGGAGGGCGCGACGGAGCTTCTGACGCGTGAGCTTGCCTCGCCTAAGTATCGGCCGGCGCCGATCGCCTTCGGCGCCAACACCGACCCCTATCAGCCGATCGAGCGGCAATATCGTATCACCCGGTCGCTGATCGAGACGCTGGCCGAAGCTCGTCATCCGCTCACCATCGTCACCAAATCGAACCTCGTTCTGCGCGATCTCGACATCCTGGCGCCGATGGCGCGCGACGGCCTGGTCAAGGTCTTCGTTTCGGTGACCACGCTCGATCGCGGGCTGGCCCGCCAGATGGAGCCGCGCGCGCCGACGCCGCAGAAGCGGCTCGAGGCGATCGAGGCGCTCAACGACGCGGGCGTGCCGGCCGGCGTGATGGTTGCCCCGGTCATTCCCGCGATCAACGACGAGGAACTGGAGACAATCCTGACCCGCGCCTATTCAGCGGGCGCCCGCGAGGGAAGCTATGTCGTGCTGCGGCTGCCGAACGAGTTGCGCGACATGTTCCGCGAATGGCTGCAGGTCCATTATCCCGACCGGCTCAAGCGCGCTGTGTCGCTCATGCAGTCGATGCGTGAGGGCAAGGATTACGAGGCCCAGTGGGGCCGGCGCATGGCCGGGTCAGGCCCCTACGCCTGGATGATCGGACGCCGGTTCGAGATGGCGGCGCGCCGCCTAGGCTTCCGCGAGACGTCACGGGCTTTGCGCACCGACCTGTTCCGCAAGCCGGCCGTGGCGCCGAGCGCGGCCAGCGGGCAACTCAGCCTGTTCTGACGAGGCGGCCTTCCTGCCCGACCGGCTTTGGTCCCGGCCGCGATGGCGGCGGGCCGCGCCCAGGCAGGTCCTCGGGCCGGCCCCCGGCTCGAGATGACGGAGGCGGCCCGAAAGCGTCCCTACGCCTTTCGCGGGCGCGCGTGGCCAGAAGCGCCGTCGGGTCGCGGTCAAGCGGCAATGCCGAGGCGTCGCGCACGTCGCTTGGATTGAGGCCGATGTCGGCCAGCTCGCGGCGATCCATACTCGCCAGCGCCTTCAGCGTCGCTCGCGCGGCGGCGACTTGGAACGGCCACGCCGCCAGGCGTCTCGCTCCAATATTGATTGTTCGCCATAGACGGCTCTCGGAAATCATGGGTTCAATCCTTTCTTGCCTTAGGATCGGACCTGAGGGCTTGCAGCGCCAGAGACAGTTCAATACAGTCGCGCCAAACTGTACCGATCCACAGGCGGTACAGTACGGGTGAAATTCATGGACGATCGGCCCGCTTCCCGTGTCGAGACAACCGCGGCGTTCATTCGCGGCCGCATCGCGAACCGCGCGCTCGCGCGAGGCGCCCGGCTCCCCTCGGTGCGTGAGCTCGCCGTCAAGCTCGAAGTGTCGAAATCGACGGTG
>CAVPPX010000073.1:0-40133 GCA_963707355.1 uncultured Alphaproteobacteria bacterium | reverse complement strand
CAGACTTAGGGACGCAGGACTTGAAGGGCATTTCGGCGCCGTGCAGGTCTGGCGGCGCTTCGTCCCCAGTTCCTCGACGAGCCGCTTCGAAGCGCTGCATCAGAGCGGGATGACGACGTTGGTCGGCGGCGAAGAGGAATACGAATCTGCTGCCCGGTGGTTGAAGGCGAAAGCGGGGCAAGGCCAAGCCGTGTTGCTGTCCGGCGAGGCCGGTATCGGAAAATCACATCTGACAGTCGCCTTCACCGAGCGTCTTACGGACGAGCGGTTTCTCCCCCGTCGTCTCTGCTCTCCACACCCAGCGCGCTTCACCCTATCATCGACCACGTGGAACGCTCCGCAGGCTTTGCGTGGGACGATGCGCCGCAAACGAAACTCGACAAACTCGACGCGCTCCTCCGACAGTCTTGGGCTTCAGCTCAGGACGCCGCGCTCTTCGTCCGGATGCTCTCGCTGCCGAACGACGGACGCTATCCCGTGCTCGAACTCCCTGCGCGGCAGCGCCGGCAAACAACGATGGACGCGCTTGTCAGGCAAGTGGAAATCCTATCCACCGCCGGCCCGTTGTTGGTGATCTTTGAGGATGCGCACTGGGCCGACCACACGAGCCTCGAATTGATGGGTCGATTGGCGAACCATATTACGAGCCATCGCGTGCTTATGGTGATTTCCTTCCGGCCGGAATTCGAGTCGCCCTGGAGCGAGCAGGCGCACGTTACCGCCCTTACCCTCAACCGGCTTGGGCCTGGCGACGTCGACGTCATGATCAATCACATCATCGGCAACAATCCGCTGCCCGCGGCTGTGCGCCAGGATATCATAGAACGAACGGACGGGATTCCGCTGTTCGTAGAAGAGATGACGAAAGCTGTTCTCGAGACGACTTCCGAGCTGCGGCGCGACGGATCGCGGCCTCGGTTCCTCCTCTGGCTATCGCTGTGCCGGCAAGCCTGCACGCATCGTTAATGGCGCGGCTCGACCGACTGGCGGATCCAAGGAACTCGCCCAGATCGGAGCTGCTATCGGCCGCGAATTCTCGCATGAACTCCTGCTTGCAGTGGCCTGTAGGCCAGAGGCTAAGAGCCTGAACTTAAAAGCCTACGCGCGAGCAAGGCGTCTGATGGCGAATTTGGATGGCGGCCAAGGTTATGAAGGCGGCGAGCGTTTCGGCGAGGTTCTCGTAGTCCTTGGCCAGACGGCGGTTGCGGCCGAACCAGGAGAAGGTTCGCTCGACCACCCATCGACGGGGCAGCACGACGAAGCCTGTCATGTCATCCGAACGCTTGACGATTTCGAGCCGGAGTCCCGGCAATCTGGCGACGGCGTCTTTGACCTGACGGGCGTTGTAACCGGCGTGAAGCCCAGACGAGCTCCAACCATGGGAAGCGCTGGCGGATCTTGTCGAGAACCAGCGCCGCGCCGTCACGGTCTTGCATGCCGGCGGAGTGGACGATCACCCGCAGCGGCAGGCCTTCGACGTCGACGAGGGCGTGCACTTTGCGGCCCTTCGCCTTCTTGCCGGCATCATAACCCACTGCGTCCTTTTCACTCCGGCTCGCGGCTCCCCCTTTTCCGCCGCTTTCAGCGACTGGCTGTCGAGGATCGCGGCGGTCGGGCTGGCCTCGTGGCCGAGCGCTTCGCGCAGCGCCATGTGGAGCTCTTCCCAAATGCGCTCCCACACGCCGTCGCGCTGGAACTGGCGGAAGATGTTGTAGACCGTGGAACGCGGAGGAAATGCGCCGCGCGGCAGATACCGCCAGGGACAGCCGGTGCGCAGAAGATAGAAGATCGCATTCATCGCCGCGCGCATGTCGGTCTTGCGCGGCCGTTTGCTCGGCTTCGCCGCCGGGATCGACGGTTCAAGTCGCTCCCACTGCGCATCAGTAAATCGCTCGGCAGACCTCGCCCAGACTGTTTGTAAATCTCCCTGTGCGCCTGCGTCCACATCGCGAATCAAAACCTCGAGCCATCTCGGAGGCGGTAAATTACGCCCTAACCCCAAGCGCCAGAAGCTTTTGGGTCAGGCTCTAAGCTGGAAATGCAACTCGACAGGCTTATACGAGCCGGATTGCTATTCCGCCAGGGCGCGGCGCCCGGTGCAACCTATTTCTTCAAACACGCGCTCGTGCAGGATGCGGCCTATAGCCTGCTGTTGCGCGAGCCGAGACGCCGCCTTCATGCTCGAATCGCCGAAACCCTCGAGAGCAAGTTCAGCGAAATCGCCGAGGACAAGCCCGTGCTGATGGCCCGTCATTGCGCGGAGGCCGGCGATATCGAAAAGGCTGCGGCGTTTTGGGGAAAGGCCGGGCAACGATCAGCGGAGAGATCGGCTTTGGTTGAAGCCACACAACAGTTCAAACGGGCGCTCGACCTTATTGCGACCTTGCCGAGTACGCCGGCGCTGCGCCGCGACGAGATCAAGCTTCAGGTCGAGCTCATCACTCCGCTTCTCCATCTTCGCGGCTACGCGGCGCCCGAAACCAGAGCCGCTGTGGACCGGGCGCGGCTTCTCATCGAACGAGCGAAAGCTCGCGGAGAACCGACTGAAGATCCGCTGTTGTTGTTCTCGGTTCTCTACGGTTTATGGGTCGCGAACCTTTTCGCCTTCAATGGCGACGTGATGCGCGAGCTCGCCATTCAGTTTTCGGCGCTGGCGGAACGACAAAGCGCGACCGGACCGCTTATGATCGCCCATCGCCAAATGGGCTTGTCGCTCCTCCATACCGGAGAGATCGCAGAAGGACGAGCCCATCTCGATCGCGCGATTGCGCTCTACGATCCCGGCGAACATCGCCATTTTGGGACACGGTTCTTTGGCCAACACGCTGGCGCGGCAATCCTCTGCTGGAGGTCGTTGGCTTTGTTGCTGCTCGGCCATCCGGACGCGGCGCTCATGGATACCAAGGAGGCGCTCAAGATCGGTCGTGACAGCGCCCACTCTGCGACATTGACTTATGCGCTGAATTTCAGCGTTTTCCAGCATGTCTATTGTGGCGATTTCGCAGCCGCAAATGCGCTACTCGAGGAATTCACCATATTGAAAGATCAGATCGGGTCCGGGTTCTGGGGCGGACGGGGATTGGCCTTAAGCGGTTGTGTATCGACCCTGACCGGACGCGCCGCTGAAGCAGTTCAAAACATCGCCTCCGGCGTCATCGCGATGCGGTCGACAGGAAACACCATGTGGGCGCCGCGTTCTTAACCCATCTAGCGCAGGCCAATGCGCAGCTGGGTCAATTCAAAACAGCTCGGAGCAATATTCACGAAGCGATGACCGCGGTCAGAGTAACAAAGGAGACTTGGTACGAAGCTGAGATCAATCGCGTCGCCGGAGAAATTACGTTGATGGGAACGGAGGCGGATGCTGTGAAGGCAGAAGCCTATCTCGCCGGCGCGCTTGCGATTGCCAGGGAGAAGAAAGCCAAATCCTTGGAACTCCGAGCGGCGACGAGCATGGCGCGATTGCTGTGCCTTCAAGGCAAGCGGGGGCCGGCGCGCGACGTTCTTGCTCCAGTCTATCGCTGGTTCACCGAGGGTTTCGACACGCTCGACTTGCGGGAGGCAGGGCTCTTGCTCGAGGAATTGGCGCAAGATCATCCAATTGACGCGACTTCGAGCTTATGAAACGAGGTCGCCTCCTTGCGGTTTCAATCGCGGAAGCACTGATCAAATCCTAGGCGCCTATTTTCTGATCTGATGCTTCACCAGATCAACCGGCGAGCGCTGATTTGCTCTCAAAGCACCAAATAGCAATTGCTTTTCAGATTGTTAGAGCGCCGGCCAGGACATGGCACGCGGCTTGTAAGGCCGTCGTGGGCGGGACGCGCTTGCGTTCCGATTTCACCGCACGAAAGCGGTACGGTTTCAGTACCGCCGCGGCGCGTCACAATGGGGCGAGCTTATGAAAATCGTAATGGCGATCATAAAGCCGTTCAAGCTGGAGGAGGTGCGCGATGCGCTCACCGCCATCGGAGTGCACGGTCTGACAGTTACCGAGGTTAAGGGCTACGGGCGCCAGAAGGGGCATACTGAAATTTATCGCGGCGCCGAATACGCCGTGAGCTTCCTTCCCAAGCTGAAAATCGAGGTCGCGGTCAACGCAGACGTCGCCGACAAGGTGGTCGAAGCGATCGTGGCGGCAGCGCGCACAGGCCAGATCGGCGACGGCAAGATCTTCGTCTACAACCTCGACTCGGCGGTCAGGATCCGCACGGGCGAGACGGACAAGGACGCGCTTTAGGCGCCATGCGCCGCTTCCCCCTTCCAGATTTGGAGTTCCTGAACCATGAAACTGACACGTATACTAACTGGCCTCGCGGCGGCGCTAGCGACGGCCATGTTTATTGGCTTCGCCGCGCCCGCTGCCGTGGCGCAGGATAAGCCTGCCGCGGCGCGCGGCGCCCGCCGCCACCCCTGCAGCGCCCACTGCCGCGCCGGCGGCCACCGCTCCGGCTGCCGCCGCGGCTCCGGCGGCTCCCGCCGCGCCGCCAAGCTGCTCCGCCACGGTCGCCGAAAAGTGCACGGTCAATTCCGGCGACACGGCCTGGGTTTTGACCTCGGTCGCACTAGTTCTGATGATGACCATACCGGGCCTCGGGCTCTTCTACGGCGGCATGGTCAGCAAGAAGAACGTTGGCGATACGGTGATGACGAGCTTCGCCATCACTGCGCTGGTCACGGTGATCTACTTCGTCCTCACCTACAGCCTCGCGTTCACCGGCGGCAGCGCCTTCATAGGCGGCTTCTCTCGCGTATTTCTCCAGGGCATCCACTACGACCTGGCGAGCGGGGCGAATACTCCCAACCCGCTGGCGCCGACGATCCCCGAAACCGTCTACATGATGTTCCAGATGACGTTCGCGATCATCACGCCGGCGCTCATCGCGGGCTCGTTCGCCGAGCGTATGAAGTTCTCGGCGATGCTATGGTTCATCGGTCTGTGGGCGATCTTCGTCTACGCGCCGGTCGCCCACTGGGTCTGGGGGCCGGATGGCTTCATGAGCGCCGTCAACGTCGATGCCAAAGGCAACTTCCAGGGCTTGTTCCAGGTCCTCGATTTCGCCGGTGGAACCGTCGTCCATATCAACGCAGGCGTCGCCGGACTCGTGTCCTGTCTCCTGCTCGGCAAGCGCAAGGATCCAGGCCCCGGCCACAACATGGTCCTGACGTTCATCGGCACGGGTCTCCTGTGGGTCGGCTGGTTCGGCTTCAACGCCGGGTCCGCGGTGAGTGCGGGCCTACAGGCCGGCATGGCGATGACCGTCACCCAGATTGCGACCGCCGTCGCCGCTCTGACCTGGATGTTCGTCGAATGGGTGCATCGCGGGAAGCCGACCGTCATCGGCATCTGCTCGGGCGCGGTCGCCGGTCTCGTCGCCATTACCCCGGCTTCGGGCTTCGTCGGCCCGATCGGTGCGTTGGTGATTGGCATCGCTTGCGGGATCGGCTGCTACTGGGGCGCCACCGGCCTCAAGCACACCTTCGGTTACGACGACGCGCTCGACGCCTTCGGCGTGCATGCGGTTGGCGAAATCATCGGCGCGCTGCTGACCGGCGTGTTCGCCGTCAACGAGTACAGCGGCCACTCCGGCCTCCTGGAAGGCGACGTCGGACAGTTCATCAACCAGTTCAAGGGGGTGGGCACGGTCATCGTTTACGATGCGATCGTCACCTTCATCATCCTGAAGATCGTCGACATAGCGGTCGGTCTGCGCGTCTCCGACGAGGTGGAGCGCGACGGCCTCGATCTCGCCCTTCACGGCGAAGTCGTTCACTAAAGTTAGCGCCCGGCGGCTTTTGCTTGCCGCCGGGTCGAGTTTCCTCCCGGAAGACCTTGGACGCCCCTCGGGGCGTCCTTTTTTCGTCCTCACCCTCGCGTTTGTGCGGCTTCCGACGACGACTGCCCGTTAAGGTTAGGACCGCATTAACTCCACATCCCTAGGGTCAGGCAGGGTGGCGGCGCGGGGTCCCGCCCGCTTCGACTCGGCAAGTGGGCGATGCGCACGACGACGTTCTCATTTATCGACCATGTGCCCGCTTCGGTGCGCGAGTTCCCGAAGCGGCGGGCGGCCGAAATTACTGGCCTTGTCGCGCTCGCGGGCGTGGCCAGCCTGACCCTCGCGCTGCTGACCTGGTCGGTCAGCGATCCCAGTCTCAATCACGCGACGAACGAGCGCGTCCACAATCTTCTCGGCGCTCCAGGCGCGATCGCCGCCGATCTCGTTATGCAGTTCATTGGCCTCGCCTCGGCGGCGCTCCTGGCCCCGCCCGCCTTCTGGGGCTGGAGCCTCGTCACCGAGCGACGGCTCGAGCGGCCGCGTTTGAGGGTCGCTCTCTATTCGATCGGAGTGATCGCGGCGGCGGGACTGGCTTCCCTCCTTCCGGCGCCCGGGAGCTGGCCGCTTCCGACCGGTCTCGGCGGGGTCGTCGGCGACGCTATCCTGGCGCTCCCGCGCCGGCTCCTTCCGGCCTCGCCCTGGGCCACAATCGCCGTCGGCGCCGGCCTTGCCGCGATCGCTATCCTCGGGCTCGCCGCGGCCTCCAGCGTGGGGGGCTCGAGCTTTCCAGACGACGTCTCCGACACCAAAGCCGGAAAGACCCGCGCCCGGGCGCTGTCGCGCTTCGATGACGAAGACGACGAGGACGAGCCGAGCCTTGGCATGGTGTCGATCGGCGCCGTGATTCATGCCTTGCTGACGGCAAAGGCGACACTGCGCCGGATGGCCTCCCGAGGCTCGAAGACAAAGAGCCAGCTCCCGCCCGCCTTCAACTCCACGCCAGCTCCCGCGCCATCCGCGCCCTGGTCGGCTGTCCGCGACGCCGACGACGTCTCGACGATCGCCGCCGCGCTCGCGCCTCGGGGTCAGGATTCGGCGCCGTTCCCTTCCTTTCCGCCGCCCGTCATCTCTCCGGTTCCCGCTCGCCCGAGTGCAGTCCGCGCGCCGCTGGACATGTCGGCGCGGCCGCGCGGCGAATGGGTCATGCCCTCGATCACGATGCTGACCGAGCCGAAGAAATCGGTCGGCGCCAAAATCTCGCAGGACGCGCTCGAGCAGAACGCTCGCCTGCTCGAAGGGGTCCTCGACGATTTCGGCGTGAAGGGCGAGATCGTCAACGTGCGCCCCGGCCCGGTCGTCGCCCTCTACGAACTCGAACCGGCGCCGGGCATCAAATCCTCGCGGGTCATCGGGCTTGCCGACGACATCGCCCGCTCGATGTCCGCGGTCTCGGCCCGTGTCGCGGTGGTTCAGGGCCGCAACGCCATCGGCATCGAATTGCCGAACCAGCGCCGCGACACCGTCTACCTGCGCGAGCTTCTCGCCAGCGAAGAGTTCGGCCAATCGAATCATCGCCTGCCGATCGCGCTCGGCAAGACGATCGGCGGCGAGCCGGTGATCGTGGACTTGACCCGGATGCCTCACCTCTTGGTCGCCGGCACCACCGGCTCGGGCAAGTCGGTCGCGATCAACACCATGATTCTTTCGCTCCTCTACCGCATGAAGCCCGAGCGGTGCCGGCTCATCATGGTCGATCCGAAGATGCTCGAGCTTTCCGCTTACGATGGCATCCCGCACCTCCTGACCCCCGTCGTCACCGATCCGAAGAAGGCCGTCATCGCGCTCAAATGGGCGGTGCGGGAGATGGAGGATCGCTACAAGAAGATGTCGAAGGTCGGCGTGCGCAACATCGACGGCTTCAATGTCCGCGTCTCCGAGGCCCGCGCGAAGGGCGAAGCGCTGACCCGGACGGTCCAGACCGGGTTCGACCGCGAGACGGGCGAAGCGATCTACGAATCCGAGGAGATCCCGCTCGACGAACTGCCCTATATCGTCGTCGTCGTCGACGAGATGGCCGACCTCATGATGGTCGCCGGCAAGGACATCGAGGGCGCGATCCAGAGGCTTGCGCAAATGGCGCGTGCCGCCGGCATCCATCTCATCATGGCCACGCAGCGGCCTTCCGTCGACGTCATCACCGGCACCATCAAGGCGAATTTCCCGACCCGCATCTCGTTTCAGGTCACGAGCAAGATCGACAGCCGCACCATCCTCGGCGAGCAAGGCGCGGAACAGCTGCTTGGCCAGGGCGACATGCTCTACATGGCGGGCGGCGGGCGCATCGCGCGCGTCCACGGGCCATTCGTCTCCGACAACGAGGTCGAAAAGGTCGTCGCCCATATCAAGAAACAGGGCGCGCCGGAATATTTGCACGCCATCACCGAGGACAACGACGCCGGCGAGGACGACGACGAAGCCCCCCTGCCCTCCCCCGGCTCGATGGACGCCGAGGAATCGGCCGATTACTACGACCGCGCGGTCAACATCGTGCTGCGCGACCGCAAGGTGTCGACCAGCTACATCCAGCGCCGCCTGTCGGTCGGCTACAACAAGGCCGCTTCCCTGGTCGAGCGGATGGAAAAGGAGGGTGTGGTCAGCGCCCCCAATCACTCGGGCAAGCGCGAGATCCTGATCGGCAATGGCGTCGACCGGGGCGCCTTCGAGGATCTGAGCGAGGATTAGCAACCGTCCTCGCGCTGCGATAGCGAGCCACGGCAGCCCTCGCCCTTTACAAGTCCGTTTCTTGCGATTCCAAGGGTTTGCGGCGCGATTAACGAGTCACTTCCGGACTCGGACAAGCTTGGTCGAAGAGCGAGCGCCTTAGCCCTCGCGGTGCATCGTCCAGATTTCGCCGCTCATATCGACGAGATGAAAGCCGCGGCGCGCCAATTCGCTCATAGTGACGACATCACTGCGATTAACCGTCGCCCAAGTGTTGGGCGGCGCGTCCTTGATCTGGTGACGGTTCCCCACGTGGAAATGCTGCATCGTTTTCTCCGTGTCCCGCGCCGTCGAGCGCATCCGCCCGTGACTGGAGGCAGGGCTGATAGCAGCTTTTGCTGCGTCGCACAATTCTATGCTGCCATGCACAATACGTGGGCTGGAGCCGTCCCCGTCGCCGCAGCCGCTTATGCCGTCGAGGTCCTCCACCTATTCCTCCATTTCATGGCCGCGCCTCTCCGAGAGGCCGCACTCGTCTGCAAGCAAATGCAAATAAAAGAAGATAAACGCAAGCAAATTTGCTTTCATTTACTTACTTTTATTTTTCCTGATCGTGACTTTTCAATGAGTTATGGCCGCTATAAGGAAAAAAATCCCAGTCCGCGTCCCCGCTCGTGCGCAGACCTGCCAAGTCGCCTGTCTATCGCCATCCTCTGCAGCAAATGCATAGCTCGATCCGTGCGCCACACTGCCGCTCCCGATTTCCAACGTTTCCGCGATTAAAATACATCATACATTTGATTTGGATTCTCGAAAAGCATTTGTCGAAAAATCTTCGCGTCAACGCTAACAGGGGTACGCGGCGGGCCGAGCTTGACTACGTCATTCACCGCCGGAGTGCCGGAACCACCAAAACGTGAATCGTCGCCCAACTCGGGAGTGATATCAAAGGCTCTGCTGGCTCATGGGGTTCCCGTATCGCGGCAGAGTCATTCAAGTTGGCGCAGGAGTTCGCGCCATGCCGTCAGCGGTCAAATTGCGAGAGGATTGTTCGGCGAAGCGCTTCGCAGCGCTCGCGCGTCGGTCGGGGGACGTCAACCAGAACCGATGGCTTCTAATCTTGCGATCATGCCAGCCCGTGCACGCGAAAAATCCCCAGCACGGGTCTCCGGCTAGCGGGCCGGTGGCGGCGCAGCCGGCGAGGGCGGCGATGGCCACCGCGAGCGGGGCCATGAATGACCATCGTACCTTAAGCCCCATCTCAGAACACCCGGTCACGATATCCAAGTCCCGCCGCGCCGGGTCGAACTCGACGGTCATTGCCGAGGTTACGCCGCGCTGTCCACGCGGCAAGCGTAGTCGAGGCCGTTGGGGGTGACGGCCTTCGCCGCTTCGATCCAGCCTTCGTCGACGAGGCGTCGATGGGAGTGCGCGACAACGGACCAAATCGACGGCTTTAGGGCCGGCATAGGAGCAATACGCGTGAATTATCGCTCGTTTTTCTCGGTTTTTTCCCCTGCTGACGCCGTCGTTCACCCCGTTGCGGAAGGGGGAAGGCGGGGAAACGAACTGGGTCCCGACCGACCGCAACCGCCGCTTCGAACTGATGTTTAGATTCTGTCCGATCAAAGCGCTGTCGACAAAGCGTGGACGCTGCCGAATGCCGCCCGCAAATGGCGCCGACACAAATTTCCAAGGTGATTTATGATAATCAATAATTCACGCCACCGCTTCTAAAACACGACAAGGGCGACCCACAATTAGCTGGCTGCGGCTCGGGCTGTCTGGCCTCCGGCGAAGCCGCTTCACGCTGCTGCTGTGGCGCGGGGGCATAGTCAAGAACCGCTGGATGATAAGTGCTGCCGCTTCTCCAACACGCCGTGGGCGACCCACAAAAAGCTGGCTGCGGCTCGGGCGGTCTGGCCAGTGGCGGAGGTGGCGAAGCCGCTAGACGCTGCCTCTGTGGCGCGGGGGCGCGTCGATTTGCCCGTGCATCCCTGTCGATAGCGGGCGGGGCTACAGGCTGTTTGCGCACCGTCGGCCGGCTTTCAGTCTTAACGACTTCCGCGCCGAGCAAATGGGCGAGGCGAGCGACGAAGTCCTTCTGCATTTGGCCGATCTGCGCGGTCTCGCCCTCAAACCGGTCCGCCCAAACCTGCGCCCCGGTCTCGGTTGAGATGAGCTGGGCGCTGACCCTGACCGCCCCCGCAACCCGGCTCGCGCTGCCTTCGAGCAGGTATCGGACACCGAGTGCGCCCCCGATCTTTCTCGCGTCGACCGGCCTCTCCTTGTAGGGGGAGGCGGATTCGCGTCCGATGACGAAGCTATCCTTGAGTTGCGAAACCTCGGCCGTGAGATCGTCGGTGAAGGTGTCAGCGAAATTCTGCTGATCCGGATCGCTTGCCAAGGATTCGAACGGTAGTACGACGATGGAGAGGCGCGGCGCCGTTGCGAGCTTATCGTAAAGCGCGGCGTCTAAAACGTCAGGCTTTGGGGTCGACCATGGTCGCCAATCGGGGACCATCGCGAGCGCCGCGGCGATCGCGACGCCTGCCAACCTCAGGGCTGGCCGCTTGCCTCGCACCGGAGGCCTCGGCTTCGCCGCGGGCGGGAGCCCGATTTGCAGCGAGAACGCCCGCACCGGATCAGCAATGTTCTTGAGTTTGATCGGGCCGAGATCGCACGCCGTGATATCGCTCCGCCCCTTCACCAGCCAATACGCTTGCTCGGACAGGCAGACGCCTCCTGGCTCGCAAACGCCTTCGAGACGCGCCGCGACATTGACGCCATCGCCCATGAGATCGCCGTCGGCTTCCTCGGCCACGTCGCCAAAGTGAATGCCGATCCGGAAGTCGATACGGCGCTGGGGCGGAAGGCCCGCATTGCGCTCGGCCATGCCATTTTGTACTTCGACGGCGCAACGCACGGCGTAGACCACGCTGCGAAACTCGACGAGAGCGCCATCGCCGGTCCACTTGACGATGCGCCCATCATGCGCGTTGATGGCGGGATCAATCAGATCGCTTCTCAACCCACGCAGCCGCGATAGCGTGCGATCCTCGTCCGCCCCAGCCAAACGGCTGTAGCCAACGATATCCGCAACCATAATCGCGGCGATCTTGCGGGTTTCCGCCATAGTGGACTTTCCGTCGCCGTCTAGAATAGCACATGTGCCTCGCAACGCTGCTATTATGATCGGCTAGCCGAGGCGCGTTCATTCGCGCCCCTGACGGTCTGGCAAGCCGCCGACGAATTCCGCGTCGACCCCTGACGAAGATAAAACTGGAAGATTGGGAAGGATTGGCACGACGCGATTCAGGGTCGCCCTTCTTGCGTTGATGTTCGCAGCGGGATCGGCTGAGGCGCGGAGCTACTCGCCCGAAGAGCTCGCGCGCCGCGCCATCGAGCGCCGCGCGCGAAGGTTCCGCTGGACGCGGATTCGAGCTCAGCGTCTCAGCGCGAGGCAGGTGATGTCGTCGAACTGAGACCGGCCGCCCGCGAACGCCCGCACCGCCGCTTCGATGCGCGCAGTCCATTGCGAGGCGCTCGCGCCGTGGCCTTTTTTGGCCAGCAAACTTTCGAGGCGATCCTCCCCGAACTGGCGTGTCTCAGGATCTTCGGCTTCGATCACGCCATCGGTGTAGAGGAAGAAAAGGTCGCCCGGTCGAAGTTGCGCCGTATGCACGGTCATCTTCATCGGCTCGAACAGGCCGACCGGCAGGCCGCCGACAGGCAGCGTCTCGACCAATCCGCCGGGGCGGCGGATCAGCCCGGGAAGGTGTCCGCAGTTGCAATATTCGAGCGCGCCCGAGAGCGGATCGTAAGCCACGTACAGGACGGTCGCAAAGAGCTGGCCCGCGTTGTTATCGGCGAGAAAGGCGTTCGCCTTGACGATCGCTCCGGGCAGATCGGGATTTTCGCGCAAGTTTATGCGGATGAGCGTCTTGGTGATGCCCATGAACAAAGCCGCGGGCACCCCTTTGCCGCACACGTCGCCGACCCCGAGCGCGACGCGCCCGTCGGCGAGGGGCACGAGCTCGAAAAAATCGCCGCCGACGTCGCGCGCCGGCGTCATCGACGCCCAGACGTCAAGCCGGGATTCCTCGGCGAAATCCTGAACTCTGGGAAGAAGCGCGCGCTGGATGACCGCCGCGCTCGCCATTTCGTCGTCGCGCTGACGGCGCAGAATGAGTTGCTCGGCCATGCGGCCGAAGGTCTGACCGAAATCGGCCAGGTCAGGAATCGGATTGCGCAGCTCCTCAAGCAGCGCGGGGTCGAGATTGTGCCGCTCGAGCGCTCCCAGCGCTTCGGTGTAAAGGCTGATCGCGCCGTTGAACTTGCGCATGCGTTCGCCCATCCGGCCGATGATGTCGATGAGCAGGGATGGCGCGGCGTGAGCCACTTCGATGAGCGCGGCGCGGCCGAAGCGCAGAGCCGTGACGGGCGTGCAAGCGCGCGCGGTGGCGCTGCGCGGCAATTGGGCAAGCGCCCCCAGTTCGCCGACCAGCGAGGGCGCATGAAGAGTTGAAATGGGGATCGCGCCGCGAGCGCTGTCGGCGCTGACCGTCACCTCCCCCTCCAGGATCAGCATCGCGTAATCGCTGGCTTCGCCCTGCACCATGAGAACGGCGTCAGGACCGAATGTCTCGAGTTCGGCGGCTTCGATCAGGATCGTGAGGTTGGCGTCGGACAGCTCACGGAACGCGCTCGCCGCCCGAATGGCGGCGCGCAGCTCCGGGGAATCTTTCATGGCGTCATGGCGCGCTCAAATTCTCCGGGCCTGCGTTGGCGATGGGCCCCGCGTCGAACTCCAGCACGAGGTGGTTCATGCCGTCAAGGCGGCTATAGCTCATGCGGCGGGAGAATTTCTGCATCAGCCCCGCGCCATAGCCGCCGATGTCGAAATCCCGGGTCGGCCCGTTGATGCGCTTGGCCGGGGCGATCGTCGGATCGAACGGCGCGCCGTCGTCGGCGAACTCGACGATGACGCCGTCGGGCTCGGCGCATACGGAGATGGTGGCGCGATTGGCGTGGCCATGGGTGACAGCGTTGAGAAACACCTCTTCGAGGCAAAGGCCAATCGCGAATTCAGCCTCTTCGCCAAGCCCCATGGCGCTCGCCTGACGGGCGACCCAGTTCTCAGCCTCCGAGGCGGCCTCGACTGTACCGGGAAAATCGCGCGAGCAGAACGGAGGCCGAAGCTCGCTCATGCTTTCTTGCTCGAAAACGCGGCAAGCCTTTCCTGGAGCGCGCGGGCGGCCGTGTCATAGTCGGGGTAAAGTCCGGCGACCTCGTTGAAGCCGGTCGTGCGCAGAACCTTTTCGACGCTCTCGCTCGCCCCACAGACCGCCATTTCGGCGCCTCGCCGAAGGAGCGTCTTGGCGCTCAGCATCAGCGTACGAATCCCGAGCGACGCAAGGAACGAAACCCTGGAGAGGTCGACGACGAGCGCCTTGCTGCTCTTCGACAGTTCCTCAAATCGGGAATCGACCTCCTGCGCGCCTTGAATGTCAAAGCGTCCGTCAAGGACGACGTGAGTCATCTCGTCGTCGCCCTGGATGACTTTCATGTCCATGAGCGCATTGTCCCAGCTGCGTGTCGCACAGAATGAGTAAGCGCCGTTCATGACGGTTTGGCGACAGGGGCGAGCTCAGGCGTTTCTGAGATTTCCTGCGAAGTTTGAGCTTCAGTCGTCGGAGATCAGCTGAAACCAGATTATGGCGACCGCGAACAGGAAGAGCGCTATGATCAGCGAGCCCAGCGCGTGCGTGAGGTGAAAGTGATCCGACCCGGCGTCAAACCCGGGCAGGAAGCTCGGCAGGCCGCCGGCGGGCGTGAGCCAGTAGACCAGCGCGACGCCCATGAACACGATGCCGATAATGCCGAGGATCCATGGCACTGGCTTGGTCATGAAGCGGGTCTAACCGAGGCCCAGGAAAGCGGCAAGAGGCAATGGATTTCTGTGGCTTTCATCCGCGCAGGATTCAGCCGAAGCCGATTCCGGCCGCGCCGGGCGCGAGACGGATGAGCCGCGAATCCTCCACCGCCGCCTGCCGGTGCTTGACCGCTTCGCGGTAGACGGGGTCGCGGATCATGGCGACGAAAGCGGCGACGCTCGGATATTGAGCAATGAAGCAGAGGTCCCAACACTCATCCGTCGGACCGATCAGCATGTGCTCGAAGAGTTCCGCGCCAGACGATCGACCCACCGAGGCGCGAGAAAACCGGCTCGCTCTCTCGCCCGTAGGCAGCATAGGCCTCAGCCCCAGTCGCGTCGCGCCCGTCCGGATAGGCGGCCTGAGCGCGCAATTTGACCAGGTTGAGCATATGGATTGGGCCGGCCCGGTCGTCGGCGCGAAAGGCGGCGAAAGCCTCTTTGGTTGGATCGACGTAACCTGTCATGCGACCTCCCGGCTTTGGCAGGCCGTCCGCCAAGCGGCGCCAAGCCTTCGAGGTCTACGACGACTTGCGTTAACGCCAAACGAAAACGCGGCGGCTCAGCGGGTAGCGGTTGGTCGGAAATCCGCGACGCGCGCGAGGGAGGTCGACGACGCATCGGCGCTAACCGAGTCATAACCGAGAACCGAGCCGAAATTGCTCGGGGCCAAACCTGTATATCCAACAGTCGCCGTCACCGCGGCGGCGCTGCTCTTCACAGCGACATTGGGCGTCCCAGCTCCTCGAGGCGCGTGGCCGAGGAAGACGACATCCGCGACTTGCCCCGCAAAGGCATCGTTGCTGAGGGCGATCTCCGGCTGCCGCGCCACCGCCTCCGCCGTCGCGATTGAGGCCGCGTCCGCCGCCTTCTGAACGCTGCTCCTGAAGTGAGACACCTTGGCGTAATCAGCAGTCACGGCAAGAGCCAGCAGTGTGAGCGGCATCGCTGCGGCGAGGGCGACTGCGCCCGCGCCTTCGGAATGCGGGCGGCTGAACATCCGCGAAAACTGGCCGACGGAGACCCGTCCAAACATCACAATCTCCTCAACAAGCCCATGAGAAACTGGCGCCAATCAACCGGAAGCGCGCCGGAGTGTTCCGCTTTCAGTGTAAGGAGAGAGATTATCCAATTGATTGAGGAAGATGGTAAAGTAGAGTGAGAGTAGAATCCGCGATAGAATTAGATGTTTGGCAAGCATGTCTCGCGGCTTGGCCGGACAATTCGGAGCGAGGGCGCGGACGCCGATCGCTTTCCACCGTACCCCGTAATACTTAAGGAAAATGAGATATCACGAGAGTTCCTTATTTTCTTCGTGAGTCCGATTGATTGTTTTCCAAAAGTCTATAGAATGACTTAACTAATTACCACTTGTCGCCGGTATTGGGTCGAAAGGCTCCGCAATGTCCGAAGCAACACTCCCCCTCCGGGCCGCTGCTCCGCCCCGGTTCAGCGAGGATCTGGTCGCCGTCGGGCTGGGCCTTGTCGTCTTCCTGCTGGCTTTGGGGTCACTGGCCGGCGCTGATGCGCTCGGTTGGCTGGTGACGACGTCAGTCTGGACCGCCCCCTCGACAGCGCTGGCGCCCGTTTCGAAGGCCTATGCGAGCCTCGGCGGCGCGGGCGCGCTCCTTGTCACTTACGCGGTCCTCACAAGTGTTCTGTCCGCCGCCGCCTATCTGCTCGGCGATGACGTCAAGCGGTTCGCTGCGGCCTTCACGGCTGTGTTCGTGATCGCCTATGCGAGCTGGTTCATGGGCAGCTGGGCGTATCTCGCCGCGGTCACCCCGGCCGACCAGGCCAAGTTCGGCATCGCGTGGTCGCTCAAGCTCACGAACGAGGGCGGCTACATCGTTGCGCTTCTTGCTGGCCTCGTGATCGCGAATGCCTTCCCGGCTTTCGCTGAGCGGCTCAGGAGCGCCGTCCGCCCTGAGCTTTATATCAAGATCGCGATCGTCATCCTTGGCGCGTTCATCGCCGTCACCATGGCGAGCAAGCTGACGCTCGCGTCGTCGCTCATGCTGCGTGGCCTCGCGGCGATTGTCGAGGCCTATCTGATCTACTGGCCGATCGTCTATCTGATCGCGCGCAAGGGTTTCGGCTTCAGCCGCGAATGGGCGGCGCCGCTTGCCTCAGGCGTTTCGATCTGCGGCGTCGCAGCCGCGATCGCCACCGGCGGCGCGATCCGCGCCCGTCCCCAGGTTCCAATCCTCGTGTCGTCGCTGGTGGTCGTCTTCGCGGTGATCGAAGTGCTGATCCTGCCGTTCATTGCGCAAACGTTCATGTCGCACGAGCCGCTGGTTGCGGCCGCGTGGATGGGGCTTGCGGTGAAAACCGACGGCGCGGCGCTTGCGGCTGGCGGCATCACGCAATCGCTCATTCAGGCCAAGGCCGCGGCTGAAGGCGTCGTCTATCAGCCCGGCTGGATGCTGACCGTGACGGCGACCGTGAAGGTTTTCATCGACGTCTTTATCGGCGTCTGGGCTTTCATCCTCGCCTACATCTGGACCAATCACATCAATCCGCGCGCGGGAGCTGAGAAGGCCAAGCTCGGCGAAATCTGGGAGCGATTCCCGAAGTTCATCCTCGGCTTCGTCGCGACCTTCCTCATCACGCTTGCGCTCGCGTTGGGGACGACGGCGGGCGCGTCCGGCCAGCTCACGGCGGCGATCCGCGAAGCGAACGTCCTGCGCGTGATCTTCTTCATGCTGACCTTCTTCTCGATCGGGGTCATGTCGAATTTCCGCCAGCTTTGGCAGGAGGGTTTCGGCAAGCTGGCGGCGGTTTATCTGGTGTCGTTGTTCGGCTTCGTCGTCTGGGTGGGATTTGTCATCTCGTGGCTCTTCTTCGCCGGCGTCAAACCGCCGCTTGCGTCTTGATTTAAGGGAACTTCCGATGCCCAAACCCGATTTGCGCGAAGCGACCAGCGCCTATGAGCCGCTGCTGCCGATCGAAAAGAAACTGATCGGCTGGAGCCTGGGGGCGGGCGTCGCGCTGCTTGCGCTGCTCGTCGTCGTCAACCACTTCGCGCCGCTCAACTAGAGCGCCCGACTTCAGCCTTCAATCCGCGCGATGAGGGGGCGCCGTCTCGAGGCGCTTCGAAGACTCATGTTGATGACCGACTGGAACCCGACTCTCTACTCGAAGTTCGAGGCCGAGCGGATGCGCGCGGCGCGCGACTTGCTGTCGCGCGTTCCGCTTGCCGATGCGAGCCGCGCTTTTGATCTCGGTTGTGGTCCCGGCAACAGCGCGGAATTGCTGCTGCAGCGCTTTCCGGACGCGAAAATTGTCGGCCTCGACACCTCCGACGCCATGCTTGCGCATGCGCGAATGCGCGAGCCGCGGGCTCAATTCCTCAAGCAGGACATTACGAATTGGGCGCCCGAGGATCAGCCGGATCTCATCTTCGCCAACGCCGCGCTGCAATTCCTGCCCGATCACGATCGGCTTTTCCCGCGCCTGATGTCCTATCTTGCGCCGGGCGGGGCGCTGGCGGCGCAGATGCCGAACACGGCCAACGAATCCTCGCACGCGCTCATGCGCATGATCGCGGCCGATGGACCCTGGTCGACGCGCCTGGTGCCGATCGCCAAGACCCAGCCGCTCATCGCCGGCTACGAGGACTATTACGATTGGCTCAGGCCGTACGCCTCGCAGGTCGACGTCTGGATGACGACCTATGTTCATCCGCTCGACGGACCGCACAGCATCGCCGACTGGTTCGCCGGCTCGACCCTGCAACCATTCCTGGAGCGGCTCGGCGACGATGAGCGCTGCGAGTTTCTCGCCCGCTACCGCACCGGCCTCAAGGAGGCCTATCCGGTCCAGTCCGACGGCCGCACCCTGTTCGCGTACCCGCGGCTCTTCATCGTCGCGGTCAAGGCTGGGGCGTGAGGGTGCGAGATGAGCGGAAGACTGGAATGCGATCGCGCATCCTCGCGCGATGACCCATGATCGCGATTCGCTAAGCGGACCTTTGGCCTAATAGATGATCTGCTGTTAGCCTCTACGTCGCAGCAGGAAGCTCTATGCCAACAGTCTCGGAATACAGAAACGAGCATTTCGCTGGCGTCGAAGCGCTTTGGCGAGAGGCGTTCCCAAATGACGCTCCGTGGAACAAAGCTTCGACCGCCATTGCAGAAAAAATGCGCTTTCAGCCGGACTTGATGTTAGTCGCGCTCGAAGGGCTGCTTGTTGTTGGCTCGGTGATGGCTGGATACGAAGGACATAGGGGTTGGATTTCCCGAATCGCCGTTCTCCGAGCGCATCGGCACAAAAGAATTGGACAAGCGCTGCTCTTAGAAGCTGAAAAGCGTCTGGCGGCGCTCGGCTGCATCAAGATCAATCTGCAAATCCTTGAGAGCAACTCGGCTGTCGTTCGGTTCTACGAGGAAGCCGGATATAAAATCGAACCACGCATCAGCATGAGCAAGCGTCTGCCGTGCAAGGCCTGAAATCGGCCTCCGCGCCGTGCGAAATTCTTGAAAATCTTGCAGCGCGCAGCTTCCGCTTTGGATGGAAACGGCAGCCCGATCGGGTTTTGACGCCTAATAGCTAGACCCCCGCGAGATCGGCGGGCTCGACCTGCTTCGGCTGGGTCACCTCGACGGTGACTTCCATACCCAATTCGTCGCCGGAAGCGCCGAAAAAGGCGCCGGTCAGGGGCGCGGCCTGGGAGGGATTGCGCGCAACCGCGACACGAATGAGGTCTTTGCTGCCGACCAGCCCATTCGTGGGGTCGAACTCGACCCAGCCGGCGCCCGGCAGATAGATCTGGCACCAGGCGTGCGTCGCCCCGCCGCCCAGCCGAACGGGCTCGTCCTCACCCTTTGGAACATAGACATAGCCGGAGACGAAGCGCGCAGCGACGCCAAGCGCGCGCGCCGCCTCGATCATCAGGACCGCGAAATCGCGGCAAGAGCCGCGGCGTCGTTCCAAGGTCTGGAGCGGCGTCTGGACCCCGGCCGCCTCGCGGCGCTCGTAAGAGAACCCTTCCTTGATCGCGTAGGTCATCGTCATCAGAAGATGGCTGGTCAGGATCGTAGCCCCCGACGAGACGAACTGGCGGACCCAGCGGTCGATGTCCCCGGCAGGATCGCTGTACAGACGCTCCATCGCCCGAGCGATGTCGGGCAATTCCTCGGCGGCGTAGGAAAAGGGAAAGAACTGCGCTCGCGGGTCGATCTCGCCACCCGGTTGGTCGTCTTCGATCCGCTCGACGGAGAAGCGGTTCTCGACCCGGAGCGATGTCCAGGAGCCGGAAAACGACGCGACGGCGACGCAATTGTCGAACGTATCATAGAGCCAGCGCAGTCTCCTCGGTTCGGGCTCGATGGTGAGCTCCGATGACAGGAGTTGTTGATCGTGCCCGTCGCGCGGGCGCAACATCATACGGTGGTCGCCAAACTCGACCGGCCGCTTGTAGCGGTAGGTCGTCAGATGGCGGACGTTCAAAATGGCCCTGCCGGCCTGCATTTGACGCTCTCGATTTGCCGTTAAAGCCCTTTGCGATTTGGTCGAATTCGCCGTGATCTGCTCTATATATCTTTGATTTCGCGCGCTTTTTCACGAAGAATCCGTTCCGACCTGTTCGCGGGGCGCGCTTCTCAGACCTACCCGACATGTTGTCCGCCTGCGCCCCGGCGCGTCAAGGGGCGCCCACGCCGTCGACCGCTCATCCGAACAGGCCGTGCACAAACCATTTCGGCCGCATCGTCTCGCGGCCCCATAGGCCCTCGCGATAAAGCCAGAAGCGGCGGCCTTCAGAATCCTCGGCGCGGAAATAATCGCGCGTCGGCGCTCCCGCATGCCGCCACCAGGGCGCGGCGATGCGCTCCGGTCCCTCGATGGCCGTGACATCATGCAGGACTCGCCGCCAGCGGAAGCGCAAAGGAGGACCATCGGGCACTTCGGCCAAGGCCTCGATCGGCTCCGGGCGAGCGAAAAGGCGTAACGGCCGCGCTGGCGCGCTCGCTGTCCTTGCCTCGGGCTCCTCCCTACGCAGCCGCGCCTGTCCAAGCGTCGCGGGCGCAGCCGCCTCGGCCTGTTCGGGAAGATGCGCATCGATAAGCTCGCGCCGCGTCACTGCGCGCGCCCCGAGCCGCGCGGAGAGCCGATCGAGAAGCTCCGCGAGGGAGCGAGCCCGCTCGGCCTCATGCGCGCGTTCGAGCTCGGCTTCAGAGGGCGCGAGCGGCTCGGCCGTGAGGCAAGAGAGGCGCATCAGGTCGACGCCATAGCCGGCGTCGATGGCGTCTTCGTCCGGACTCGCCAGCCGCTCGGCGATGAGCCGCACGATCGCGCGCGCTTCGTTGAGCGGCCGGGAGGCGCCGACAAGGATGCGGCGCATTGCGCCGTCGACGCGGTAGAGGCTGAGCTCGATCCGCCGCGCGCCCTTGGCCTGCCGCTCCAACAAGACGACGAGATCGTCGGCGAGCTTGCGCAATTGAACCTCGATCGCCTCGACCGTCTGGATGGGCGAAGCGAACCGCCGCTCGGCGCAGAAATCCGGCGGCCTGAAGCGCGGCGCGATCGACGAACGCTCGAGGCCTTTAAGCGCGTCGAGCCGCGCCATCGGAGCGGCGCCGAACCGCGCCGTGATCGGCGCGCGGGGCCTCAATGCGATGTCGCCGATGCGTCTCAAGCCGGCTCGCGCCATGTCCGCGACAATTTTCTCGTCAAGGCCGAGGGCCGCGAGCGGCAGATCGTGAAAAAGCCTGGCGAACGCCTTGTCGCTCAACGGCTCGGGCGCGGTTCTCACGCGCGAGAACCGCGCCAGCGCCCAAGCGGCGCAGGGATTGCTTGCTGCGCCGATGGCGACGGTGATTCCCTGCGCGGAGAGCCGCGCGCGACAATCCTCGATCAGCGCCGCTTCGCCCTCGAACAGATGGGAGATTCCGGAAATGTCGAGCATCAGCCCGTCGCGTCCATCGAGCGCGGCCAGCGGGGTGTAGCGGGAGCACCAATCGCAGAGGCGCGTCAAAAGCCGCGCCTCTTCCGCGGGCTCAGCCTCGACCACGATGAGAGCCGGAAAGCGGGCGCGCGCGTCGGGAAGCGAAAGGCCCAGGCTCAGGCCGAGCCGCGAGGCTTGCGCGTCGATGCAGACCAGCCTTTGCGCATTGTCGATTCTGGCGACCGCGACAAGCGGCGCGCGCCTTGTCAACGTCGCCTAGCCGCCGCGCGCGGTCGGTCGCCAGACGCGGCAGCCAGAGGGAGAGAAATCGCCTGGTGGTCAACGCCCGTATCCTCGACAGTCACGTCCCCGAAAGCCATGTCTTTGAAAGTCATGTCCTGGCTTCGCCATTCGAGACGAATGACGCGCCCCGGGTCGAAAGTCTGAACAGATCCCTCGGGCCCCGCACGCGCCAGGCGCGCCTTGATGAGCCGCGCCCCGCAGGCGAAAGGCCCGGGCAGATCAGGGCCAGCCGCCGCCGGGATCGTGGCGCTCGGCGCAGCGGCGATCTCGAAGCGCGTCTCGGCGGCGCTGGAAAGGCGCTCCGCCTGGCCATAGGCGCTGGCCAGGATCAGAAGGGCGGGGACCTTACCCTTTCGCGCGGCTAGAAGCAGGCGCCGCGAGGCGGCGAGGCTATAGCCCTTGAGGCTCCAGATCTCGCCTATGACCACGGCCGGCGCGCCGCATTTGAGCGCCTCCTCGATCGCCCAGAAGGCCAAAGCCGCGTCGGGCGCGCGCACGAACACGAGGCGGCTTAGGGCAAGGCCGTGAGCGACGAGGCCCGGCCCATAGAGCGCGCCCGATTCCTCGGCGGCGAAGCCTTCGCCAATGACGAGCGCCGAGGCCGGCCGCCGGCTTAGGAATCGCGCTGCGAGCGCCAGCGCAAAGCCCATCGCCGCCGCTCCGTCCTGAGGCCTGGCCGGCGCGATCTCATGCAGGGCGTCATCCGCGAGCCCGCCGCCGAGAGCGGAATCGAATGCGCGTGAAAAGGGTAAGCGCCGCTCGGCCCGCTCGCTCGCAGGCCCGGCTTCCGCCTCGATCTGGGCGATGACGCGCCGCAAACGCGCCATCCCCTCCGCTCTGCCGCTCTGCGACATCTGGCCCGCGCTCACCGTTCGTCATTTGTTCTTGTTTTGGACCTGAAGCAAAAAAGAGTCAAGGCGAGCAGAGGCGGCTTTTAAGCCTAGCCGCCATTTTACCGGCGCGCCCTAATATTTTCAGTGCTTTACGGCCCGGTTTACCGGCGCGCTGCAAAATCCGGGACAATGGTTTGATGCGCGTGTGGATATAACATTGTAAATACGGTATATAGGTACACGCCGCCGCCCACCCGATGCAGGCTCGATCTTGCGAGGCCGTCCTTGCCGATGCTGCCGCGCACCGGCGCCTCGGAGGGGAGTCAAGGTAGGAGGGACCGGATTCGATCGGCTTAATTACTTTCAGAACACCACAGAGTTTTGGCATATATTAAGGACGGGCTAGAAAAGATTGATTCTATAAATACTATTCGAGATGATAACATAGCCTCCGGAATCCCGTCGGCTGGGCCGTCGCAATCTTTCCAATCGTGACCATCAAAGTTCCACTGAGACACACTACTGACCACAGATTTAGTGGTGTTTCCTATACTGTAACAGTCCTGGCCCCCGGCGCTGGCCCTGTGCGACAAGGGCTTTCGTCACATCCCGCCTCACCCCGTCTCTAAATCCCCCGGCTGGGGCGGGGCGAGCGGCGTGAACAGGCACCGGTCGGGCTTCAGGTCGATGAGCGGCGTCCCGTCGAGGCAGTCGAGGCCCCTGACTAGGAGCGTCGACCCCCTCCGCTCAACCAGACCGACCAGCGCCGTGCCGATCGGGTTCGGTCGAACCGGCGAGCGCAGCGCAAACGTGCCGCGCGTCTCACCATCGTTGGCCGGACTTTGGCGCACGAGATCACGCCGCGACTCGTGCAACCAATAAAGCACCTCGATCCGCTCGAATGCTTCGATCCCGTCCAGCGCTGCGACCCAAGGGTCAGCGACTTCGATGCGGCAGACCGGGCCGTCGGCGCGCCCCTGGCGCGGACAATCGAGACGCGAGGTCCACGGCGTGCGGATAATTCCGATGAAGGCAAGTCCGGCGTCGAACAACTTGGGCGCTTCGACCGCGATTTCGTTTCGCCGGACTTCGTTCAGCCTCACCATGATCGCGACGCACTCGTCTGCTTCAGGCGGCCTCGTAGCCGCGCGACTTGGTTTCGACCGCCTTGCCGCTCTTGAGGCCCGACAGGAACTCGTCATGCGTCATCGGCTTCGAGAACATGGGAAAGTTCTTGTCGAACGCCATTTGCTGCTCGTCTTCGCTGACGGTCGCCGTGCAATCCTTGAGGGTCACGACGTCGTAGCCCTTCTCGTACCCGGTCCGCATGGTCAATTCGACACAGCAATTGGTCAGGAATCCGCCGAGCGCGATGGTCGAAATGCCGCGGCCGCGCAGAATGAAATCAAGATTGGTGGTGGCGAAGCCGTCCAGGCCCCGCTTGCCTTCGATGACGATGTCGCCCGGCTCAGGCTTCAGCGCATCGACGATCTGCGCGCCCCAGGTTCCCTGGCGGAATGACTTGCTGTCGACCACGCCCTTGAGGATGCCATAAGGCGTCGGGCTCAGCTCATGGTAGTCGTCGGTGAAACTGATCGGCGCGTAGATGATGGTCGCGCCGAGCTCGCGCGCCTTTCTGACGGTCTCGACCGTGTTCGCGAGCATATTGGTCTTGTCCATCACCGGCTTCACCGCCTGGTGCAGCGTGCCGCCCTCGGTGGTGAAATCGTTCTGATATTCGATGAGAACCAGCGCAGTCGATTTCGGATCCATCGTCTCTCTCCCAGTGATTTCGCGCCTTCGACAGGCCGCGTTAAGCGGCTGGATATGTATGGACCAATAGCACGCCGAAGACGAGCCCTTCGCCGAGCCGCCTTTCTCCTGCGCGACCAAGCCCGCCCAACATAGGCCTGCTAGCGCCAGGTCCGGCTAAGGGTCTGCTCATCGGCGCGCTGATGGGGTTGGCGATTAAGGTCATCGAGAACAAAAAGTGAACATTTTCTGGCAATAACGCGCAGCAGAGGCTATGATACGGAAAATCAGAATATAAACCACCTTTGCGCCTTGAGGCTTGGATGACTCAAATCAATCGCGGATTTTTCTTCACACATGTGCGCCGAATGATGTTTTCGCACGTCCTGCAGCAATCCCAGATCGACGGGATGAACGCAATTCTCGACGGATGGGAGGCGAAATATACGGCCGATGATGACCGGTGGCTCGCCTACGCCCTTGCGACGACCTACCATGAGACTGATCAGCACATGCAGCCGATCAATGAATATGGCAAAGGACGCGGAAGGCCATATGGAAAGGCTGATCCGACCACAGGGCAGGTCTATTACGGCCGAGGTTTTGTGCAATTAACCTGGGAGCGCAATTACGAAACGATGTCGGATCTCCTGGGGATCGACTTCGTTCATCATCCCGATCTGGCGCTGGAGCTCGACAACGCGACAAACATTATGTTCCTTGGCATGTCCAAGGGTTTGTTCACGGGCAAGTCATTCAGCGATTACTTTTGCAAAACAAAAGAGGACTGGGTGAGCGCCCGCAAGATAATCAACGGCCTCGATAAAGCTCAAGCAATAGGACTCTATGGGCACAATTTTTACTCAGCGATCAGTTACACAACGGGATGAGATCTGTCCCGGCAAACATCACGCGTCGCCGCGACGCAGAAACGGATGTTCGATCCGCCTTGCTTCGCGCTCTTCAGCCCGACGCGGGCCTTTGATGCACTGACATTTTTGCCGGGTTGCCAACGCCCCAACACCGTCACAGAATTGTGGATGCGTGAGGCCGCGCGGTTCCTGTCATCTTGGGCGACGACCGGCTTACTTTTTGAGCGTGGGGCAGACATATCTCAAGGAGGCAAACAATGGGTAGGAAGGTCATCATGCTCGCCGGCGCGGCCTGCGGTCCGCACTGGGGCCGTTTCTGCGGCCCGTTTCATCATCGGGTGTGCGGCCGGTGGCATTGCTGGTGCGCGCCCTGCTGAATGTGAAAACCCGGCCGCCGCGTCGCCTGATCGGGCGGCTCGCCGCGCCGCCGCAGTCCCTCGCAGAAATGTGGGAGCGGAAGGGCTAGGTGGTCCCCGCACCGCAGTCGATGGGATGGGAAAGGCTTGGGCGAGGGCGAGGACATTCGATGACCGCAATCATCAAGCCGACGAAGGCCGATCTCGATAAGCTCGTCGCGCCCTATCTCAAGTCGCAACCCTCGGGACTCGCCTTTGCGATCGGCTACGCGAGTCCGCAGTTCTCGCCCCATGGATCTCTCTATTTCGGCGGCGACGCGACCAATCAGTTCGGGCATCCGCTGACCCTCGACGGCGACACGCCCTTTCAGCTCGCCTCAGTCAGCAAGACCTTCACCGCGACGCTCTACGCTCTCTTGATCCGCTCCCTCAGTCCCTCGCGGACGGTTGGCGATTATATCGTCCCGAATGGACCGCTTCCGATCAGCAGCAGTCTGGCGGGAATTTCGCTCGACGAACTGGTCAACTACACATCCGGGCTGCCGCAGGACAACGACACGGATGTGAATGACAGTCCGCCTAACCTGCCGCTGCCCTATGCCCTGGCCGGCATGCTGAGCTACCTGAACGCAAGCCCGCCGACGGTCAGCGGAGCCGGTGCGGCCTACACCTATTCGAATCTCGCCTTCGGTTTGATGGCGGCGATCCTGTCGGGAACGAATTCCCCGGGGACGAACGGATTCACGCGCCTCATCCGGAAGCGCCTGCTCGATCCGCTGTCGATGGGGTCGATGTATTTCAACAAGGTTCCGATCGCGCTTCTGCCGCAGGCCTATGCATACGACTACACGTCGTCGCCGCCCTATTGTGCGACGGCGCCCGGCTGGCCGTTGTTCCCAGCCTATTTCGGCGCCGGCGGACTCGTCGCCTCTGCGAACGACCTCATGCAATGGCTGAAGTTCAATATGGGGCTCATTAGGGTGGAGAGCCTCACTCCCCTGCTCCCCGCGCTGCAAACCCCCTCGACGACGGTCGAGGCTTGGGGCACGACGCAGCTCGGGCTCGGCTGGTTCATCACCCCGGGCAGCGCCAGCTCGTCGGGCTCTGTCTGGAAGGACGGCGGCTTCGATGGCACAAACACCTACATCGCCTTCATGCCAAGCGACGCGCCCGGTTCGGCGTCGTCGCAAGCCGGCGTTTTCGTCTTGCTGAACGCCGGAGGGATCACGAGCGACCACACGAACGACGGCCCGGAGGTCTCGGCGGCCATCGCCAACGATCTCCTGGCGATCATGCAGGGTCAAACGCCACTGGCCGACAAGTCGCGCTATCCGCGTTCGGTGGTCTGGCCGCGGAGAGCGCGACGCCCGGCGACGCACCGCTGATCCGCCGCTTCCTCCCTCGATACGGCCTCACCCTACCCCGTCACCTCGAGCGCCAGGCGTCCGCTTAGCGGCTGGCCATATTCTCCCGTCGCCTCGACCAAAACCGGATAGGTTCCGGGCGCAAGATCGCCGGGCAGGCGCGCGGTCCAGATGTGCGACGAATCCTCGGCCTTGACCCAAGCCTTTTTCGTCGCGTCGTTACGGGTGAAGACTTCTTGCACGAACGGATCGGGACGGGCGTGGCGAGTCATCTCGATTGGCGCGCGATCGCCGATGACCATCTTGACCTTCGTCTTCTCGCCGCCGTCGAACACGTTGGCGATCACGGTCGAAGCGCTGAAGCGCGTCGCGGGGAATGGGCGAACCCAACAGGCTCACCTGACGAAAATCGCGATCGGCGTCCTTGCTGATCCCATGGAAGCGGCTGTCGATCGAGAGCCGCATCTGGCGCCCGTTCGGCTCCTTCGCGGGGATAAAACGCGTCGCATAGCTCAAGCCATCGACCGACAGGATATGGAAACCGTTCGGCGTGCCGTCCCGACTGTCGGCCGAGGCGACGCCGCGATGATCGTAAGGCCCGCTCCACCATGAGCCTGAGAGCGCGGTCAGCACGTGGTGATGGTGGGGCGCGGCGCCTTTCCAGCCGTCTGGGCCATCGTAATAATGATGCTCGGTCGTATGCGTGTGTCCGGCGAAGCTCACCGTGTAGCGGCGTCCTTCGAACAGGGCGAAGAAAGCGTCCCGGTCCTGCAGGTTCTGGTAGGGTTCGTTGTCGAGAAACGTGTTGAT
Organism: uncultured Alphaproteobacteria bacterium; assembly: GCA_963707355.1. Lineage (GTDB taxonomy): Bacteria > Pseudomonadota > Alphaproteobacteria > Rhizobiales > Beijerinckiaceae > Roseiarcus. The sequence goes on along the minus strand of CAVPPX010000073.1, from coordinate 12,524 downwards.
CGGGATGTGCATCACCATGACGATCAGCGTGTCGTCGGGCGTATGCGCAAGCACGTTGCGGACGAACGCGAGTTGGCCCTCATCGAGCCTGCCTTCGTACTTGCCCCCTCCCCCGACCTTGTGCGGGTCGGGCCCAAGATAGTTCACGTCGTCGAGCATGAGGAAGAGCGTCTGCGCGTAGAAGAACGCATAATAGTTCGGGCCGAAAACGCGCTTGAACGTCTCCCGGCTATATTTGCGGTCCGGCGCCTCGAAATTGAGATCGTGATTGCCGCCTATGTTCCACCACGGCAGCCCAATCGTGCCCATGATCGCGTTCGAACGCGGATAGAGCGAGAGATCGTCGAACATCACGTCGCCCGCGGTGAGGCCGAACTTGGCGTCGACGCCGGCAAGCGCCTGAATCAGATCCTCGCGGATGAAATCGACCTCCGCGCCGGTCTCAGGCTGCGGATCGGTCACCAGCACGACGTTGAACGCCTTTGGCTCGTCCTGGCGGCGCAGCGGGAAATCGACCGACGCCGGCAAAGGCCCGGTCGGGGCTAAGCCCTCAAAGCGCAGGTTGAGCTCCGCCGGCGACCCCTTGGGCTGATGGTGGCGGTAGAAGCGCGGCAGATTAGTGAGCGGCTCGATCGGGGGCATGAAGCCCGCGGCCTTGATGACGAAGATCGTCGCCTCGTCCGGCAAGGGCAGCGTGTAGCGGCCGTCGGAGCCGGTGACAGCGACCTCACGCCCGTTGGAGACGAGAACGCCGGCGAGCCCCGGATTGGATGTGCTCACGCCCGAGCCGTCCTTATCCTCGAACACGATGCCGGACACTTGCCCCGAGACTTGAGCGCCCGGCGCGTCTTGCGCCAGCGCTCCGGAAGCGTCGACTGCGGCGAGCGCAAGGCCGCCGGCCGCGCCGACCAGCACCTCGCGCCGGGTCACTCCATGGCCGTGCTGCTCAGACATGTTTCAGATCCCCGATTCGCCTTCGCATGAGAAATGGCCCTGGCATGACAATGTCATGAAACGAATAGGCCATTTCCACGGCGAGCTTTAAAGCGGCGCGGAGCGAAGGGAAACTGTCCTCGATCACGGACAGTTGAACTCGGCCAAGCTGGCCGCGGCGAAAGCGTCTCCTTACGCTGACCTCGGCGCCGGCCCGCCAACCGGGTCAAGGGCGCCATGCAAGGGAGGAATGAATGCGCTTTTCGCGGATTTCCTGGTCGTTGACGCTCGCCGCGATCGCGGCCGGCGGCTCAATGGTTGCGATGAAAACCAACGCGTACGCAGCCGAGGCCGGCGCCATTCTTCCGGTCATGTCGTGCGAAGCGCTGGCGAATTCCGATTTCACCGCCCTTGACGCCCGGATCGCATCGAGCGCGACTGCGACGCGCAACGGCCATTCCTTCTGCGACGTCAAAGGCTACATCAGCCCGGTGACCCAGTTCGAGGCGCTCCTGCCGACCGAGAGCTGGCAAGGCGACTATTTGCAGCAAGGCTGCGGAGGGCTTTGCGGCAAGGCCGACGTGAGCCTCGACGACCCGTCGCGGACCAGCGGCTACCAAGCGCCCTATGCGCCGCTGCAAAACGGCGAAATGGTCGTCGCGGCGGACGATCAAGGCCATGAGGCGCCGAACAACGGCGACGCGCTCTGGGCCCGCAACGATCTCCGCTTGCGGGCGGTGTTGGGTTACAGTTCCGAGCATCAGCTGGCGCGCGCAATGAAGGCCATCGTGCGCGCTTATTATGGCCGCAGGCCGACCTATTCCTACTTCAGTGGAGTGTCGGACGGCGGGCACGAAGCGCTCGTCCTGGCGCAGCGCTATCCCGCGGACTTCGACGGCATCATCGCCGGCGCTCCCGCCAACAACTGGGCGCCGCTCGTCGGCCTCGTCGCGCCCTGGGTCGCCGCGGCCAACCTCAACGCACAAGGCGGACAGATCCTGACCGCGGAGAAGCTTCCCGCGCTGCACGCCGCGGTCATGGCCGCATGCGCCGATCCGAATGGCGTGATCAGAGACCCGCGCGCGTGCACTTTCGATCCTTCGAGCATGCGCTGCCCCGCGGGCCTGGATCAGCCGAGCTGCCTGACCGACGCGCAGATCCGCGTGGTTCGCGACGAATATCGCGGGCCTACGGACAAGGATGGTTATGGCCTATTCGACGGCGGAGAGCCTTACGGCTCCGAACTCGCCTGGGCCAATTGGCTGGTCATGCCGGCGGCTGACACTGCCGCGCCCGCTGACACCTATGCGGCGGGAATCGGTCTCGCCTACCTCAACGAAATGGCTTTCATGCCCAACCATCCAGGCAAATACGTGCTGAGCTCGGCGCCGTTCACCGCCGCAATGCACGGTGAGCTCGAGCAACTCGGCGGGATTTACAACGCCACCGACCCGGACCTGAGCGCGTTTGCCGCCAATGGCGGCAAGCTCATCATCTACCATAGCTGGGCGGACCAGGCGATTCCGCCCTTCGCGAGCCTCAACTATTATCGCGCGGTCGTCGGACAGGCCGGCGGGTTCTCCGCCGCGCAGGCCTTCAGCCGGCTCTATATGGTTCCCGCTCTCTACCATTGTCCGTGCGGGCAGCCCGTCGATGGCGACCCCGCGACGACCGTGCAGTTCATGCCTGAGCTCGTCGCCTGGGTCGAGCGCGGGCAGGCGCCCGGCTCGATCACCCTGCCCGTCACCACGCAGACCACGGGAACGCATGTGGCCTCGCTCAGCATCGAACCTTTCGACCCCATGCGGCCGGCGCCGAGCAACGATGGGCTCAACAGCAACTATCGCTATCTCTTCGAGACAAGCGTCTACAAGCCCGGCACCGCCCTTTGGTGCTCCGATCGAGGCCAATCCTTGATCTGCTCGCGGCGGTAGAGGGCGGCGGCCTTCGACGGAATCGTCATTGCCAGACGCGGAGGGCGTCGAGAGACGCCCGTCTTTCGACGCCCTCATGGCGACGAAGCCATCCAGGGATCGTAGGCATCGCGCTTCATCCCTCGATCGCCGCGTCGCGCTGACGCGCTCCTCGCGGTGACGAAGCCGCCCGAGCACAACGCATGGATCCGATCAGGCGGCTTTCAGCAGGCCGAGTTGGGTCAGCGCGGTGACGCCGTCGTCGAGGCCGACCTCCTCCACAATTCTGCCGTCGATCACTTTCAAGACCGTTGTGCCGGTGAAGCGCATCTTGCGGCCGGTCGCAGCGGGAAGGCTCCCTACAAGAAAGTCGTTGAAGGCAGGACCGGTGTGGGTTCCGCCGCCCTCCCACTGGCCGACGACAGTGTCGCCCTCCGCAATCAGATCGGCGGTTCCCCAAAAATTCAAGTCGGGGAACGCGGCGCGAAAGTCGGTCATGAACGCCTTGATGTCGTCGCGGCCACGGCGGGGCGCGTGCAGCGAATATTTCAAGAGCATGTCTGGGGCGGCGATCTCATCGACGACCGCGAGATTCACGCTTCTGCCCCAGAATTCGGTGAACCAGCGCCCCACCACGGCTTTGTTGTCGTCTTGCTTGCTCATGGAAATAGATCCTCTCTGTTGCGGAGGATCATCGAAGTCGCTCGATGATGCCCGAGCGAACGACTACGCATCATGCGGCCGCGCCACACTCCGCTTCTTGCCTTGGAATTGGAGGCGCGACGCGCCAATCGGCGTCTTACGCGCCGACCTGCCCGCGATGCCGCAAGAAAGCGTCGGCGAGCACGCAAGCGACCATCGCTTCGCCGACGGGGACGGCGCGAATGCCGACGCATGGGTCATGGCGGCCTTTGGTGACGATTTCCGTCTCCTCGGCGGCGCGGGTGATCGTGCGGCGAGGCGTAAGGATCGATGACGTCGGCTTGACGGCGAAGCGCGCGACGACCGGCTGTCCGGTGGAGATGCCGCCAAGAACGCCGCCCGCGTGGTTGGACAGAAAGCGTGGCCGCCCATCATTGCTCTGGCGCATTTCGTCGGCGTTCTGCTCGCCGGAGAGCTCCGCCGCCGCGAAGCCGTCGCCGATCTCCGCGCCCTTGACCGCGTTGATGCTCATGAGCGCGGCGGCGAGTTCGGCGTCGAGCTTGCCATAGATCGGCGCGCCCCACCCCGCCGGCACGCCCTCGGCGACAATCTCGATCACTGCGCCGATCGAAGAGCCAGCCTTGCGCACTTCGTCGAGATAGTTGGCGAAACGCTCAGCCGCTTGGGCGTCGGGTGAGAAGAACGGGTTGCGGCCAACTTCGTCCCAATCCCAACGTGCCCGATCGATCTTCAATTTGCCCATCTGCACCAGCGCGCCGCGAACGAGAACGCCGGGCGTCACCTTGCGGGCGATCGCGCCGGCGATGACGCGCGCCGCCGTCTCCCGCGCCGAAGACCGTCCGCCGCCACGATAATCACGAATCCCGTACTTCGCCTCATAGGCGTAATCGGCGTGGCCGGGACGGTACTTGTCCTTGATGTCGCTATAGTCCTTCGACCGCTGATCGACGTTGTCGATGAACACGCCGATGGGCGTTCCGGTCGTCACCTGACGGCCCGTCGCTTCATCCATCATCACGCCGGAGAGGATACGGGCCTCATCCGGTTCACGGCGTTGCGTGGTGAAGCGCGAGGTTCCAGGCCGGCGCCGGTCGAGCTCGGCCTGAATGTCAGCCACCTCTAGGGGAAGGCGCGGCGGGCAGCCATCGACAACGCACCCAATTCCGGGCCCGTGACTCTCGCCAAAGGTGGTGACGCGGAAGAGGTGTCCAAAAGTGTTATGGGACATGACGGATGTAACGGTTCATACGGACCCCTCTTACCTACGTCAAACATGCGGCGACGCCCCATTCCCGCCACGCAATATTCATCGCCAATTCATCTCGCGGGGCGCATGCCCTCGCCTGCCAACGGCCAAGAGTCGAACAACAAGGAGACTGTAAAATGCTGAAGACATTGACCGCCATCGGGATCAGCGCCGCGATCGTTTTCGCGCCTCTCGCCGCGATCGCCCAGACTGACGCGGCTCCGGCCGCCGCTCCTGCGGCTTCTGACACGGCGGCGCCCGCCGCGGACTCGATGAAGAAGGCTCCCAAGAAGCACATGGCCAAGAAGCACCAGCACATGGCCAAAAAGGCCAAGAAGCCGGCTGCAGACGACGCGACGCCTGCCGCTCCGGCCGAAGCGCCGAAGAGTTAAGTCGCCAAGCGGACGATTTACGCGGAATGAGCCGCCCCATCTCCACAGATGGGGCGGTTTTTTGTGCCCACGGCCGTGTTGCTTTCGCAGCGCCTGCGCGCATCGCGAACTCGCGCGGCCTTTAAGGAGGCGCATTTGCCGAGCGCCGAGTTCTGGTACGAATTCGCGAGCACCTATTCCTATCCGGCGGCGCTTCGCGTCGCCGCGCTAGCGGAAGCGCGAGGCGTGAGCCTTGTCTGGCGCCCGTTCCTGGTTGGGCCAATCTTCTTCGCACAGGGCTGGCGCGACTCGCCGTTCAACGTCTATCCCGCCAAGGGCCGCTACATGTGGCGCGACCTCGAGCGGACGTGCGGCGCCATGGGCGTCCCACTCAAGCGGCCCGATCCTTTTCCCCAGCCGAGCCTGCTCGCCGCGCAAGTTGCGCTCACGCTTGAAGGCGACCAGCGTTCCGATTTCTCGCGCCGGGTCTTTGTCGCGGAGTTCGGCCAAGGCTTGCCGATCGGCGACCGCGCAACCTTGAGCGCGTTGCTGGAAGAATGCGGCGTCGAGCCTGCCGCGACGTTTGAGCGCGCCCAAGGCCACGCCAACAAGGCGCGGCTCAAGGCTGAGTGCGCCCGCGCGGTGGAGATCGGAATCATCGGCGCGCCGTGTCTCGTGACTGCAGACGGCGAAGTGTTCTGGGGCAACGACCGGCTCGAACAGGGGCTCGATTGGGCCGTGGGCGCCGGCGGCGCGGCGTGACACGGCAGGTCTTACGTCGCGCATTGGCGCGCGGTCGTTCGACCGCATAAAGTGATCGCGGTTTTTGCTGCGCCGAACCTCAGAACGTTCGGGGCGCGCGACCGGAGGGGCAGCGCGATGACGGACCGGAGAAGCCCGGCGAGGAACCTGGATCAGCGGATGCTCTCGCATGTCGATCCGCTCGGTCGGTTGCTAACCGACAGCTTCCACATTCTTGCGCTGTTCGCGATCGGGGCAGCGACCGTCTGGGCCGCCGCCGCCGCGTTCTACGCCATGGCCCAGAAAGGCAGCGCCACGATCGAGGATCTGCTGCTTCTGTTCATCTATCTCGAGATCGGCTCGATGGTCGGGATTTATTTTCGCACCAATCACATGCCGGTGCGGTTCCTGCTCTATGTCGGCATTACCGCGCTGACCCGACACCTGATCGGCTTTGTCCAGCACGAGGAGGTCGCGGACATCGGCGTGCTCATTCTCGCGAGCGCCATTCTCATCCTCGCGCTCGCGGTCTTCGTCATCCGGTTCGCGTCGAGTCACTTCCCCGCCCCGACCGATGGCGAAGTCTCCCGAGGAGAGGTCGGCCGCGGCGAGATTCGCGACGAGTAAAATAGGGGACGGCGATATGACTATCGATTTGATTGTCCGCAACGTCACGCTGCCTGATGGCCGCACGGGACAGGACGTTGCGATCGCCGATGGCCGCATCGCCGCTATTGCGCCGAGGATTGAAGGCGACGCGCGGGAGACGATCGACGGGCGCGGACATCTTCTCGCGCCACCTTTCGTCGATTGCCACTTTCACCTCAATTCAACGCTCTCCCTTGGGCAGCCACGCTTCAACGTCTCGGGCACACTGCTTGAGGGCATCGCGCTTTGGGGCGAGTTGAAGCCCGACCTGACCCACGAGGCGGTGGTCGAGCGCGCCCTTCGATATTGCGACCTCGCGGTGTCGCAGGGATTGCTCGCGATTCGCAGTCACGTCGACGTGTGCGACGATCGGCTACTGGCGGTCGAGGCCCTGCTCGAAGTGAAGAGAAGGGTGAAGACCTATCTCGATCTCCAGCTCGTCGCCTTCCCTCAGGACGGCTATTTCCGATCCCCGAGCGCGGCCCGCAATCTCGAGCGGGCGCTCGATCTTGGCGTCGATGTCGTCGGCGGGATTCCGCATTTTGAACGCACGATGGCGGAGGGCGCGGCTTCCGTTCGGACCTTATGCGAAATCGCAGCCCGGCGTGGGCTGATGGTCGACCTGCATTGCGACGAGAGCGATGATCCGATGTCGCGACACATCGAAACCTTGGCGTATGAAGCCCAAAGGCTCGGCCTCGGCGCCCGCGCCACGGGATCGCATCTGACCTCGATGCATTCCATGGATAACTACTATGTCTCGAAGCTGCTGCCGCTCATCGCCGAATCCGGCATGAATGCGATCTCCAATCCGCTTATCAATCTCACTCTGCAGGGCCGGCACGACACCTATCCGAGGCGGCGCGGAATGACGCGCATCGCGGAAATGCGCGCGCTCGGCATTCCCGTCGCGCTCGGGCAGGACTGTGTGATGGATCCCTGGTACGGCCTCGGCGGCGCCGACATGCTCGATGTCGCGCATATGGCCGTGCATGGGCGCCAATGACCAGCCGCGACGCCATTCGCTGGACCTTCGACGCGGTGACGGAGATCCCCGCGCGGATTCTCGGGCTTGAGGGCTACGGCGTCGCCGTCGGCGCTCATGCCGACATGGTCCTGCTGCAGGCGCACGACCCGATCGAGGCGGTGCGGCTGCGCGCGACGCGGCTGCTCGTCATGCGCCGCGGCAAGATCATCGCCCGCACGCCCGCCCGAACCAGCCAGCTTTCGCTGGACGGAAGGCCAGCGGATCTCGATCCAGCGTCCTACGCGCCGAAGAGCGGAGAGCGCCCGGCGGCGTAGACTAGTCGAAATCGGCTCGATGGTCGGGGCCTAAACGACAGCGGGAGCGCGCCGCCTTCGGGCGAGGTCGCGCGACATGCCGCCGCTCAACGGCTCACCTTGGCCTTCGCGACGGATCCCGCGCGGCGTGACGTATGCCTTGAATTACAACCTCGTCCCCCAGGACCAGGTAAAAGATGAGATAGGGATAGGGGAATACGGCTATCCGCCGAAGGCCACGCTCGCCGATCCGGCGTCCCGAAAGTGGATGAGACGCGATAGGCTCGATGATGACATGGACGCAACTCTTGACGTTACGTCCACCCAACGGAGAAGCTCACGGAACGCACGAGGCGTGTACTGGACCTTCACAAACCGTGCTTTGCCCAAAAAGCCTGGATAGTTTGGTCGCTCACAAACTCCCCGCGCTCGGCCTCCGCCATCAACTCCGCGAAGGACGCCTCCTCGTCAACGCTCATCGCAATTGGCGAACGGTCGTCCTCTCGCGCAAGCTGCAAAACAAGACGCGCGAGCGCGTCCTGGGTTTCGGGCGGCAGTCCCCGGACAGTCTCGACAGCGCGTTCGAAGAGCTTTGTCATGCCCAAAGTATAGCCGATACCAGCTAGACCTCAAACGCTTCCGCTCTTTTCGAGCGCCCGCGCCCGAATGTCGGACAAAGTCGTCGTCGGCGCGATCGCCTCCGGATCGACTTTGACATGCAGGATCGAAGGCAGGCCGGAAGCCAGCGCGCGTTCGTACGCCGGCAGGAACTCCGCGGTGTCTTCAACCGTTTCTCCGTGGCCGCCGAAGGCGCGGGCATAAAGTGCGAAATCGGGATTGCGCAGCGCGGTCGCGATGACCCGCCCGGGATACATGCGCTCCTGATGCATGCGGATCGTGCCGTACATGCCGTTGTCGATCAGCACGACGATGACCGGCAGGCCGTATTGAACGGCGGTGGCGAATTCCTGCCCATTCATCAGGAAATCGCCGTCGCCGGCAAAGCAGACGACAGTCCGCTTCGGGAACAGACGCTGCGCGCCGATCGCCGCCGGCAGGCCAAAACCCATCGAGCCTGACGTCGGACCCAGTTGCTGCTCGACGGCGCGAAAGCGCAAGAAACGGCCGACCCAGATCGAAAAGTTACCCGCACCGTTGGTGAAGATTCCGTCAGGCGAGCGTCGTCGGATCGCGAACATGATCTCGCTCAATTGCACCGAACCGGGATTGCGCGGCGCCTGTTCGCTCCAGGCCAGATAATCGGCGCGCGCGGTGCGCGTCTCAGCCGACCAGCGGATCTTCGAGGGCGGCTGAACGCCTTCCAGCGCGGCGCAGAACTCCGAAGTCGTCGCGACGACGCCGAGCGTCGGGTGGTAGTTGCGGCCAATCTCCGTGGCGTCGGCGTGGACATGCACCAGCCGCTGCGTCGGAGCAGGAATGCCTAACAGCGTGTAGCTTTGCGACGCCGCCTCCGACATCCGCCCGCCAACGAGAAGAACAAGGTCGGCCGCTTCGACGCGCGCTTTCAGCTTGGGATTGATCGAGAGGCCGACTTCGCCAGCGAAATTGTCATGCTCGCCGTCGAACGTGCTCGAGCGCCGAAACGAGCCAGTCACTGGCAAGTCGAAGCGTTCGGCGAACCGGGCGAAGGCGGCGCTCGCCCGCTTTGTCCATGCGCCGCCGCCGAGAATGGCGATCGGGCGCTCGGCCGCCCACAGCATCTTCTGCAATTCGGCCATTTGCGTGAGGCCCGGCCAGATCGGGACTGGCTCGGCGCGCGGGGCGTCCGGCACGGCCGCCATTTCCGTCAGCATGTCCTCGGGCAGCGCAATCACCACTGGGCCGGCCCGGCCCTGCATCGCCATGTGAAACGCGCGCTGCACCACCTCCGGGATTTGCGCCGCCGTCTCGATCTGCGTCGCGAGCTTCGTCGTCGAGGCGAACAAAGCCCGATAGTCCATCTCCTGGAAGGCGCCCCGCCCCATCATCGCGCGCTCGACCTGGCCAATGAACAGGATCATCGGCGCCGAATCGTGCTCGGCGATATGCAGCCCATGGGCCGCGTTGGTCGCGCCGGGGCCGCGGGTGACGAAGCAGATTCCTGGCCGCCCGGTCAGGCGCCCTTCGGTTAGCGCCATCATCGCGGCGCCGGCTTCCTGCCGGCAGACGGTCAGTTCGATCGGCGCGTTGTTCATGGCGTCGAGGGCGGCGAGGTAGGATTCGCCGGGAACGCAATAGACCCGCTCGACCCCCTGCGCGACGAGCTGGTCGACGAGAATTCTGTCCACCCGATCGCAAAACCTCGCTCAACGCCGCTGCTCGCTTCCCATCACGTTTGCGGGCCATGTTTGGCAGTTCACGCCGTTCTTTTCAATCGCAGGCCCGAAAAGCGCGTCGCCTTGCGCACGGGGCCAGTTCCAGCCATTCTTGTTGCATGTCGGCTCCCACAGAACGGCCCCCCGAGTCGAGCGCGTTGACGACGCTCAATGCGCGTTCGCGTGAGATCTTCCGCAACATCGTCAACTCGTACCTCTCCTCCGGCGAACCTGTCGGCTCCCGGCATTTGTCGCGCATGCTGCCGATGTCGCTGTCGCCGGCCTCGGTGCGCAACGTGATGCAGGATCTCGAGGAGCTTGGGCTCATCTACGCCCCGCATGCCAGCGCCGGGCGCATGCCGACCCAGCAGGGCTTGAGGCTGTTCGTCGACGCGATGCTCGAGTTCGGGGATCTGGGACGCGAGGAGCGCGCGCGCATCGATAACCAGGTGCGGGCGGCGGCGGAGGGCGGAGGGTTCGAAGGCGCGCTCGCCGAAACGACGACCCTGCTGTCGGAACTCACTCGCGGCGCGGGCGTGGTGCTGACCAGCAAGACCGACGCGCGCCTGAAGCATGTCGAATTCGTGCGTCTGGAGGCCTCGCGCGCGCTGGCGATCCTGGTCTCCGAGGACGGCTCGATCGAGAACCGCGTGGTCGCAACGCCTCCCGGCATGCCCGCTTCCGCCCTGGTCGAGGCCAGCAACTTTCTCAACGCCCGCATTCGCGGCCGCACTCTGTCCGAAGTGACGGCGGAAATCGAAGCTGCACGCCGTGCGGCGCGGCAGGAGCTCGACGATATCGCCGCGCGCCTGGTCGAAGCCGGCCTCGTCTCGTGGTCCGGCGCCGGGGGATCGGGCGACCAATTGATCGTTCGCGGTCAGGCCAACCTGCTCGGCGACGTGCGCGCCTCGGACGACCTCGAGCGCATTCGCACGCTGTTCGCCGACCTTGAGACCAAGACCGATGTGATCGAACTCCTGCATCGCGCCGAGACCGGCGAGGGCGTGAAAATCTTCATCGGCTCGGAGAACAAGCTGTTCTCGCTCTCCGGTTCGTCGATGATCGCCGCGCCGCTCAGGGATAGCGACCATCGCATCGCCGGCGTGCTCGGCGTCATCGGGCCGACCAGGCTCAATTATGGCCGCATCGTGCCGATGGTCGAATATGCGGCGCAGGTGCTTGGCGAGCTCAAACGCGCGCGCTAGGCCGGTTCTGTTTCGCTCCCTGGAGAAACGCAATGTCAAACGCGTCGAACATTGGGACATCCGCGCATAGCCTCGGCGAATCCAACGAGCGCTTGCGGGGAAAATGGGCGGCGATCACCGCTTTCGGCGTGCTTCTGGTCGTACTCGGCTTCGCGGCGCTGGTCTTCTCTCTCATTGCGACGATTGTGACGGTTACGCTCAACGGAATCTTTTTCCTGATCGCCGGCGGGGCGGAGATCGGCATCGGCATGCATGCGCGCGAGTGGGGGCGGTTCTTTCTCTGGGTGATCGGCGGCCTCGTCTATATCGCCGCCGGGATCTTATGCATCGTCAATCCGATCCTCGCTTCCACCATCCTGACGCTTTTCCTCGGCGCCGGCCTCGTCGCCGCCGGCGTGGTGCGGGCCTATCTGGCGACCCAGCTCCCAGCCGACCATCCGCGCGCGCTCGTGTTCCTCGCCGCCGCCGTGACGATCCTGCTCGGTTTGATCATTGTGAGCCATTGGCCCCTCGACAGCGTTTATGTCCTAGGCACGCTGCTCGGCGTCGACCTGCTGTTTCACGGCGTTGGCTGGGTGAGTTTCGGCATGGGGTTGCAGGCGCGCGCCTGAGCGGAACGCGCGGGGTCCTTCGCCTGAGATTGGGGATGTAAGAATGACGAAATGGGTCTATTCCTTCAGCGCCGAGCGCGCCGAAGGCCGGGGCGAAATGAAGAACCTCCTCGGCGGCAAGGGCGTGAATTTGCACGACATGGCTTCGCTTGGGCTACCCGTGCCGCCGGGTTTCACCATCACGACTGAGGTCTGCACCCACTTCTACGCCAACGGCAAAACCTATCCGGACGACCTTGGGCTGCAAGTCGATGCGGCGATGGCCGAGGTCAACCGCCACACCGGGCGGATATTCGGCGACGCGGCCAATCCGCTCTTGGTCTCGGTGCGATCGGGCGCGCGCGCCTCGATGCCAGGCATGATGGACACGGTCCTCAACCTTGGGCTGAACGATTCCTCGGTGGAAACTCTCGCGAAAACGTCGAACGACGCGCGTTTCGCCTACGATTTGTATCGCCGCTTCATTCAGATGTATTCCAACGTCGTGCTCGACGTCGACGTTCACAATTTCGAGGACATCCTCGAGCACTACAAGGACGGCAAGGGTTACGCGCTCGACACCGATCTTGACGCCGAAGACTGGCGAACAATCATCGA
>CAVPPX010000072.1:0-15705 GCA_963707355.1 uncultured Alphaproteobacteria bacterium | reverse complement strand
GGTGAACTCACTGCGCCCTCGATCGGCGAGGCGGTGCGGTTCGGGGGGTGATGACGGTGCATCGCTGAATAGTATTCAACGGACTGCAATTCAGCGGCTAATTTCGCTAAGATATTCCCATTATCAAATTGGTTTCAATCCATTTATAAGGTCCGGCTCGTGTAACGCGTGGACTAGCAATATCCGACAAGCAGACGCCAGGAACGTTACAGCTGTAATGTCGTCTTTCAAGATCTGAAATTTCTTGGTAAAACTCACGTGATCTCCGTGCGCGATAGTACTTCTGTAAGAATACAAGGTTCCTCATATTTTGTCATGGCTCACGTCGCTTCCAAAGACCCCATAGTCAAATTTATTAGGCAAACGATCCGAGAGGAACGATATTTTTGTTCTCAGCTGGTGGCTAATTGAATCTCCTATCTCCTTGTAGTTCGGATTATGTGTAAGCAGCATTTCGATTATTATAAAATAAGCAAGTACATCCAAACTGCCAGTTAGCTTAGCTCGCCGGATGGTATCGTGAAAATTTACAGCTCGTCTAATTCCCTCATGCTTAACTGGATCAAGAAGGTTATATAATTCTAAATTTTGCTGGATATTCTCAATATCGTAAGTGGTTAAACTGTAGGGCTTTGCCACGGTTTGACCAAAATAGAAGGATTGATTCGCAAACGGGTCCAAGCCTTTCGCATATAGAAATCCGCAACCAAACGGTGAGGTGGTGCTAAAACTCACAAAAGCAGAAATATACGGGGGCGTAAGAGCAGAGATTTTCAGCAATTCGATGATGCCGCCACCGTATCCTGAAAAAGAAAGTATGTAATAGCGCCACTTTTCGTCGGGTATAGTTTCAGCCCTGTACCCGTTCCCAACCTCTATCCAGTCGCATTCATAGTGCTTTCTTCGGATCGTTGGATCGAAATTGCCAGAGTTATCTAATGATTTCTGAATTACGGAGACTTGCGTTGTATCAGCGCGATCTAGACGGATCGACGGCGTGATCGTGACTGGGAGGGTCAGCGGCACGTCGAGAATATTCGCAATGAAATAAAATCCACCAGCGTCCGCTGGTATCCGATCCAATGGTCCTGAATGGGGGATTAACCGGCCCGACTCCACGTCCATGCACCTTTTGCCAAGACAACTGCCAAAGGAAACCGCGCGCGAGCTGTTCGCGTATCTTAGATCTTCAGATCGCCGCCATTACCTGCATGGTGATCCAGGTCGCAGCCAGCGCCGGCTTCTGCGCCCCGTCGACCTCGACGCTGACGTCGTAAGTCAACTGCCATTCGCGCGCCGAGCGCGGCGTGACGGCGCGCAGCGTGAAATGCCCGCGCACCCGGCTTCCGGAAGGGACAGGCCGGACGAAGCGCACACGATCGAAGCCGTAGTTCACACCGTGGGCGGCGCCCTCGATTCTGGGCAGCGCGCTATAGGCCATGGCCGAGAGCAGCGAGAGGGTGAGGAAACCGTGGGCGACCGTGCCGCCGAATGCGGTCTCGGCCGCCCGCTCAGGGTCCACGTGGATGAACTGCTCGTCCTCGGTGATCTTGGCGAAGGCGTCGATCCGCGCCTGATCGACGGCGAGCCACCGGGAGACGAAATCGCGCCCGACCATGCCGGCGAGGTCGGCGGCGGGAACGCGTTTGACATCCGCCCAATCGCTCATTCGAGTTCTCCGAACATCGCGGGCGGCGCCGTGACGCCGATCCCGCCGTCCACGGGCAGGATCGCCCCGTCGTGTAGGCGCCGCCGCGTCCCGCGAGGAAGAGAAGCGGTCCGGCGATGTCTTCCGGCCGTCCGACGCGACCCATCGGCACAGCTTTGGCGCTGCGCGCCTGTCCCGCCTCGTCGCCAATGGCGAATTTCGTCATGTTGGTCGGAAACGGCCCGGGCGCGAACGCGTTCACGGTCACCTGCTTCTCGGCGAGCTCCGCCGCGAGGATCCGGGTCAGGTGATGCACGGCGGCTTTCGAGGCGGAATAGGCCCATGCGGTTTCCGACTGCGTCACATATCCCATGACCGAGCCCATGTTGATTACCGTCGAAGGCCAGTCGCGCGTCGCGGACGCGATCAGCATTGGGGCGAGATCGCGCGTCAGCGTGAAAAGCCCCGTCACGTTGACGCTGAGCACGCGGTCCCACGCCTTCCAGGGGAAGGTTTCGAACGGTGAGCCCCAGTTCGTCCCGGCGTTGTTGACCAGGATATGCAGCGCGTCGGTGCGCTTGCGGGTCTCCGCGGCCAGAGCGGCCACGCCGGCCTCGGTGGCGACCGTGCCGCCGAAGCCCTCGCAGGGCCCGAGCGATGAAAGCTCCTGCGCCGCCGCCTCGCAAGCCTCCGCCTTGCGCGAGGCGATCAGCACCCGCGCGCCGGCGCTCAGCAGCGCCTCGGCGCAGATCCGGCCAAGCCCGGTCGCCCCGCCAGTCACCAGCGCCGTGCGGCCCCGGACGGAAAAAAGCTCGTTTGCTGCGATCATGGCTCCCCGCGCCGCTTCCCGTTTTGCGAGAGACCATAGCAATTCGGCGACAAACGCCAAACCTGCTCTATTAGCTCAAAGCCTTCGCCGCCTTCGTGCGCGGTTGACGGGCGACGGCGCGACGCTCAGATTGAGCGCATGAAAGTCTCGCTCATCCAGATGAATTCGATCAGCGACAAAGCCGCCAACATCGCCGCGGCTGAGACCCTGATCGAACGCGCTGTCTCAGAGGAGAGCCCGGACTGGGTGCTGCTGCCGGAACAATTCGACTGGGCGGGCGGCTCGCGGGCGCAGAAGCTCGCCGCCGCCGAGCGCCTGCCGGGCGGCCCGGCCTATGAAATGGCGCGCGGCCAGGCGATCAAGCACCGCATCTTCGTCCACGCCGGCTCGATCATGGAGGCGATCGACGGCGAGGAGCGCTATCACAACACTTCAGTCGTCTTTAATCGCGAGGGCGAGGAGATCGCCCGCTACCGCAAGATCCACCTGTTCGACGTGGTGACGCCTGACGGGACAGCGTACAAGGAGAGCGCGACGGTGAAGGCGGGCGACCAGGTGGTCACCTACGATTGCGAAGGGGTCACCGTCGGCTGCTCGATCTGCTACGATCTGAGGTTTCCCGACCTCTTTCAGGCGCTCATGGAAAAGGGCGCAGAGATGATCGCGATGCCGGCCGCCTTCACCATGCAGACGGGCAAGGACCATTGGGAGGTGCTCTTGCGCGCCCGCGCGATCGAGACCGAGACCTACGTCTGCGCGAGCGCTCAGACCGGCTCGTTCACGGTCGGCAATGAGCAGCGGCACACGTATGGCCATTCCCTCGTCGCCGACCCGTGGGGCCATGTGGTGGCCAAGGCCTCGGACGGGGTCGAAATCGTCTCGGCCCGGATCGACCCGGCACGGGTCAGACGCGTGCGCGGGATGATCCCGGTCGCGGAGCACAAGATGAGAATTTCGCGCAACTGATGCGACGATGTTCGTCGGTTACCCGCTGCTCCAGGGATTGATCAGCGAGACCGCGCTATCCTCGAAATCCCTGACGTTGCGCGTGACCAGGATCAGGTCATGGACGATCGCTGTCGCGGCGATCAGGCCGTCGATGTCGCCGCGCGGTCTGAGTGCACCGATGCGGCCCCACTCCAAGGCGATCCGGTCGGTGACAGGCAGGATTCGATCGGCATGATCCTGCCGCAACTGCTCGAGCCATTCCGTCAGGCGCGCCGCGGTCTGTGGGTCGGATTTGCGCCTGAGGGCGACACCACGCATGACCTCTCCCAAGGTGAGCGCGCTCAGATAGACCCTCTCGGGGCGAACGGATCGCAGCCAAGTCAAAGCATGAGGGCTGCCGCGGCGGGCCTCGGAAACGACATTCGTATCGACGAGATACAATTAAATGGCCGGGTCGCGACTTGGTGATTTGGCGCGCGCTCCGACCGCCTCGGCGAGCTCGTGGTCCCACGCGGGACCTGAAAGAAGATCATCCACCAACGTGGGGCGATCGCGCACGAGCGCGTCATAGTCGGCTGCGGACAGGACCACCGCGGCTCGCTCGCCCCGCAACGTGACCGTCTGCGGTCCTTCCAGCCGGGCGCGCTGCACAACTTCGCTGAACCGATTCTTTGCGTCTTGCAGAGGCCAGTCCATGGGCGTCTCTCAGCTAGACAGTCTAGATAGATCGCGGAGAGCCCGTCGTCAATCGGTCCCTAATGTCCTCCCGTTGCGGATGAGCCACCGGACCGTGCGCGCGGCCGCAAAATTGAACGTCCGCCCGTGATAATTGTGTTTGGCTCCGAAGCGTCGGCAGGAGAGAATGCAAGCGCTTCAATGGACTGCGTCGAAGCGCTTTCCTTGAACTCCGATACGGGCGCGTTGAACCGCGTGCGAAAAGACGTTGAGCGGGAACAAGCGCCAATGGCCGAAGACGAACTCGACCTTAAAACCCTCGCCGACGACGAACTCGTTGCGCAGATGCACGACGACCTCTACGACGGCCTCAAAGAGGAGATCGAGGACGGCGTGCGAATTCTGCTCGACCGCGGCTGGGCGCCTTACGAGGTCCTGACCGAGGCCCTGGTCGAGGGCATGCGCATCGTCGGCATCGACTTTCGCGACGGCATTCTGTTCGTGCCGGAAGTGCTGATGTCGGCCAATGCGATGAAGGCCGGCATGGCGATCCTGCGCCCGCTTCTCGCGGCGACCGGCGCGCCGAAAATGGGCAAGATGGTGATCGGCACCGTCAAGGGCGACATCCACGACATCGGCAAGAACCTCGTCTGCATGATGATGGAGGGCGCGGGCTTCGAGGTGTTCGACCTGGGCGTCAACAACGGCGTCGACAAATATCTCGAGGCGATCGAGAAGCATCAGCCGGAAATCGTGGGCATGTCGGCGCTCCTGACGACGACGATGCCCTACATGAAAGTCATCATCGACACGCTGAAGGAGAAGGGCATCCGCAACGACCACATCGTGCTGGTCGGCGGCGCGCCGCTCAACGAAAGCTTCGCCGAGGCGATCGGCGCCGACGCCTATTGCCGCGACGCGGCGGTCACGGTCGAAACCGCCAGGGCGCTGCTGGCCCGCCGGCAGGGGACCCTGGAGGCGCACGAGAAGGTTTAGCCCTTGCCTCAGCTTTCGAACAGCGAAGCGGTCGGAGGACTGGCTAGGGAGAGCACTCCCTTTGCTAGGAGCGTGAGCGCCATGCGCGACCAAAGAGTGGAGCTGCACAAGTCTGAAGAAATCTCGGCGTCAGCAGATGACGTCTGGGCGCTGCTCACGGACTGGGCGGGTATGATGCGCTGGAGTTTGAGCGCCAAACGCGAGGGCGCCCTTGGCTCCCTCGTCAGATGCGAACTGATTGGCGAAGCCGATAAAGTTCCTCGAACGAGGCGGATGATTCTCTCCTCGGGCGCGACGATCGAAGAAGAGCTCTTCTACCAGAACGACGAGACAAAGCGTATCTACTACCGCAAGACCGACGCGTTCGGGACAAGGGGATATCTCGCGAGCAGCTATGTCGACGAACTCGATGATCGAAGATCGCGACTTCATATCCTGTCATGGTTCGACGCCGAGGAGGAAGCATTGGCCGCCGCAGCGCGCTACGACGCGATCTACGGGGGCATATTCGAGGGCTTCAAGGCTTACTTCGCGACAGTGACATGACGCTCGCCGACGACATTCACGCCGAGCCGCAATTCCCCCGCAGCAGGGAAGGCGCGCGCAAGATTTTGGTCATCGCCTGCGGCGCCCTGGCGCGCGAAGTGCTTGCGCTCAAGCTCGACGCCATCGATGTCGCCTGCCTGCCGGCGCAACTGCACAACCATCCCAAGCAAATCCCGGAGGCGATGCGGGCGAAGATCCGCGCCAATCGTGAAGCGTACGACGAGATCCTCTGTCTCTACGGCGATTGCGGCACCGGCGGCGAACTCGATCGCGTGCTTAAGGACGAGGGCGTAAGGCGCATCGAGGGCGCGCATTGCTATGCGTTCTACGCCGGGGAGGAAGCCTTCGCGGCTCTCGCCGAGCAAGAGCCGGGCACGTTCTACCTCACCGATTTTCTCGCCCGCCATTTCGACGCGCTCGTCATTCGGGGTCTGCGCCTCGACCGATTTCCGGAGCTGCGCGACGATTACTTCGGCAATTACCGCCGGCTCGTCCATCTGGCGCAGTTCGAAGATCCCGATCTGGAGACGAAGGCCAGGGCGGCGGCCGAAAGGCTCGGCCTCGCCTATGAGCGCCGCTTCACCGGCCTCGACGGCATCCGCTCGTTTCTCGACGGCGCGACGCAAGAGAAGGACGCGTCGTGGCCAGCCTGACCGTGCTTTACTGGCGCGACATTCCGAGCCAGGTCATCGTGAAGAGTGGACGTTCGGCGGCCAAGCGCCAATTGTCGGAGCGGTTCATTCGCGCCATCGACGCGGCGGCGATGCACGCCGGCGCGAAGAGCGACGACGCTTATCTTGCCGAATGGCGGCGCGGCGAGCCCACCCCTTGCGGCGACGACCTGGAAGCGGAGGCGGACGCTTCCGCTGCGCGGCTCGAAGCCGAATATGATACGCACCGCCTGGCTGTGCTTGCGAAGCATGACGGGCGCGAGAACCCGGTGTGACGCGCGAGTTGCGCGCCGACCGCCCGTATGTCACCCCCGCGAAAGCGGGGGTCCAGAATGGCCGCTAAGGCGCTTCCGGACGGGCGGCTTCTCTGGATGCCCCCTTTGCGAGCATCCAGGCGACTGGGCCAACACGCGACCGAATGACTTGGGACCGGTTGATCGACTCATCGCGTTGTCTTCACGCCTTCCGGAAAACGCTGCGAGTTCGCCGAAGGCTTAAGCCTTTTGGAAGCCGCGCGCGCGCTCGGCGTCGATCTCAATTCGGTCTGCGGCGGGCGAGGCATTTGCGGCCGCTGTCAGGTCGACATCGCAGAGGGCGATTTCGCCAAGCACGCTATTCATTCGAGCGCCGATCATGTGACGCCATCGGGCGCGGTCGAGGCCCGCTACGCCTCGAAGCGTGGGCCGTTCGCCGACGGTCGGAGGCTCGGCTGCCAGGCCAGGATCTGCGGCGATCTGGTCATCGACGTGCCGCCCGAAAGCCAGGTCCATCGGCAGGTCATCCGGAAGCGCGCGGAGACGCATCCGATCGAGATCGACCCGGTCGTCCGCCTCTATTACGTCGAGGTCGCCGAGCCGGACATGCACGAGCCGTCGAGTGATCTGAGGCGTCTGCAACAGGCTTTGCACGAGCAATGGGGCATTGCCGAAACGCATGCCGATCTCGCGACGCTCGCCCGCCTGCAGAAGGCGCTGCGCGCGGGGCGATGGCAGGTCACCGTTGCGCTGCGCAAAGGCCGCGACATTGTGTCCATCGCGCCGGGATTCGCCGAGCGCGCCTTTGGCGTTGCGATCGATGTCGGCTCGACCACCATAGCCGCCCACCTCACCGATCTCATGAGCGGCGAGGTCGTCGCGGCGGTCGGGGCGATGAACCCGCAGATCCGCTTCGGCGAGGATCTCATGAGCCGCGTCTCCTACGTGATGATGAACCCGGGCGGCGACAAGGAGTTGACGCGCGTGGCGCGCGAGGCCATGGACGCGCTGATCGGCGAAGCCGCGCGCGAGGCCGGGGTCAAGCGCGGCGAAATCCTGGAAGTCACGCTGGTCGGCAATCCGATCATGCATCACCTCGTGCTTGGGCTCGACCCGACCGAGCTCGGCGGGGCGCCGTTCGCGCTTGCCCTCGACGCGGCTTACGAAGCGCGCGCGCGCGAACTCGGCCTCGACGTCGCGCCGGGCGCCTTTGTCTATGCGCTGCCCTGCATCGCCGGCCACGTCGGCGCCGACACGGCAGGCGTCGTGCTCGCCGAAGGCCCGCATCTCCAGGACGAACGGACCCTTCTGGTCGATGTCGGTACCAATGCCGAGATCGTGTTCGGCAATCGCGAGCGGCTGTTCGCCTGCTCGTCGCCGACCGGCCCCGCGTTCGAGGGCGCGCAGATCTCCTGCGGCCAGCGCGCCGCGCCGGGCGCGATCGAGCGCGTCCGCATCGACCGCGCGACGCTCGAGCCCAGGTTCAAGGTGATCGGCTGCGATCTCTGGTCGGACGAGCCCGGCTTCGCCGCGGCGAATGCGACGATCGGCGTCACCGGCGTTTGCGGCTCGGGGATCATCGAGGTGATCGCCGAGATGTTCCTGGCCGGAATCGTTCGGAAGACGGCGTGATCGCCGGCGAACTCGCGAGCCGGACCCCGCGCATCGAACAGGTCGGCCGCACTTTCGCTTATGTGCTGCACGAGGGCGGCCCACGGCTTCTCATCTATCAGACCGATGTGCGCGCGATCCAGCTCGCCAAGGCCGCGCTTTATGCGGGGGCGAAGCTCATCATGGAGCGCGCCGGCGCCGCGCCTCGAGCGCGTCACCCTCGCCGGCGCTTTCGGCAGCCACATCGATCCGCTCTATGCGATGACGCTTGGCCTCATTCCCGACTGCGATCTCGCCAAAGTCGCGAGCGCCGGCAACGCGGCCGGAACAGGCGCGCGGATCGCGCTTCTCAACCTTGCGGCGCGGGCGGAGATCGAGAGCGTCGTCAGGCGCATCGACAAGATCGAGACGGCGATCGAGCCTGACTTCCAGCGCCATTTCGTCGCCGCGATGGCGTTCCCCAACAAGGAGGACGCTTTCCCGAACCTGGCCCGGCGGGTTGCGCTCCCGCCGCGCAGGGAGCCGAGCGGAGAGCGTGGGCGCAGACGAAGGCGCGCCACTCCCGCTGCGCCGGCCTAGCGGTCCCTGCGCTTCGACGGAATCATCATCGCGAGCGAAGCGCGGCTATCCAGAGCCACCACAGCAGTCCGACGTTCCCCTGGATCGCTTCGCATACGCTCGCGATGACGTGCGCCTATTGGCCGGCGATGATCTTGATCGGCGCGCCGAGGATCGTGAGCGGCAATGAGACCACCGAGCCGACGCCGCTTATCGCCGTCTGGCCCACGTCGCTTGCCTGGTGATCCTTCGGGATTCCCCGGGCGAGAACGCCGCGCAGCTCGGGCGCGACGGTGGCCAATTGAGCGAATTTGTCATGGTTCGTGGGGTCGGTCGCCTTGAGATCCGTGAGGTCGATGACCGTCGCGCCCAGCGAGGCGAGTTCGTCGACATCCGGGTTGTCGCCGACCCGCGTGACGCCGCCCGCGATGGTTCTCGAGAGAAACAGCGCTCGATCGTCCTGGGACAGGATGATGTAGAACGGCTTGCGCGGCTTGCCGAAACGGCGCATCTGCGATTTGAACACGTCAATGTCGATATCGGGCGCAGCGAGATAGACGTTGCCGATCTTGTTCGCGTGACTGAGGTCGCCGGAAATCTTGATCTGCCGGAACGCTTCGACGGTGACCCAGTTGCCCATCGAATGCGCGAGCACATTGACCTCTTCCGCGTTGCTGGCGAGCAGCAGACGGAGCGTGTGCTCGAGAGCGTCGCGGGCCGCGGTCGCGCTGTTGAGGTCGTAGACGTAAGCCGTCGGCTTTCCGCGCGACGCCCAGGTGAACAGCACGGGGACGCCCGGAGCTTTCGAATCGTGCGCGAGCTGCGCCAGCCGATAGACCCCTTCCGCGAACATCGTATTGAAGCCGTGGATGAACAGGAAGACCTTGCGCTTTCCCGGCGGCCGCAGCGCGAGTTGCGCGTTCAGCGCCTGAACGAACGCCTTGTCGCCATCGAGATATTTTTCGTCATGCACCACGAAATCGACATTGGGATCGCCGGGCGGCGTGGTCGCCCATTCGATCTCGCCCGTCTTGTGGTTGGGGGGAACTGAGACCGTGAGCTCGGCGTAGCTGGTGGCCGTCGCCCTGTCGCCGTTGAAAAGCGTGCCCGGCCGGTCGTCGCGCTCGCGCGTCGTCGCGACGAGCAAGGTGTGGTCGACGGCGCCGGGAGGGCTGTAGGCTACGGCGCTGAGAAAACCGGTCTCCGGACGCGAGGCGCAGGCGACGAGAGAGAAGGCCAGAAACACAATCGCCAAGACGGAAAACGACTGTTTCAACGATCTGCCGCGCCCTAAAGGCGGGGCAGCCGCACATACTGCGAGATTGTCCACCGCTTGCCCCAGCCCACGCCCGTCGTCAGTGCTGACGATTCCGAGCTTTGCCCCGGCGCACCCTTAAGGCAAGGCCGCTGCGAGGGAAACGGAAAATACGACTTTGCCTCGTTTTCCTCTGTCGGTCCCAGTCGCAGGGCGCCCGCCGACGGCAGGCCGGTTTCGCGAGCCGAAATGACCGAGAGCTCCAGCCCCGCTTTCGGGTAAGGCGCAGGATTTGGGTATCACCGCGCGATGGCCGAGAATCGTGATCTCACACAAGCGATGGCCCGCCTCGACGCGCTCACCGACTGGGAGCGCCGGCCGCGCAACACGATGCGCGTCGGCCTCGAGCCGATGCAGGATCTCGCCGTGCGCCTCGGTGATCCGCAAAAGTCGTTCCGCTCGATCCATGTCGCGGGCACCAAAGGCAAGGGGTCGGTCTCGGCCCTGATCGAGGCGGCGCTCGCGCACGCGGGCCTTCGTGTCGGGCCGATACGCTTCCCCTCATGTTGAGCGCATCACCGAGCGGGTGAGCGTTCAGGGACACGATGTCGACGAGCCAACGCTCGCGCGCGCCTTGAATTGGGCGCTCGACGCTTACGAAGCTGCGCGCACGGGCGGCACGCCCGCGGCCAACGCAACCTGGTTCGACCTCCTCACCGCCGCCGCCTTTCTCATCTTCCGCGAAGCGGCCATCGAGTGGGCTGTGATCGAAGTCGGCTTGGGGGGCGGCTCGATTTCGACCAACATCGTCGACGGCGAAATCGCAATCGTCACCAACATCGCGCTCGAGCACACGGAAATTCTTGGGCATACGCGTGCGGCGATCGCGCGTGAGAAGGTCGGGATCCTCAAGCCGGGCGCCGTCGTCGTCACCACACTTGACGCGAATGACGAGGCTGGCCGCGTCGTGCAGACCCGAGCCGACGAACTCGGCTCGCGGGTCAAGCGCACGCGCCTCGACCCCTCGGCCCCGATCGAACAGGTCAATTTCGCGCTCGCAGCCGCCGTCCTCGGCGAACTTCGCCGCAAGGGGGTGAGCGGGCGCTCCGGGAAGCCGGTCGGCGCGGCGCTGCTCGACGGCGACACGCGCCGGGCCGCGCGTCTCCCCGGACGCATGGAGCGCTTTGATCTTGAAATCGGGCCGAGACGCTTGCCCGTCGTCATGGACGGGGCGCATGTGCCGTTCAACATCGGGGCCGTGTTGCGCGATCTCGCGCTTGCGTCCGATCTCTCCGGTCCGTGCGTGGCGATCGTGGCGCTTGCCGCCGACAAGGACGCTCAGGGTTTCGTGAGCGAACTTGCCGGGCGCGCCTCGACCATCGTTTTCACCGATTTGCCGGGATCGAGCCGGGGCCGCCCGCCGGCCGAACTGCAGGCGATTGCAGGTTCGCTTGGCCTAACAAGCGAGGTCGAGCCGGACGCGAAGCGGGCGCTCAAGCGCGGCCTCGAACTGGCGAGGCAAACCAACGCCTGGTTGCTCATCACCGGTTCGCTCTATCTGATCGGGGCGCTCAGGGGCGCGGTCGGCGAGGCGGCCGGCGCCGCGCCGGCTTCAGGCCGGCGCCTGTCGGCGGGCCCCGCTGATGGCCCGATTCCCCGCTCATGACCAAGGCGCGGTCGGCTTTATCGACCGTCTTCGGCTTCTCGGACTTTCGTCCCGGACAGGAGGATGTCCTCGCCGCCACGTTCGCGGGCGAAGATGTGCTCGCGGTCATGCCGACGGGCAGCGGCAAGTCGCTTCTCTTCCAGCTTCCTGCGATCGTCCGCGGCGGCCTCACTTTGGTGGTTTCGCCGCTGATCGCGCTGATGCGCGACCAGGTCGCGCAACTGCGCGAGGCCGGCGTCGAGGCGGCCAGCCTCAATTCCTCTTCCGATCCGGACGAACGCCGGAGGGTCGCGCGCGGCCTCGACGAGCGATCGCTCCGGCTTCTCTATGTCGCGCCCGAACGGCTCCTGCGCGACGACACCCTCGCCGCCCTGAGCAAGGCGCGCGTCGATCTGCTCGCCATCGACGAGGCGCATTGCGTCTCGCAATGGGGCCACGATTTCCGCCCCGAATATCTGCGCCTGCGCGAGGTCGCGAAGGCGCTTCCTCAAGTCCAGATGATCGCGGTGACGGCGACCGCGGACGAGCCGACAAGGGACGAAATCGCCGGGAAGCTGTTCGTCCGAAAGCCTCGTGTTTTCGTGCGTTCCTTCGATCGCCCGAACCTGTTTCTGGCCATGCGGCCGAAGGCGGACGCCACCCGCCAGCTGCTCAACCGGCTCGACGCGCACCGGGGCGAAGCGGGCATCGTCTATTGCTCGTCGCGGCGCCGCACCGAGGAGCTCGCGGCCGAGTTCTCGCGCGCCGGCCGGCGCGCGCTCCCCTATCACGCCGGGCTCGATCAGGAGGTTCGCGCCCGCAACCAGGACGCCTTTCAGCGCGAGGACGATTGCATCGTCTGCGCGACCGTCGCCTTCGGCATGGGGATCGACAAGCCCGACGTCCGCTTCGTCTTTCACGCCGACATGCCCTCGTCGATCGAAGCCTATTATCAGGAGATCGGCCGCGCCGGCCGCGACGGCCTGCCCGCCGACACGTTCACGCTCTACGGCGCGGGCGACATCGAGCTCAGGCGGCGCCAGATTCTCGATAGCGCGGCGCCCGAGGAGCGCAAGCGCGTCGAGACGGCGAAGCTCGACGACCTCGTGGCGCTGTGCGAAACGGCCCGCTGCCGCCGCCAAACGCTTCTCTCCATGTTCGGCGAGGAGTCGGCCCCATGCGGGCATTGCGACGTCTGCCAGGGCGCGGTTCGGCTGATCGACGGGCGGGTCGAGGCGCAGAAGGCGATGTCGGCCATTTTGCGCACCTCGGGCCGATTCTTTTTGGCCATCTGGCGAATATTCTGTCCGGCAAGGCGACCGAAACGGTCCTGCGGCACGGCCACGACGGGCTCAAGACCTTCGGCGCGGGCAAGGATCGCGCGCCCGCCGAGTGGCGCGGCGTGCTCAGGCAATTGCAATCGGGCGGCCTGATCGGGCGCGACGGCGACGACCGCGACCGCCTGACGCTCACCGAAGAGGGCCGCCGGGTGCTGCGCGGCGAGGCTCCGTTCGCCCTGCGAGAAGACGTGGTGAACCCGAAAGCGCGCCGGCGCCGCGTCGCCGAGGCCGTCGCATCGGGCGATGCGGACGCCGAGCTGCTGGCGGCGCTCAAGGCCCTGCGCGGCGCGATCGCGTCGGCGCAGAAGCAGCCGGCCTATGTCATTTTCCCCGATCGGACGCTGATCGAAATGGCGAAGAGGCGGCCCCGCCGCCTCGACGAACTGGCGGGCGTTCACGGCGTCGGCGCGGTCAGACTGCAAAAATACGGGCGAGCCTTCTCGCTGTGTTGCGGGAGCCTCGCGCGCGCTGAAGTCGAGACGGGGCAGGGTGGCGTCGTGCTGGATGGGGCAGGGTGGCGTCGTGCTGGATATTGAGGGTATCCACCCTGCTATGAGGGATTGGGTCGTGTCCGGTAGATCAAGAATGGCCGAGATCGATAGAAGCCGCAGGTCCTATTGAGCGTAGTATGCCTTGTAGTCCTTATGGGTAGAGAAAAGCGCGGCGAAATCTCGGCCATCCTGAAACCACACGGTCAGTTGATTTCCGATCGCGGCATCGGCCCAATATTCGATCGCTACTGAAGCGGTCTTAAGAGGGCCATGTTGATCGGCACGTACCGATAATAATGACCCCTTATCACCAACATATTGCCCCTCAACAGTGTTCGCATGCTTGTCGGATCATAGTGATCCGATGGCACAAAAGGCCCGAAAGCAACGCCCATAGGTGGGTCAAGGTGCTCAAGGGTGGCGGTGCCGAGAAGAATTCCATCTTGATAAACGCTAACCTGCATAGGAAATCTTCTCACGTTCGCCGAACGCCGGCAATTGCGGCGCCTTCCGACTGACGACTTCCAAATCGTACCGGATTTGTGCGGCCCGCGGGCGGCGGGGTTGCCGCGCGGCGCTCGCCTCACTATACGTGCGCCGCTCAATTTCTTCACCGCAACCGAAAGGCGCCAGTCCCAATGGCCTTCCTCGCCGACGTCCTCTCTCGCGTTAAGCCATCCGCGACCATCGCGATGACGCAGAAGGCGCGCGACCTCAAAGCCAAAGGACGGGAAGTGATCTCGCTTTCGGTCGGCGAGCCGGATTTCGACACGCCCGACAACATCAAGCAGGCGGCGATCAAGGCGATCGAGCGCGGCGAGACCAAGTACCCGCCGTGCTTGGCATCGTTCCGCTGCGCGAGGCGATCGCGGCCAAGTTCAAGCGCGAAAACGGCCTCGATTACAACGCGACCGACACGATCGTCGCCACCGGCGGAAAGCAGATCCTCTACAACGCGTTCCTCGTCACGATGAACGAGGGCGACGAGGTCATCATCCCGGCGCCCTATTCGGTGAGCTACCCGGAAATGGTCGCGATCAACCGCGGGACGCCGGTCGTCGTGCCGACCACGATCGAGAACGGGTTCAAGCTGCAGGCGGCGGACCTGGAGCGCGCGATCACGCCGCGCACCAAGTGGCTGGTGCTCAACTCGCCCTCGAACCCATCGGGCGCGGCCTACACGGAGAGCGAGCTGAAGGAACTCACCGACGTGCTGATGCGCCATCGGCATGTGTGGGTGCTGACTGACGACATGTACGAGCATCTGGTCTATGGCGACTTCAAGTTCACGACGCCCGCCCAGATCGAGCCGGGCCTGAAGGCGCGCACGCTCACCATGAACGGCGTCTCGAAATCCTACGCCATGACCGGCTGGCGCATCGGCTACGCCGCGGGCCCGACCGAGCTCATCAAGGCCATGGACATGGTGCAGGGGCAGCAGACCTCGGGCGCCTGCACGATCGCGCAATGGGCGTCGGTCGAGGCGCTCAACGGGCCGCAGGACTTCATGCCGGTGCGGCGCAAGGCGTTCGAGGAGCGGCGCGATCTCGTCGTGTCGATGCTCGGCCAGGCGAAGCATCTGCAGTGCCCGAAGCCGGAAGGCGCGTTCTACGTCTATCCGTCCTGCGCCGGCGCGATCGGCAGGAAAGCGCCGTCAGGCAAGGTGATCGAAACCGACGAGGACTTCGTCACCGAGCTTCTGGACGCGGAGGGCGTCGCCGTCGTGCATGGAACCGCCTTCGGCCAGGGACCGAACTTCCGCGTCTCCTATGCAACGTCGCTCGAGCAGCTCGAGAAGGCGTGCAAGAAGATCCAGAAGTTCACCGCCGAATCGAGGTGAGGTAATCCAGCCCTGCACGCGGGGCGGGATCTTCCAAAATTGACCGCGCCTGTCATTGCGAGCGAAGCGAAGCAATCCAGGGATGCGTAAGGGCGCCCTGATGATCCCTGGATTGCTTCGTCGTTTCACTCCTCGCAATGACGGCGGCGAAGTCGATCTGATTGCGATACGCTCACCCCATCCGTTGCTCGAGCTCGTCGAGCACCTGGTAGCACGGCAGCACCTGCGCAACGCTGGCGTTGGGTTCGCGGCCCTCGCGAATCGCGGCGAAGAATTCGCGGTCCTGCAATTCGATGCCGTTCATGCTGACATCGACATGGGCGACGTCGATCTTCTCGTCCTTGCCCGTGAAGAGATCGTCGTAGCGCGCGATGTAGGTCGCGCTGTCGCCGATGTAG
>CAVPPX010000071.1:0-216309 GCA_963707355.1 uncultured Alphaproteobacteria bacterium | reverse complement strand
GGCGACGGCCTGCAAGAGATGGGTTTTGCCGAGGCCGACGGCCGAATGCAGATAGAGGGGACAAAAGGCCGGCGTCCCGCCCCGGCTGGGGTTGGCGACGCGCTGCGCGGCGTTAAAGGCGAGCTCATTCGATCGCCCAACCTGAAAAGTGGCGAAGGTCAACCGCCGATCGAGGGGAGACCCGGTCAAGGGGTCGCCGACCACGAGCACGGCAGGCGTGCGGTTGGGCGGGCGACGATCGGCGCCGGCGCGATCGATCGAGAGCGCCGGCGGTGGCTTGGGCGTCGCCTTGGCGGGAGAGGCGCAGTCGGGCGGCGGACCTCCGGTCAATGGCGCGAGCGCCGCCGACGAGCGCACGGAAATAAGGATTTGCCCGACCGGGCCGACTTCGGCGTTGAGCGCCGAAGCCACATGTCCGGCGTAATGGGTCACGATCCAGCTCTTGAGGAAACGTGTCGGAACGGACAGCCGAGCCTGCCCCGATCCGACCGACTCCAGATTGAGGCTGCCGAACCAGCTGTTGAAGACAGCATCGCCGACCTCGGCCCGCAAGCGATCGCAGCAGCGTCGCCATGCTTCGCCGAAAGGAGGACCGCCGGAGCCGCCATGGTCAAAGCGATCCGGATTGGGTTCGTCGTACATATCCATAGTGGTGTCTCGGGCGTTGGGTGGACAGCCGACGTTGCGGCGATGCCGTGGAACGGGACTTGCTCGACGCTTTATGTCTGCGTCCAGGGCAATCCACCCGCCTTCCACCCGCTAACCACCCCTCTTTGGCGCGAATTGTCCAGCGCGCCTTCGAACCCGTCCGACACATTGAAACAAGGCGACCATCCCGCGCCGGTCATCGCGGTTGCAGCGAGGCGCGACCGCGCGCCTGAACGGCACAAGAACACAAGCGAGGCGCCGCGCCCCACGCCCTCCGACTCGAGCACCGCTTCAAGTCGAGCGGCGAAGTTGGCGTCGACCGCCATGGAAGGATAGCTTTGCCATTCCAAGAACAATGGCGTCTTGCCGAGCGCGTGAATGTCCGGCGTCCCGACGTAAGTCCACTCCGCCTGGGTTCGGACATCGATAAGAACCGACGTGGAATCGCCCTTGAGCAGTGTATAGGCGTCGACCGCGAGAATATCTCCAGCATATCCAAGGAAGTTCTGATAAGACATTGCCTCTCCCTCCGCAGCCCACACTGCGGATTTACCTTGGGTTCAATCTATTCCTGAAAGCGGGCCAACAAAAAAGTTAGCGCCAATTTTTCGCCCGGACCCGATGCGACCGCCCTTGTATCAAACTCTTGCGCTGAGCTTCTATTCTTACCGTCTACTTACGCTTACCTGCTCATAGACGCCAGATCGGGCCGCATTTTCTCTCGTTTCTTGCTGTTGTTAAGATTATGGCACGGGCCGGCCGACGACGCAACCTTACTTCCGGGACCAGGGTGCGCCCTCAGGGCGGCGGAAGTGGACAAATATTGAACAATATTACTTAGTTTTAATGCAAGGGCTTGATTTAAGAGACAAGATCGCGGGTGGGTTGTAATTCGCCAGCGTCAAATTGCCGCGCTCAAGAAAAGCGGCGCCGTTTGAATCGGCCCGACCGGATTGACCGCTGACCCGAACCAGACTGTGCTTGGCGATTAAAGGTTTGGCAATTATGAATTTTTTGTGAGCGACTGACGACAACCCCCGGCGTCGTTAATTCGTTGCAAAATTGTTATGTGTCATCTCAGCGTCAGATTGACATCGCCCGCGCCCCGAGACACTGCGCGCGTGGCGATTGAATTAAGCCGCTCGCGCTTGGCTTTCGCTTGGCCCACGTCCTTGGCCCGACGCGATAACTCCGTAAAAGGCCGGAATCGCCAACAGATAAGCCAGGCCTGCAAACTCGATCACCGCTGCAAGGCCGAAATTGGTCGCTATCACAGGCGCCGCCGCGGCTCCGATGACCGAAAAGCAGCCGTTGACGCCCCATGCCCAGACGAACATGTGATCTTTGCCGAGACGTCCGAGCGTCGTCATCGCGACCGGCATCGGGAACCCCATCAAGAAGGCGGGCGGGGCGATCAAAAGAAAGCAAACGACGAGGCGGGTCGGATAGGCGATCGCGCCGATCGAGTTGAGCACGCGGCCGAGATACAACCCGTACAGAATCAATATGACCCCAACCGCGACGAATAGAGCCGGCATGACAGTCCGCATGTGAGGCAAGGCGCGTTCCGAGGCCAGGGCGCCGAGACCCGAGAACACCAGCATGCCGGTGATCAGCACTGAGGCCGAGATGGTCGGATTTCCGAGCGCCATGACGAAATGGGCGATGAGGCCGACCTCGACCATGATGTAGCCCGCGCCGAGACAAGCGAAGTAGAGCACGGTCAGCGCCTTGCCCGGCGAGCGCGAGAAGACGGCGCGCCAGCCCCAGATCAGCGGTATGGCGAGCAGTACGGTCGCCGTCAGGCAAGCCACGCCGAGCGTCGCCCAAATCAGCAGATAACCCCACTCATCCTGTAGCAACTCGAGTTTGTCGAGCACGCGAGGCAGATCAGCGGTCTTGACGTAGGCGGCGAAATAGGGCGCGTCGTTGGTCAGCGCCCGCGTATTGAACACGTAGCGATCCGCGATCTCAGGCCATTGCCCAGAGATGAGCGCATGCCAGGCGAGCCGGCCCATCACCGTCGCCGGCAGAACCCCGTCGTCGGCCTTGCCCGAAGGCGGGGCGTCGTCAGCCTTGCCGGGAGGAGCGTCGGCGTCGGCGCCTGCGCCAGCGGAGTTCGCCGGCTCTGCGGCGGGCGGACCGCCGGCGGCGCCGGCGAAAATCTGTTCGACGTAGCCAGCGAGCGTGCTGTCCGTTTGCGACGCATCGTAGAAGAGGCCCGGCGAGTAAATCTCATCAAACGACATGGAGCGCGTGTGAGCGCGAAGCTTCGCGATCTCTTCCGGCGTGAAGCCGCCATTCTTGTAAAGCACTGTCGCTGTCGACAAGTACGACGAGGCGACGAAAAAGGAATTGGCCAGATGCGCGGGGTCGACCTCCCGCCCCGCCGCGGCCATCGTCGCATAGAGCTTCAAGACCGACTTCGGCGGCTCTTCCTTGTTCCATAGAGTGACCGACAGCACGCCGCCCGGGGCCAGCGCGCGCATGTAGGTCTCCATCGCCTCCTTGGTGTAGGAGAACTTCTCCACGATGGCGAAGCCGCCGGGATTAGACAGGCCGACGGAATTCGCGAGACTCAGGTCAACAACGTCGAAGCGCTCATTGGTATGGGCAAGAAAGTGGCGGCCTTCGTAATCGATGACGCGAACCTTGGACAGAATGTCGCCGGTAAACTTGCGAATCACGTCGGCATGAAACGCCTGAAGAACCGCGCGATTGCCTTCCGCGACCGTTACGTCCTTGGCGCCGGAATGCAGCGCGACCTCAGTCGAGATGCCGCCGCCGAACTGGACGATGAAAGTCTTCGGGTTCGACTTGATGATGTAGGGATAGACCATCGGCAAGTAATGGAAATACGCCGTTTCCTTGTCGGTCAGATCGCGCATGATGCCGATCGGACCATCACCGTCGATATAAAGGCCGAGATAGGCGTTGGCCGGCATGGTCGGCAGATTGAAGCCGGCGTTATCGGACAGGCCCGGCGCAAAATGCAGGTAAGAGCTCGAATAGGCCTCGAGAAAGCCGAACGGCGAGGCGCTCTCGTAAACCTTTTTCGCGTCCGGGAATTTGCGCGCGTAGGCCACGCCTTTGTAATCGTTGGTCGCGAGCGTCTTCAGGCCGAGCGTTTGCGGCAGCACAAAATGGCCGCCAAAGGCGACCGCACCGGAAACGAGAAAGGGAATGAGGCTCAAGCGACCGCCGGGGCCAAACGCCCAGGCCAGGCAGGCGGCAAACCAAAGCCCCAGTGGCGCGGCGATCAAATTGGCGGGCGTGAACACATACATCGCCAAAAGGAACACGAGACCGCAAAGTCCGGCGCCGGCGAGGTCGGCGAAGTAGACGCGGCCGAAAATGCGGTTGCTCCTGAGAAAGATGCATCCCAGGAAAAACGCGCCCGCCAGGAACGGCGTCAGCTCCGCGAGGAAAATCGCCAGCAGCTTCCACTTCTGCGCCGGGTCGGAGATCAGGAAGATGGCGTTGAAGCCGAGATGCTGCACATAAAGATTGGCCCGACCGCGAGCGGCCCGAACAGAGCGAGCGAAACGGTCGCGGCCCCACGCCAATTGCGAGCGAACCAGTCCTTGGCGACGGTCATCACCGCGCTCGCCAAACCGAAGCCCAGCATCGCCAGGCTCACCACCAGCGAGCCGAAATGCGCCCAGCTGCCGACAGAAAAGACGCGCATGACGTCGATCTGCAAGGCAATGACGGAACCGGCGGCGAGGCCGACGGCGAAATAAAGCGCGAGGCGCGAGCCCGAACCGAGATCCCGGCTCAGGCTCGGTCTGCGCGTCAAGGATGTCGCCGATCGGAACTTTGCTGGCTTCGTTCATTGCGTCTCGGAGCAGCAGCCGGTCAGGAGACCGGCTAAGCGCTTAGCTTGAGGGCGCCCCGCGGCCGAAGCGATTCTCGTGCGAACAGGGCGCTAGTTGTTGTGCGTGCCGACGATCTGTTCGCCTTCAAGTTTCGTGAAGGGAACAAACGGGACGATCCGCCCGCCGTAGATGTCGGAGCGCGCAACCGTCATCTCGCCATCTGGCTGTCGCGTCTTGACGACTCTCAATACGCGCTGCGCTCCCGGCGGGCCGACCGGAATGACCATGATCCCTCCGGGCTTCAATTGCTGGAGCAGAGGCGGAGGAACGTGGTCGATGCCGCAGGTGACGATGATCTTGTCGAATGGCGCCGCCTCTTCCCAGCCGTAATAGCCATCGGCGGCCTTGCTCTTGATGGCTTCGAACTCCGTATAACCGTCCTTGATGAGCTGGTCGTAGATCGAGCGCGTGCGCTCGGCCAAGGGCTTGATGATCTCGACGGTGTGAACCTGGTCGGTCAAATGGGAGAGGTAAGCCGACTGGTAGCCGGAGCCCGTGCCGATCTCCAGCACCTTTTCCCCTTGCTTGGGATCGATGTTCGAAGTCATCCGGCCGACGATGTGGGGGCCAGAAATCGTGACGCCATAGCCGATATCGAGGAAGGCGTGATCATAGGCGCGGCGCAGATTTTGCTGCAACACGAATTTTTCGCGCGGCGTCAAAAGAAACGCGCGCTTGTTGCGATCGTTCACGAGGTCTTCGTTGCGAACCATCGCGCCAAATCGGTCAAATCGCTCGCCCAGATATTTCGGATCCTCTCCCCGTTGCGCCACGCCCCAGGCGATGAACTTCTCGCGATTGTCCATCGGCGGCGCCATGTCGAAAGTAAAGGGCGTGGGCACGTCCGCCATGGCCAGCCTTGACGCAAGCGAGCCTGCAATCAGGCCGGCGGCGCCGGCGATAAATTGACGTCTTTGCACCAATGGCCTCCTCAAACGGCTTCCGCCAGTTCGAATCTCAAGGTGGCCTGATATCCCAAACGGAAAGAAAATGCGACACCCGCACGCACGATTTCGGCGCGAGTTACATGTTATTAATCGGTACGTAAGACGCGCGCCTTCAGCGTGCGAGCGGATCGCGCGCCCATTCTTTGAGCGTCCGCGTGTGGTGGATCGGCGCGTACCCAAGCGCCGATCCGGTCCGACGTTCGCTGCGCGCAATATCGCTGAAGGGCGATCCGACGATGCGGATTTCAGCCCCGTGCCTCTGCACCATGGCGAACAGCATCGCCGCATTGGCCGGCGAGATGCGGACGCAGCCGTGCGACGCCGGGTGGCCGAGGTTGCCGACCGCATTCGTGCCGTGGATCGCGTATTGGCCGTAGAAGAAGATGGAGTGCGGCATCGGGGCGTTGTTGTATTTGGCGGAATGGACCATGACGTACATCGCTCTCGGCCGGAAGACGCCGTTCGGCGTCGCATGGCCGGCTTTGCCTGAGGATATCGGCCAAACGTAGGTTTCGCCCGAGCCCGAATGGACGGTCATTGTCTGCGACGAGAGATCGACGTTGATCTCGACATGCGCCCAGCCGTATGTCGGCGCCGCGATGAGAAACGCAAGCGCAAGAAAGCGCGTGAATAGAATCCCCATTTGCCCCGCCCCCTCCTCAGTTGACTGTTTGCCCACCTTTAAAAATGGAACACCGCCCGCGACAGCCTAGATCAATTTCCGCAGCCCGCCTATACCCGCACCTTTGACTGCGTCCCTCAGCCCACAAAAGGTCCAGTTCGATCAAGGCGTCGAACGAGCAATCGCGCAATCGTGATCCTGAACGTCCTCCGCGTGGCCGCCGCCTTCCAATGAGAACTGATCGGCCAGCAGGACGAAGCCGGGCTTCCCGTCGAAGGTTGCGCCCACCGCCGCAAGGCTATAGGCGCCCATATGCGCTCGTGCGCCCTCGAGGCCGTCGGCGAGAAGTTTGAGGGGAGCGACGTCGGCGAGATCGGCCGAGTTGACACGGCGGGCGAAATAGACCCGACCCTGCAGCGGAATTGTCATTGCGCGCCATTGGCCGTCGAGCGCGGAAGCGTATTCGGCTAGGGCCTTCACGACCGGAATCCTCACGCAATCGACGTGAACGTGCAATTGCTCCTGGCTGCGCGCCCATTTCGAGTTGATCGCCAGTCCAACCGCTTCCCGCGGCAGCACGCGGCCAAGACGCGCCTCGACCAGCGTCTTTGCGCTCCATGCGACGGCAAACACCGGCGGCGCGTCGGGCGCAAGCATTTGCGGATCTTCGATGCCCGTGATGCGCCGGGTCGGAATGGCGAGCATCTGTGCGACGCCGACCAGGTCTTTCAGAATCGCCACGCCCTGGTCGACGCCGCCGTCGAGGTCGACGCGCTCGCACGGCTTCGGGCCCAAACCTGCTTCCATGTGGGGCACGCACGCGCCATGCACGATCCGCCACAGCGCCATCGGATCGGCGCGGGCCGGAGCGTTGATCGCCACGACACAAGCGCCGGCGCTGAGGCCTAGGACCGCACAGTTGCGCCGCCATCCGCCTCGTCGGCCCGGCATTGCGCCCGACGCGGCGCAAAGTCCGGGCAGATCGACGCCCTCAGGCAGCGAGCATCCGATTTTCAAGCGACAGCCCCCCGGGGCTTGAGCAAAGTCCGGCGAGTTCGGCTGTGACGAATTACACTCTGGTTAGAGCCCGGCGAGAACGCGCGCACACCCTCAAATGTGAATTGCCCGTTTCGCCACCGCCATCGCCGCCTCCTTGACCGCTTCCGACATTGTCGGATGCGCGTGGCAAGTTCGCGCGAGGTCTTCGGCTGACCCCCCGAACTCCATCAGAACCACGATTTCATGGATCATCTCGCCCGCTCCGAACCCGACGATATGCCCTCCAAGCACACGATCGGTGGCGGCGTCGGCGAGGATTTTCACGAAACCCTCGGTGTGTCGCATCGCCCGCGCGCGTCCATTGGCGGTGAACGGAAATTTGCCGACTGCGTAAGCCACGCCCTCCGCCTTGAGCTCTTCCTCGCTCTTGCCGACCGAGGCGACCTCCGGGCTCGTATAGACGACGTTTGGAATGGCGCCGTAATTCACGTGGCCCGCCTGCCCCGCCAGCAGTTCGGCGACCGCCACGCCCTCCTCCTCAGCCTTGTGGGCGAGCATCGGCCCGCGGATTACATCGCCGATGGCGTAGATTCCCGAAACGTTGGTTGCGAAATGAGCGTCGACGACGACCTGGCCGCGCTCCGTCTTGACGCCGACGCGCCTCCAAACCCAGGCCTTCCGTGAACGGGCGTCGTCCGACGGAGACGAGCACGACGTCGGCGTCGAGCATCTTGGCTTCGCCGCCCGCCGCAGGCTCGATCGTCGCCTTGACGCCTGCCCCGGTCGCCTCGACCTTCGCCAGCTTGTGGCCAAGGTGAAAGGCGAAGCCCTGCTTCTCCAGCGTGCGCTGCATAAACTTGGACACCTCGCCGTCCATGCCCGTCAGGACATGATCGAGGAATTCCACCACCACGACCTCGGAACCGACACGGCGCCAGACCGAGCCGAGTTCGAGGCCGATGACGCCGGCGCCGACGACGATCAGCTTCTTCGGCGGAGCCGACAGGCTCAACGCGCCAGTCGAGGAGACAATCGTCTTCTCGTCGATCTGCACGCCCGGCAGTCGAGCGACATCCGAACCGGTCGCGATCACGATTGCTTTGGTTTCGAGGGTCGCGTCTTTGCCGTCGGCGCCTTTGACGGCCACGCGCCCAGGCGCGGCGATGCGCCCCTCGCCGCTCACCCAGTCGATCTTGTTCCTCTTGAACAAATAGGCGACGCCATTGACGTTGGCGGCGACGGTGACGTCCTTGTGCTTCATCATCGCCGGCAGATCGAGCTTCGGCGGAGACACGACGACGCCAAGGGGCGCAAGGC
The DNA here is from genome assembly GCA_963707355.1 of uncultured Alphaproteobacteria bacterium. Taxonomy (GTDB): domain Bacteria; phylum Pseudomonadota; class Alphaproteobacteria; order Rhizobiales; family Beijerinckiaceae; genus Roseiarcus. The sequence continues at coordinate 207,898 of CAVPPX010000071.1, read as the reverse complement.
CATGTCCCGCCTCGTCGAACATTTCCGAGGCGTACAGGAGCGCCTTGGACGGAATGCAGCCGATGTTGAGGCAGGTCCCGCCGAGCGTCTTCATCTTCTCGACCACGGCGACCTTCATGCCGAGTTGCGCCGCGCGGATCGCGCAGACATAGCCGCCCGGGCCCGAGCCGATGACAGTCAGATCGTAGGTCATGGTTTTCGCTCGCATTGTGTTCGACGCGGCCGCACTCAGGCCAGCCTTACCGAGAGACCGAGGCGGGACGCGCGTTTTGCGAGCGTCTTGTCGAAGGTGACAAAAGTCTCCCTGTCGCTCAGCTGGGCGACATGCAGCGCATCCGCAAAGTCCAGGCCGGACTGCGCCAACGTGATCGCTTTACGCATCATGAGCGGCTCGGCGACTGCGACATTCGGCAGGCCGAACAGACTCTCGAACGCCGACAGAACGTCATCGCGGGGGAATTCGTACGCGTCCCGCAGGACCCATTCCGTTTCGAGGACGACCGTGAGCGAAAGCGACACAGGATTATTCTCGATGATGTGGACAGCTCTCGCGAACTCGTCTCCGCCATCGCCAGTGACATAACGAACCACGATATTGGTATCAATCGCGAGCATGCCGGCGCTTCGCTGCGACCCGCAAAGCTGCATCGATTTGACGCTGCGTCAGCGATCTACCACGATCGGCGAGACATCCGCGGACTTTGTCGAAGCTGGCTAGAGCGAAAAGCCGTTCAGCTTGGCGCAGCAGCACGCCGTCGGCTGTCGCCTCCACGGTTAGTCGCGCTCCTGGACCCCATTGCTTTTGGTCGCGTATCGACTTGGGCAGGATCACCTGCCCCTTGGTGGAAACAATTGTCGTGGAGGTTTTTGCCTGAGACATCGGCAGTCCCGCAGCGTGTAAGATGGATGTAAGATAGGGACGCCTGACGGATCCTGCAAGCCCAGCCGACGGATCACAGGGCGAGCCGGACCAGCATCGCGACAAGCGCCAAAATCGACAGTCCCCAGACGATGCTGCGGAAGTAGGAAACGCCAGCGAGATAGAGCGGCAGGTACACGATGCGAGTCACGATCCAGAGCGCGGGCCAAATTCCCGCCGGATGATGAGTGGCGATGAACGCCAGATCGAGCGCCGCGAAGACCGGAAAACTCTCCATGTAATTCGCAAAGGCGCGCGCGGCGCGGCCGGCCGTCAGCCCTGGCGGCGGGGTCGGCCCGTCGCGCGAACTGATGAGCCAGAGCTGCGGCCTGCCGGAAAGACCCGACTGACACAAAAGATGGATCAGCCACAACAGCGCAGCCAGTTCGAGACAGGCGCGTTCGCTCATGGCCGTGGCCTCCAGCGGCCGAGCCGGGTCCGGCCGCTCCGCAGGCGATCAGAGGTCCAGCACGAGCCGCGCCGGATCCTCGAGCGCCTCCTTGACGCGGACGAGGAACGTCACCGCCTCCCTGCCGTCGACGATGCGATGGTCGTAGCTCAAAGCCAGATACATCATCGGTCGAATTTCGACCTTGCCGCCGAGTGCGACCGGGCGGTCCTGGATCTTGTGCATGCCGAGGATGCCCGACTGCGGCGCATTGAGAATGGGCGTCGACATCAGCGAGCCATAGATGCCGCCGTTGGTGATGGTGAACGTTCCGCCCTGCAATTCCTCGAGCGTGAGCTGGCCGTCGCGGGCGCGTTTTCCCAGCGCAGCGATCGTCTTCTCGACCTCGGCGATCGACAGCTTGTCCGCGTCGCGCACCACCGGCACGATGAGGCCCTTCTCGGTGCCGACGGCGATGCCGACGTGGTAGTAATTCTTGTAGACAAGGTCCGCGCCGTCGATTTCGGCGTTGACGGCGGAATCTCCTTCAGCGCCTGAACACACGCTTTGACGAAAAAGCCCATGAAGCCGAGCTTGGCCCCATGCTTCTTCTCGAACGCGTCCTTATAGCGTGCGCGCAGCGCCATCACTTCGGTCATGTCGACCTCGTTGAAGGTCGTGAGCATCGCCGCGGTGTTTTGCGCGTCCTTCAGGCGCCGAGCGATCGTCTGACGCAGCTTGGTCATGCGCACGCGCTCTTCGCGAGCGCCGTCATCTGGCGTCGTCGGCCGCGCCGCGGGCGCCGGCGGTGAAGCCGGAAGCGGCGCGGCTGCGGGCGCCTGAAGCGGCGCAAGGGCGACGATAGGCGTTGGCGCTTGCGGCGCCGCGGCGACGGCTGCGAGCACGTCGCCTTTCAGCACCTGACCGCGCTTGCCGCTGCCGGCGATCGAGGCAAGATCGATCTTGTCCTCGGCCGCGATCCTGGCCGCGGCTGGCGCAGGCGGCATCGCGGTCGCCGCGGCCGGCGGGGCTTTGGTGGCCGCCGCAGCCGCCTGCGCCACCGGCGCGGGCGTGGATTTGGCGGAGGCAGGCGACGCGGCCGCGCCGGCCGCGACCTGGCCGAGCAGCGCGCCGATCGCAACCGTTTGACCGGTATCGGCGACAATCTCGCTCAAGACCCCCGGACTCGGCGCATTGACCTCGAGCGTGACCTTGTCCGTTTCCAGTTCGACCAGGGGCTCGTCGGCCTGAACGGAATCGCCAGCCTTTTTGAACCATTTGCCGACGGTCGCTTCGGTGATCGATTCGCCTAACGCCGGAACACGGATCTCAATCGCCATTTCAATCGCGCCGCGAGGCGCCCTTCTCTAATCCTTACGGAGATACGGAAGTGACCGGCGCGAGCGGCTGGCTGGGACGCACCGCGATCCCCAGCATGCGCCAGTTTTCATAAGCAAAGCCACGTCCAGCAATGATTGCCGGATCGGCCTCCAACATCGCCTCGAGCGCCGCCTCGGAGGCCGCTTCGATGATCGCGACGCCATAGCCGCCGGTCGGGTCGGCGACCGGCCCCATTGCGATCACCACGCCGGTCTCGACTTGGGGCGTCCAATATTCGCGGTGGGCGCGCATGAGCTGGGCTTCGTCCGACGTCATATCCGAGATGAACGTCGGCCGGGGCGGCCTCAGCTTGCAAAAGTAATGAGGCATGTCGAACTGGCTTCGCTCAGGCCAGGCATTCGTCGATGAAGGCCTTGAGCTGCGCCAGATGTTTCGACATGAGACCGGTCGCCGTCGCGGCGGTGGCGGCGCGTCCCGCATAGCGCGCGCGCTTCGACTTGCCGCCGAGTTGGCCGAGCACCCATTCGAGATAGGGCTCGACGAAGCTCCAGGCCCCCATGTTCTTGGGCTCCTCCTGACACCAGACCACCTCCGCTTTCTTGAAACGGGAGAGCTCCTTCATCAGCGCCTTGATCGGGAAAGGATAGAGCTGCTCCACCCTCAGCAGATACACGTCGTCGATACCGCGCTTCTCGCGCTCATCGTAGAGATCGTAGTAGACCTTGCCCGAGCAGACGACAACGCGGCGGATCTTGTCGTCCTCGGCGAGCTTGATCTTTTCGCCCTTGTGCGTCTCGGCGTGATCCCACAACAGGCGGTGAAAGCTCGTCCCCGGTCCGAATGCTTCGAGGTTGGAGACCGCGCGCTTGTTGCGCAGCATCGACTTCGGCGTCATCGCGATCAAGGGCTTGCGGAACTCGCGCTTGAGCTGGCGCCTCAACGCGTGGAAGAAATTCGCCGGCGTCGTGCAGACGACGACCTGCATATTGTCCTCGGCGCAGAGCTGGAGATAGCGCTCGAGCCGAGCCGATGAATGCTCCGGCCCCTGGCCCTCGTAGCCATGCGGCAGCAGGCACACGAGACCCGACATGCGGAGCCACTTCTTTTCGCCGCCTGAGATGAACTGGTCGAACACGACCTGGGCGCCGTTGGCGAAGTCGCCGAACTGCGCCTCCCACAGGACCAGCGCGTTCGGCTCGGCGAGCGAATAGCCGTATTCGAAGCCGAGCACCGCCTCTTCCGACAGCATCGAGTTGATGACTTCGTAGCGCGCCTGCCCATCGCGAATGTGGTTCAGGGGCACGTATCGCGCTTCGGTCTCCTGATCGATCAGCACCGAATGGCGTTGCGAGAACGTGCCCCGCTCGCTGTCCTGGCCGGACAGGCGAACCGGAAAGCCCTCGTCCAGCAGCGTGCCAAAGGCGAGCGCCTCGGCGGTGGACCAGTCGATACCGTCGCCAACCTTGATCGCCGTGCGGCGGTTCTCGAGAAAGCGAGCAATGGTCTTATGAACGTTGAAGCCTTGAGGCGCGGCCGTGATGCGCTCGCCGACAGCGCGGAGTTGATCGAGATCAACGCCAGTCTTGCCGCGGCGGTCGTCGTCGGCGATCTCCCGCGCCGCCTTGACGCCCGCCCAGCGGCCGTCGAGCCAATCGGCCTTGTTGGCCGAATAGGATTGACCCGCCTCGAACTCCGCCTCCAGCCGTTGGCGCCAGTCCGAGCGCATCTTGTCGACCTCACCCGAGGTGACGACGCCTTCGGCGATAAGCTTCTCGGCGTAGATCTGCTGCGTCGTCGGGTGCGAGCGGATAAGTCGGTACATGATCGGCTGAGTGAACGAGGGCTCGTCGCCTTCGTTGTGGCCGAACCGTCGATAACAGAACATGTCGATGACGACCGGCTTATGGAACTTCTGCCGGTATTCGATCGCCACCTTGGCGCAGAACACCACCGCCTCCGGATCATCGCCGTTGACGTGAAAGATCGGCGCCTCGATCAGCTTGGCGACATCCGACGGATAGGGCGATGAGCGCGAATAGCGCGGATAAGTGGTGAAGCCGATCTGGTTGTTGACGATGAAATGCAGCGAGCCGCCGGTCCTGTGGCCGCGCAAGCCCGAGAGACCGAAGCATTCGGCCACCACGCCTTGTCCGGCAAAAGCGGCGTCGCCGTGGATGAGGAGCGGCAGAGCTTTCGACCGCTCGATGCCGTCGTTGAGCTGGTCCTGCTTGGCGCGCACCTTGCCGAGAACAACCGGATCGACAATCTCGAGGTGAGACGGATTGGCGGTCAGCGAAAGATGAACAGCGTTGCCGTCGAATTCGCGGTCGGAAGACGCGCCAAGGTGATATTTGACATCGCCCGAACCCTCGAGTTCATCGGGTGAAGCCGAACCGCCCTTGAACTCGTGGAAGATGACGCGGTGCGGCTTGCCCATCACCTGGCTCAGCACATTGAGCCGGCCACGATGGGCCATGCCGAGAGCGATCTCTTTCAGGCCGAGCTGGCCGCCGCGCTTGATGATCTGCTCAAGCGCCGGAATCATCGCTTCCGCGCCGTCGAGCCCGAAGCGCTTGGCGCCGGTATATTTGACGTCGAAGAAATTCTCGAAGCCCTCGGCCTCGATCAGCTTGCCAAGGATCGCGCGCTTGCCCTCCCTCGTGAACTGGATTTCCTTGTCGGGCCCCTCGACGCGCTCCTGAATCCAGGCCTTCTCCGCCGGATCGGAAATATGGACGAATTCGAAGCCGATGGTCCCGCAATAGGTCCGCCGCAGGATCGCAAGCATTTCGCGCACGGTCGCGTATTCGAGCCCGAGCACATGATCGATGAAGATCTTGCGGTCGTAGTCGGACTCCTGGAACCCGTAGGTCGAGGGATGGAGCTCCTCGTGGTCCCTTTGCGGCTCAAGGCCGAGCGGATCGAGATTGGCGTAGAGGTGGCCGCGCATGCGATAGGCGCGGATCATCATGAGCGCGCGCACGGAATCGCGGGTCGCCCGGCGAATGTCGTCTTCGCTCGGCGCCGCTTTGGGGCCGGCTTCCGCAGCCTTGGCGCGCAGCTTGTCGGCGACCGCCTTTTCCGTCGCCGGCCAATCGCCGTCCAGCGCGTTGATGAGATCCCCCTTGGGGGTCGGCGGCCAATTGGGCTTGCGCCATGACGCGCCGCGCTCGGCTTTGGCTACGCTCGCCGGATCATCGCCAAGCGCGGCAAAAAATTGGCGCCAGCCGGGTTCGACCGATTGCGGGTCCTTCTCGTACTGCGCCTGCAACGCTTCGATGTAGGCGCTGTTGGCCCCGTACAGAAACGAGGTTTGCAGCAGCGCTTGATTAACGTCCTGACGAGCCACCGAGCGGACTCCCTTAGTTACCGTGCAACAGATCGACCAATGTCTTGCCAAGCCGGGCAGGAGAGGGCGAGACGCGGACGCCGGCCGCCTCCATCGCCGCAATCTTGTCCTCGGCGCCCCCCTTGCCGCCGGCGATGATCGCGCCTGCGTGTCCCATGCGCCGCCCTGAGGGGGCGGTGCGTCCGGCGATGAAGCCGACGACCGGCTTTGAACGGCCGCGCTTGGCCTCGTCCTTCAGAAACTCGGCGGCGTCCTCTTCGGCCTGGCCGCCGATTTCCCCAATCATCACGATCGACTGGGTCTTGGGATCGGCCAAGAACATGGCGAGCACATCGACAAATTCCAAGCCCTTGATCGGGTCGCCGCCAATTCCAACCGCTGTCGTCTGCCCGAGACCTTCGCGCGTCGTCTGAAACACCGCCTCATAGGTCAGCGTGCCCGAACGCGAAACGACCCCGACGCTGCCGCGCGTAAAGATGGTGCCCGGCATGATGCCGATCTTGCACTCGCCGGCCGTCATGACGCCTGGGCAATTCGGCCCGATCAGGGTCGACGTCGAGCCCTGCAGCGCTTTTTTGACACGCGCCATGTCAAGGACTGGAATGCCCTCGGTGATGCAAACGATGAGCGGCGTCTCGGCGTCGATGGCTTCACAGATCGCGTCCGCGGCGCCGGCCGGCGGCACGTAGATCACGCTGGCGTCGGCGCCGGTTGTCTCCCGCGCTTCGGCGACCGTGTCGAAGACCGGCAGCCCGAGATGGATCGAGCCGCCCTTGCCGGGCGAGACGCCGCCTACAAGCTTCGTGCCGTAAGCCATCGCCTGCTCGGAATGGAAGGTGCCGTTCTTGCCGGTAAAGCCCTGGGTAATGACCTTCGTGTTGGCGTCGACGAGGATGGACATGAGAGGGCTTTCGGCCGTTGGCGGTTCAGTTCGATCGGAACGGATTTTCGCAGCGCACGAGCCCATACATCTGACCGTGACTCAAATCTTCGCTGTAAAGAACGTCCGCGCCGAGGCGCTCCGCGGCGGCGACGATCTGGCTGTCCCAGTAACTCAACTGATAACGCTGCTGCACGATCAGCGCGCTCAAAACGATCTGCCGATCGACTTCGACGAGCGGAAGCTGAAGAAGCGCGTCCAACCAGGTCGCAGTTTCGGACGGGGTCAGCGCCCGCCTCATCCTCTTTGGCTTCTGCACGTTGTCGACGAACTCGCCGATCACCTGGGTGGAGATTCCGATTTCATCGCCCGCGACGATCTCTCTGGCGCGATGAAACTTCGCCGGATAGGCGTCCCGGCCGGTCGCCGCATAAATGAGGATGTTCGAGTCAAGGAAGGCCTTACCGCTCATGGGTTTCCTCGCGGTCGAACTTCCAATCCGGCGCCATGCGGCCCTTCGAGGTATCCATGAGACGCAAGAGTTGCTTCCGCGCCTCGGCCTGCTTCTCGTCGCGCCCGGCGACTTCGGCCAAATATTCCCGCACCATGGCGTTCACCGTCGTGCGCTTGTGGGCGGCGACAATCCGAACCTTGTCCAAGATCTCCTCATCGATCGCGAGCGTAATGTTTTTCATATCGGTCTCCGGCACACAGTATATGTGTAACTGCGTGCCATTTCGCAACCGTTTTCGCCATGCCCTAAAGCCGGTCGAGTTCACGCACCGTCAACGCGCTTGCGGCGTCGCCGGTGTTGAGCGTCGTGCTCGGCTCGAACATCAAAACGACCGGCTCCGACGACAGCGACCGAGGCCGGTGTTCGACCCCACGCGGAACGACGACAAAATCACCTTCGCCCATTTCTGAGACGCCATCGCGAAAGTCGATCGCGATGCGCCCGCGCAACACGAAGAACGCCTCGTCTTCGCGTTCGTGCGCGTGCCAATCGAACTCGGCGCCGAACTTCGCCACCTTGACTTGGGCCTCGTTGACATCGCCGACGACGAACGGATGAAAGACTTGCCTGACCTTCCGGTCGACCGCCTCGAGAATGTTGATCTTGGATGGGGGCATCGGCCTGTCTCCCTCGTTGCGAGATGCGCGCGCGTCTAGGCTCTCGCTCTCACCGCGCTCACGATCTTCTGCGCCGCATCGTCGAGGTCATCGGCCGCGATCACGTCGAGTCCAAAGTCGCGAAGGATTTTCTTGCCGAGGTCGACGTTGGTGCCCTCGAGGCGCACGACCAGCGGAACCTTGAGGCCCACTTCCTTCACCGCCGCGATCACGCCCTCGGCGATGATGTCGCAGCGCATGATGCCGCCAAAAATGTTGACCAGAATGCCTTTCACGTTCTCATCAGCGGTGATGATCTTGAACGCCGCGGCGACCTTGTCCTTGGAGGCGCCGCCGCCGACGTCGAGGAAGTTCGCCGGACTTTCCCCGTAGAGCTTGATGATGTCCATCGTGGCCATGGCGAGCCCGGCCCCATTGACCATGCAGCCGATCGAGCCCTCGAGCGTGACATAGTTGAGATCGTGCTTGGAGGCCTCGATCTCCTTCGCATCCTCCTCGCTCTCGTCGCGCAACGCGGCGATGTCGGGGTGGCGGTAAAGCGCATTGTCGTCGAACGACACTTTGGCGTCGAGGACGCGCAATTGCCCATTCGACAGCACGACCAGCGGGTTTATTTCCAGCATGGACATGTCTTTCGCCAGGAACGCGGCGTAGAGCTTGGCGACCAGGCTCTCGGCCTGCTTGGCGAGATCATCGGTAAGCTCGAGCGCGCGGGCCGCAGCGCGCCCGTGATGAGGCATGATCCCGGTCGCCGGATCGACAGTGAACCTGTGGATCTTTTCCGGCGTATTGTGAGCAACATCCTCGATGTTGACCCCGCCTTCGGTCGAGAGGACGAAGGCCACCCGGCTCTTCTGCCGGTCGACCAGCGCCGAAAGATAGAGTTCCCGGTCAATCGTCGCGCCGTCCTCGACGTACAGGCGATTGACCTGCTTACCGTGTACGCCGGTTTGCGCCGTCACCAGCGTCGCCCCCAGCATCTGCGTCGCGAATGTCTGGACCTCTTCGACCGAGCGAGCGAGGCGGACGCCGCCCTTGTCCCCTGCCGTCGCCTCCTTGAAGCGGCCCTTGCCGCGCCCGCCGGCATGGATCTGGCTCTTCACCACCCAAAGCGGCCCGGGGAGTTTCCTGGCGCCGTCCATCGCCTCGTCCGGCGTGAGGGCGGGAAAGCCGGAGGCGATCGGGACGCCGAACGCTCTCAGCACCGCCTTGGCCTGATATTCGTGGATGTTCATGGCGGCGAATACCTCAAAGGAAAGAATGCCCGCTCACGGCGGGCGCTTGGGGCGATCAGGCTGCAAGGGCGGGATTGATCGCCTTGCAGGCCTCCATCAGGCCGTGGACCGAGGCGACCGACTTGGCGAACATGGCTTTCTCGCTCTCGTCGAACGTGATCTCGATGATGCGCTCCACCCCGTTCGCGCCGATCACCACCGGGACCCCGATATAGGCGTTGTTGACGCCGTACTGGCCGGTCAGGTGCGCCGCGCACGGCAGCACGCGGCGCTGATCCTTGATGTACGATTCCGCCATCGCGATCGCCGAAGCGGCTGGGGCATAGAAAGCGGACCCTGTTTTGAGCAGGTTGACGATCTCGCCGCCCGCCCTTGCGGGTGCGCTCGACGATCGCGTCGATCTTGGCCTGCGTCGTCCAGCCCATTTTGACGAGATCAGGCAGCGGAATGCCAGCCACCGTCGAATAGCGAACCGAGGGAACCATCTCGTCGCCGTGGCCGCCAAGCACGAAGGCGGTCACGTCTTCAACCGAGACCTGCAATTCATCAGCGAGAAAATAGCGAAAGCGCGCCGAATTGAGCACGCCGGCCATGCCGACGACCTTCTTGCTAGGCAGACCGCAGAACTTCTGCAGCGCCCACACCATGGCGTCGAGCGGGTTGGTGATGCAGATGACGAAGGCCTCCGGGGCATGCGTCTTGATCCCCGCCGCCACCGCGTCCATGACCTTGAGGTTGATGCCGAGCAGGTCGTCGCGGCTCATGCCGGGCTTGCGGGGGACGCCTGCGGTGACGATGACGACGTCGGCGCCGGCGATCGCGGAATAGTCGCTCGCGCCGGCCAGTCGCGCGTTGACGCTCTCAACCGGGGTCGATTCGGCCAAATCCAGCGCCTTGCCTTGCGGCACGCCATCAATGATGTCGAAAAGGACGATGTCGCCGAGCTCCTTCAGCGCCGCCAGGAGAGCCAGCGTTCCGCCAATCTGCCCGGCTCCGATCAGAGCTATCTTCTTGCGCGCCATAGGATCTTGTCTTCCGCATTGCGTGACCGCCAGGCTCGTCTTCGCGGCGGTCGCTTCGCCGGGTGCTATCGACCTATCGATGCACGCGATCAAGCCAAACTTTTGGCGGAGGAGCCGAAAAAAGCGCGACGGCCCACACAGGGCAAATCAAATCCATGTATTTTTTCTAAGACCCAAGCCTCGACCCAGCGAAAGCCTCGGCAGATGGGCTCAATCCCCCGATCGCTCCGCAGACTAGAGGACCGCGGGCGTCAGCAGAGGACAGGCGCCACCGGGCTTACAGGGAATCTCCTATCATTACGACGAGAAAGAGGCTTTCGGCTTGGTCTCCGGTCATTCAAGCGCTTGCCAAGGTTCAGCGTCGAGGTTCATATTGCATTCCTTACGAAGAGAGATCCCTTCCGATGCCAAAAATCCTTTCTTCGCAATGAAAAGTGGCGCCCATTTCTCAGGCAAATCTACAGGCAACCATAAAAGCCGCCAGAGCGCGCGTGCCGGCGCGGCGCCTGACTTTGAAAATGAAGGTAGAGAAACTCCGCCTCACAAAATCTGACGATCCAATTCAACAGCTTCAGAGCGATATCATCAGCGATATGTACGATGCGCTCAGAGAGTTGCAGGTCTTTGTGGATCCGCTTCTTCTCCTTTTACCCGATATTTAGCGCCAATTTCCGTGGCTCCGCCGCAAGTCTAGGCGCTTACTGCGCATCCGCCTTATAGACGTAGCGCCCGAACAGACTCGCGGTCAGGTCGACAAGCAGAAGCGCGCTTTTGCCCCGCTCGTCGAGGAACGGATTGAGCTCGACGAGATCGAGCGAGGGCGAAAGACCGGATTCGTACAACAGCTCCATGACAAGATGCGCCTCGCGGTAGGTCGCGCCGCCCGGGACGGCGGTGCCGACGCCCGGCGCAATCGCCGGATCGAGAAAGTCGACGTCCAGACTGACATGCAAAAGGCCGTTGCGGGCGCGAACCCGATCGATGATCCGGCGGATCGAGACGGCGAAACCGTCTTCGTCCAGCCTCCGCATGTCCATGACGTCGACGCCGCGATCTTGCAGGAGCCGCCGTTCGCCGGTGTCGATCGACCGGATGCCGAACAGGTGCAGACGCGCGGGATCGACGAATCCGTGCGGCTCGCCGCCAAACACGCCCTCGAGACCGGGCTCCTGGCACAGCATCGCGAGCGACATGCCGTGCATATTGCCGGACGGCGAGGTCAGCGGCGTGTTGAAGTCCGAATGGGCGTCGAGCCACAGGACGAACAGCTCGCGCCCCGCCTCGGCCGCGAAGCGGGCGATTCCGCTGATCGAACCCATCGCCAGGCTGTGATCGCCGCCGAGCACGATCGGCGTCCGCCCGGAGCGGGCGACCGCATAGGTTTCGCGCGCAAGCAGCCGCGCCCAGGCTGCGACCTCGGCGAACCGATGCGCCTTGCCTTCCGGCGCGGTCGCGTGGGCCAATGGAGGCGGAGGGGCGAGATCGCCCCGGTCCTCGACGTCGAGGCCGAGATCCCTCAGCGTTTTCACAATGCCCGCCGTGCGCAGCATGGCCGGCCCCATCGCCGCGCCAGGCACGCCCGCCCCCGCCTCGATCGGGGCGCCGAGGATGGTGATCGCCTGTGGCAGCGCCAAGGCCCCTCGCCGCCGGATCGCTCTCGCTGCTTGTCTGCCGGCTCAAGATCTCCCCCTTCCCCGAAGCGAAACCGCTCGATCTTAGTCCGATTCCGCTGCCCGCGCGCCCGCCAAGCTTGACAAAAGCGCCAGCGTGGACACATGCATGCGCGCCATGACGCCCGCGCTCCGCATTATCCGGATTTGCATCATTAGCCGCTAGCTCCCTGCTGGCTGGTTCGCGTCTCCTTTTTCCTCAAAGCCATCGAGAAGCGATCATCCGGCCAACCCGGGCGACGCCTGTTCGTTCGCCTCCATGAGATGACGCCGACGAGAATTGCCGATGAAGCCGCCGCCCCGACCCCAAGACGAGACGCCCGCGGAGGCGACGGAGGCGCAGCTGCGTCTCTACAACACCCTCACCCGCCGCAAGGAGGATTTCGCGCCGATCGACCCGAAGGCGGTGCGGCTCTATGTCTGCGGGCCCACGGTCTATGACTTCGCCCATATCGGCAACGCGCGGCCGGTCATCGTGTTCGACGTGCTGTTCCGGCTCCTGCGCCATCTCTACGGCGAGGAGCCATGTCATCTACACGCGAAACATCACCGACGTCGACGACAAGATCAATGCGCGCGCCGCGCGCGACTTTCCCGACCTGCCGCTCAACGAGGCGATCGCCAAGGTGACGGAAGCGACCGAGCGCCAATTTCACGAAGACGTGCGCCGCTCTCGGCGCGCTGCCGCCGACGCACGAGCCGCGCGCCACGCAATATATCGACACGATGCGCGTCGATGATCGAGCGGCTGATCGCGCGGGGCGTCGCCTATGTCGCCGAGGATCACGTGCTGTTCTCGCCGAACGCGATGGACGCGCTCCCTGGCGCGCCGCGCTATGGGACGCTCGCCCATCGCTCGCTCGACGAGATGCTGGCCGGCGCGCGCGTCGATGTCGCGCCCTACAAGCGCGACTCGATGGACTTCGTCCTGTGGAAGCCCTCGAAGCCGAACGAGCCGGGCTGGCCGAGCCCGGCCGGCATCGCCGCGCCGGGGCGCCCGGCTGGCATATCGAGTGCTCGGCGATGTCGATGGCGACGCTGCTCGAACCGTTCGGCGGCGGCCTGCATGCGACGACCCGAGCCGCAATATGTTCGACATTCACGGCGGCGGGATCGATCTCGTCTTTCCCCATCACGAGAACGAAATCGCGCAATCCTGCTCGCCTTCGATTCCGCGCGCATGGCCAATGTCTGGATGCACAACGGCTTCCTGCAGGTCGAAGGCGAGAAGATGTCGAAGAGCCTCGGCAACTTCGTGACCATCCACGAGCTCTTGCGCACAGACGAAGTTTGGCGGCCGCAATTGGCCCGGCGAGGTTTTGCGGCTCGCGATGCTGCGCACGCACTACCGTCAGCCGATCGACTGGACGGTGAAGGAGCTGGAGGAGCGGAGGCGAAGCTCGACCGCTGGTATGACAGCGGTCGGCGACGTCGCAGCCGGCCGAACAGATCTCCGACGGCGTTCTGGATGCCTTGAACGATGACCTGAACACGCAGGCCGCGATCGCTTCGACTCAAGAGCTGGCAAGGACTTGTCGCCGGAGCCGTCATCGCAGATGCCGAGGCCGTCGCGGCTCCAGTGCGACCGCGCAAGCTCATCCTTGCATCTTCGTCCGCTCGCAATGACGGCGACAGTTCGACCACCGGCAATGTGACCGTCAACGCGTGTCAACGAGCGCCAATCTTCGTGGTGCTGCGTCGAAACGACGATCCCAACGACGACGCTCGACTCAGACGCGCAATCGACGCGCGGATCGCTCGTCGCCGAGCGCGCCCGCGCGGCAAGGAATTGGGCGAGTCCGACCGGTTGCGCGATGAACTCGCCGCGCTCGGCGTCGCCATCAAAGACAACAAGGACGGCACGACGACCTGGGAGCTCAAGCGATGAGCGCCGTCTCGCTTCGTCCCTATCTGCCGGCCGACGCGAGACGCTGCGCCGAGATCTTTCGCTCGAGCATCAATGAGCTCGCCGCGGAAGACTACGACGAAGAGCAGCGCGAGGCCTGGGCCTCGCGCGCCGATGACGAACAGGCTTTCGGCGCCCGGCTGGCGGGCGCTCTGACCCTGCTCGCCATGATCGACGGCGCGGTCGCTGGCTTCGCCAGCCTCAAAGGCGCCGACCAGATCGACATGCTGTTCGTCGATCCCGAATTCGCTCGCCAGGGCGCGGGCGGCGCGCTGATCGAGGCGCTGACGAAGCTCGCGCAAGCGCGCGGGGCGAAGCGCTTGACCGTCGACGCCAGCGATTCCGCCCGGCCGCTGTTCGAGCGCCAGGGCTTCACCGCGCGAGCGGCGCAATCTCGTGCGCGTCGGCGACCAATGGCTCGCCAACACCACCATGGCCAAGACCCTGGCCGGCGATTCGACGCCTCCAACGCGACATTGACGAAGAGCCCCATGGCCAAAGAACGACTTTATCTGTTCGACACGACGATGCGCGACGGCGCGCTGACCACCGGCGTCGACTTCTCGCTCGACGACAAGCGCCGCATCGCGGCGATGCTCGACCGGCTTGGCGTCGACTATGTCGAGGGCGGCTATCCCGGCGCCAACCCGCTCGACACCGAATTCTTCAAAAAGCAAGCCGACCAAACGCGCCCGCTTCTGCGCCTTCGGCATGACCAAGCGTCCGGGCCGCTCGGCTGCCAATGATCCAGGCCTTGCTGGCCTCCTCGCCGCCGATGCCGACGCGATCGTCTATGTCGCCAAGTCGTGGGACTATCACGTCCATGTCGCGCTGGGCTGCACGCTCGACGAGAACCTCGAGGCCATCGCCGACAGCGTGAAGGCCGCGGTCGCCGCGGGCCGCGAGGCGATGGTCGATTGCGAGCATTTCTTCGACGGCTACAAGGCCAATCCGAACTATGCGCTTGCCTGCGCTCGCGCCGCGATCGACGCCGGCGCGCGCTGGGCGGTGCTGTGCGACACCAACGGCGGAACGCTGCCTGACGAGATCGAACGCATTGTCGGCGAGGTGGCGCGTGTCATTCCTGGCGCAAGTCTCGGCATCCATGCCCACAACGACACCGGCAACGCGGTCGCCAATTCGCTCGCCGCCATCCGCGCCGGCGCGCGGCAGGTGCAGGGCACGCTGAATGGTCTGGGCGAGCGCTGCGGCAACGCCAATCTTGTCAGTCTCATCCCCACATTGTCCCTGAAGCCGGAGCTCAACGAGAATTTCGAGACCGGCGTGACGGCGGAGGCTTTGCGCGAGCTCACCCACGTCTCGCGCGCCTTCGACGAACTGCTCAACCGTGCGCCGAACCGGCACGCGCCCTATGTTGGCGCATCAGCCTTCGCCACCAAGGCCGGCATTCACGCGTCCGCCCTCGCCAAAGACCCGCGCACCTACGAGCACGTGCCGCCGGACAGCGTCGGCAACCAGCGCGCCGTACTGATCTCGGATCAGGCTGGACGCTCGAATCTCTTTCACGAGCTTGCCCGGCTTGGCGTCGAAGCGAAACCCGATGATCCGCGCCTTGGGCGCCTGCTCGACGAGGTGAAGGCGCGCGAGGCGCAGGGCTTCGCTTACGAAGCCGCCGACGCCTCGTTCGAGCTTCTGGCGCGCAGCGTGCTCGGCGGCGTGCCGGAATATTTCGCCGTCGACAGCTTTCATGTCGGCGTCGAGCGCAAACTGGTCGCGCCCGGAATCACCTATTCGGCTTCGCAGGCGGTGGTGAAGATCCGCATCGGCGAGGAGCGGCTGATTTCCGCAGCCGAAGGCAACGGCCCGGTCAACGCGCTCGATCTCGCTTTGCGCAAGGACCTCGGCGTCTATCAGAAATACATCGAGAATCTCGAATTGCGCGACTATCGCGTGCGCGTCTTCCAGGGCGGCACCGACGCGGTGACGCGCGTCCTGATCGAGTTCGGCGATGGAAACGGAGACACCTGGTCGACGGTCGGGGTGTCGGGCAACATCATCGACGCCTCGTTCCAGGCGCTGGTTGACGCCATCACCTACCGGCTGCTTAAAGTCGGCGTCGCGGCGCAATAGCCGCGTTCATGGAAACGCTTCCTGCGCCGCATATCCAGCAATCGCCGCGGTGAGCCCGATCGACAAACGACGCAGACCGGTGTCCAAACGATGCGGCAGGGGCGTGCGCTGTCGGTCCCTGTCATGGTAGACGGTTTATAAACCATAGGGTCTGCAAAGTGCCGCCGACCGTGTTGTCCTGAGGGATCACGGGAACAATGCGGATAAGCGAGCGTTTTTTTAGAGCCATGACAAGGTTCAACTGGAGGAATTTGATGCGAGTTGCTTCCCTGGCCTCGATCGCCGCCCTGACGACACTTCTTGCCGGATCGGCCGACGCGATGCCGGCCCCCGCCCCCTATCATGGCGAGTTAGCGATAATTCTCGCCGCAGGGGGATGCGGACTCGCTTACCATCGCAACGTCTACGGCGGGTGCGTGCCGAATGGGTTGGGCGGCGGGGTCGTCGTCGCTCCCGGATTTTATGGCGGCGGCTACGGCTACCACGGCGGCGGCTACGGCTACCACGGCGGCTACTATCACGGCGGCGCCTATTATCACGGCGGCGGCTATTATCACGGCGGGGGCTACTATCACGGCGGCGGCTGGCACGGGGGCGGCTGGCACGGAGGGGCGTACCACGGGTACCACGGCGGTGTTTACCGCAGGTGATGGTCCACAGGCTTAAAGCCTGAGGCTGCGACCCGAAACGCAGCGGAAGCCCAGACGCTCGCCGCGCCTATCCGCTCGATGTGTTTGAGCAGCCGCGACGGCGAGGCCTAACAGCGCGTTAAGAGCTGGACTTGCATGGTCGGTGGCGCAACGAATTGGCGCTAGCAAAACAGACACTCGCGAATGGCGCACGGCGGCCTCCTCGTCTCTATCATTTTCGCTCTTCTGCTCGTCGCATCCGGCGTCGGAATGTATCTGCATGACCAGCTGGGAGAGCAGCATCGAACAAGCGAAACGAAGGACCACGTACGGCTGGTGGTCTCTATTCTCGTCACCTTCACCGCTTTGGTGCTCAGCCTCATGCTCTCGGAGGTGAAGGGCTCATTCGATACCTTCGACGCTCGTCTGCGCGCCTTTGCGGGCGACATCTCGAATCTCGACATCCACCTGCGGGAATACGGCCCGGACGCCGATCCGATCAGAGCGATGATCAGAAAGTATGTGGCCGCCTCGATCGCCGACAGCTGGCGCGACGAGCCGGCGCCATCGGGTGATTTTCCGCGCTTTGACGGTCCGACAAGCATCGAGCGACCGGAGCTCGGCGCCCTTCTCATTCAGGCCGACACCGCCATTCACAGACTGGACCCGTCCGACCATTTCCGCCAACGACTCACAGACTCCTTGTCAAATCAGATCGACGAGGCGTTGCGTGGCCGGCGTCAGCTGCTCGAAACATCGCACGACACGATCGCATGGCCGCTCATGCTCGCGATGTGCGCGTGGTTGACTGTCGTGTTCGGAGTCTTCGGGCTGCTCTCGCCGCGCAACGCAGTCGTTTATTTGTCGATCGTGGTCTGCGCGATCTGCGTCACTTCCGCCATCTTCCTGATCGATGATTTCGATTCTCCGATCGACGGACTTTTGCAGGCGCCGAGCGATTCCATGCGCGCGACCTTGGCCAGAATCGACGCCCCCTGAAGAGCAGTCCAATTTTTTCGGCGCGTCGCGGGAATAAACCGCACACCCCCTGAGTTTCCTCTTTGAGCGGCGCTTTTCGCCGGATTGAGGAGAAAGTCATGACGCACGATCATGAAGGCGGGTTCGACCGCCGGCAAACTTTGAAATGCATGCTTTGGGCCGGAACCGGCGTGGTTTGGACGGTCGCCGGCGGCGTGCCCGCGTCGCGCCTGATCGGCTCGGCGAAAGCGGCGGAGAGCGGCTTTTCTTTCGTTCAGATCTCCGACAGCCACATCGGCTTCGCCAAGCCCGCCAATCCGGACGCCCGCGCGACGCTCAACGCTGCGATCGACAAGGTCATAGCCATGCCGGGAAAGCCCGCGTTCATGATCCATACCGGCGACATCAGCCACGCGGCGAAGGCGAACGAATTCGACGACGCGCAGCAAATGATCGGCCGCGCCAAGCTCGACGTCCATTACGCGCCGGGCGAACACGACATCCTCGACCCCAAGACGCGCGACATCTATCTCGAGCGCTTCGGCAAGGGAGCGACCGGCGGCGGCTGGTATGCCTTCGATCAGGGCGGCGTGCATTTCGTGTCGCTCAACAATGTCGTCGATCTCAAGAAGAACGGCCTTGGCTCGCTCGGCGCGGATCAGCTCGAGTGGCTGGAAGACGATCTCAAGGGCAAGTCGGCTTCGACGCCTATCGTGATCTTCTCCCACATCCCGCTCTGGATGATCGCGCCAGAATGGGGTTGGGGCACCGAAGATTCCGCACAGGCGCTCGCCTATCTCTCGCGCTTCGGCTCGGTGACCGTGCTCAACGGCCACATCCATCAATTGATGCAGAAAGTCGAAGGCAACGTGACGTTCCACACCGCGCGCTCGACCGCCTTCCCGCAGCCGGCGCCGGGAACGGCGCCGGCGCCGGGACCGAAGCTCGTTCCGGCGGGCGAGTTGCGCAAATGGCTCGGCGTCCGGGAGGTCGTTTATGCGCCCACGCCAACCAACCTTGCGGTCACCGATTCTGACCTTGCCTGAGCTGTTCCAATGACACTGCCGCGCTTGCCCCAACCCCTCTCCCGCGATGCCTGTCGAGAGACAGGCGTCCTCCCACCGCACCCGTCGCGGGGGAGGGACCTTTCGGCAAACCCTAGCGCGCGGACGCGCGTCGAAGACCCGCATGAAAGGTCCGACCCGCATTTCCGCAGACGAGAGAAATACCTCGCGGCCGTGATGCTCGCAGTCGCGATCTCGACGGCGCTTGCTCAGACCGCCTGGGCCGGCGGTCTTGCCGGCGACGCCGCTCGCGGCGAGACGCTCTACGAGGCCTGCCAGGACTGCCACTCGCTCGACAAGAATGACGTCGGGCCGCGTCATCGGGGCGTATTCGGGCGCAAGGCCGCCTCGCTGCCCGACTACGACTATTCGGCCGCGCTCAAATCAGCCAATATCGTGTGGAACGAGGAGACACTCGACAAGTGGCTGACCGATCCGCAGGCCGTCGCGCCGGGCGCCAAGATGTTCTTTCACCTGGACAATCCGCAGGACCGGGCCGATGTGATCGCTTACCTCAAGGAGCGCGCCAGATAGGCCACGCGCCCGCGGGGCGCGCCGCTTGAGCAGTCCGATTGCCGAGCAGCGCTTCCGCGAAATCGTGCCGCCCCTGCTCGATGATGCTTACTCGCTTGCCAAATATTTGTCGCAAAGCCCGACCGACGCCGAGGACATCGTGCAGGACGCTGCTCTGCGCGCGCTTCAGGCGCTCTCCACCATTTCGGTCGATCGACCGAAACCGTGGTTTCTCGCCATCGTTCGCAACGCCGCCATGACCTTCATGGCGCGCAATCGGCGCAAGACGATGGCTTACGCCGGCGACATGGCGGACCTCGACGCGCTCGACCTGCGCCAGGGCGACGAGGCGGCGCCCAATCCCGAACAGGAGCTCATCGCCCTTCAAGACGGCGAGCGCTTGCGCCAGGCGATCGCGGGCCTTCCCTCGCCGTTTCTGGAGACGCTGGTGATGCGCGACATCAACGGCCTCTCCTATCGCGAGATCGCCGAAGCGACCGAGACGCCGGTCGGCACGGTGATGTCGCGGCTGGCGCGCGCCCGCGCCATGCTCGCCAAGACTCTGAGGGCGGAGCCATGACCGAGCGCGACCTCGACGAGCGGCTTCTCAGGCTCAACGCCGCCCTGGACGGCGAGCTCGACGCCATGGGCTCGCTCGAATTCGAGCGCGAGATGCGCGACGATGCGGCGCTCGCCGCCGAGTATCGGCGCCTCACAATGCTGCGTGACGCGGTCCGTCGTCACGCGCCGCGTGAAGCGGCCCCGCAAGCGCTCGCCGACCGCATCGCGGCCCTGACGGCGCCTGCTCCGGCGGCTCCCCCGCTTGAGGCTGCCGCAGCGCCGACCGCGACGGTCGCGCCGTTTCGGCGGCGCGCGTGGCTCGACAGAAGCGCGCTGGCGATGGCGGCCTCCTTCGCCGTCCTTGGCTTTGCGGTCGGCGCGGGGCTTATGTCACTGCGCGCGCCCGCGGGCTCTGGCGATGTCGCCCAACACCTGGTCTCGGATTTTGCCCGCGCCGAAATCGCCGGCCAGCCCTTCGACGTCGCCTCCTCCGACCGGCATACGGTCAAGCCCTGGCTCGCCAACCGCACAACCGTCAGCGGAACCATCGTCGATCTCGCGCCGGAGGGTTTTCCGCTGGTCGGCGGGCGCGTGAGCATCGTGGACAGGATCCCGACGCCGACGCTTGTCTACCGCCACAACGAGCACGTTGTCGCGCTGACCGAGCTGCCGCTCGACGCCAAGGGGGTCCACGGTGGAACAGGCGGAATTGAAACGATCGACGGCTACCATGTCGCCCGCTGGTCGGATGCGAACCTCGCCTATGTCGCCGTTTCCGACATGGACGAGAAGGCGCTCGGCGAATTCGTCGAGGCGTTCCGCCGTGGCGGCGGTCCGGCGACCGAGCCCGCCAAGCCGTGACGCGCTGGTAGCCCGCTTGCGATTGGATGTATTCGCTTCGCCCGCCCCGACCTCGTCCTGAGCCGGCGGCACAGCCGCCGTGTCGAAGGGCGAGGAGTTGGTGCGCACGCGCTGGCCCCGAGACTATCCGTCCGCTAATAATGCTCTTGGATCACTCCGTCGGGGCCGATCAAATGTGGCTCAGCAGGCCGACACCTCAAAAACAACGCTCGACCAAATCCCACATTCTTCCAGCTCCCGCGATCGCGGGATGTATCGTCCTGGCAACCTGGGCAGAAGCGACGTGGGTGCAGTCGGGCGCCTCGGCGGCTTCGAACGCGACGAGCTATCTTCCGACCATCAGCGACTTCATGATCGAGACCATTCAGCCTCGCCATGTCAGACTCTGGGTCGCGGCGCGGAACGGAGACTGGCCGTTCGCCGCCTACGAACTGGGAAATCTGAAGGGCGCCTTCGGTCGCCTCGGCCTGGCTCATCCCATGGATCACGAAATTCCGTTGCAAGACTTGATTTCGTCCGTCACCGCTACGCCGTTCGAGGACCTTCACAAGGCGATCGAGTTGAAGGACAGCGCGGCGTTCGCCAAGGCCTATGACGATCTCACCTCGGCATGCAACGCCTGCCATCAGGCTACAAACCACAGCGTGGTCGTTATTCGGGCGCCGACGGATGCGTCCCTTTCAGACCAGGACTTTGTGCGGCAGGCTCCTTAGGCCGGATCGCTGGCGCGGTCGTCGCGACGAGGTCCTGTCCCGAGCCACGCTCGCTTTCGCGCCGCGATTCCCGCCGGGCTTGCTATAAACCCGCCCATGCGCCCCTCCCTGCTCGATCCGCTGTTCGCGCCCGCCGGGGCCCTGCCGGGGATCGGGCCGAAAAACGCCAAGCTGTTCGACCGGCTGCTCGACAGGCGTGAGGGCGCGCGCGTCCTCGACGTCCTCTTCCACCTGCCGCAGGCGACCGTCGACCGCCGCGCGCGGCCCAAGATCCGGGACGCTGCTCCGGGCACGATCGTCACCATCGAAGCCAAAGTCACCGAGCACCACGGGCCGCCAAACTCGCGCTCCCGGGCGCCGTTCAAAGTGCTGGTCGAGGACGACACCGGCGACGTCGAGCTGGTCTTTTTCCTCGCCAATCACGAATGGGTGCGCTCGCGGCTGCCGGTCGGGGCCACGCGCTGGATTTCCGGCAAGCTCGAGCTCTGGGACGGCCGCCGCCAGATGGTTCACCCCGACCGGGTGATGACGGCGGAGGAACTCGATCGGCTGCCGTCGGTCGAGCCGGTCTACGGGCTGACCGACGGCCTCTACCAGCGCACAATCGCCCGCGCCGCGGAGGGCGCGCTCAAGCGCCTGCCGCCACTGCCGGAATGGGTGAGCGAAAAGACCCTGAGCGATCTGAAATTGCCGACCTTCACGCAAGCGCTCGGCGTGATGCACCGCCCCGGCACCCCCACGGATATCGACCCCACCGGTCCGGCTACGACGCGGCTCGCTTACGACGAACTCCTCGCCAACCAGCTCGCGCTCCTCCTCGTGCGGGCGCGCATGCGCGCCATTCCCGGCCGGGCGCACCGGGGTGAAGGCGCGCTGGCGCGACGCCTCGAGGCCGCCCTGCCCTTCTCGCTGACGCGGGCGCAAGGCCAAGCGGTCGACGATATCCGCGCCGATCTCAGAGCCGAAAAGCGCATGCTGAGGCTGCTCCAGGGCGACGTCGGATCGGGCAAGACCGTCGTTGCGCTTCTCGCAATGGCCGAGGTGGTCGAGGCCGGGAGGCAGGCGGCGATGATGGCGCCGACGAGATTCTCGCCCGCCAGCACTATGAGCGAATAGCGCCGCTCGCGGTGAGCGCCGGCTTGCGTATTGTGCTCATGACCGGACGCGACAAGGCGGCCGCCCGGCGCGCTTCCCTCGCCGCGTTGGCGGAGGGAACGATCGACATCGCGATCGGCACCCATGCGCTGTTTCAGGAAAGCGTGGCCTTCGCCGATCTCGGGCTCGCGGTGGTCGACGAGCAGCACCGGTTCGGCGTCCGCCAGCGCCTCGCCCTCGCCTCCAAGGGCGCGGCGGTCGACCTTCTCGTGATGACGGCGACGCCGATCCCGCGGTCGCTCGTGCTCGCCTATTTCGGCGACATGGACGTCTCCGCCTTGCGCGAGAAGCCGCCGGGGCGCCAGCCGATCGATACCCGCATCCTGCCGATCGAACGGCTCGACGAGGTGGTGACCCGCCTCTCGCAGGCTCTGGCCTCTGGCGCGCGCGCCTACTGGATTTGTCCGTTGGTCGACGAGAGCGAGACGCTCGACGTCGCCGCGGCCGAGGAACGCGCTGAAGCGCTTGGCGCCATATTCGGCGATTCCGTCGGCCTCGCGCACGGCAAGATGGCCGGACCCGAGCGGGACGCGGCGATGGAGCATTTCCAGCGCGGGACGACGAGCATTCTGGTCGCGACCACGGTCGTCGAGGTTGGCGTCGACGTGCCGGACGCGACGATCATGATCATCGAGCATGCCGAACGCTTCGGGCTCGCGCAATTGCACCAGTTGCGCGGACGGGTCGGCCGCGGAGCGAGCCGCTCGGCCTGTCTCTTGCTCTACAAGGGACCGCTCGGCGAAGCGGCGCGCGCGCGCCTCGAAATCTTGCGCGAGACCGAGGACGGGTTCCGCATCGCGGAGGAGGATTTGAAGCTGCGCGGCGAGGGCGACGTGCTCGGCGCCCGGCAGGCCGGCGCGCCCGGCTTTCGTTTCGCCCGGCTCGACGTCCACGGCGGCCTTCTGGCGCGGGCGCGGGCGGAGGCTGAAGCCGCGCTCAAACGCGATGGGCGGCTCGCGGACGAGAAGGGCCGCGGCTTGAGGTTGCTCCTCTACGTGTTCGAGCGCGACGAGGCCGCTAGGCTAGTCGAGGCCGGTTGAACGGCGCTCAGCGATCAAATCCCCGGTGATCCGTGTCCCGGATGCCAAAAATGTGAACGGCTGTCCGAGCTCCCGCCCACTATATCGCCACACAGTGCGACGACAGCGTTCCGAACCCGTGCGGAATTGTCTTGCGCTGGAACCGGTCAGGCAGTGGTGCGGTTTTTGCGCCGAGGCAGTAAGATGAGTGCAAACCGCGTCCG
The DNA here is from genome assembly GCA_963707355.1 of uncultured Alphaproteobacteria bacterium. Lineage (GTDB taxonomy): Bacteria > Pseudomonadota > Alphaproteobacteria > Rhizobiales > Beijerinckiaceae > Roseiarcus. Next base: position 184,249 of record CAVPPX010000071.1, on the reverse strand, counting down.
CGACATCGACTTTTGGCGCGGAGCCGTGCTGATTGCGATCCTAATCGATCACATTCCAGGCAACCCGCTCGAAAATTGGACTCCGAGGAATTTCGGCCTCTCGGACAGTGCGGAGGCGTTCGTCTTTCTGTCGGGTCTGTCGGTCGGCCTCATTTACTTGCCCAGGGCGTTTAAATATGGACTCGAGCCGGTCGCCGGCGGTTGCCTCAAGCGGGCGCTCAAACTGTATGGCGTGCATATCGCGCTGACTGGGGCTGCGCTCGTGGTGTTTGGCGCGGCCTATTGGGCGAGCGGCGTGCCGGACCTGATCCAGGCGCATGGACGCGGTTTCGTCTTCGGCTCGCCGGGCAATGGGCTTTTGGGACTTGCCCTGCTCAGCCATCAGTTGGGCTATTTCAATATCCTGCCGTTGTATATCGTGCTGATGCTGTGGGCGCCGGTCGCGGTGGCGCTTGCGCTGCGCGGCCCGCTGTTGGCGCTCGCCGTTTCGATTGGTCTCTATGCGGCCGCGCGCGCTTTCGGCCTCAATCTCCCGAATTGGCCAGAGCCCGGCGGCTGGTTCTTCAATCCGATCGCTTGGCAACTCGTGTTCACGCTTGGCGTCGTGTCAGCGATTTTGTGGCGCGACGGTCTGCCGCGGCCCACCCCATGGCTGGTCGTGCTGAGCGCCGTCACGGTGCTGGGCGCCGCGCTGATCGTCACCAACGAAGGCGGCCTCGCGCCTGGGCTGCGCGACACGGCGACCGCGCACCTTGACGTCGCCAAGCAGGACCTTGGCCTCGCGCGCCTGATCCACTTCGTCGCATTGGCCTATCTGATCGCGACCGCGACCGTTTTTGGCCGCTTTATCGCCCCGGTGGTCAGGGGCGCTTTCGGCAATGCGGTCCAAAGTCTGGGCCGCAACAGCCTGTCGGTTTTCGCCGCCGGCTCGTTCTTGAGCGCCTGCGGCCAAGCCGCGCTGGCGGCCGCTTCGCCGCACGCGTCCGCGGGAGTTGAATGGTTCGTCGGACTCGCGTACACGGTTGTGTCCATCATCGCCCTGTTCGCTGTCGCCTATTGGATCGAGTGCAGAAAAGCTCACGCCAACGACGCAATTCCTGCCGCGCAGCCAGCGCGTTTGCGCATCTGGCGGGCGCTGTCTGCCTCCTCTTCGCCCTGAGCGCCGCGCACGCCGAAGAGGCGTCGTGCCCGAACGAACGTGTGGCCTTCGAGCCCAACGGGGCTCCAGTCGCCTTCCCGAAGGTCAGAATCGGCCTGCCGAACGATATTTTGGCGATTGGCTCGTCTTCCACGGAAGGCATCGGGGCCACTTCGCCGGCAAATACCTATCCAGCCCGACTCGAGGCGGAGCTCGAAAAGCAGACAGGCGCCGACTTCGACGTCAAGAATGCTGGGGTTGGCGGCGAACTGGCCGCCAGCACCCTGAAACGGCTGAAGGGCGCGCTGAAATCCGGCTGGGCGCGACTGGTCCTCTGGCAGGTCGGCACCAACGACGCGATCGTGGGCGTCGATGAGACCCTGTTTCGCGCCACCGTGCAGGCCGGTATTGCGGCGGCGCATGCCGCGGGCGTTCCGATGATGCTCATTGGGCCCCAGTTCACCCTGAAGACCCCCGACCCGGTCCGCTACGAGCGGTTCGTCAAGATGGTCGATGATATCGGCGCGGCGGACCATGTGCCGGTGCTGAGCCGCTACGCATTGATGAAGAGCTGGAGCGCCAAGAGCGCGAAGGCGCTGAGTTTGCTCTTGTCCGGCGATGGCTTGCACATGAGCGATCTCGGCTACCGATGCCTGGCGCACGCGCTCGCCGAGGCGCTCGAAGGCGCAACCGAAGCCAAGCTTTAGGCAGCCTCAGGGCCTTTCTCGAGGATTCTCACCAATGCGACGGCGCGTTTGGCGGCATGGAACGGTTTCGGCCGTCGGCTTTGGCGCCATGAGCTTCGGTGGCTTCTACGGACCGACAAGCGAAGCCGAATCCATGCGAACGCTGGCGGCGGCGCTCGATCTCGGCGTCGATTTCTGGGACACCGCCAACGTCTATGGCGACGGGCTCTGCGAACAGGTGATCGGCAAGTTCCTGGCCGAGGATAAAAGCCGGCGCGCCCGGGTGACGCTCGCGACCAAATTCGCCATCCGCCGGCGCGAGGACGGCGCTCGCTTTTTCGACAATAGCGCGGCCCATATCCGCGAGGCCCTCGACGGCTCGCGGAAGCGGCTCGGCGTCGACCACATCGACCTCTACTACGTCCATCGCGTCGACAAATCGGTCCCGATCGAGGACACGGTCGGGGAATTGGCGCGCCTCGTCAAAGCGGGCGATATCGGCGCGATCGGCCTCTCCGAGATCGCGCCTGACACCCTCAGACGCGCTCACGAGGCGCATCCGATCGCCGCGGTCCAGTCGGAATATTCGCTATGGACGCGCAATCCCGAACTTGGCCTCGTTCAGGCTTGCGCGGAATTGGGCGCAATTCTGGTCGCCTTCTCGCCGCTGGCGCGCGGCTATTTGAGCGGCCTCCTGCAGAACGTCGAAAGCTTCGGCGAAAAGGATTTCCGCCACCCCAATCCGCGGTTTCAGGGCCTCAACTGGCGTCGCAATCGCGACCGGCTCGACGCTTTTGTCGCACTCGCCAAGTCATGGGGATTGAAGCCCGCGACCCTGGCCATCGCCTGGACGCTCGCCAAGGCGCCGCACGTCGTGCCGATTCCCGGCACACGCGCCGCCGACCATCTCGCGGAATGCGCGGCGGCGGCGAAGATCGATCTGACCGACGCCCAACTCGCGGAGATTGAGCGCGCTCTGCCTGTCGGCTTCGCCGCTGGCGAGCGCTATTCCGAGCCGCAATGGGTGGGGATCCAGAAGTACTAGAGCCTTCGGCGATTCGGTCCAATCGTCGAAGCCTCCGCGCTTCTTTGATTTCGCGCGCTTTTTCGCAGCGGGCTTTAAGGGCGGTCGGCGAGCGCTCCTCCTCAGCGGAACGCCAACGGCCCATTTTCCGAGGACACGCCGAATAGGGCGCGGATGCCCTCGAGCAGCCGACGGGTCGGCGCCCCTTCGACGAGCGTCGCGAGATAGTCCTCCGCCCACTTCCTGACGTCGTTTTCCATCAGATATTCGAGCATCGGCGCATGGCGCTCGCGGCGTTCCTGCAGCGGCATCTCCAGGGCGCGCTTCAGCGCGGCCGCCACCGCATCGCTTTCGTGCGGATTGACGATCAGCGCGTTGGTGAGTTCTTTAGCCGCGCCGGCGAATTGCGACAGCACGAGCACGCCGGGATCTTCCGGATCCTGAGCCGCCAGATATTCCTTGGCGACCAGATTCATGCCGTCGCGGAGCGGCGTCACCATGGCGACATTGGCGGCGCGATAAAGCCCCGCGAGAACCGTGCGCGAATGGGAGCGGTTGACGTAGCGAATCGGCGTCCAGGCCGGATCGCCGTACTGGCCGTTCACCTTGCCAATGAGGCCCGTCAATTCGGTTTCGATATCGCCATATTGCTTGATGTCGGAGCGACTCTTTGGCGTGACCTGCAGGAGGGTCACGTTGCCGCGCCATTCCGGGTTGTTCTCAAGCAGCCGTTCGAACGCCCTCACTCGGTCCGGAATGCCTTTCGAATAGTCGAGTCGATCGACGCCAAGGATCAGCTTGTTCCCGCCAAGGCTCTCGCGCACCAGGGCGATCATCGCCGAGCGACCCGCGTTCCGCGCCAGCCGCGTGTAGGCCTTGGTCTCGATGCTCACCGGGAACGCGCCGAGCCGCACCTTCTGCCCTTCGAATTCGTAAGTGGACCGATTCTGGGAGGCGCCCTGAGAGGTCAGGTAGTGGGCGAAATTGTCGCGATCATTTTCCGTCTGGAAACCGACCAGGTTGTAATAGGCGAGGCCGCCGAGGATCTCTCTGTGGTGCGGCAGGGTCTGCAGAATGTCGGGCGGCGCACAGGGCGTGTGAAGGAAAAATCCGATGGTGTTGCGATGGCCGCGCGAACGCAATTCGCGTCCCAGCAACATGAGATGATAATCGTGCACCCAGACGACGTCATCTTCCCTGAGCAGCGCGCTCAAGCGGTCGGCGAACATGCGGTTGACGCGGATATAGCCGCTGGCGTCGGCGCGGGAGTACTCCTGCAGGTCGACCCGGTAGTGAAGGATCGGCCACAGCACGCTGTTGGCGAGGCCGTTGTAATATTCCTGAATGTCGTTTTGCGACAGATCGATGAGGACATAGGTCATCTTGTTGATATCGACGACCTGAGGCGCCCCGTTCGGCTCCTCCGAGACCTTGCCGCTCCACCCGAACCACATTCCGTTGCGATTTTTGAGCGCCGCCTTCACCGCAACCGCCATTCCCCCCGCGAGCGGGGTCCGCGGCGTTTCAGGCACCGCGACGCGGTTGGAGACGATGATCAGTCGCGCGCCCATGCTTCCTCCCAACTCGATGACAGCCGCGTTGCGCTGTTGATGATGCCCGCCATGGAATATGTCTGAGGAATATTGCCCCACAGCTCACCGGCGTCCGGGTGGATGTCCTCCGACAGAAGTCCATAGGCGTTGCGGCGTGCGAGAATTGATTCGAACAATTCACGCGCCTCGTCCTTCCGACCGATCTGATAGAGCGCGTCGATGTACCAGAAGTTGCACGCGAGAAAGGCGGTCTCCGGCGCGCCGAAGTCGTCAGGCGCGGTGTAGCGCATGATCCGGCCATTGCGCATGAGCTCGCGCCCAATGGCGTCGCAGGTCTTGATGAAGCGGGGATCGTTCGCGGACAACAGGCCAAGCTCGGCGACCAGGAGGACGCTGGCGTCGAGATCGGGCGAGCCGAAAGCGCCAGTCAAAGCGCCTCGTTTTTCGTCCCAGCCTTCCTTCAGAATGCGCTCCCGCAACAAGCGCGCGTTGGCCGCCCAGTATTTGGCCCGGTCGGTGATTTTGAGCTTGCGCGCAATGCCCGCGAGCCGGTCGCAAGCCGCCCAGCACAGCGTCGCCGAATAGGTGTGCGGCAGGGCGCGGGTGCGGTATTCCCACAAGCCCGCGTCGGGCTCGAACGCATGCACGATGGCGCGCTCGCCAAGACCCTCGAGCAGCCGGAACAGCGACTCGTCGCCCATCCTGGGGAGACGCTCGTCCACGAACATCTGCGTCGCGGCCAGGACGACGCTGCCATAGACGTCGTTCTGCCTTTGACCCGCCGCCTGGTTGCCGACCCGAACCGGACCTATGCCGAGGAAGCCCTTGAGGTCAGGCGCGATCCGTTCCTCGAGCGACGCAAAGGGCACGATGCCATGCAGGGGCTGTATCTCCTCCTCGCCGCTGGCGATGGTGGTGATGTAGTTGATGTAGGATTCCATGATCTGCGTCGCGCCGAGCCGGTTCAGCGCATCGACGACGAAATATGCGTCGCGCAGCCAGCAGTAGCGATAGTCCCAGGTTCGCGACGACCCAGGCGCCTCGGGGATCGAGGTGGTATGCGCCGCCACGATGGCGCCCGTCTCGGCGAAGCTGCAAAGCTTGAGCGTGATCGCCGCGCGCACCACCTCCACTTGCCATTCGTAAGCGAGCCCGAGATAGCGCACCCAGCCTTGCCAGTATTCACGGGTGCGGTCGAGGAATTCGCGCGACGTCGTGTCGATCGCGCTGAGGAAAGGATCGTCCTGGCCGAATATGAGGTTGACCGGCCGGTTCAGAGGAAACGAAACTTCGTTGACAATGTAGGAGAGCGGCGCGTCGGACGTGAGGCGTAAAACCTGCGCTCCATCCAGGTAGCGGATGTGATTGGAGCCGACGACAAAATTGGTTGTCGGACGGCCGTAGCCATGCGTCGGACGCACCCGGATCGTGACCCGGGCAGGCCGGCGATCGGTTCGATGCGCCGTATGATTTGCGGGGGCCTGTACACGCGCTCGAAGCGCTCGAAATTCGGAGCGAAATCGGAGACGCGGACCTGGCCGCCATTGGCGTCGGTCAGGATCGTCTCGACGATCGCGGTGTTGCGCACGTATTGCGACTCGGTTTGAACCAGGTTCGCGAGCGTGACGCCGCAGAACCCTTTCTCCTCGTCGCCGGCCAGCAGCCGCGAGAAGACCGGATCGGAATCGAAGTGGGGATAGCACCACCACACGATCCGGGCGTTCTGATCGACGAACGCCGCCGCGCAGCTGTTGCCGATCAGGGCCAGGTCGAGATTTCTGTTTTTTTGTTTGCATGCGCTCGGTCATGCCGTGCTTCCTCGAGCGAATTCAGCAAGCCACCCGCGCACGGCTTGCGGGGCCGGGAACGCGCCAATCGCGCCCGGGCGCGGACGGCCGACTGAATAGGCGACCCCCCCGCGCGCGCTGACCAGGGCGAAACCGCTTTCATCGGTCGTATCGTCGCCGACGAAGATCGGCCTGCGCCCGCTGAACGTCGAGGTGGAGAGGAACATCGCGATCGCGCCGCCTTTGTCGAAGCAGGGGCTCTTGATCTCAATCGCGCAATGCGCGTCCATAATGTCCACGGCGATTGGAAGCGAATCCACGACCTCTCTGACGATAGCGCGGAGCGGCCGTTCCGCGGACGGCGCAAGCCGGTAGTGGACGGTGAAGCTGAAGCGCTTGTCTTCAACGAACACGCCGGGAAACGGCTCAACCGCGCGTCTTAGCGCGGCCAGCAGCGACGGAGGCAGGTCGGCCGCCACTGTCGTCGCTGTGGACCCGTCGGGATCGAAACGAATCTCCGCGCCATGAACTCCGCTCACTCGCAGCCGCAACGGCGCGAAGAGATGGTCGATAGCATCGATGGAGCGGCCGCTGATGAGCGCCAAGGCGCCGGCCAGCTTGCGATCGACGCCCGCGAGCGTCGCAACCAGTCCTGCCGGCGTCACGACGTCGTCGGGCCGCGCCGCCAAGTCGAGCAAAGTGCCGTCGACGTCGAGAAAAAGAGCGACAGACGCGTCGCGCAACGGCGCCACATCACCCGACGCCGCGCGCTCCATGCTTGGCGCGTTCAATTGATCCACCAACAGCTCCTGACGCCCCTTCGCCCCACCTAAGAAGGTTTTGGGGCGACAACATGGTGATGGCGTGGCCGCGCGTCCGGCGGCCATCGTTTTCCCGGATCACGGAGCCTAAAACGCGCAACGGTCGAGTTGGTTCCCCAGTAAGAGCAAGAAAATCGTCTCGACGCAGTTGTCAAATCTGGACACGTAGACAACGCGCGACCACGGCTGATCTTCGGGGACACGGGGCCACGGACGTGGCGCAGCCGCCGCTTCTTCTGTAGAATTTCGATTCAGCAACCGGCAGCCTTGTCGCGGGCTTTGTTTTCAGCGCCTCGTGCGCTCATCTGGACAAGCCGCCGATGGACAATAAGAGATGAGCGAGCCTTCGATCTCCGTCACTCCCCACCCTGGTGGCGAACTGGTTTTCGACGTGATCGTCCGGGACCCACGCGGCGAAAGCCGGCATCGGGTCACGATCGAGGCCAGCGAAGCCGAGCGCTGGGCGAAGCTCGGCGCCGCGCCCTCGGGTTGCGTCGAGGCCGTGATGCGGTTCCTCCTCGATCGCGAGCCGAAGGAATCGATTCTGAGCGCGTTCGACATGCGCGTCGTTCGGCGTTACTTTCCGGAGTTCGACGATGCGTTCCCCCGCTACCTCGTCCGCCTCGGCGGCGAACCGGGGCGCCTCATAGCCGTCGACCAAACACGGAGGCATGCTGTCATGACCGTCGCCCTCGCCCGGCCGGAGGCGACCCTCAACTCCCGCTACACCGCGTCCGAGGGCTGGGTCTATATGACCGGGACGCAGGCGCTGGTCCGCCTGCCCATTCAGCAGCGCCTGCGCGATGCGGCGGCTGGCCTCAACACCGGCGGGTACATTTCCGGCTATCGCGGCTCGCCGCTCGGGCGCTACGACATCGAGCTGTGGCGCGCGGCGGCGCAGCTCAAGCAACACAACATCGTCTTCCGCCCGGGCCTTAACGAGGACCTCGCCGCGACGGCGATTTGGGGCGCCCAGCAGGTCAACAACTTTCCCGGCGCGACCGTCGATGGCGTGTTCGGCATCTGGTACGGCAAGGGACCGGGCGTCGACCGATCGGCCGATGCGCTACGCCACGCCAATTTCACTGGCGCCTCGCCCAAGGGCGGCGCGCTCGCGCTCGCCGGCGACGACCACGGCGCGAAATCTTCGACCGCGGTCAATTTCTCCGACACGTTGTTCATGGCCGTCGGCATGCCGGTCATCTATCCGTCCAACACCCAGGAGCTGCTTGATTTTGGCCTGCATGGCATCGCCATGTCGCGGTTTTCCGGCTGCTGGGTCGGCATGAAGGTGGTCACCGACGTCGCCGAAGGCGGCGGCACGGTTTATGTCGGCCCCGACCTGCCCGAGATCGTCGTCCCGCAGCGGCCGAGTTCTCCGCCCCATGGCGTATGGGCGCGCACGATCGACGCGGCGGTCGCGCAGGAGGAGCGGCTCTACCAGCACAAGCTTCCCGCTGCGCTCGCCTATGCGCGCGCCAACAACCTGAACCGCATCCTCGGCGACGGCGAGGGCGCGAGGATCGGCGTGGTCGCCGCGGGGAAGGCGTGGCAGGATCTCCTGCAGACGCTCGGCAATCTCGGCCTCGACGACGACGGCGCCGCGGTTGGGCTGCGTCTGCTCAAAGTCGGCATGGTGTGGCCGCTTGATCCGGTGATCGTGCGCGAGTTCGCTCGAGGTCTCGACCTCATCGTCGTGATCGAGGAGAAGCGCCCGCTGCTCGAGGATCAGATCCGCTCCATTCTCTATGGCGATTCGAGAGCGCCGCGGATCGTCGGCAAATATTTCGATGGGCAGGCGTTCGATCCTTCGCCGGGCGCGCTGGCCATTCCCAATTTCGGCGAGATCACGCCCGAACTCATCGCCGGCGTCCTGGCCAAGGCGATTTCCCGCCATGATCCGAACTGTGCGCTCAGCGCGCCCGAGGCGCCCGGCGCGATGCTCAGCAATCGTCCCGCGCCAATGCGAAGCCCGGGCTTCTGCGCCGGATGCCCGCACAACCGTTCGACGCCGGTGCCAGAGGGCAGCCGCGCGCTCGCCGGCATCGGCTGTCATTGGATGGCGACGCTGGTCAATCCGCAGCAAACCACCACCGCTTCGCATATGGGCGGCGAAGGCGTGATGTGGCTCGGCCAGCAGCCGTTCACCCAACAGGACCACGTGTTCGCCAATATCGGCGACGGCACCTACGCGCATTCGGGGTCGCTCGCGATCCGCCAGGCGCTCGCCGCCAATGTTCCGATCACTTACAAGATCCTCTTCAACGGTTTCGTCTCGATGACCGGCGGACAGCCGATCGAGGGCGGCATGACGCCGGTCCAGATCCTCGACGAGCTTGCCGCCGAGGGCGTCAAGAAAATGACGCTCGTGGCGGACGACCCGGAGCGTTACGCCGGCGTGCCCCTGCCGCACGGCGTGAGCCTTCGCCATCGCGACGCGATGGACGCGACGCAGCGCGAATTTCGCGAATTCAAGGGCGTCTCCGTCATCCTGTACGACCAGCCGTGCGCGACCGAGCGGCGGCGCCTGCGCAAGCGCGGCAAATGGGCCGACCCGGCCAAGCGCACCTTCATCAATCCGCAAGTCTGCGAGGGCTGCGGCGATTGCGGGCGCGTCTCCAATTGCATGGCGATCGAGCCCCTGGAGACCGAATTCGGACGCAAGCGGCGCATCAACCAATCGAGCTGCAACAAGGATTTCTCCTGCGTCGAGGGCTTTTGCCCAAGCTTCGTGACCGTGCATGGCGGACGCTTGCGCAAGCCCGAGGCGACAGCGCCTCTGGGCCAGTATCTGCCGCCTGTCCCTGAGCCGATCCTGCCCGAAATCCGCGAGCGCTTCAGTCTGCTCGTGGCCGGCATCGGCGGCTCCGGCGTCGTCACCATCAGCCAGACAATCGCCGTCGCCGCCTACCTCGACGGGCTCTACAGCTCCAATCTCGACCTGACGGGCTTAAGCCAGAAATACGGCGCGGTGACCGCGCATGTGCGCATCGCGCATGAACCCGGCGCGTTGCATGCGACCCGCATCGCCGCCGGCGAAGCGGACGCGCTGATCGGCTGCGACCTGATCGTGGCCGCGGGCGACGAATTGATCTCCAAGCTCAAGCGCGGCAGGACCGGCGCGGTGATCTCCGCCGATCTGACCCCGACCGCCGATTTCGCCCGCAATCCGAACTGGAGCGTGGACGCCGACGAACTGATCGAACGCCTGAAAAACGCGCTGGGCGACAAGGCGCTCATCGTCGACGCGCAGCGCCTGGCCGCGGCGCTGATGGGCGACCCGATCGCCTCCAACATGTTCATGCTCGGCGCCGCCTGGCAAAGGGGGCTGGTGCCGATCCGCCGGGAGGCAATCGATCGCGCAATCGAACTCAACGACGTCGCCATCGACGCCAACAAGCAGGCGTTCGAGTGGGGCCGGCGCGCTGGGCATGATCCGATGAGCGTCGAGACGCTGGTCGGCCTTGAGGAGGCGGGTGACGAACCGCCCTCGCTCGACGCGCTTGTGCAGCGTCGCGTCGCGTATCTGACGGACTATCGCGACGCAGCCTACGCGGCGCGCTATCGCGCGCTCGTCGAGCGCGTGCGCGCGGCGGAGAGAAACGCTGGGCTCGGCGAGGCGCTGACCACAGCCGTCGCGCGCGCCTATCATAAGCTGCTGGCCGCCAAGGACGAGTGGGAAGTGGCGCGGCTGTTTGCGGCGCCTGAGTTCCAGGAGAGCCTGTCGCGCGAATTCGAAGGTTCTTATCAGCTCCATTTCCATATCGGCGCGTGGCCGTTCGCGCGCCTCGACCCGGCAAGCGGCAAAATGAAGAAGGGCGAGGTCGGCCCGTGGGCGATGAAAGCCTTCCGCATGATGGCGCGGCTGAAATTCCTGCGCGGCACGTTGCTCGATCCGTTCCGCTCGAGCGACGAGCGCAAGCTCGAGCGGCGCCTGGTCGCCGAGTTCGAAGCCGACGTCGCCGATCTCACCCAGCGCCTGACGCCCGCGTCCCATCCGATCGCGGTTCGTGTGGTCGGCGCCTATGAGACCATTCGCGGATACGGACACGTGAAAGAGGCAAACGCCGTAGAAGCGGCGAAGGCGCGCGCGAGCGCCCTGGACGAGCTCAAGGGCGGCCGGGCGCCGGTGGAGAAGGCGGCTTAGGGTGAAAAATCGACAGTTGACCCGTTTTCGCGAACGCCGAAGCGGACCAAAGGCTAGTCATGGTCACAACCATGTGGGTACGATGTCGCCGGTAGGATCTTCTGGGCGTCGCGCGAGGGCGTCCATGTGTGGCAGCTCTTCCGGCATGACCATACGATGATCGGATGGGGCCTCTCGCCATTTGTCCCACACTGAGGTTTCGCGGCCATTCACTGCGTAGGCGTCACGAACGACGTTCACCTTGACGAACCAGAACCCCTTGACCTCGCCGTGTCCGAAACGAGCTGGGTCTTGTTCCCCGGCTCGACATCGCAACCATGCTTCTCCTCCGGTCAGGAACAGGTCTCGCGGCACATTGGCGGGATCGAAACCGACCGCGCATTGAATGCGCGTGGGCTCGTCCAATTGAGGATCGCTAAGGCGCCAATCTCCTGTTGGTCCGTGCCAATACTCACAAACCCAGTGGTCTTCCCATCCCGGACCGAAATAGGCCGCGAAACCGCAGCGTAGCCGGGCTGGAGTGCCTTTAGCACGAAGAAATGAGCAAAGCGTCAGAGCAAAATCGCGGCAGGTTCCCGCCGATTTATCCGCTGGCGCACGCCCCACCCGCAGCCCGCGCTTGTCCAAGTTCAACAGCTCGCCGAGGCGTTTGCTGACTGGCAGCGTCACGCGATTGGCCGAACGGAGCGTACCCGTATGAACTCCGTAGGCCGACAGCCATTCGCAATGCACAAGGAGGCCCTGAGCGATCCGGTTGAGCGACGCAACGTCGGAGGGGAGCTTCTCGAACTCCAGAGCGAGCCGGCCTGGCTCAGTCATCGGTGTGTGGCGAAGCCAGTGGGCGACGCGTTGCATTATGATTTGTCCGAGATCCCGGAGCGAATGGTGCAACTCATGCCTAACGAAGGCGATAACTCAAGCGGAAAGCGGCTTGTCAACAGTCAAAGCAGGAATTGGGTCTTGACCATAGACGGAGAAACGCGAGCGGCGAAACCCGGACGGCCCTCTTTCAAAGACATGGTCGCCTTCCCACTTCTCGTGCTAAGGTAGCGCGCAACCAAAGGAGGCGCTTATGCCGCGCGCCAAGCCTAAGCCAAAGGACGGTCTTACCAAGTTCCAGCGTTACCGCCGTACCCAGGCCGACAAGGGCATGAAGCTTTTGCGCGTGTGGGTGCCCGACCCGACGCGGCCAGAATTTGCCAAGGAGGCCGCACGGCAGGCTCGGCTGCTGCGCGGTCGGCCCGAGGAGGCGGAAGCTTTGACCTTCATCGGCGCCGTCTTTCCTTGGCCTGATAGGTGAGGCGAGGCGATCTCATCACCGTCTCTGCCCCCCGGGATTATGGCAAGCCACGGCCCGCCGTTGTGGTCCAATCGGACTGGCTCACGGCGACAGACAGCGTGCTCGTCGCGCTCCTCACAAGCGAACTCGTCAATGCGCCGCTATATCGGCTCACGATCGAGCCGAGCGATGCAAATGGCCTCAAGGCGCCATCGCAGGTCATGATCGACAAAATCGTCGCTATCCCGCGTGAGAAATGCGGCAAGGTCATCGGCCGCCTCGATGAAAGCGAACGAATTGCGCTCAATCATATGATCGCGGTCGTCGTTGGTCTCGCCGATTGATGATTTCCGTGGTCATGCTAGTCTTTTGCCGTTCACGCCATCTGCTGCAAACGAATCCAGCGCCGTCGCTGTCGTCCGCCAGCGAGAGGAGACCGCAATGCATGGCAAGACGATCGTCGTCACCGGCGGCTTCGGCGCGCTGGGAAGCGTTGTCGCGGCGACGGCGGCGAAGCGCGGAGCGTCGGTCGCATTGCTCGACTACGCGCCGACCGTTCCAGCGGGCGTCGCCGATAAGCTCGGCGCCAGCACGCTCATCATCGGCGGCGTCGATTTGACGTCGCTCACTGCGGCCGAGACGGCGATGGCCTCGATCAAGACGAAATTCGGCCGGCTCGACGCGCTCCTCAACATCGCCGGCGGGTTTCAATGGGAGACGATCGCGGACGGCAAGGCCGACAGCTGGGACCGCATGTATGCGATGAACCTGAAGACCGCGCTCAACGCCAGCAAGGCCGCGCTTCCCTATCTCATGGAAAGCGGCGCGGGCCGCATCGTCAACGTCGGCGCTGGGTCCGCGCTGCATGCGGCGTCGGGAATGGGCCCCTATGCGGCCAGCAAATCCGCCGTGCACCGGATGACCGAAAGCCTGGCCGACGAACTCAAGCTCAAGGGCGTGACGGTCAACGCCGTGCTGCCGTCGATCATCGATACGGCCCAGAACAGGCGCGACATGCCGAAGGCGGACTTCAGCCGCTGGGTTGCGCCCGCCGACCTTGCTGCTGTTATGCTGTTCCTAGCTTCGGACGAAGCGAAGGCGGTGACCGGAGCGCTGATTCCGGTGAGCGGCCAAGTCTAGCTTTCCGCCTGAGCCTCACAGCTATGATATAGCGCCGCTCGCGGGCGCCGCGCCTTGGACGGCGATCAAAAAGGGGGACGGCATGAGCAAGACGGCTCTCATCACTGGAGCAACTTCGGGCATCGGCGAAGCCGCCGCTCGCGCATTCGCCGCCGCCGGGTGGCGCGTCGTCGCGACCGGCCGCCGAATCGAACAACTCGAAGCCCTGGCCGCCGCCATTGGCGCCGACAAGGTGCATCCCGCCGCGTTCGACATCACCGATGAAGCGGCGCGGGACGCCGCTCTGGCCGCGCTTCCCAACGGGTTTCGCGGCATCGACCTTCTGATCAACAACGCCGGGCTGGCGCTCGGCCGCAATCCCGCCCAAGCCGCCGATCTTTCGCAGTGGAAAACGATGATCGACACCAATGTGACCGCGCTCGCTTCGCTCACGCACAAATTGCTGCCGGGGCTGATCGCCCGGCGCGGCGCGATCATCAACGTGTCGTCGGTCGCCGCGAATTATCCGTATTCGGGCGGCAATGTCTATGCGGGAACCAAGGCGTTCGTGGAGGCGTTTTCGCTGGGACTGCGGAGCGATCTGCATGGCGCCGGCGTGCGCGTCACGTCGATCGAGCCCGGCATGGTCGAGACCGAGTTCACGCTGGTGCGCACAGGCGGCGATCAGGCGGCGTCGGAGACGCTCTACCAGGGCGCGAAGCCGATGACCGGGGATGACATCGCGGCGACAATGTTGTGGGTGGCCGAGCTGCCGCCGCACCTCAACATCAACCGGCTGGAGCTGATGCCTGTCAGCCAATCGTTCGCCGGCTTCCAGATCGCCCGCGCCACCTAAGCGAAATCGCCGAAGCGAGGAGAAACATGGGCGCGTTCGTCGACGGAAAATGGCGAGAGGGCGACTTCCCGCACGACACGACCGGCCATTTCGTGCGGCCCGACGCGCCTTTCCGCAATTGGATCACGGCCAGCGGAGACCCGGGACCGAGCGGCGCCGGCGGCTTCAAGGCGGAGCGCGACCGCTATCACCTCATCATCTCGCTCGCCTGCCCGTGGGCGCATCGCACCCTCATTTTCCGCCGGCTTAAAGGCCTCGAGAGCATGATCTCGCTCTCGATCGTCCACTGGCTGCTCGGCGAGCGCGGCTGGACCTTCGATCCCGGCCCCGGAGTCATTCCCGACCCGATCTTCGGCGCGAGCGAACTCCGCGAATTCTATGTCAAGGCGCGGCCTGACTACAGCGGCCGGGTCACGGTGCCGGTGCTTTGGGACCGGAAGACGAACACCATCGTCAACAACAAGTCGTCGGAAATCATCCGCATGTTCAACAGCGCTTTCGATGGCGTCGGCGCGGCTGAGGGCGACTATTATCCGAGCGGCCTACAGCCGGAGATCGACGAGATCAACGACCGCATCTATCGAACCGTCAACAATGGCGTCTATCGCGCCGGTTTCGCCACTGCGCAGGAGGCCTATGAGGAGGCGTTCCGGGAGCTGTTCGAGACGCTCGACTGGCTCGAGTCGCGGCTCGCAGGCCAGCGCTTCCTCATCGGCCAGCGGCTGACGGAAGCGGATTGGCGCCTGTTCACCACTCTTATCCGTTTCGACCCCGTCTATTTCGGGCACTTCAAGTGCAATCTGCGCGAGATCCGGGACTACCCGGCGCTAAGCCGATACTTGCGCGAGCTTTACCACTTGCCTGGAATCGCCGAGACGGTCGACCTCTTCCACATCAAGCATCACTATTACGAGAGCCACCGGCGCATCAATCCGACAGGCATTGTGCCGGTTGGGCCTGAGCTCGCGTTGTGACGGCGTCAAGGTCGGTCGGGCGCTCGCGATCAGATCATGGCGTCGTAGTCGGCGTGGGAACCGATCCAAAACCATAATAGGTCTCGGTCCACTTCGACCGCCAAAGCGCCTCACAACTCGCGGGCGCGGCCGGCGCGGAAATCTGCGATCGCCTGTTCAGCGAGCCGGTCCAATCGGCCCGCCTTGGCGTCCTGCTCGATCGTTTCGTCGAAGCGAGCAGCGTCGAAGGTTTCGAACCACGCCCGGAACTGGGCCAGCTGATCCGCAGGCAATTCACTTAGCGCTTTTTCAATGTCCTCAATCGTTCTCATGCTTAAAGCCTATCAAACTGGCGCTCCCTCGTCACCCAATCCAGCGGTTGACACTCCGATCTGTTCCTTTTCCTGCGAAACGGGGCGCAAATGCGCCTTGCCCCCGCCCTCCGCTCGTGGCAATTGCCGCGCGTGACCGACATCGCCCAAACTGAACAGCGCGCCGCGCCGCGCATTTCTTTCGTTTCGCTCGGCTGCCCGAAGGCGCTCGTCGACAGCGAGCGGATTTCACCCGCCTGCGGGCAGAGGGCTACGAACTCGCACGCAGCCATTCCGGCGCGGATGCGGTCATCGTCAACACCTGCGGCTTTCTCGACAGCGCCAAGGCCGAATCGCTCGCCGCCATCGGCCAGGCGCTGAATGAGAATGGTCACGTGATCGTGACCGGCTGCATGGGGGCCACGCCTGACGCGATCCGCGACGTGTTTCCCAATGTCTCGGCGATCACCGGCCCGCAGGCGTTCGAAAGCGTGATGGAGGCCGTGCGCGCCGCCGCGCCAGCGCCGCGCGATCCGTTCGTCGATCTCATCCCCGGCGAAGGCGTGCGCCTGACGCCGCGCCATTACGCCTATCTCAAAATCTCCGAGGGCTGCGATCACCGCTGCACGTTCTGCATCATCCCGAGCCTGCGCGGACGGCTCGCCTCGCGTCCGGCGGGCGACGTCCTGCGTGAGGCCGAGCGGCTGGTCAAAGCGGGCGTCAAGGAGCTCATCGTCATCGCGCAGGACACGAGCGCTTATGGCCTCGACCTTAAATATTCCGAGAGCCCATGGCGGGACGGCCATGTCGCCGCGCGCTTTCTCGACATCACCCGCGAACTGGGTTCGCTCGGCGCCTGGGTGAGATTGCAATATGTCTACCCCTACCCCCATGTCGACGAAGCGATTGCGCTGATGAACGGCGGCAATGTGCTGCCCTATATCGACGTGCCGTTCCAGCATGCTTCGCCCAATGTGCTCAAGGCGATGCGCCGGCCGGCGGCCCAGGAAAAGACGCTGGAGCGCATCCGCGCCTGGCGCGCGGTCTGCCCGGATTTGACCATCCGCTCGACTTTCATCGTCGGCTTTCCCGGCGAGACCGAGGAGGATTTTCGTTTCCTGCTCGACTGGCTGGATGAGGCCAAGCTCGACCGCGTCGGCGCGTTTGAATACGAGCCGGTCAAAGGCGCGGCGGCCAACGATCTTGGCCTCGAGCCTGTGCCGGACGAAATCAAAGCCAGCCGCCACAAGCGCTTCATGGCTCGCGCGCAAGCGATCAGCCAAAAGAAGCTCGCCGCCAAGGTCGGCAGGCGCCTCGAAGCCATCGTCGACGAGGGCGGCGCGCGCGAAGCCAAGGGCCGCACCAAAGGCAACTCGCCGCAGATCGACGGGGCCGTGCACATCGCGACGCGCAGGCCCCTGCGCGCCGGCGACATCGTAACGGTCAGAATTGAGCGCTCCGACGCCTATGATTTATGGGGGACCGCGGCTTGACCGCCGCCAAAAGCATCCCCGTGGACCTCGCATCGCCTTGAACCGCCCAGAGCCAATCACCGCGCCTCACGCCGCCGAGGTTCAGGACGGCCTCCCCAATCCGCAGCGCCTGCTCGCCTTCTTGACCCTCGCCATGGCGATCAGCATGGCGGTGCTCGACGGCACCATCGTCACCGTGGCGCTGCCGACGATGGCGCGCCAATTCGCCGTCGCGCCGGAGAACGCGATCTGGATCGTCAACGCCTTCCAGCTCGCGGTCACCGTCTCGCTGCTGCCGCTGGCGGCGCTCGGCGACATATTGGGCTACCGGCGCGTCTATTGGTGGGGGCTTGCGCTCTTCACCGCCGCTTCGCTCGCCTGCGCGCTCGCGCCGACATTCGCCGTGCTCACCTTCGCGCGCGTGGTTCAGGGCCTCGGCGCGGCTGGAATCATGAGCGTCAACATTGCGCTCATCCGGTTCATCTATCCGCACGCGCGGCTTGGCCAGGGGGTCGGCAACATCGCGGTGGTGGTCGCCGTCTGCTCGGCCGGAAGCCCGAGCGTCGC
The DNA here is from genome assembly GCA_963707355.1 of uncultured Alphaproteobacteria bacterium. Taxonomy (GTDB): domain Bacteria; phylum Pseudomonadota; class Alphaproteobacteria; order Rhizobiales; family Beijerinckiaceae; genus Roseiarcus. The sequence goes on along the minus strand of CAVPPX010000071.1, from coordinate 166,536 downwards.
GGCGGCGATCCTGTCGGTTGCTTCGTGGCATTGGCTGTTTCTGATCAACGCGCCAATCGGATTGGTTGCGCTCATAATGGCGGCGCGGACGCTGCCGGCGACGCCGCGCGCCGCCGGCCATCTCGATCTTTTGAGCGTGCTCCTCAATGCGCTCACGTTCGGACTCGTCATCGCCGGCGTGAACCGCATAGGCCAGGGCGGCTCCCCCTGGCCCGCGCTGATCCAGATCGCGGTCGAAATCGTGATCGGCGCGGCGCTTGTCTGGCGGCAACTCAAGCTTCCCGCGCCGCTGCTGCCGGTCGATCTTCTGCGGCGGCCGGTATTCGCGCTTTCGCTGGCGACGTCGATCGCCTCGTTCGGGGCGCAAGCCCTGGCGATCGTGTCCTTGCCGTTTTACTTCGAAGACCGGCTCGGCCACTCGGCGTCGGCCTCCGGACTGCTGCTCACGCCCTGGCCGCTCGCGACGGCTTTGATCGCGCCGATCGCCGGACGCCTGGCCGACCGGATGATCCCCGGCCTTCTTGGCAGCATCGGTCTTTTGGTGATGGGCGGAGGCCTGGTTCTGGTCGCAATGGGCATCGGCGATTCCACGCCGTTCTCGCTCGCCTGGCGCCTCGCGATCTGCGGCCTGGGCTTCGGGTTTTTCCAGTCGCCCAACAATCGGGTCATCATCGGCAGCGCGCCGCGCGAGCGAAGCGGCGGGGCTGCCGGCCTGCAATCCTCCGGACGGCTGATCGGCCAGTCGTTCGGGACCGCGCTGGTCGCGGTTGCGCTTGGCCAGGCGCCGCGGCACGCGACGGAGATCGCGCTCTGGGGCGCCGCCGCGCTGACCTTTGTCGGCGCGATCACCAGCGGCTTGCGCCGGGCGAACTGAGGCGAATTCGGCGCCCGACGATGACAAGCCGAGCGTTGCAAAATTTTGCCATGCGGCATAATTTTACGCACATGGGTTCGATGAACGTCTCACTTCCGGATTCGCTGAAATCCTTCGTCGATGAGCAGGTCGCCAGGCGAGGCTATGCGACCGGCAGCGAATATGTCCGAGAGCTGATCCGCATCGATCAGGATCGGCAACGCTTGCGTGGTCTGTTGCTCGAGGGCGCCGAGTCGCCCGCGACGGTGGCTGCCGACGACGCCTTTTTCAACGGACTTAGGGACCGGGTGCGGCAAACGAAACCTAAGTGAGTGGAAAAACCGATCGTTCTCCGCGAGGTTGCGCAGCGGGATGTCAGAGCGGTCGTCGACCACTACCTTCAGGAGGCCGGCGCCGACATTGCGCTCGGTTTCATCGACGCGCTTCAATCGACCTATCAGGCGATCGCCGCGCACCCCGCCCTCGGGTCGCCTCGTTACGCTTCAGAACTCACTCTTCCCGGACTGCGCAGCTTGGCGACGAAGGGGTTTCCCTATCTCGTGTTTTATATCGACCGGGACGATCACGTCGACGTCTGGAGAGTGCTGCACGGCCGGCGCGATATACCCTCGCGCATGCGGGAACCCGAGGCGTGAGTCGACCGAAGCAATGATTTCCGTCGCGGGCCTGACGACCCCCGGCAGTTAAGACGCGCTGCCGCCGGCGCGATTCCAGCCTCGCCCGCGATCGCCAAAGGCCTCCCAGCCCTGGTCGGTGACCGCGACCGTGTCCTCGAGCTTGATGAAGCCGCGGCGGGGATGCGCGATCGTCGTCTCGATCGAGATCACCATGCCGGACTCAAGCGGGAGGTCGGAATCATAGGCCGGATAGGGAACGGGCCCGTGACTCGTCAGCCGCGGCGCCTCGTGGCTGATGAGGCCCATCCCATGCGCCACAAACTCAATCGAATTCGCCCGCGACGATCTCTTCAGCACTTCGCCCGCGCTGGCGTAGATCTCGCCGCCCTTGACGCCGGAGCGGATCGGCTTGCGCGCCGCGAGCTGGATCGCGTCCACCTCGCCGAGCAGGTCCTCGAGTTCGCTGTCGGGTTCGCCCTGGATCGCCATGCGGCAGAGATCGCCGATGTAGCCTTTGTAATTGCCGCCGGAATCGAGCGACAGGATGTCGCCCGCCCCCCATACCTGGTCCGATGGCGCGCGATTGAGGCTCGTCCCTGCCGTGAGGAGGCAATATTCGAACGTCAGCCCCCGGTTCACCTCTTCGCGGCGAAGCGCTTCGACCAGCTCCGCTTTGGTCGCGCCAGGCCCATGCGAGGCGATCACCGCCAGCATCGAATCGACCACGAGCTCGGAGGCGGCGCGCAGCAAATCCAGCTCTTCCCTGGTCTTGCGCGCCCGCAACCGTTCGAGCGGCAGGTGCGCCTCGACGAACGTGACTTGAGGCAGCTCGCGCGCGATGAGTTCCGCCGCATCGGCGGGCAAGAACGCGCGCTCGACGCCGACGCGCTTCAAACGCGGAGCAAGCTTTCGAAGATGGTCAACCACATGCTGCGCGGAATCGAGGCTCGCGCCCGCGGTCTGGAAGGACGGAGTCCAGAACTTCCCAAGGGCCTTCTCGTAAGCCTCCATTCCGTGCCCGATATAGGTCGACTGGTCCGGACGGCCTTTGACATAGACCAGGAAAGGCAAATAGCGGCTGACGCCGATCGCGTCGAAATGATCGAAGAAGAAGAACCGGTAGCCGCCCATGAGATATTGGATGTTGTGCTTGGATGAGATCACCACCGCGTCCATGCCGGCCTCATCGAGGAGCGCGTCAAGGCGCGCGCTATCAAATGGCGGCGACACGGCTTCGGCTGTCGCGGCTGATAAGCTGAGGCTTTCATTCATGACGTCTTCCTCAAGTGATCCCGCCCCAATATAGCTCAGCTGAGCGAAACCGTCATTCCCCTTCGTTTGCCAAGAGCGCCGCGAATGCCCGATCATCGCCCAGCCGCCGTCCATCCAAACAAAGGCTGATTCCCATGCTTTCGGTCGACGCCAAGGGCGTCTTTCCCATTGCGCCCACGCCGTTCCTCGCCGACGGCGCCATCGACGCGGCCAGCGTCGACCGCATGATCGACCATTATGTCGGCGCCGGCGCCGACGGTTGCACCATTCTCGGCATCATGGGCGAAGCGCCGAAGCTCGATCACGAGGAGGCGATCGGTTTCGTCGCCCGCTGCGTCGCGCGCGCGCCAAAACTGCCGTTCATCGTCGGCGTCTCCGCGCCGGGATTCGCGGCGATGCGGGCGCTATCGCACGCCGCCATGGCCAAGGGCGGGTCGGCCGTGATGATCGCCCCGCCGCCGTCGCTGCGCACCGACGATCAGATCGTGACCTATTACGCGCAAGCCGTCGAAGCGATCGGGTCGGACATCCCGTTCGTCATTCAGGACTATCCGCTGACGCTTGGGGTGGTGATGACGCCAGACGTCATCCGCCGGATCATCACCGACAATGCGTCTTGCGTGATGCTGAAGCACGAGGACTGGCCAGGCCTGGAGAAGATCTCGGCGCTCCGACGCTTCGAGAAGGAGGGCAAGCTGCGCCGCGTTCCGATTCTGACCGGCAACGGCGGCCTGTTCCTTGACTTCGAAATGGAGCGCGGCGTCGATGGCGCAATGACCGGCTACGCTTTCCCGGAAATGCTGATCGACGTGGTGCGGCTGTCGCGCGAAGGGTCGGCGCGAGGAAGCGCACGACCTTTTCGACGCCCACTTGCCCCTCGTGCGCTACGAGCAGCAGCAGGGCGTCGGCCTCGCCACGCGCAAATATGTGATGATGAGGCGCGGCATTCTTAGCTCCGACGCGCAGCGAAAGCCGGGGGCTAATCTCAGCGCGACGGCGATGGCGGAAATCGACTATCTTCTCACGCGCCTCGCCCGCCACGACAAGCGCGCCGCGGTGCGTGTGTCGGCTTAGGCGCGCACTGGCTCGATAGCGCGGCGCGCGAATCACGCGCCTCTGCACTTTGCGTCTCGGCCGTGCGCAGACGGGTTTAACTCCGTTGCGCGCGCCTACTTTCCAAGATGCGCCCCGAAGAACGACGCGATTTCGCCGAACGCTTCCTTGCTCTCCGGCAGCGTGTCGTCGAACTCGTATTGCGCATGCGACATACCCTCGTAGACCTGAAGCGAGGCCTCGATTCCCGCGCGTCGCAATTTGCGATGCACGCGAACCGTGTTGCTCAGCAGGAGGTCGCGCGTGCCGGTGGTCAGAATGGTCGGCGGGAACCCATGCATGTCGCCATAGACCGGCGAGATCAGCGGATCCTTGAGGTCGTGTCCGTGGGCGTAAATCACCGTGGCGGCGTCGCAAAAGCCGTCGCGCGACACAAGAATGTTGTCCACCTTCTCGTTCGTATAGAAGCTGTCGCCCGTCTTGGTCGCGTCCGACATCGGCGTGCCGGCGCCGAGAGCCCCTGGCGCAGGCAAGCCCTGCTCGCGCGCCCGCAGCACGAGTTCGAGCGTCAAGGCGCCGCCGGCGGAAGTGCCGAAGACGCCGATGTTTTTCGCCGGCGTATCCTTCAGCAACGCCTTATAGACCGTGACGGCGTCATCGACGGCGGCCGGAAAATAGGCTTCCGGCGGCATGCGATAGTCGACGGAGATCACCTTGTAGTGTCCGTCGCCCGCCATGATAATTCCTTCAGGCGTGCCGGACTCTCCGGGGAACAGCACATAGCAGCCGCCATGAAGGTGGATGAGAACCTTGTCCTTGTTCTCCGGCGGAATGTCGTCGGGCGTGAGAACGTAAACGTGAACGCCGTCGATCGTCGAAGCTTCGGATTTGACATGCTGGCGGGCGAGCAAGGCGGGAATGGTCTTGACGGTGTCCGCGGCCTGCTTGTCGGCGAAGGCGCGCGCCTCTTCGCCCGTCTTCCACAGCTTGTTCCAGTTGGGATTGAGCGGCGCGCCCTCGAACGCCTGCATTCCGGGGCTGATGTCCGCCGTCGGCGCGGGCAGCGCCTTTGCCGGGACGTCGAGCGGCGCGAGATCGGTCGCCATCGCGACCGTTGGAATCGATAGCAAGGCTCCGCAAGCAATCGTGCTCAAAAGCTTCATGGCGCTTCCTCCTTGTTGTCGTTCCTCATTGGAACCGCTTGTCATTGTTGAAACGGACTCGGCTTCCACGGCGCGAGCCGCGTCGCATTGGTCTAAGCGCAGGCATGCAGACTTCTCGCGTACGCGCTTGTCAAATCGACTGGGGGACTACAGTCTGCTGCATTTGGATAGAATCGATGGCGTTAGCGCACCCGCCCCTCATAGCCCGTCGAGAGACGGGCGTCCTTCCGGACGCCCTATGTGGGGGCGGGCATAGCCCGTCCGAGGGACGGGCGTTCTCCCGAACGCCCTATGGGTGGGGGGTCGCGCGGACCGAGGAGATTATCGAATTGGCCATCGGTCGCTTGTCGCTTAGGACGGCGCGACCCCCCTCCTCTGTCCTCGCCCACCATAGGGCGCCCGAAGGACGCCCGTCTGTTGGACGGGCTATGGGGGGAGGAGGCGCAACGGAGCGATCCTCGCGTAAACTCAAGAGCGGAAGGCGCTAGCTCCCGGACGCGACCATTTCTCAGGCGAACTTGAGGGTCAAGCGCTTTTCCCTGAACACTGTGGCGCCGCTCTTTATTCGCCATGAGTAAGGACGTTCGCGCTCGTGCTTTCCCCATCGTCGACGCGACGAATCTTCACCAATGTCAGCGCCCTCTGTTGGATGCCGCACGCTCGAGGCGCCGACGCCGCATCACCGCACAGCGTCTCACGCTGCGTCGCGGCGCCCCGGCGCCATTCGAATGGAGTTTTGCGGCGCCGGCTGCTACTCGGCGTGGCGCTGCTGGAAGCGCCTCTGGATACGCCGCGCTTGGCGCGACATTCAGAGCCGGGCGCGGCGCAATTGCCGTTGCTCTTACGTCGCAACCCGTAACAAGCGCGCCGGCGACGGCTTGACCATCGCCGGCGTTGAACTCAAGTCGATCTTCGTCAGGCCGCCGCGCGGTTGACCTCGTTCTCCGCAAGCGTGGTCAGCTTCTCATCCGCGGCTTTTTCTTCAGCCAGATTCTGTTGCAACATTTGGGCGCAATCCGCACGGCCCAGCGATTTCGCCCATGCGATCAATGTGCCGTATCGAGTTCATCTCGTAATGCTCGACCGCTTGCGCCGAGGCAATAAGCGCAGCGTCCAAAACCTTCTTGTCCTCGATTTCGCCGCCGACTTCGTCCGCCTCTTCGAGGATGCCGTCGATGGCGGGACAATCGACCTGCTTCGGCTGCGCGCCGTGCATCTGGAACACCTGCTCGACGCGCTTCACATGATTCTTGGTCTGCCCGAGATGGGCTTCAAACGCGGACTTGAGCGCAGGCGAACTCGCCTTGGCGATCATGTCGGGCAGCGCGCTGACGATCCGCTTCTCGGCATAGTAAATGTCCTGCAACTGGTGGACGAACAGATCATCCATCGATGCGATGTCCTTGGAAAAAAGACCCATGATCATGACTCCTTATGGTCTCGAATTTTGAGGGATGGCGGCTGCGATTACGCCACAACGACCGCCGCGCGGCCTGTTCCCGCGCGGCGGTAAATCTGTGCTTTTTGAGCAGTTTTTGCTCGATTTTGGCGATTAATGCGCCTGTATTGCCCCTGCGCTTGGCCGGTCAGAACGGCGTCCACTGATTTCCCTGCCAATAGCCGCGGCCGGGGTGCTCCCTCCAGGCGTAGTTGGCGCCATTGTCCGACCGCCAGTCGTACGGATGAACGACGACGTTGGCGCCTGACGGATAGTCATACCGCTCCGCCGAATGCCAGCAGGTCGTGCCGGCCTGATCGCAGACGATGGCCGACGACGGACCATACCCCTCGATCGTCGCCGGAGCGGTGCCTTTCGGCGAACCCGGGGCGTTTTCTTGAGCGGCGGCGGGCGTCGCGACCGCGAGCGCGGAAATCGCTGTCGCGGACAGCGCGGCAAACAAAAAGCATTTCATCGGAAACTCCTTTGGTTGGATCCTCCCGATCCGTTGGATCGTGCCGCGCCAACGCTATTTTTCTAAGCTTTGTTCCGGGCCGCCCAGTCGCACCGCCGGTTTGAAGTTGTCGGTGTGCACCCGCGTGGCTACCGTCGGGCGTGAGACACAGCGTCGCCGGCTGCGAGACACCCGAGGTGTGACGGCGGAGCACCCTCCCATGAAGAGCGCTCGGCTCCGTATAATTTTTCCTGCAATTGGCGCTCATAAAGGCGTCATGGCGGCCCCGGATCACAGTCCGGGGGTGTCCCGGCTATCCACGAGAACGCTGTTCTATCAGGATAAGCATCTGATAAGAGACATTATTTTTTGATAACAGAGATTATCGCGGCGGGGCGGCGTGGATGGCCGGCACAAGGCCGGCCATGACGATCCAAGGCTGAATTCCCAGAGCAACAGCGAACGCTGTAAGAGCCTGCAATTTCTTTTCTTTATCCGGAATAGGTGCTATATCTATTCCCACACGCTGGAACCGGTCTGCCGCTAGCCGGAGAGCCTCGAGACGTTCGCCGCCGGACCTAAAAAAGAGGGAAAAGATTTTTTTATTTGGATTCGCCGTAACCCATTGAAAAGCCCCGAATTGGCCAAAGGAATCCAAGCAAATCCAAGCCTTTTTTCTTGGATTTCCTTGGTTTTGCTTGGATTCATTTGGAATGAATACCAACTAAGCTAGGTAGTATCTAAGCGCCGAAGCCGCTCAGAACAGCGACCCCTGCCCCTCCGGGTCCTTGTCCGATTTGGCGCGTCTGCGCGGCAGCAGCGCGGGCGGCGTCATGGGCGGACCGACGCGGCCCCCGGCGATGGCGCCGATCTTTCCGTCGGCGAATTCGATCTCGAGGCGCTGCGCCTGCTTGACCTCAGTCGCGCGCCACAGAGGTTTTTGCGTCTCGTCCCGCACGAGCGCGAAGCCGCGCGACAACACGCCGCGATAACTCATCGCGCCGAGCAATTGCCCGGCGGAAAAGAGCTGGGCGCGCCGAGCCTGCAGGCGTTCGTCATAGGCGCGCGTCATGCGGGCGGCGAGGCGCGTCAGCGCGGCCGCCTGCTCGCCGCGGCGCCTCGCCAGGAGCGCCGCCTCGCGGACGAAAGTCCGGCTCACGGCTTCCGCCGACCGGCGCGGCCGTTCGATGAGCAGCGGCCGCGCTCGCGCCAAACGCCCGCTCAAGCCCCTCAACCGCTCGCGCAGGCCCGCGAGATGGGCGCGCGGCGAATGGCGCGCGAGTTGGCGGGCGAGACCCGCGACCTTGAGCGCGCGCTGGTCGATCGCCCCGCGCATGCGCTGGGCGAGCATTTCCGACGCGCGATCAAGGCGTTGGCGCGGCCCGGCGATGATCGCTTCGCCCCCTGGCAGGGCGCGAGCGAGCGCGCGCAGGTCGCTGCGCAGTCGGTGGGAGAAGCGCAGGATCGCGCCGCGTCGGCGCGCCTCCAGTTCGGCGATGGTCGCGAGAAGATCGATGCGGACAGGGGTCGCGAATTCGGCCGCAGCGGTCGGCGTCGGCGCGCGCACGTCCGCCGCGTGATCGATGAGCGTCCAGTCGGTCTCGTGGCCGACGGCGGCGATCAGCGGAATCACGCTGCGGGCGACCGCGCGCACCACGGCCTCGTCGTTGAAGCTCATGAGATCTTCGAGCGAGCCGCCGCCACGCGCGACGATCAGCACGTCGGGCCGGGGCGCTCTGCCATCGACAGGCAGCGCATTGAAGCCGTCGATCGCCGCCGCCACCTCGGCCGCGGAGGTCTCGCCCTGAACGCGCACCGGCCAGACGATGACCCGGACAGGAAAGCGGTCGGCGAGGCGATGCAGAATGTCGCGGATGACGGCGCCGGTCGGCGACGTCACCACGCCCACAACTCTCGGCAGGAACGGGACTTTAAGCTTGCGCGCGGCGTCGAACAGCCCCTCCTCGGCGAGTTTCCGGCGCCGCGCCTCGAGCAGCGCCATCAGCGCGCCGACACCGGCGAGCTCGAGCGTTTCGATCACGATCTGGTAGGTCGACTTGCCCGGGAAGGTGGTCAATCGCCCGGTCGCGACGACTTCGAGCCCCTCCTCCGGCTTGAGCCGCATGCGCTGGAGCGTGGTGCGCCAGATGACGGCGTCGAGCCGTGCGTTGGCGTCCTTGAGGGAAAAATAGGCGTGGCCCGACGATTGACGCCCGCGGTAGCCGGAAATCTCGCCCCTGACGCGCACGTAGCCGAACCGGTCTTCGATCGCGCGCTTGAGCGCGTTCGCCAGTTCGCTGACGGTGATTTCGGGCGCATTGGTGGGGCGCGCGTCCGCGTCTGCCATCGCCCCATTATGCCCGATCCGGCCTGCTGAAGCCAACACGGGCGCCGCAGGCCCTCATCCGGCCGGCTTACGCCGGCCACCTTCTCCCCGAGGGAGAAGGGAAGAGGCGCGGAACCCCTTCTCCCTCGGGGAGAAGGCGGCGCCCATAGGGTGTTCGGAAGAACGCCCGTTCTTTCGAACGGGCTATGGCGCCGGATGAGGGCCCGAGACGCAGACGGACTGCCATCTATGGCGTCTTCCGGGGAAAACACATATGAAGCGGCGGGCGCGGCCCGAGGTCGCCGCCTTGTTCACGCCGCGATGCCGGTCTCTAACCACGCGCCTACTGAAGGCGGCCCGGGCGTCCAAGGATCGCAAAGCGCGCGGAGCGGATTGATGAGGACGGCCAGGACACGCATGCGAAGCGCTTTTGGACAGGGCGGATTTCTGGCGTCGCTCGGCGCCTTGGCGGCGCTCGCGGCTTCGGTCGTCGCTTTCAGCGGCGACGTTGCGCTGGCGCAAAACGCCGAGTGCGCGCGCTTGCAGCAGGCCATCGCCGCGCGCCGCGGGTCGAGCGGCTCGCAGGCGGCGGTTGAACGCCAGCGCGCCGAGCTTGGGCGCACTAGGGCCTACGCCGGTTCGCTCGGCTGCGGCAACCGCAAGTTCCTGTTTTTCGGCTCGGAGCCGCCGCCGCAATGCGGCGAAGTCAACGCCCAAATCTCGCGCATGGAGGCCAATCTCGCCGACCTTCAGGCGCGCGCCGGCGGCGGGGCAGGCGATCTGGTCGCCCGCTACAACGCCGAATGCGGCCACGCGCAGCCCTCGGGGCCCGCCAATGTCTTCGAGGCTCTGTTCGGCGGCTTAGCCAGGCTCGGGGCGCCGCCCGATGATCAGCCGCAGACGGACACCCGATTCGAAGACCACGGCGATCAGCCGCGCCCGTCGGGCCCGTCGGGCGAGAAAGGACCCGTCCAGGCGCACGCCGGCTCCTATGCGGTGTGCGTGCGGACCTGCGACGGCAGCTTCTTCCCCGTTTCCTATTCCGGCGCCGGAAGCCGGGCGGACAGTCTCGAGGAGGTTTGCAGAGCCCTCTGCCCCAACGCAGACATGGCCCTCTATTCGTTCCCGTTCGGCGGCACGATCGAAGAGGCCGCTTCGCCGACGGGCGAGCCTTACGCAAATCTGCCCAACGCCGGTAAATTCGAGAAAACCTACGATCCGAGCTGCTCCTGCCGGCGCAAGGGGCAGAGCTGGGCGGACGCGCTGGCCGACGCGGAAGCACGGTATGGCCACGAGAAGCACGACATTCTGGTGACGCCGGAGAAGTCGGCGGAAATGGCCCGGCCGATCATCGATCCCAAGGCCAAGCCGGCCATCGATTCGAAGGGCAAGCCAATCGCGCCGAATGCGTCGCTGCTCGCTGGGCCGGGCGCCACGCCTGTTCTTGGGCCAGTTCCCGGGTCAGGCGCGAACCCAGCCGCGCCTTCCCTCGACACCGCGACCGCGCCGGTCCTCGACGCCAACGGCGCGGACACCAGGCTCAGCGCCGCAGCCGCCTCAGTAAGCCGCGAAGGGTCCGGAATTGCCGGCGACGACATCCAGAACGCCAAAAGCTTCAGTGTGAAGCAGGGCCGCGTGGTGGAGATGACCGGAGCCGACGGAGTCAAGCACGCGGTGCGGATAGTCGGGCCATCGCTTTAGCGCGGCCAATCAGCGGCAGGAGGAGAGCGAGCTCCGGGCCGGCCTCCCGGCCGGTCAAGGCCAGACGCAAGGGGTGAAAGAGCGCTCGGCCTTTGCGGCCGGTGGCTTGCTTGAGCCGCGTCGTCCAGGCTCCCCAGGTCGACGGGTCCCATGGGTCATCGGGCGCGCAGGAGGCGGCCAGGCTCAGATAGTCGGCGTCCTCGACGATCGGCGCGACGTCGCCCTCCGTCACTTGTCGCCAGATCGCCGCATCGTCGAGACGCGAAAGGTTGCCCCGCACCGCCAGCCACAGGGCCTCCGCGTTGGGCCCGGCGACGCCGAGCGCGGCCAGCCGGTCGGCAACCGCGGCATAGGGCAATTGATGCAGCGTGCGCGCGGAAAGCGCCTCGAGCTCGGCTTCGTCAAATCGGGCCGCGCCGCGTGAGAGTTGCGAAAGGTCGATGAGGTTCGCCAGTTCGTCGAGCGAGGCGACCGGACGCACCGCCTCGGCCGAACCAACGAGCACCGCAAGCGCGGCGACGGCGAGCGACTCGATTCCCTTTGTGCGCAACGCGCCGATCGACAGCGCCCCAGAGCGCTTGGACAGTCCCCCGCCGCCGGCGTCGGTCAGCAGGTTGTGGTGGCCGAAGCTCGGCGATCCGCCCGCGAGGGCCTCGAAAATCTGGATCTGCACGGCGGTATTGGTGACGTGATCCTCGCCGCGAATGACATGCGTCAGGCCAAAATCGATGTCGTCAACCACCGAAGGCAGCGTGTAGAGATAGGTTCCATCCTCGCGGCGGAGGACCGGATCGGAGAGCGAGGCGCAATCGATGTGGCTCTCGCCGCGCACGACGTCGTCCCAGCGCACGATCGTTGGTTCGAGGCGAAAACGCCAATGCGGCTTGCGGCCTGAGGCTTCGAGCGCGGCCTTCTCGTCCGCCGAGAGGCGCAAGGCGGCGCGATCGTAGACCGGCGGCAGCCCGCGCGCCTGCTGCCGCTTGCGGCGCCGGTCGAGCTCCTCCGCCGTCTCATAGGCCGGGTAAAGCCGGCCCAGATCCTTGAGCCTCGCGGCGGCCTCGTCATACGCCGCCATCCGCTCCGACTGGCGGCGCACCAGGTCGGGCCGGATTCCAAGCCATTCGAGATCCGCCTCGATCGCGTCGGCGTATTCGCTCTTGGAACGCTCGAGATCCGTGTCGTCGAAGCGCAGGATGAACGTTCCGCCGCGGCGGCGGACGAAGAGCCAGTTCAAGAGAGCCGTGCGGGCGTTGCCGATATGAATGCGGCCGGTCGGCGAAGGCGCGAACCGGACCACCGGAAGAGGGGCCATTCGCCTTCATAGAAGCGTCGTGCGGGCGCGGCAATATGGTGTGACAAGGCCTTGTGATTCGGGTAGTCTGGCCCCATGACAATAGGCGCCCTGGCGGCGGGGATTTGCGCTACCAGCGCGGGGATGCATGGGCTGAGCGTCGTGCTCGCCACGATGCGGTGCAGGCGACGGCCGGGCGGGTCGCTACCGCCGCCCAAGGATGCTCCCAGCGTCACAATCGTGCAGCCTTTGTGCGGCGTCGAGACGTTCTCGCGCGAAACGTTGCGATCCATTTTTGCTCTCGACTACCCAAGCTACGAGATCATCTTCTGCCTCGCCAGCGGCGATGATCCGATCACACCTCTGGTGCGGAACGCGATCGCGGCCAATCCCGGGCGCCCGGCCCGCCTGTTGATCGGCGACGACCGGATCAGCGCCAACCCCAAACTCAACAATGTCGTCAAGGGATGGAAGGCGGCGCGGCACGATTGGGTGATCATGGCCGATTCCAATGTGTTGATGCCAGTCGACTACATTCAGCGCTTGCTCGCGCGCTGGCGCTCCAAGACCGGCATCGTCTGCGCCCCCCCTATCGGCTCTCGACCCGAGTCCTTCGGCGCCGAGATCGAGTGCGCTTTTCTCAACACCTATCAGGCGCGCTGGCAATATGCGGGCGAATCCTGCGGCTACGGGTTCGCCCAAGGCAAGACCATGCTATGGCGTCGGGAGATCCTGGAAGCGGGCGGAAGCATCGAAGCTTTGGGAGCGGAGATCGCGGAAGACGCGGCGGCGACGAAGCTTATCCGGGCGCAAGGGTTCAACGCTCATCTGGTCGACCGACCATTCCAGCAGCCGCTGGGCAAGCGACGTCTGCGCGACGTCTGGTCGAGGCAGCTTCGCTGGGCGCGGCTGAGGCGCGCGACCTTCCCGTTCTTTTTCGCTCCCGAGGTTTTGACGACTAGCCTTCTCACCTTCATCTCAGCCGCTGTCGCCGCGCCGGTATTCGGGATCAACCCGGTCCTCGGCGCCTTGCAGGCGGCTGCATTCTGTTACGGCGCCGAGGCCATCCTCGCCTTTCTCGCCGGCTGGCCGCTGTCGTGGCGAAGTCCCGCAGCGTGGCTGGTGCGCGACCTCCTGCTGCCGTTCCTGTGGGCGGGTGGCTGGTCTGGCCGCAACGTCACCTGGCGCGGCAACGCCATGGATGTCGACGAAGGGGTGTTCCTGAAGTCCGAGCCGCGGGCGCAGATCTGACTAGGCCCATTGGGGCTCTTCTCTCGGCGGTCTCGTCAAAATTTCGCTCTACTGATTCGCTAGGAATCTGGCCGCACCAAGGAACGAGCGGACGATTCGCGAACGAGTCGTCGACAGCTCTTGAGGCTAGAGGCTTCAAAATACCTTGACGCCGGGAGGTCGAGATGCGGTTGCAGAGCGAAGACGTGCGCATGCGCGTTTTGAACGCGCTCCATTGGGATTTGGCGGTCCCTCGGGACCGGCTGAACGTCGACGTCGAGAACGGCTGGGTGACGGTTTCCGGACTGGTTGACCTGCCCTATCAAAGAAGCTGCGCCGAGTCCGACGTGAAAAGCGTACTGGGCGTGGTCGGCGTCACCAACCGGATCCGCTTGGCGGACACTCAACGGCGCGAGCCGCAACCCGGAGAATTGGCGCAACGGCATCACTGATCCGCGCTCGCGGGCGGCGTGCGGCTCAGACCGACTTCAACATTCCCCCGTCGACGTAATAGGTTGAACCGACGGAATAGCTCGCACGCTCCGAGCAGAGGAAGACAAAGAAGTTCGCCAATTCCTGGGGCGTCGCGAATCGCTTGATCGGCGCGTGTTCGCGCGCGACGCTGTCGAGATAGGCCTGCCAGTCGCCGCCCTTGTCAGCGGTGAGCTCTTTTGCGGTCTTGATCCAGTCCGGCGTGAGGATAAGGCCAGGGTTGACGCAATCGACGCGGATATTGTCGCCGATGAGTTCGGTCGACAGCGTCTTCGAGAACATCATCAAGGCCGCCTTGGTCACATTGTAGATCGGCTCGTACCAAAGAGGCTGGGCGGCGCAGATCGAGGCGTTGTGCAGGATGACGCCACCGCCCCGCGCCTTCATGAGCGGCGCGAGGCCGCGCGCAAGTCTCACCGCCGCCATCACGTGCAGGTCCCAATAAGCCTGCCATTTCTCGTCCGGCGCCGCGAGCACCGTCTCGTTGCTGCCGGTGCCGGCGTTGTTGATGAGGATGTCGGCGCCGCCAAACAGACGCTTCACGTCGGCGATAAGGTCGTCCGTTCCCTCGCGCTTGGCGACATCGCAAGCCAGCCCTTCAGCCCGGACGCCAAAGGATTTGGCGATCCGACTGGCCTCCCCGCGCACCCGCTCGACGCCGCGCGCGGCGATGACGATGTCGACGCCCTCGGCCGCGAGGCCCTCGGCGACGGCAAGACCAATGCCGACGCTGCCGCCGGTGACGACAGCGACTTTCCCTTTGAGCCCGAGATCCATCCCGTCCCTCTCCTGCGACTGACCAAGCCTGGCTTTACCAGCACGTATAGCCGCCGTCAGCCAGCACGATCGACCCGGTCAGCAGGCTCGAGGCGTCGGACGCGAGAAAGAGGACGACGGCCGCGATCTCATCCGGCTCGCCCATGCGCGCCATCGGCGTGCCGTCGAGCCAGGGACCCATCATCGCCTCATTCGTCTTCGCGTGAGCCGTCAGCGGCGTGTTGATATAAGTCGGCGCCACGGCGTTGACTCGCACGCCGCGCGCTCCCCATTCCGCCGCAAGCGATTTCGTCAGATGATGCACACCCGCTTTTGAAGCGTTGTAATAGGCCTGCTGCTGCGGCTTGTTGACGATGAAACCCGACATCGAGCCGATGTTCACGATCGACCCCCGCCCCGCCGCCAGCATGCTTTTGCCGAACGCGCGGCAGCACCAGAAGAGGCCGTTGAGGTTGACGTCGATGACATTCAGCCAGTGCTCGTCGGTCACGTCTTCGGCCGGTGTCTGAGATCTCGCGATGCCGGCGTTGCAGACCAGGATGTCGACGCGGCCCTTTTCCGCAATCACCCGCGCCGCGGCCGCGTCCACCTGCTTCGAAGTCGGTGACCTCCATCTCGATGATCTCGGCAGCGTAGCCTTTCGCTTTCATCGCCGCCTGCGCTTCCCGCGCAACCTTAAGATTGCGGTCGGCGATATAGACATGCGCGCCCGCCTCGGACAGCGCCTCCACGCAGGCGAGACCAATCCCCTGCCCGCCGCCGGTTACGACCCCGATGCGGCCCTTGAGATTGAAACGATCCAAATACATAGGCGGGAAGCCTCCACGGCGATGTCGTCAGTTCAACCAGTCGCCGCCATCGAAGTGGTCGTGGGCCCGCTGGCTTGAATAGGGCGCCTTCTTTCGCTCAAGCTTTGTCCGACAGGTAGTCGGCTAAAGTCGATCGAACGCCATGCGCCCAAAGCGCAGCGAGCGCGTCGGAAAACGCGCGGACATAGCTTGGGTTGGCCGTTAGATCGCCGAAGATATGATGTAATTGGAGGAACGCGCGCGGATCGTTGCGCGCCGGCTTCGCCGCCTCTTGCAACTGCTCCCAGTTGGGGTCGTTTGGCGCGATCGGCTTTCCGCTTTCGGTCTCGCCGTAGCAATAGCGGCACCACAAAGCCGACACGAGCGCCAGACCCCGGAAGGACCCGCCTGCCTTCAGCCGATCGGCGACGGTCGGAAGAATGAACTTCGGCTGACGGTTCGAGCCGTCAAAGCAGAGGCGCTGAATGGTATCGCCGATCTTCGGATTGGCGAAGCGGCGCACAATCAATTCGCGATAGTCGTCGAGACTGGTGTTGGGCGGCGGCGGAACCACCGGCTGGATCTCGCTCTTGGTCAGCTTTTCGAGAAACGCGCGGATCTGTTCGTCCGCCATCGCTTCGTGAACGAAATGGATGTCAAGCAGCCCGGCTGGATAGGCAATCGCGGCGTGACCGCCATTGAGGATACGGATCTTCATCAATTCGTACGGCGACACATCAGAGGTGAACGTGACCCCGACCGTCTCCAGCGCCGGCCGCCCGGCAGGAAACTTGTCCTCCACCACCCATTGCCGGAACTTTTCACAAAAGACCGGCCAATCGTCCTCAAGGCCGCACTTGTCGCGCAGAATGGCGCGTTCCCGGTCGGTCGTCGCCGGAGTGATACGGTCGACCATGGAATTGGGAAAGGCGACGTTGGCGCGAATCCAACGCGCGAGTTCGGGATCGGCAAGCTCCGCGAGGCCAGCGACGGCGTTCTCGGTGACGTGACCATTGCCCGGAATGTTGTCGCAGGACATCACGGTAAAAGGCGCAGTTCCCGCGGCGCGGCGGCGCTTGAGTCCAGCGGCGATCAATCCGAAGGCCGTCTTCGGCGCCTCCGCGTGCTGCGAAGTCGTAAACGATATCCGGATGGGCGGGATCGAAATGCTGCGTCGCCGGCGAGATGTAGTATCCGCCCTCTGTGACGGTCAGCGAGACGATGCGAATATTGGGCGTCGGAAAGCGCATCGAGCAACGCTGCGGTGTCATAGGGTCGAACGAAATCGATCATCGAACCGGTGACGTGGACACGGGTCGTATCCGCCTCTTGCTCAACGACCGTCGTCAGCCAGTCCTGCTCCTTGAGCTTTTCGCGGATCGTCACGTCCGCGTCGCGCACTCCGGCTCCGATGATCGCCCAGTCGTGGTCGCGGTCGGCGTTGAACAGGTCGTCGAGATAGACCGCCTGATGCGCCCGGTGAAAATTGCCGACGCCAATATGAACGATACCGGCGCGAAGGTCAGAACGTTGATATTTCGGAGCCGCAACGCCTGCGGGCAAGCGCGAGAGCGCCGCCGCCGAGAGTTTGACGCTCATGATTCGAACCCACTCTTCAAGTCAAACCTGGAACTGACGCGTTCGCCGCGAGCCCGACCTCAGTTGATCCGTCTGCCGTCTTTATCGAAACGATGCAGGTGCGCTTCACGCGGCGTGACGAAAATGTTCTGGCCCGGCGTCAGCGCCGCCTCGCCTTCCAAACGCAGTGTCATCGGCCCAATGCCGTCGGCCTCCGCATGGACGAAGGTGTCGGAGCCAAGGTGTTCGGCGAGGCGCACCTTCGCGGGCCACTCGCCGGCGGTCGTCGATACGTCCGCATGTTCGGGCCGGATGCCGATCGTCTCCGCGCCGCGCTTCGCGGCGGGCGCGCCCTTGATCAGGTTCATGGTCGGCGAGCCGATGAAGCCCGCGACGAAGAGGCCGTTAGGCCTGTTGTAGAGCTCGAGCGGCGAACCCACCTGCGCGACCGAGCCGCGGTCGAGCACCACGATCTTGTCCGCCATGGTCATCGCCTCGACTTGATCGTGAGTGACATAGATCATCGTCGTCTTGAGCGCCTCGTGAAGCTCGCCGATCTCGACCCGCATCTGCACGCGCAGCGCGGCGTCGAGATTGGACAGCGGCTCGTCGAACAGGAACGCCTTCGGCTCGCGCACGATCGCGCGCCCGATCGCGACGCGCTGGCGCTGGCCGCCGGAAAGCTGGCGCGGCTTGCGGTCGAGATAATCGGTCAGGTTCAGCGTCGTCGCGGCCTTGCGCACCTTCTGCTCGATGACGTCGGCTTTCTGTCCGGCCATCTTGAGCGCGAAGGCGATGTTGCCGCGCACGCTCATGTGCGGATAGAGCGCGTAGGACTGGAACACCATGGCGAGCCCGCGCTGCGCGGGACCGACATTTGTCATGTCCTTGGCGTCGATGAGCACCTGACCGGAGGTGACGTCCTCGAGACCGGCGATGAGGCGCAGAAGCGTCGACTTGCCGCAGCCGGACGGCCCGACGAACACCGCGAACTCGCCGTTCTCGATATTGAGATTGACGCCGTTGATGATGCTGACGGCGCCGAATGCCTTGCGCACGTCCTTCAGTTGAATGCTTCCCATGGCGGCAATTCCTTATTGCCGGATCATTTGACGGCGCCGAAGGTCAAGCCTCGGACCAGCTGTTTCTGCGAGAACCAGCCGAGGATGAGGATCGGCGCGATGGCGAGCGTCGAGGCCGCCGAAAGCTTGGCCCAGAAGAAGCCTTCCGGCGCGGAGTAAGAGGCGATGAAGGCGGTCAGCGGCGCGGCGTTCGACGTCGTCAGATTGAGGGTCCAGAACGCCTCGTTCCACGACAGGATGATCGCGAGCAGCATGGTCGAGGCGATGCCCGGCACCGCCATCGGCGTCAGCACGTACACGATCTCGTTCAGGAGCGAAGCCCCGTCCATGCGCGCGGCCTCGAGGATGTCGTTCGGGATCTCCTTGAAGTAGGTGTAGAGCATCCAGACCAAAAGCGGCAGATTGAGCAGCATCAGCACGAGGCCGATGCCAAACAGGCTGTCGAGCAGACCCAGGTTCTTGAACAGGAGATAGATCGGCACCAGCACGCCGACCGCCGGCATCATCTTGGTCGACAGCATCCACATCAAGAGATCTTTGGTGCGCTTGCCCGGCGCGAACGCCATCGACCAGGCGGCCGGAACGGCGATGATGAGACCGACCAGGTTCGCGCCGATCGAAAGCACGACCGAATTGAAGGCGAACTTCAGATAGTTCGAGCGCTGCTGGACCTCGACATAGTTTTCCAGCGTCCAGTTGAAGAACAGGAATTTCGGCGGCATGGCGATGGCGTCCAGCTCGCTCTTGAAGCTGGTCAGGAACGTCCAAAGGATCGGGAAGAAGATCAGGAAGGCGACGACCCAGGCGAGAATCGTGACGCCGACGCGTTGGCCCATGGATTTCTTGATGGCCATCGTTCAGCCCTCCAGGTTCTTGCCGATGATGCGCATCAGGAAGATCGCGACGATGTTGGCGAGAATGACGGCGACGATGCCGCCCGCGGAAGCGCTGCCGACATCGAAGTTGAGCAGCGCCTGCTTGTAGACGAGGAAGGGGATATTCGTGGTCGCGACGCCGGGACCGCCGGAGGTCGTGACGTAGATTTCCGCGAATACGCTGAGAAGGAAAATCGTCTCGATCAGGATGACGACCGTGATCGCGCGCGCGATATGCGGCAGGACGATATAGCCGAAATAGGAGAACGCGCCCGCGCCGTCGAGCGAGGCCGCCTCCTTCTGCTCCTCATCGAGCGACTGCAGCGCGGTCAGAAGGATAAGGCTCGCGAACGGCAGCCATTCCCAGGAGACGACGATGATGACCGACAGCATGGGCCAATTGGTGAACCAGACGATCGGCTCGAAACCCGAACGATCGGGCGATCCAGGCGAACAGCCCGGAATCCGGGTTCATCAGCAGATTCTTCCACACGAGCGCGCTGACCGTCGGCATGACGAAGAACGGCGCGATGACCATGAGCCGGAGGATATTCAGCCCGAACACCGGCTGGTCCATCAGCAATGCGACCAGCATGCCCCCGCCAACGCTGATGACGAGCACGGAGACGACGAAGACGAGCGTATTGATAAGCGCGGCGATGAAATCCGGGTCGGTGAGGAATGACGTATAATTCTGGAGCCCGACGAAGCCGGTGTTGTCGGGGTCGAGCAGGCTGTAACGCAGCGTCGAAAAATAGAGCGTCATCGCCAGCGGCACGATCATCCAGATGAAGAGCAGGATGACCGATGGTGAAACGAGAGCGCGACCCGCCGTCGCTGTTTGCTGCGTCGCCATCGTTGTGGCCCTCTCCTCCCGTTTCGCGCGCCGGTCGCCCGATTCGCGGTCGCCGACGCGTTCACTCGTTATCGCGTTCCTCATCTCCTGCCCCTTCCCCCTTCTCGCGAACGAGAAGGGGGGGGGGCGGGAGGAACGCCCCTTCCCGCCGCCTCGCGCGAACTACGCGGAGCGAAGCGGCGGGGAAGCGGCTTAGCTCACTTGATGTAGCCGGCCTTCTTCATTGCGGTTTCGGTGCTGGCCTGGGCCTTCGCGAGCGCCTGGTCGACGGTCATCGTTCCGGCGAGAGCCGCCGAGAAGTCCTGCCCGACGTCAGTCGCGATGCCCTGGAACTCGGGGATCGCGACGAACTGCACGCCTGTGTAGGGAACCGGCTTCACGGTCGGATGCGCCGGGTCGGCCGAATCGATCGAATTCGAGCGTCATCTGCGGCCCACGGCGCCGCCTTCTGATAGTCCGCGTTCTTGTAGAGCGAGGTGCGCGTGCCCGGCGGAACGCTCGCCCAGCCCTCCTTCGAGGCGACGAGATCGGTGTACTGCTTGCTCGGTCGCCCACGAGATGAACTTCTCGCCGCGTCGGCCTTGCTCGTGCCGGCAGGGATGCCGAGCGACCATGCCCACAGCCAGTTGCCGCGCTTGCCCAGACCGTTGTCCGGGCGCGAGCGCGAAGCCGACCTTGTCGGCAACCTTCGAATCTTGGCCGGTCACAAACCCGGCGGCGACCGTCGCGTCGATCCACATGCCGCACTTGCCGTCGTTGAACAGGGCAAGGTTCTCGTTGAAGCCGTTCGACGAGGCGCCGGGAGGCCCATCGGCCTTCATCAGCGGCGACGTAGTAGTCGAGCGTCGCTCTTCCATTCCGGGCGTATTGAACTGTGGCTTCCATTTCTCGTCGAACCAGCGCGCGCCGAACGAATTGGCATCGCGGTCAGGAACGCCATGTTCTCGCCCCAGCCCGGCTTGCCGCGCAGGCAGATGCCATAGACGCCCGCCGCCTTGTCGGTCATCTTGTCGGCCGCCTGCTTGATGAACTCCCAGGTCGGCTTCTCCGGCATCTTAAGGCCGGCCTTATCCATCAGGTCCTTGCGGTACATGACGAAGGAGCTCTCGCCGTAGAACGGCGCGGCGTAAAGCTTGCCGTCGTACGAGAGGCCAGAGCGGATGGCGGGGAGGAGGTCGTCGACATCGTAGTCGGCGCCGAGCTTGTCGAGCGGCACCAGCCATTTCTTCTTCGCCCAGATCGGCATCTCGTAAGTGCCGATGGTCAGAATATCGAACTGGCCGCCTTTGGTG
Organism: uncultured Alphaproteobacteria bacterium; assembly: GCA_963707355.1. Classification (GTDB taxonomy): domain Bacteria; phylum Pseudomonadota; class Alphaproteobacteria; order Rhizobiales; family Beijerinckiaceae; genus Roseiarcus. The sequence continues at coordinate 145,377 of CAVPPX010000071.1, read as the reverse complement.
GCGATGTCGGTCGTCACTTTCTGACGCAGCACGTTCTCTTCGAGCGTGACCCAGTTGAGCTTGATGTCGGGATTGGCCTTGGTGAAATCGTCCGTCAGCTTTTGCATGTCGATCATATTGCCGTTGTTGACGGTCGCGATCGTCAGCGTCGTTTCGGCGTAAGCGGGAAGCGAGAAGCCTGCGAGCGCAACGGCGCCGAGCAGCCCCTTCACGAGAACCTTCATAGCGTTTCCTCCGTGCGGCATGCCCATTTGGGCATTTGCCAAGCTAGCGGGCGAATATTCGCCATAAGTTTGGGCGCGAGTCAATGCAGATTTTCGCCACGCAGCCAAAAATCCAGATTCCGGTCAAAATCTGGCATTTCGGACCTTTTTTGCCTCCGATTCATCGCTGCAGCAGATGCTCTGCGGTCGCCTCGTCGGTAACCAAGCCAGAAATGAGCCGCCCCGCGAGCGCGCCGCGGACCGGCGCGCGCCGCGACGGCCCCATCGCGACGCCGATCACGAGTCGGTTGTCGGCGCGCCGCAACGGCGCCGAGGCGACCCGCTGGTTCGTCCCTTCCGTAAGCACCTTTCCCGCCGAATCGAACGCCCAGCCGGTAATTTCCCCGACCGCGCCAAGCTGGCGCAACGCCTCGGCTTCCTGCCGGGTGATGATGCCGTCCTGCACCAGCGCGGCCGAGTCGCCGACCGCGCCGACGCCGACGAAACTGACGTCGGTGCGCTCGACGAGGTCAAACAGGCTCTTCACCGAGGCGAGGCTGGTCAGGAGTTCGCGCTCCTCGACCGAGCGGGCGATGACCGGCAGCGGCATCGGATAGTGCGGCGCGCGCACGCTGTCGGACACGCGAATGATGACGTCGTAGAACGAAGCCGAGCCGTCGGTCTTGGTGGTGCCGACCATCGCGACCAGCTTGTGCTGCGGGCATTCCATCGCCGGCAATTGGTCGGCGACGGCGCGCATCGTGCGGCCTGTGCCGATGCCGATGATCGCCGGCTCGGAGCGGCGCAGCCAGCGTTCGAATTCCGCCGCGGCGACTTGAGCGATGCCGAGCGTCGACGAGGTCGAGGCCGGATCGGTCGGGGCGACTTCGCAGAACCTGAGGTCGTAGCGCAGCTTGAGCGCCGCGGCGAGCTCCATGCAGCGCGCGATCGGATGATCGAGCCTGACCTTGATGAGCCGCTCGCTGATCGCCAGCGAAACCAGGCGCTGCGCCGCCTGGCGCGAAATGCCGAGCTTGCGCGCGATCTCGTCCTGGGTGTTGCCGGCGACGTAATAGAGCCATCCGGCGCGGGCCGCCTCGTCGAGCCGCAATCCGTCGTGATCCGACTTGCGCGCCATGGCTTTTAGTCCGCGCCCTTGGCGTCCGCTCGGGACGCCCGCGCGGCGACGAGGCCGGGGAGCCGGGCCATATCGTCGAAGAGGAGCTCCGCGCCGGCCGCGATCAAATCCGCTCCTTCGTCAGGAGGCAAGAAATGGCTCGCGCCGACAAACCCGAACACCATCATTCCGGCCGCCCGCCCGGCGGCGACGCCCGCGACGCTGTCCTCGATCACGAGGCAGTCTTTCGGCTCGACGCCCATAACGCGCGCTGCATGCAGGAAAAGATCCGGACTGGGCTTTCCCTCCGCAACCTCGGCGGCGGAAAAAATGTAGGGCGCGAACAAGCTCTCGTAGCCGGCCAGCCGCAGCGAGTGGCGCAGCCTGTCATGCCCGCTCGAAGAGGCGACGCATACGCGCGCACGCAAACCTTCGACCGCCTGCCGCACCCCTTCGACGCCTTTCAGTTCGCGCTCGAACGCCAGCAGAATCTCGCGCGAAAAATCGACAGGAAACGCCTCGGGCAATGGCGCCCCGAGCTCGGCTTCGATTCTAAGCATGGCTGAATCGAGCCGACGCCCCAGGAAGCGCTCGCGTGTTTCCTGATCGGTCAGGCGAAGGCCGGCTTCGCTCAGCCTGCGGCGCATGACGCCGAGCGCGATCAGTTCGCTGTCGACCAGCACCCCGTCACAATCGAAAATGACCAATTCAGGCCAGCAAGACTTGTGGGTCGAGCTCACGAATCTCCCGCTCAGTTCGGCGCAGCATCTCGCAGGCATGGGCCTTTCGCGCATGGAACGCCGCGAACGTCCCGCCTGCCGGCGCCGCCGCGCCTGTGGCGAGCGTCGACATCGAGGACATCGCGGAGGCCATCGTCTGCGTCCCCGCCGCGACCGCGCCCACCATCGCGGAACCCAGAAGCACCGGCTCCGGGGTCTCCGGCGATTCCACTGTCTTGCTGCATACATCGGCGATGATCTGGCGGACCATTTCGCTGCGCGCGGCGCCGCCGCTGACGACGATCGAATCAAATTCGTAGCCTGATCGCTCGAGCTTACTCACGATATCGGCCAAGCCATAAGCGAGGCCGCAGAGCCCGGCCACATAGAGTTCCTGCAAGCTCGCGGCGTCTTCGCGCAGGTCCATCCCCATCACGCCGCCGCGCGCGCCTGCATCGGCCGACGGCGATCGGCTGCCGATGAAGTCAGGCAGGACATGCAGAGTCCTCCGCGATCAACGCCGCCTGCGAAAGGCCGCCGGCCCGGGCGACGATCTCTGTCTCGAGCGCGTGGAGGGCCTGCGCCCCCGCCCGCGCGGACAATTCCGCAAAGGCAGGATGCAGGCGCAGCAGGTGGTCGATCGCTCCGCCGAATGCCGATTGACCGCCGTCGATAAGCCATTGATCAGGGGTGAGCGCGCCGAAATGAGGCCCCCAAATCCCGTCGATGAACCGCGGCCCGTCGGCAAGGGCCATGCAGCTCGACGACGTGCCCAGAATCAAAGCCAGACGCCGGCGCGGATCGGCATGCGCGCCGGCCGCTCGCGCCCCCAGCGTGCCTGCCGCGCCGGCGTGAGCATCGACCAGCCCGGCGCCGACCGGCGTCCCGGGCCTCAACGCCATGGCCGCGGCGGACTCGGCCGTCAATCCCTGCCCGAGCGGCGTCCCTGGCCAAGCCGTCGCGGCGCCGATGCGCGCGTAATGGTCGTCCTTGAGGAAGCCAAGACCGATCTGATGGAAAAATTCATCCGGCCAGCGCTTCTCGTGCGCGAGATAGCCGAACTTGCAGGTCGCCGGACAGGCCGAGCGGGTGAGTGACCCGGTGGCGCGAAACGACAGGTAGTCGGTCAGATCGAAGAAATGCCCGGCGGCGCCGATCGTTTCGGGTTTGCATCGGGCTAGCCAGGCCAGCTTTGGCGCGTGCATTTCGGGCGAGATCTTGCCGCCCACGTAGCGCAGAGCTTTATGTCCGCTGGCGTTGATGCGCTCGGAATCGTCAACGGCGCGATGATCCATCCACACAATCACGTCGCGCTCGGGCGCCCCGGTCGGGCTGACCGATAGCGGACGCCCATCGCGGTCGAGCGCGACCAGGGAGCAGGTCGCGTCGAAGCCCATGCCGCGAACGGCTTCGGGCGGGAGACCCGACGCCTCAATGGCCTCGCGCACGGCCGATGAGACCGCGCTCCAGATGTTGTCCGAAGATTGCTCGACGATATCGCCGGGCTCGCGCCAGACGGCGATCGGCCGTCGCGCGCTGGCGATCAGCTGCCCTGCCGCATCGAAAACGCCAGCCCTGGCGCTGAGCGTGCCGACATCCACTCCGATATAGGCTTCGCGCATGAAATCCCTGGCGTCGATCGGGGCGGAGAATTCTCCGTTTCCTGCGTCGCTGGCAAGCGGCGGCGCTAAAGATCGTCACAAAACCAGGGATCGAGATGGCAAACGCTTTCGACGCCGAGGCGTTTTGGAGCGCCTCGCATCGGCTCTGAAATCGTCATGGCGCTTCGGACCGTGATCCAGTGGAACGTCTTGGATGTGTGGGTCCGGCGGCGGTCGGGCGCCACAACTTTTGGAACAATCGATTGCGTTAGTCAGAAATTTAAGTTATGTATTTCTGACCAGAAAACTCGGCTTCGGGCCTCAAGAGGCGCTCCGCGATCCGGTTGGCGCCGGGTTTTAGCTTGGGGACGACCATGGGTGTAGAAGTTTGGGTGAGCATACCGAGGACCTCGTCCTTGTAACTTGGTTTTCGCGTCTTCTGATAGGATTGAGGGCGCGGTAGCGGAGGGGACGCCGGCTCGTCCTTGGGCCTTTTGAGCCCGCGCCTCAGCCTGGTCGCCCCTCCGTTTGTCCGTCGACCTCGAACAGTCGCTTGGGCCGCAAGAGCCCGTTTGCGCAAGGAAGGGGAAAGATGGAAAGGGCCTATGTCGGGATCGACGTGTCGAAGGATCGGCTCGACGTTCACGTTCTGCCGAAGGGCGAGACCTTTGCGGTCGCGCGCGACGGCAAAGGTCTGGCGGAACTCGTCGAGCGCATGGGGACGCTGGGCCCGGAGCGGATCGCGGTCGAGGCGACGGGCGGCTTCGAGACCGTCGTGGCGGCCGCGCTGGCGGGGGCTTCCCTGCCGGTCGTGGTGGTCAATCCGGCGCAGGTGCGCCACTTCGCCCAGGCGCTCGGGCGCCGCGCGAAGACCGATCCGATCGACGCGGGCATGATCGCCCGCTTCGTCGAGGCGACCAAGCCGGACTTGCGCGAACTGCCCGATGAGGCAACGCAACGGCTCGCCGACCTCGTCGCCCGGCGCCGCCAGATCATCGAAATGATCGTCGCCGAGCGCAATCGGGAGAAGCGCGTCGCGGTCATGCGGATCCGCAACAGCCTCGCTCGCCTGATCGCCGCGCTCGAGAAGGAGCTCTCCGAGATCGATGCGGAAATCGACGCTTCCGTTGCGCGGATCGCCGGCATGGCGCGAGAAGGAGGACCTCCTCGCCTCCGTTCCGGGCGTGGGGCCGATCACCGCGCGCACCCTCATCGCCGAACTGCCCGAACTCGGAACCCTCGACGGCAAGCGGATCGCAAGCCTCGCCGGGCTCGCCCCGTTCACCCGCCAGTCCGGCCAGTGGAAGGGCAAAGCCATGATCGCCGGAGGCCGCAAGAGCGTGCGCTCCGCCCTCTTTCTCGCAAGCCTCGTCGCCTGCCGTCACAACCCCGTCCTGAAGGCCTTTCGCCAACGCCTCATTGACGCAGGCAAACCCAAAATGCTCGTCGTCATCGCCGCGGCCCGCAAACTCCTCACCATCCTCAACGCCATCCTGCGAGACCGAAAGTCTTGGCTACCCGCTTGACAGCAAAGACAGTCGCTGAGGCGCCGCGCAGCGGCCTCGAAGGACGCTCCAGGAGGCGCCAACGAAGCCACAAACTGGACCATCTTCGAGACGCCGCGCTGCGCGCGGCCCTTGAGGCATGAGGTCCGTGAGGTTCGGCGCCATTCCCGAGCTCCACATGGGTAGTTGCGAAACGACCCGCTTCGTCTGGCGAAAGGCCCGAAACGCAACGGAGAGGGAGACGCGCTTCGGTGGATTGTCATGGCGAGAAGCCAAAGGGCGTCGAAAGGCGCCCGTCTCTCGATAGGGAGGGCGTGCGACGTTCCCTGGATTGCTGCCCTCCGCTCGCAAAGACGCAAACGCCAGACAGCATTCACCGTTTCTCGGGTCTCGTTTCGAAGCGTTCAAATGGATGAGACCGAAGGCGCAAAAAAAGTTGCGCAAAAGCGCAGCTAAGCCATTGAAATAATGAGTTCGCGTAAACTTGTGCGCGGAGCCAACATGAGCCCGAATGGTCAGGCGGGCAGGGTCAAAAGACCGGCCGCTCCGAACTCGAGACCGAACAACAGCTGAGCCCCCATCGCGCCCCAGCCAAGCGCGCTGACCGCGCCGTCGCCGGGAAGGCGCACCAGAATTTCCGCAGCGTCCGCGAGGCGGACGAGCAGAACGAGGCCGTCGCAATAGCCGATGGCCAGGACCAGCGCCTTCGGATGAAAGGCCACCTGGGTCACGCGCGCCTGGCGCACGCCGCATTCGCGCGGCGCCTTGCCCATCGGCCCGTCCTTCTCCTTGAACGGCCAGACGACGGCGGCGTCGGCGCCGGAGGTCGCGAGCCATTGCCCGTCGTGCGACCAGGAGACCGAACGCGTCTTCCCCGGATATCCGGTCATGCGCATGTTGCGCGAATCCTGCAGCCGCCAGCCGTGCAGCGCGTTTTCCTGCATCGAGGTCACGAGAAAACGGCCGTCGGGAGAGAAGGTGACGTCGAGATGCGCGCCCTTCCACTCAAAAGTCTGCGGATCCCCTTCGACCTTCGGAAACCAGAGCGTCGCGCCATTGTAATGGGTCGCCGCGAGGCGAAAGCCCTTCGGCTGGAAAGCGAGACCGCGCGCGGTCGTCGGGGCGCTCCAAGACTTGACCGTCCCGCTTTCATCACGCACCCGCACCTGCTTGCCGGCGCTCCACGCGCAGGCCTTGCCGCGCAACGCCAGGGCATCGATCCATTTGCCCTTCTCGTCCCCGATGCCTTCAAGGCCGCCGTCGGCCCGCACCGCGACGACGCGTCCATCGTCGCCGCCGGTAAGCAGCGTCTTGCCGTCGCTGATCGCTGTCAGCATCGCCGCGTCGGGGTAGACGACGACGCGCTTTTGCTCCTGGGGATCGCCGATCAGCACGGCGCCGTCAGCCAGCGCCAGCGTTGGCGCGCCATCGACGAACGTCGCCGCCACGACATGAGCGCCGGCGTCGAATAGCCGCGCGTGCTGCGCCAGCGAAGAGCCTGCGGTGTCAGCTTCGGTCATAGTTCACCTCATCCGGCTCAACGGGGTGAGGGTGATAGCGCCGTCAAGCGGCGCAGGCCAGGAACCCGTTGCGGATTTCCTCTTCCATGAGATCACGGCCGATGAATACGGCCTTCGATTCCCGTTTCTCGTCCGGCCTCCAGTCGCGTTGCGAATCGCCGTCAAGCATCATGTGCACGCCTTGGAAAACGAAGCGCTTGGGGTCGCCCTTCATCGCCACAATGCCCTTGCAGCGCAGGATGTTCGGGCCCTGCTCCTGGGTAAGGCGATTGATCCAGGGCATGAACTTGGCCGGATCGACGTCGCCATCGAGTTCACCGCCACCGACTGCATGTCCTCATCATGATAGTGCTTGAGGCCATGATGATGGCCGCCATCGTGGTCATGGTGGTCGTGATCATGGTCGTGGTCGTCATCCTCGCGGACGAGAAAGTCGGGCTCGATATCGAGAATGCGGTCGAGATCGAAGGCGCGGCGCTCGAGCACGTCGGCGAGCGCGATGTCGCATTTCTTCGCCCGATGCAGCGTCGCGTAAGGGTTGATGGCCCGAATGCGCGCCTCAACCTCGCGCAATTCGGCTGGGCTAACCAAGTCTGTCTTGTTGAGGATGATGACGTCGGCGAAGGCGATCTGGTTCTTGGCCTCCGGCGCGTCGCGCAGGCGCTGGGACAGCCACTTCGCGTCGGCGACGGTCACCACGGCGTCGAGCCGCGCGGCCTCTTTCACGTCCTCGTCGACGAAGAAGGTCTGCGCCACCGGCGCCGGATCGGCGAGGCCCGTCGTCTCGACGATGATCGCGTCGAACCGGCCCTTGCGCTTCATCAGCCCCTCGATGATGCGGATGAGATCGCCACGCACGGTGCAGCAGATGCAGCCGTTATTCATCTCGAACACTTCTTCGTCAGCGCCGATGACAAGCTCGTTGTCGATGCCGATTTCGCCGAACTCGTTGACGACGACCGCGTAGCGCTTGCCATGCGGCTCACTCAATATGCGGTTGAGCAGGGTCGTCTTGCCGGCGCCCAGATAGCCGGTCAGGACGGTGACGGGGATTTTCTCCGGCTCGTGGCTCATGGTCACGCGCTTCAACTCCTCGATAAGAAAGGGATCAGACGTTCATATAAGGCCGGGCAGCGCTCACGAGTAGGGCCGCCTCAGGCTCGAAAACGACGGGTGCTACCAAGAGCCGGACACAAAACCCCCGTTAACGCCAACGTAGGGGCCTGTCCATTGCCACGCCGGCGGCATGATATACGTGGGCGAAGCGTTGACAAAGGGAGGCGGCAACTCCTCGCCCGGCAAGGTTGCAGGCGGAGGCCCCAACACGACCGCTTCGGTGGGTATGTAGCCAAATCGGCCGCGCCAAGATGCCCGGCACCAGGCATGGGCGCATTTTTCCAGAATGATTTCCGCGCTTTGGGGGATGCGCTGCACGACGCTGGCGTTGCCGGTCGGTCCAGCGCGCATCGTCACTGGGGCGCCGGTCATCGCCAGTTCCGCGCTTGCCGGCGCGATAAAGGCGATAGAGAGGCAGAGTCCAAAACAGAGACGCACAATCGTCCTCATATTTTTGTCGCGCGCCATGTCGGCCCGTTCGGGCCGAAGGCCGGTTCGATGCGAAAATTGTCGTTGGCGGTCATTGCGCCAAGAGACAAGGTCTCGTCAGGCATGACAAGGGTCGCTTGATCGCCAACGAACATGATGACATGGCGCTTCTGCTCGAGCAGCTTTTTCGCCATGCCGCGCAGGCCGTCGAAATAAGGCGCCCTGCGCCACGCGCCGGGCGCGCCGGGATCGACCTGACCGTAAACGAACCCGTTCGTCGGATAGATGGAGAGCACAAACCGCGCCCGGTCGGGCTTCCACTCGGCGGGCATCGTCCCGTCAGTCATCCAGAGGCAGAAAAACTGCCGGCACTGATCGGGCGGAGCCTCATGGATCGCGCAGCCCTTTCTGGGCGCGCAATGCTTGCACCAGACGCCGGGCGGTTTGGCGAGTTCGGGCAGCCCGTAGACCTTGCAGCAGAGCGTGCAGGCGCCGCATTCGCGGCCCGGCGCGGCCGAGTAGGGGGTAAGAAGCATGGCAGTAGAGGACATTGGCGCGCGTCGCTCGGCCGGGTTGACGCCCCGACCGCTATCGCGACCGGCTCGGGCTGGCAAGTTCGATCAACCGACGGCGCCCCAGCCGACCACCCGCTCGCGGCAACCAGGCATCTCGTTGCGAGCCGGACGCTCGCAAACCTTTTCATGATCTGCGTACTATCCTAGAACTGGGTGAACCGGCAATCAGCAATCCTAAACAACGGGCGCCGACAACCACCGCGGAGGGAGCGTTTTTTTGCGCCAGATCCTGTTCGCAACGATCCTGACCGCTAGCGCCGCGTTGGCGCAGGAACCATCCCCGCAGACAGCGCCGGCCATTCCGTTCGACTCGGTTCCGGACTTTCTCAAGCTTCCACCGGACCTCTTTCTCGGCGAAGCGGCGGGGGTCGCGGTCAATTCGAAAGGCCACGTGTTCGTATTCTCCCGCGGCGGGACGAGCGGACCCGCCTACGGCGCCGCGGCAGCGCAACTGCTGGAGTTCGACGCCGACGGGAAGTTCGTCCGCGAGATCGGCCGTAACCTCTACGCTTGGTCCTTCGCCCATGCCGTCCGCGTCGACAAGGAGGACAACATCTGGGCCGTCGACAAGGGCTCGGACATGGTGATCAAGTTCAATCCCGACGGCCGGGTCATGATGGTGTTCGGCCGCAAGAAGGAAGCCTCAGACGAGGCCGCCGAGCCGTGGACACATCCGAGTCCCCCGCGCCGCCAGTCGACGGCATGTTCAGGCAAGTGACAGATGTCGCCTGGGACCCCGCCGGCAACACTTATATCAGCGACGGTTACATCAATTCCCGCGTCGCCAAATACGATGCGGACGGAAATTGGGTTAAGTCGTGGGGCGAGTTCGGGACAGGGCCTGGACAATTCCGGGTTTTGCATTCGATTCAGGCCGACGCCGAGGGACATCTCTATGTTGCGGACCGCGGCAATGGACGCATTCAAGTCTTCGACGGCGACGGAAACCTGATTCGAATCATGCAGATTGGAGTTCCGTTCGACTACGCGAGGGCGCACGCAGCAATCGGACCGAAGCCTGGCGCTCCGGACGGCAGTCTGACGAGTTATGGCGCCGCGTTGACCATGGCGCCCGGCGCGCCTTGGGCGCTCTGCATCACTCCGCCGCCCAATCAGGTGCTCTATAGCGCCGACGCGTTTCCAGGCCGCATCTACAAGATGACGCTCGATGGAAAAGTACTCGGCGTGCTTGGCGAAACAGGCAAGAAGCTCAAGCAGTTCGGATGGATCCACGAGATCGCTTGCCCGTCAGAAAACGAGCTTTATGTGGCCGAGCTGCTCAATTGGCGGGTCCAGAAGCTGATTTTGCATCCGCAATTCCAATGACAAAACGGCGGCGCCCGCGGACGCATGTTTTCGTCGACGTGAACGGCGCGCCTTTTCCTTCCTGCGAGGGTCTTACGATCGGCTTCGCGCATGTCGCGTGACGCGCCGTCGGGAAGAACACGCAGTGGACGAACACGCCGACTGTCTCGTGCACACTATCAAATGCCTACTTCGAGGCAAAACCATAGTGCCAAATCAAATGACGTAATGAACGACCCTAGTAGTCAACGTCGTTCAGCGCGCCAACGGCCGTTCGCTGAATTTTCATCAGGCCGCGCGGTCGCGCCAAGCAAAACGGGATGAACGCCTATGGCTTCGGTCGAAGTTTCCAATGTGCGCAAGAGCTTTGGCAGTTTTGAAGTCCTTCACGGCGTTTCGATTAGCGTCGACGACGGCGAGTTCGTCATTCTTGTCGGGCCTTCGGGCTGCGGCAAATCGACGCTGCTACGGATGGTCGCGGGGCTCGAAATCGGTCACAAGCGGCGAACTTCGAATAGACGGGCGGGTCGTCAACGACGTGCCGCCGAAAGAGCGCGACATCGCGATGGTGTTCCAGAACTATGCGCTCTACCCACAAATGACGGTCGCGAAAAATATGAGCTTCTCGCTTGAGCTCGCGCGCCGACCGAAGGAGGAGATAACAGAAAAGGTCAATAAGGCGGCGGATATCCTCGGCCTCATGCCGCTGCTCGAACGCTATCCGCGCCAGTTATCGGGTGGCCAGCGACAGCGCGTCGCCATGGGACGGGCGATCGTGCGTGATCCGGCAGTGTTTTTGTTCGACGAGCCTTTGTCCAATCTGGACGCGAAGCTGCGTGTCCAGATGCGCGCCGAAATCAAGGCGTTGCAGCAACGGCTGGCGTCGACAACTCTTTACGTTACCCACGACCAAATCGAAGCGATGACCATGGCGGATAAAATCGTGGTCATGCACGACGGCGCAGTCGAGCAGGTCGGCTCACCGCTCGAACTTTACGATCGGCCCGCCAATGTCTTCGTGGCTGGCTTTATCGGCTCACCGGCGATGAACTTTATCGCGGGGCGTCTCGAGGGCGGGGATCCGCCAACTCTCGCCACCGCTTCAGGCGTCAAAGTCCAGCTCAGCAACGCCCCGCAGGCTGCTCCGGGCTCGGAGATCATCATGGGCGTTCGACCGGAACACGTTAGCCTTGGCGGCTCGCAGGCGATGTCCGCGCAGATCATGGTCATCGAGCCGACGGGTTATGAAACGCAGCTGATCGCCAAGCTCGCCGGACAGGATGTCACTTGCGTCTTCCGCGAGCGCCTGAACGGACGCCCGGGGGATCGCATCGGACTGACGTTCGAAGGCCCACTGCACTTCTTCGACGCGCAAACAGGCGCGGCCGTCACTACCGGCTGATCCGGGGGAGAAGCAGCGTTGGTCAACTTGCGAGTCATCGGCTGATCGGACTAACGTCGGCGCCAGAACGACGCCGGTGAGGCGTGGGCGGGAGGATTCGGCATGAAGGCCTATCGCGTCAATCGTCGATCCTTGCTTGTCGGCATCGCGGCCGTCCCCGCCATTGTGCGCGCCGCGCGGGCCGCGCCGATGACCATGCGCTTGTCGTCCTCGTTGCCGAACAATCCAAAGTTCGCCAACGGCCGCGTGTATTACGACAATCTCGTCAAACGCCTCGCGACACACGGACTTTCCGATCGCATCGACGTGCAATTTTTCCCTGACAATCAGCTCGGGCAAGAGATTGATGTCGTCAATTCCGTCAGTCTCGGTGTGATTGATCTCATGGTCACGGGCACTTCGATCTGGGCGAATGTCGTGCCGCTGATCGGTCTGCTCGACCTTGGCTATCTCTTCGAAAGCTTTCCGCAGCAAACCAAAGCGCTCGAAGCGGGCGCGGCCAAGCCGTTGGAACAGGCGCTGAAAACCGGCGCCAACGTTCAGATCATCGGCTGGGCCTACAATTTCGGTTCGCGCAGTGTGCTGTGCAAATCTCCCGTCAACGCACCTGCGGACTTAGCCGGAAAGCAAATCCGAACCTTACCGAACAAGATCATCACGGAGTGCCTGAAGCTCATGGGCGCGGCCGCGACCCCGATGGCGTTTGGTGAGATCTATACCGCGCTTCAGGCCGGCGTTCTTGACGGGCTCGAGCATGATCCGCCCACGATCGCGGCAAGCAAATTTTACGAAGCTGCAAAATTCTATTCGCTGACCGAGCACAATTTCTCCGCGCTCGGAGTGTTTTGCAGCGGAGTAACGCTCGGTCGGATGGAGGGGCCGCTGCGCGACCAGTTTCTGACCGCGGCGGGGGAAGCGGCGGTCGACACCAGGGCCCGCGGGCTTGAGGCGGAAAAGGAGGCGATTGAGACGCTGAAGCAGAAGGGCGTCCAAGTCATCGCTTGCGATCGCGAACCGTTCCGCAAACTGGCGCTGCCGCAGACCGACGCGTTCATCAAGGGGCGCCCGGAGGCTAAGCCGATCATCGATATCATCCGCAGCGCCAAAGCGTGATCGGGTGAGCGTTTTCTTGAAATGTGATTGGACGCTCGCGGCGCGCCGTGGGCGAACGAGGAGTTTTCGGCTCTCGAGAGACGACGCGTGATTCAGTCGACGGGCGCAAGCGAAGCTCTGGATAACCCGGACCAGATCGCCCCCAATGGGCTCGCCATTCTGCTCGTTCTGGTGGACGCCATCGCCGCGATCTTGCTGGCGGCGGACCTGATCGTGGTGTCGCTCTCCGTATTCTATCGCTACGTGCTGGCTGCGCCGATCGAGTGGGCGGACGATGTCGCGCGCGGGCTCATGGTGGCGATGAGCTTCTTCGGCGCGGCCGGCGCGCTTGCGCGCAATGAGAACGCCAGCGTCGTCTTCTTCGTGGAGATGCTCGGTTTACGAGCCCGCAGGCGGGTCGACGCCGTTGCTGCGCTGGTTGTCCTAGCAACCGCAGGATCGGTGGCGTGGTACGCAATTGCGCTGGGGCAATTCACAACCGGGCAAACGACCGGGTCCGGCCTGCCGCTGGAATTAACGTTTTATCCGATGGGCGCAGGCGCGCTCTGCATGACGATATTCGCGCTTGCCCTGTTCTGCCGCCGAAAACTGTCCGACATCGCCGTCGCCGTTATCCTTGCTCTGGCGCTGGCTGGCGTAGCGTATGGCTGGCGTTTCATCGGAGCGGGCGCAGTGCGCGCCGGCCTGCCTATGCTCTTGGGCTTCGTCGGGTGTCTCGCGGGCGGAGTGCCAATTGGGTTCGCGCTAGCGTTCACCGCGCTCATTTACATCTGGATCGACGGCGCCCTGCCCGGCCTCATCTTCGCTCAACAAATGGCGCGCGGCATCGATAATTTCGTGCTGCTCGCAATCCCGTTCTTCATCCTGGTCGGCTATCTGATGGAGGCGAACGGCATGTCCGTCCGCCTGATCGCGCTGCTCGAACGCCTGGTCGGACGCGCGCGCGGCGGGCTCAACGTGGTGATGGTGCTGTCGATGGTGATCTTCTCCGGCATTTCGGGCTCGAAGATGGCCGATGTCGCGGCGGTGGGCTCGGTCCTAGTCCCGGCAGCTCGTCGCTCGGGGCAAAACCCCGGAGGTGCAGTGGCGCTGCTGGCGGCTTCCGCTGTGATGGCGGAAACCATACCCCCATGCATCAATCTGATCATACTCGGCTTCGTCGCCAATCTCTCAATTGGCGGGCTATTCATGGCGGGACTGTTGCCAGCGGCCCTGATGGCGCTCGCCCTGATAGGGGCCGTCATCCTGCTCGGTGGCGATGCAGGTTTGCCTGCCGAGGCTCGTCTTTCCACTGCGCCGCTCTCGCAACTATGGCGCGGCGCAATCGTCACACTTGGGCTTTTGGTCATCATCTTTGCCGGTTTCAGATTTGGCGTCGCCACCGCGACCGAGATCTCAGCCTTCGCTGCGCTCTACGCCCTGGTGGTGGGTGGAGCGGCTTTCCGCGAGCTGGGGCCCCGAGCTGCGGCGCGAAGTTTCGTCAATGCCGCGACCCGCTCAGGGCTCGTGCTGTTCATTGTTGCAGCGGCCCAGGCGCTGGCCTTTGTGCTCACTCTCCAACAGGTCCCTCATGCTCTGGCAGAAGCGATGGTCGCGCTGTCGCAGAACGCCGGCCCCTGGGCGTTTCTGCTTCTGTCCATCGCTATCCTGATTGTCATGGGCTCAATTCTGGAGGGCGCCGCGGCGCTCATCATCTTCGGTCCGCTGCTGATACCGGTAGCCGGCCAGATCGGCATCAACGAGCTGCACTTTGGCGTGGTTCTGGTGATCGCAATGGGAATCGGCCTGTTTGCGCCGCCGCTTGGGCTTGGACTTTACGGCGCATGTCTGATTGGCGGCGTGCCGATCGAGACGACAGTGCGGCCGATGCTCGGCTATCTTGGCTTGCTGCTGTTGTGCCTCTTGGTGATCGCGTTTGTTCCGGGCCTGACGCTCTGGCTTCCGCATCGGCTCGGCTACCAGTAGGCGCTAGACCCCATCGCTTCGAGATGCCTGAGCATGCTTGGCGGTCCCGAACCGCCTTGTGCAATCGGTCGCTGCGCGTGCTCGGCTTGACCGCGTTCTGCCGCAGGATATGGTTCATGAGCGCGTCGGTCATTACGACTGCCCTAGCCGCGCCAACCAACCGCCGCTCTCCCGTCCACCTTCGATCGAGACCATTGATCCATGCCGCATCTGTTCAGCAAACTTCGCATGCGCGACGTCGACTTCGCCAACCGCATCGTCGTTTCGCCAATGTGCCAATATTCGTCGGTCGACGGCTACGCGAATGATTGGCATTTCGCGCATCTTGCCTCTCGGGCGGTCGGCGGCGCAGCCTTGGTGTTCACGGAGGCCGCTGCGGTAACACCCGAGGGCCGCATTTCGCCGCAGGATCTTGGCGTCTGGAGCGAAAAGCATTTCGAACCGCTTGAGCGGATCGCGCGCTTCATGCAAAATCAGGGCGCACGCGCCGGCATCCAGCTCGCTCATGCGGGCCGAAAGGGAAGCACCTATCGGCCTGCGGCGGGACAAGGCGCCATTGCGGAAAGCGCCGGCGGATGGCGTCCGGTCGCCCCGAGCGCCATTGCGTTCAGCGACACCTATGCCAAGCCCGACGAGCTGACGATCGACCAGATCAAGTCGTTGCAGAGGGCGTTCGCGGTGGCGGCCGAACGCGCGGCTGCCGCAGGTTTCGACGTGATCGAAATTCACGCCGCGCACGGCTATCTAATCCACGAATTTCTGTCGCCGTTCAGCAATCGTCGCGTCGATGCTTACGGCGGCTCGTTCGAAAATCGAACGCGATTTCTTCGGGATTGCGTGGAAGCGGTGAGACGCACGCTGCCCGAGCGCTGCCCGCTGTTCGTACGAGTTTCGGCGACCGACTGGGTTGAAGGCGGATGGGACATCGACCAATCGGTCGAGCTCGCCCGTCTTCTGCTTTCGCTGGGGGTCGATCTGATCGATTGCTCGTCGGGCGGCAATCTCGAGAAAGCGGAGATCCCAATCGGACCCGGATATCAAACCCCATTCGCCGAGCGGATTCGGCGCGAGGCGAATATCGCCACCGCCGCAGTCGGCATGATTACGGCGCCGGCTCAAGCCGATCAGATCATCCGCAATGATCAGGCTGATTTGGTGCTGCTAGCGCGCGAGATGCTGCGCGATCCCTACTGGCCGATGCACGCGGCGCAAGAGCTTGAGCAGATCGCGCCGTGGCCAGCACAATATTTGCGCGCCGCGCCACGCGGCACACCCGAACGGGAATCCGCGCCCATTCCGCGTGATCGTATCAAGCAAGCTGCCAGGGCGTGATCGACAGAGACGAATGATCTCCGCAGGCCGCCGCTAGGCAAAGGAAAAACGAAAAGACCGGGTAGATAGGCTTGGCGGAGCGGCCCTGCTCGCGATAAGCTGTCACCGCGCCCTTATCTTGGGGCTCGGATGGGGACTGAAATGCGCAATTCGTTCGTTTCGTGGTTGACGGCGGCGGCGATCGTCTTTGGATTTTCCATTGCGGGTCTAAATGCGGCCAACGCGGAAAGCGTCATGAGAGCCTGCGCGAGCGAGTGGAAGCAGGCCGAGGCGGCGGGAACGACCCAGGGTCAAAGCTGGCCTCAGTTCTTGTCGCAGTGCCGTACGCGCCAGGGTTCAGCCGCCGCGCCAGCCGCTCCAGCGCCGGCCCCTCAGTCAGGCTCCCTGTTCCCATGGTCGCAGCCGTCGGCGCCGACTTCCGCCGCGACTTCAAATGTCGGCGCTCCGGCGGCCGGCCAAAGCGTCATGAGACTGTGCGCGAGCCAATGGAAAGAGGCCAAGGCCGCTGGAACGACCGCCGGCCAGACGTGGCCGCGGTTTCTGTCGCAATGCCGCGCCCGCCAAACCTCCACCGCTTCGTCCTCGGGCGGTTTCGCTCCCTCGCCGGCCTCTGCCCCAGCGCCCGCTCCTGCCTCCCAGTCAGGATCTCTGTTCCCGTGGTGGCAACAGTCGGCTCCCTCTGCGCCCGCGTCGAACGTCGGCGCGCCCGCGGCCCTGCAGGCGGGCCAATACACTACGGAGCTCGCCGCGCGCGCCCGTTGCCCGTCGGACACCGTCGTGTGGGTCAACACGCCGACGCGCGTCTATCATTATTCGGGAACGCGTTACTATGGGCATACGCTCAAGGGCGCCTTTATGTGCGAAGCGGATGCGCGCGCGGCCGGGTATCGCGCATCGAGGAACCGCCAACGTGAGACGGAGGCCCATTCGGGATAGGCGCTGCCCGAGCGCTTAAGCCACGGCTCGTGGTTGCTGGCGTTCGAGCTTCATCGAGCGTTCGCAAGACCCAGTTTTTGATGGCGGCGTCTTCGGCCTTTCCGACGCCCTGCGACCAATTCGCAGTGTGACGCAGCTCACGTTACGGCATGCTCAATTCATGCCTAACTGATTGTCGGCGGGACAAAAAGCGGCATGCGGTGGGTCGTTGTTAACAAAATTGCCGCAGGCTTCTTTTGTTGACTCGCCCCCGACGCGAACACGCCACAGCAA
This sequence comes from uncultured Alphaproteobacteria bacterium, assembly GCA_963707355.1. GTDB lineage: Bacteria > Pseudomonadota > Alphaproteobacteria > Rhizobiales > Beijerinckiaceae > Roseiarcus. The sequence goes on along the minus strand of CAVPPX010000071.1, from coordinate 128,266 downwards.
GTGAGTAGTGGAACTTGAGATGCACCCTTTTCTCCAAACGGATGCGCGCTCGGGGCAATCCGATTGCGGTCATCATTTCCTCCATACCAACGTCTTTCTGCGGCACGCGGGGGGCGCGTCGGGCGAAGCCGAAGAGCACATCGAGAGCATTTTGACCCAGGCTGCCGTTCTGAAGCGTCGCGTATGGGTCAGCAGCATTCTGTTTGCTCAGCTCGCGCCGTCAATGTTCGTTCCCGGGCGGTTCGGCGCTCTGCACGAGTTGACCCGATACATCCGCTCGCTGGTGACGCTGGTGACGCCCGACCCGAATACCATGCTGCGCGTGGCGCGGCTCCGCGATGCAAAATGGCAGAGGCCTGCCGGCGTGCGCGGGGCAGACGAAAAGCCGCGAATGATGTCGTTTACCGACGCCGTACAGATTGCCTCGGCCCTGTGGGTGAAAGAAGCGGGCGGCGTAGCCGATCTCAAGTTCCTCATGTTCGACGACTTAAGCTCCAATGAGGCCAAGGGCGGCCCGCGTCTCTCGCTCCTGCGCCTCCAGGATTATGCGGAGGACGCGCGCGCCAATTCGGACGTCATGGCGGCCGTGCAATTGACCCGCATTCAGCCTCTTCGCCAGGCGCGCCCCGTCCCGCGATCGGCGCCAGCCGCGCAAGAGTCCAGCGCGATTTCCTTAGGGCGGCGCTGATAAAATGAACTGACGGCGTCGCTTGCGTCCGCGAATTCGGGTCGACGAACTTGTCCGCCGGTCCTAAGCGCCGCATGCCAATCGTTCATTGCCCGAATACCCGTTCGAAGATCGTATCCACCTGTTTCAGGTGGTAGCCAAGGTCGAACAGCGCCTCGAGTTCACGCGCGCTCAAGACCTTGGCCACGTCTTTGTCGGCTTTGAGAAGCTCGAGAAACTCGCCTTCGCCGCGCCAGACGGGCATCGCGTTGCGCTGGACGATCGCATAAGCATCGTCGCGCGCCACGCCCTTCTCAGTCAGCGCCAGCAGAACGCGCTGCGAATGGATGAGTGCCGCCGAGCCGGTCGAGGTTTCGGCGCATGGCCTCCGGATAGACCACAAGCTTGTCGATCACTCCGGCGAGCCGCGCCAGCGCAAAGTCGAGCGTGATTGTAGCGTCGGGACCAATCATGCGTTCGACCGACGAATGCGAGATGTCGCGCTCGTGCCACAGCGCCACATCCTCGAGCGCCGGCGTCACCGCCGATCGCACCATGCGCGCGAGCCCCGTGAGGTTTTCCGTCAGAACCGGATTGCGCTTATGCGGCATGGCGGATGAGCCCTTCTGGCCCTCGGAGAAAAACTCCTCCGCTTCCATGACTTCAGTGCGCTGCAGATGCCGTATTTCCGTCGCCACCCGCTCGACTGACGAGGCGACAACTCCGAGCGTTGCAAAGAAAGCCGCATGGCGATCACGCGGGATCACCTGCGTCGAAATCGGCTCGGGTTTCAGGTCCAGTTTGGCCGCCACATAGGCTTCGACCCTCGGGTCGATGTTGGCAAAAGTGCCGACGGCGCCAGAGATCGCGCAGGTCGAAATCTCCTCGCGCGCGGCGACGAGCCGGGCGCGAGCTCGGCCGAATTCCGCGTAGGCGAGGGCCAACTTGAGGCCGAAGGTGGTGGGCTCTGCGTGGATTCCGTGCGATCGGCCGATCGTCGGGGTCATCTTGTGCTCGAAGGCGCGGCGCTTGAGCGCGGCGAGCAGCGCGTCGACATCGGCGATAAGGATGTCGCTCGCGCGCCTGAGCTGTACGGCGAGGCAGGTGTCGAGCACGTCGGAGCTGGTGAGCCCCAAATGGACGAAACGCGCGTCGGGGCCGATGAACTCTGCGAGGTGAGTGAGGAAGGCGATCACGTCGTGCTTCGTCACCCTCTCGATCTCGTCGATTCGAGCCACGTCGAACTTGGCCTTGGACCCCTTCTCCCAGATCGCCTTCGCCGAGGCTTTCGGGATCACGCCGATCTCCGCCATCGCTTCGGACGCGTAGGCTTCGATTTCGAACCAGATGCGGAAGCGCGTCTCGGGCGACCAGACGGCCGTCATCTCGGGGCGGGAATAGCGCGGGATCATTGGCGGCGACGCTTTCTGTTGTTCCTTCGGGGCGGGGTCTATAGGAACGGAAGTCGAGAATCGAGCAGGACGCGCCGTAACTACGCGACGCGCGTCCGGTCAGGAAACCACCCGTCCCATGCCCTCGAACACTGTCGACGTCATCGTGCTTGGCGCCGGAATCGTCGGCGTCTCGGCGGCGCTCGCGCTTTCTGCGCGCGGCCGATCCGTCGCGCTGGTCGACCGTCTGTCCGAAGCAGCAGGGGAGACGAGCTTCGGCAACAGCGGCATCGTGCAGACCGAAGGCGTGCTTCCCTACCTGTTCCCGAGGGCGATCGGCGAGGTCGCGCGAGCGGCCGCGAACCGCGATCCGCGCGCTCACATGCGCCATGCCTCGCTGCCGTCGATTGCGCCCGCGATCTGGCGCTATTTCCGGGCCTCGACGCAACCGAGCAAGGCCGCGACCGGCAAGGTTATGGCCCCGCTCCTGTTCGCGGCGGCCAATGAGCACGTGAAGCTCGCGCAGGATGCGGGCGCCTCAGGGCTCTTGCGCGCCGGCGGCTGGATCAAGGCCTATCGCAGCGCGCGCGGGCAGGAGCTGGCGCACGGCGAAGCCGACGAGCTCAAGCCGTTCGGCGTCAAGCCGACGCTCCTCGACCGCGCCGCGCTCACCGCGCTCGAGCCGCATGTCGGCGACAAGGCGATCGGGGGCGTGCACTATGCCGAGCCGCTGTCGACGTCCGACCCGGCTGCGCTCATCCAGAGCTACGCGGCCCTGTTCGTCAAGCGCGGCGGCCGCATGGAGCGGGGCGACGCCCTGAGCCTCGAGCCTGCGGGCTCGGGATGGATGGTCACGACCGATTCGGGCCGGCTCGCCGCCCGCGACGTGGTGATCGCGCTCGGCCCCTGGTCGGACGAGCTCGTCCGGCGCCTCGGCCTTCGCCTGCCGTTCTTCGTCAAGCGCGGCTACCACATGCATTACGAGGCCAGGGGCAACGCCGGCCTCACGCGCCCCGTCCTCGATCTCGAGCGCGGCTACCTCGTGACCCCGATGGCGCGGGGCCTCAGACTGACCACGGGGGCCGAGTTCGGCCGGCGCGACGATCCGCCGTCTCCGGCGCATCTCGAGCGGGTCGAGCCTTACGCGCGGGAACTGTTCCCGATCGGCGCGCGCAAGGATGCCGCGCCCTGGATGGGCCGGCGCCCCTGCCTGCCGGACATGCGCCCCGTCATTGGAGCCTTCCCCGGCCGGCCGGGCCTGTGGCTCGACGCCGGCCACCACCATCTCGGCCTGACGCTCGGCCCCATCACCGGCCGGCTCCTGGCGGACCTGATGACCGGCGGGGCGCCGTTCGTCGATCCCACGCCGTTCAGAGCGGAGCGGTTTGGAGCCTGAGCACGACGCAACGACGCCGGCGACCCTGCGCAGAAACGATCATAAACGCCAATAAGCGCTAGTAAACGCTAGTAAATTTGCTTGCATTTACTAGCGTCTATTTGGCGATGTTACACTTGACATACCAAGCCCCATGATGTAGGTTTTGGCCATAGGGAGATTTCCTGTGGCTACTTCCGTTCTTAATGCCCCTCAGTTCCTCAATGAGGAAGCCGCTTTCGCGTATGTCGAGAGCCGCCTTTGGCCGAACGGTCCGGTTTGCCCGCATTGCGGGAATGCCGACGCCAAGCGTATCCGCAAGATGGAAGGTAAGACTACTCGCCTTGGCCTTCACAAGTGCAACGAGTGCCGTAAGCCGTTCACTGTGCGCCAAGGGACCATCTTCGAAGTCCTCGCACTTGCCGTTGCATCTGTGGCTTCAGGTGATCCACCTGATGTGCGCCAGCAAGAAAGGCATCTCCACCAATCAAATCCAGCGGATGCTTTCCTGCAGCATGAAAACCGCTTGGTTTCTCACTCACCGCATCCGTGAGGCAATGCGCGACGGGGCGTTCTCCCCCATGGGCGGCAACGGCGGCGTTGTCGAGATTGACGAAACCTACATTGGCCGCAAGGACGGCTTTGAAGTTAAGCGCGGCTCTGGCCACAAGAACGCGGTTCTTACCCTTGTCGAACGCGACGGAAAGGTCCGCTCTTTCCATATCGAGAAAGCCAACAAGGATGTGATTATCCCTATCGTTCGCGACAACATTGATCGGGAAAGCCACGTCATGACCGACGAATCCCCTGTGTATTCGAAGCTGGAGGGCGACTTTTCCAAGCACGGCGCTGTTGAACATTCGCGCGGCGAATATGGCTATCACGACCGTACGACCGGGGAGAAGATCAATACCAACACCGTTGAGGACTATTACAGCATCTTCAAGCGCGGCATGATCGGCGTTTATCAGCATTGTGGGGGACAGCATCTTCACCGTTATTTGGCTGAATTTGACTTCCGCTATTCAAACCGCATCAAACTAGGCATCAATGATGCCAACCGCGCCGAAATCGCCCTACAGAGCGTCAAAGGCAAGCGGTTGACTTATGAAACGACTACGCAAAGCTAAGAGTCCAAATCGGAGAGGCTGGGAGACAAGCTGAGGAGCGTGGATTCGATGTTGAACGACTCGGACCTGTGGCCAGTCTCGTGCCCGCAATGCGGAAAGATTGTCGAGGAACAGATCGGACGCCTGAAAGGGACTGTTTCCCTCGTTTGCCCCCTCGGCCATAAGTTCGGGTTTCGTAACCACGATTTTACTCATTACGTCGAAGAGTTGAGGAAAACCGTCGAGAATGTCACCAGGAATTCCCCTTTCACAGATGATTGAAGCCGCCTCCTTAGCAGCTGAAAGTAAGTCCATTCCTATTTTCTCCTTGAAGAGGTGAAGATGAAAACGCCCAAGACCCCAAAGCTCACCGACGCCGAACGCCACAAACGATTTTTAGAGACGGCCGATAAAATCGGCGCATCCGATCGTTCCGAGGATTTCGATAATGCATTCAAAAAGATCGCTCCGCCCAATTTTAAGAAAGCAGAATCCGGCAATGACTCTGGACAGTCTCTTTGATAGGTGAACCATGAATGCCTGAGTATGGTTTATAGTAGTAAGTGCTCGAGGTCCGTCGTATCGAGACTTTGAATGAGATACGTGATTTCGCCATCCGTCCTTGAAGTAGAAGAATTCTTTCGCTGCTTCCGACAAGAATTTCATTCTATCTTCTTTTTCTTGTCCTTTTTTGTAGAATTACGGATTACTTTTATCTTTTTCTCAACTCTTTCTATTATTGTATTCCAATTCTCTCGTGAAACTCTCTTCCTCAACACTGCCAACTGCATCTAGGTGAACTCTAAAAAGTCCAACGCAGAGCTTATTTCTCCTATCGACATTTTTGCAATATTTCATTGAAATATACAAAGATTGTTGAGCTGCGGCAATAAGGCCGACATTTTCGCACAGACTTTTTACCCTCAACATGGCTTCTACGTAGCTACTTTGATCTTTATCCCCAAGATTCGCGTTTGGAACTCGCTATAATTATCAGCGCGTTGCAGTCCAGCTACGTCTGTTTCTGGCAGTTCTCATGCCCCGTACTTCAAACACAAGATCTGACAAACCAAACTCAATCATGTCCCACAGGCTCCATGGCCTTCTGGGCCGCAATGGGCCGCCCGCGCCATCATGGAGCGAATGGAAATTGGGCGGAAGATCGCCGCTCATCGTAGCGCGCGCCCCTCTGTCTAGGGCGTACGCCTTGGTATGGTAAGTGTAACATCGCCGTTTATTTTTTCGAATCGAGACTTTTCAATGGGTTACAAGCGTTTGGAGTAAAAAATTTTCCCTGGTTTCGGATCCGGCTGGATGAACCCGTCCCCGCCGCCTTTTCCGCTCCTGCGATGTTCGAGCCATCGGAACACGATAGCGGATCTTTCTGACTTTGGCAATATAAATCCCGACTCTTATAGCGTTAGCTGTTGGTATGGTCCGTTTCCGATCGCGCCTTTGATCCAGTTTGGCGGTTCGAGTTTGTCGCCCCAGGCTTCGAGAGCGCGGCGCCAGCCGAGAGAGTTGGGCAGGTTCTTGGTGGCGACGCCGTTGAAGCGGTTGAGCCACTGTTTGAGGCGGCCGTGGTAGGCGTTGACGTTGTTGATGTGCAGATGGGGCGCTTGTGGGGCTGGCTTTCCTGGCGCGAGCACCGCGTGGAACGGAATCCCGGCTCTGCGGGCGAAGGCGGCGATTGGCCGCCCGCCGTCGCCGATCAGATGGTTGTCCTGGGTGACCACGCCGGCAAGCGCTCTTCCTATGGAAGCCCCGTCGACCTGAGGCAGGACCGCGTCGAAGGTCGCGCCCTTCCGGTCGCGGGCGACGAGAACGGGAATATTGTCCTGATAGGGCCCCGGATGCCTGGCCTTGCCGCCTCGTTTGCGTGGCCCGCGCGGCAGATCGGACCAGCGGCCCTTGAAGGATTCGAGGACGAAGGTCTCGTCCGCTTCGACGATCCCGCTTAAGCTTCGCGGCTTGTTGACGGCCGGCGCGCGCAGAAACCGATGTCGCCAGCGGAACGCCGTCGTCGGATGAACGCCGCACGCTTGCGCGGTCTTGGCCAGGCTCTTGCCCTCGATCATCGCCCGGGCGTGATCGAGCCATTTCTCCTTCTTGCGCAGATGCGCCATCGGGGTCTTGGTCAGCGCATTGAAGGTGCGCCCACAGCTCTTGCAGCGAAACCGCAAAAGTCCGTGCGAGCGGCCCCAACCGACGACCTCGCGTCCCGCGCAATGAGGACAGCCCTGAGCCGCGACGCGCTCGTGACTGGTCGTTCCCAGCGCGTCCTTTTGGCGGCTGCGCTGGCCGGCCTTCTTCGCCGAAGCTCCCCCCTCGGTCCCGACCGCGATCGCCTTCTCAAGCGCCGCGATCGCCTCGGAACCGCAAAAATCCGATGCAGGACGCGGTGCGCGAGATCGTGGTCAGGACCGAGGCCGGCGAGACCCTGCGCCTCATGACCAACGATCTCGACCCGCCGGCGCAGGAGATCGCGGATCTCTATAAGCGCCGCTGGCGGATCGAGCTGTTCTTCCGGCTGATGAAGCAGACGCTGAAGATCACGAAATTCGTCGGAAGATCGGAAAACGCCGTGCGCATCCAGATCGCGGTGGCGCTGATCGCCTTTCTTCTTCTCCGCGCCCTGCAACAAGTGGCCAAAGACGCTTGCGGCTTCCTCGAGCTCGTTCAACTCGTACGCGCCAATCTCATGCATAGAAAAGACCCGACACGACTCCGAAATCCCCCGCCTCCCCCGCCGCTCAACTCAAGCCAACTCCAACTCTCCTTCCTCTCATCATGAACCGGACAGCCCGTGGGTCAAGCCCGGCCATGACGGCTTCGGGGTTCGTTTCTAAGTTAGATAAATTTTACAACTGTTAATTGATATTATTATAGAGGTCGATCGCTCCGATCCCGGGGCCCCGCCGTTCGTCCAGGCGCCCGCCATTCTAACTCACGCCCTCGACTTCGTCCAACCGCGATGACGAGCGCAAAAGGCTTTTCCTTGGCCGGATTCTGTTGCCAATACAGTTGAATTATCGCACGGTTTTCATCCGTTTTCCGTCGGATTGGACGCGGCGTTTGCATCGAACGGGTCATCAACCCGGTTGGGGCGATTTGGTGATGACGATCAGGGTTCGACCCCGTGTGCGATACACACCGGGCCGTCCTGCGACCGCTTTTTGCGCAAGAGAAAATTGAACGTAAGGGCCACCGACGCGCGAAGGCTTTGCTTTTCGGCCCGTCGCTTGCCCCAGAATCCGATCCGGGCGGACGACTGGCGGCATTGTGCATAAATCAAGCAGACCGTGCGAAAACTCCTTTGCTTGATCGCCGGCGGGATCCGGCCGGCGCGTGAAGGAGCGACCTACGCGATTTGATCGCAAAGGTCGCTTGTCGCGGCTGCAAGGCGCTCACGAACGCCATACCTAGCCGGATGGGCATAGATTGGGGGCGGTCTTCACGCTGCTACGGCCTCCATCATCTTGTCCATGCCGAGAATGTTGAGCACTCGCCGCAAGTTGTAGGCGAGCGCGGTGAGGCTGAATTCGGCGCGAACCTTCTCCAGGCCTCGCATCAGGAACGCGCCCTGATTCATCCATTGCTTGATGCTGCCGAAAGGATGCTCGACGGTCTCGCGGCGACGGTCGAGGATGTCAGGCCGCGCCTTCAGTCGCTCGGCCATGCGATCCAGCGCAGCCTCGTGCTCCAGTCGCGAAACCGCACGATAGCCGGCGTCCGTGCAGCGCGGGCGCAACGGGCAATCGCAGCACGCCTCTTTGTTGGCGTAATCGATCTTCGTCATCTCGCGCAGCTTGCCGTAGCGGAACGGCTTCAGGTCGTGACCACCCGGACAAGCGTATACGTCCCGCTCCAGATCGTAGCGAAACTCGTCCTTGCGAAAAAAGCCGCGGCTCGCCGATGATCCACGCTGAGGCCGGGGAACGTGCGGCGTCAGGCCAGCCTTCTCGCAAGCCTCGATGTCCTCGGTCCTGAAGTAGCCCGCGTCTGCGACGACATCGATCCTCTCAACTTCGAGGATCTCGCGCGCCGGCTCTGCAGTCGCCTGCAACAGCCCCATGTCGATGACCTTGTTGGTCACTTCCTCATCGACGATCAGCTTGTGCTTGGCGTCCACCGCGATCTGAACGTTGTAGCCGACGGCAACGCGCGTATGCGCCATGGCGCGGCTGTCGGGATCGGTGAGGGAAATCTGATCTTCACCCGTATGTTCGAGGCGCCTCAGCATGGCGGCGTATTCGCCGCGCTTCTTGCTCAAGGCCTCGATCTTCTGCGCGAGATTTCTGACCCGCGCGCCGCCCGTCGCCTTTTCCGCAATGTCGCCCTCGTCGAGTCGCTCGAGGTAATCCGCCAACCGCTCGTCGGCCGCCTTGATGAATTTCTCCAGAGAATTGCGAGTGAAATTTCGGTCCTTGTTGTTGACCGCTTTGATGCGCGTCCCGTCCACCGCCAGGAGTTCGCGCCCAAACAGGTCGAGCCGTTTACAGAGCAGGGTGAATTGGCGAAACACCGATTTAAAGGCGGCGCGGTTGTCGGCGCGGAAATCGGCGATGGTCTTGAAGTCCGGCTTCAGCGTCCGCAACAGCCAAATCACCTCGATATTCCGATGGCATTCGGCTTCGAGCCGGCGGCTCGACCGCACGCGATTGAGGTAGCCGTAGATGTAAAGCTTGAGCAGATCGCCAGGCGCGTAGCCCGGACGACCCGTCGCCTTCGGTTGCACCCGCCCGAAGCCTGCTTCGACGAGATCGAGGCCATCAACGAATGCGTCAATAAAGCGGACAGGATTGTCAGCTCCGACATAGTCGTCCGCCGCTTCGGGCAGAAGCAGAAGCTGATCGCGGTCCGAGCCGGAAATGTGCGCCATGCCCAATTCTAATATTGCGCCCACGATTAGTGAATCCCGTCGGGCTCAGTTTTCGCACGGTCTGCAAGATTTCTCCACGAGGCTTGAAGCGGAAAGTAAGAAGTTTCGAGAGGGCTCTTATAGCGTTAGCTGTGGGTTTGTTTAAGGTGGGTCGGATCGAGGGAGCGATTCGATGAAGGCTGAGGATTTTGCGGCTTGGCTGTCGGCGATTTCGGGGATGAACGAGGGGCAGCGCACGGAGGCGATCGCGGCGCTTGAGAAGGCGATCGCGGTCGGGACCGAGGGGGGAGCTTCGGCGAAGAAGGCCGGCCAGCGCAGCCGCCAAAAGGACGCGCTGGGAACGACCAGTCACGAGCGCGTCGCGGCTCAGGGCTGTCCTCATTGCGCGGGACGCGAGGTCGTCGGTTGGGGCCGCTCGCACGGACTTTTGCGGTTTCGCTGCAAGAGCTGTGGGCGCACCTTCAATGCGCTGACCAAGACCCCGATGGCGCATCTGCGCAAGAAGGAGAAATGGCTCGATCACGCCCGGGCGATGATCGAGGGCAAGAGCCTGGCCAAGACCGCGCAAGCGTGCGGCGTTCATCCGACGACGGCGTTCCGCTGGCGACATCGGTTTCTGCGCGCGCCTGCCGTCAACAAGCCGCGAAGCTTAAGCGGGATCGTCGAAGCGGACGAGACCTTCGTCCTCGAATCCTTCAAGGGCCGCTGGTCCGATCTGCCGCGCGGGCCACGCAAACGAGGCGGCAAGGCCAGGCATCCGGGGCCCTATCAGGACAATATTCCCGTTCTCGTCGCCCGCGACCGGAAGGGCGCGACCTTCGACGCGGTCCTGCCTCAGGTCGACGGGGCTTCCATAGGAAGAGCGCTTGCCGGCGTGGTCACCCAGGACAACCATCTGATCGGCGACGGCGGCCGGCCAATCGCCGCCTTCGCCCGCAGAGCCGGGATTCCGTTCCACGCGGTGCTCGCGCCAGGAAAGCCAGCCCCACAAGCGCCCCATCTGCACATCAACAACGTCAACGCTTACCACGGCCGCCTCAAACAGTGGCTCAACCGCTTCAACGGCGTCGCCACCAAGAACCTGCCAAACTCTCTCGGCTGGCGCCGCGCTCTCGAAGCCTGGGGCGACAAACTCGAACCGCCAAACTGGATCAAAGGCGCGATCGGAAACGGACCATACCAACACCTAACGCTATAAGAGCCTTCGAGAGATTTCTGGAAGCTGCTGACCGTTTGACGCGAGGAGGCAGGCAGTGAAAGATCTTTACCCCCTCGAATGCGCTGTGCTCGAAGCCATTGCCCGTCAGGTGCCCGATCATACAGATGCGCTTTCGCGTCAGCTAACGCAGGCCCGAGTGGTAGCCCGCAAGAATACGGGAGTGGGCTTTTACACGACGATCGATATCTCATCAGACGGCCGAATTTGCGGCATTACTTCCCCAATTGGCGACGTCGGCACGACGGTAGATCACCTTCAGCATGGCATGGGGTTCCTGCTTTGGCTGAAGGAGGGCCGTATGCACGAGTTAGAGGGTTACTCATACGCCGGAGAGAGCACCTCGGACCTCGACTTCGAGCACGTCCACTTTGAAGAAGTCGGCCCGCGCGTGTAACGCGCAGTCGGTTTCCTGGAGTTAGGCTCAATGGCGGACCAACGACGAAGTCGGGGACACATGGACATCCATCTCCAGAACGATTGGCAGACCGTCCACTATGACACCCGGTACGACGCGTACTGGGTTGAGGCTGGCAATGCCAAACAGCTTCTCTTCTTCTGTCCTTGGTGTGGCGAGAAACTTCCGCCGCCTCAGCGGGATCGTTGGTTGATGAACTTGAGGCACTGGGGATTGATCCCGCAACTGGCCCCATTCCTGATCGCTTCCAATCTGGCGAGTGGCGCGGAGTGCCTACCACCGCACCTCCACCCCGCAAGGGAGGCGCGGTTGCCGGTAGGTATATGGACTTTTTCGACCCGCCGTTGGGCCGATAATTGGGGACGTTCTGAAAGACGGTGAATCCCCTTCGGGCCGAGAGCGAAAAGCGAGGAAGGAACGAGTTGCGGCCGTGCCGAGCCCCTCACCTCTGTTCAGCAATCAAGATTTGCGCAATGCGGACCGGCGCCAGCAGGATCAGTAGGTTACGCCGTGCAGAAATCAGGCGCATAAAGGTCCACTCCCCTCCCCACAGCAGTCGCGCCACCCACCTTCCTCTCCCATCCCCTTCCTACGAAAGGGCCGGCTCCGGGTCGGGCCCCGTCATCAATACAGTTGAATTATCGTGCGGTTTTCATCCGTTTTCACTCGGATTGGGCCTTAGCGCACGCAGCCTTCGGGCGGCCAGCTGTGCGACGTCTTCGTTTTCGTGGGCGACAGCTTGACCGGTCCCGGACCGCCCCCTAACGAAGACGGCGTAAGAATTCGGGAGGAAACAAATAATGCAAACGAAGCGCACCTTTGTTCTGTCCACGCTGACGGCCGCCGCCCTCAGTGCGCTCACCGTCAGCGCCTCAGCCGCCGACGGGCCAAAAATCGCGGTCGATCTCACCACGCTGACGTCGCCGTTCTGGACCGCCTACAACCAATACATCGTCGAGCAAGCGAAGGCTCAGGGCGTCGATCTGCTGCAGCCGTTCAATTCCGAATTCGACACGGCGAAACAGATCACGGGTGTGAAGAACGCGATCACGCTCGGCGCCAAAGGCCTCATCTTCTCGCCATTCGACAGCTCGGCCGCAGGGACGATTCTGAAGACGGCGGCAGCCGCGAATGTGAAGGTCGTCGCGGTCGACGTCGCGACCGAGACCGGGCCGGTCGCGATCGTCGTGCGCGCGAACAACATCGCCTATGGCGAGAAGGCCTGCAAATATATCGGCGAGCATGTGACGGAAGGCCCGGTCGTGCAGATCATGGGCGACCAGGCGTCGATCAACGGCCGGGATCGCGGCAACGGCTTCCGCGACTGCATCAAGAAGAACTACCCGAAGCTCAAGGAGCTCGAAATTCCGACCAAGGCTTGGTCCGGCGAGGATGCGGCGGCCGGCCTCGACACGATTCTCAATTCGACACCCGATCTCAAGGCCATCTATATGCACGCGGGCGGCGTTTTCCTCGCGCCGACTTTGCAGACCTTGAAGCGTAAAGGCATGCTTCATCCGGCCGGTGAAAAAGGCCATATCGTCATTGTCAGCAATGACGGCATTCCGCAGGAGTTCGACGCGATCCGCAAAGGCGAGATCGACGCCACCGTCTCCCAGCCGGCGGACCTCTATGCGAAATACGGCATCATGTATCTCAAGGACGCGATCGAGGGAAAAACGTTCAAGGCCGGGCCGACCGACCATGACAGCACGATTCTCGAAGTCGCTCCCGGCGTTCTCGAAGATCAGCTTCCCGCGCAGCTGGTCACCAAGGCGAACGTCGACGACAAGTCGTTCTGGGGCAACAATCCGAAATAGCGGATTGCGTCCTTCGATGCTCGAGACGCCACAAGGCGAGACCGGCGCGGCCCCCGTCGTTCCGATTGTCGAAGCTACCGGCGTCTCGAAGCGCTATGGCGCGACCGTCGCGCTCAGCGACGCGCGCCTTAGCGTATTGCCCGGCGAGTTGCATGCGCTGGTCGGGCGCAACGGCGCCGGCAAGTCGACGCTGGTCGGAATCCTGACCGGCCTTCGCGAGCCTGACAGCGGCGAGATCCGCTTCCACGGCGAACCGGCGCCAGCCATCGCCGACCGCGAGGGATGGCGCCGGCGGGTCGCCTGCGTCTACCAGCATTCGACCATCATTCCGGACCTGACGGTTGCCGAAAACCTGTTCATCAACCGGCAGCCGCTTCGGCGCGGCTTCATCAACTGGAGCACCCTCTGGCGAGAGGCCCGGGACGTGCTCGATCGCTGGGATGTTTCGGTCTCGGAGCGCTCGCGCGCTGGCGATCTTAAAGTGGAAGCCCGGCAATTGGTCGAGATCGCGCGCGCCCTTTCCTATGGCGCGCGATTCATCATCCTCGACGAGCCGACCGCGCAACTGGACGGCGAAGAGATCAAGCGCCTGTTCGCGCAAATGCGCCGATTGCAGGCGCAAGGGGTGACGTTCCTGTTCATCTCCCATCACCTTCAGGAGGTCTACGAGGTCTGCCAGACTGTGACCGTGCTGCGCGACGCGAGGCACATCCTGACCGCGCCGGCCGCGACCTTGCCAAAGGACGCGCTCATCGAAGCGATGACCGGGGAGCAAGTGAGTTTCGCTTTCGCCGACGCAGCGAACCGAAAAGCGCCGACCGAGGGTCCTGTCGCGCTTGAAGTGAGCCGCCTCGGCGGCGAAGATTTCGACGACGTGAGTTTTTCCGTGCGGCCGACCGAGGTCATCGGGCTTTGCGGCGCGACAAGCAGCGGCCGCCTCGGGGTGGCCGAGGCCGTGGCGGGCTTAGGGCCTTACAATTCGGGGACAATCCGGATTAATGGCGCTCCCTTGCGCGCGGGCGATGTTCCCTCGGCGCTTGCGCTCGGAATTGGCTGCGTGCCGAAAAGCCGGCACCGCCAGGGCCTCGTTCTCACGCAATCGGTCGCCGACAATATCACGATGCCGATTGCGAATGCGCTTGGGCCCCTCGGATTCATCGCCCCTGCGCGCCGCGCAGCGGCGGCGAATACCGCCATCGATACGCTTGGCGTCGTCACCGAGGGACCGGATCAGCTCGTTTCCGACCTCTCGGGGGGCAATCAGCAGAAGGTCGTGATGGGGCGGGCGCTCGCGAGCCGCCCGTCCGTCCTCGTCCTTATCGATCCGACAGCAGGCGTCGACGTGAAATCGAAAGAAGCGCTTTTGCGCGCGATCGAAAATACGCGCCGCGAGGGACGGGCCATCCTGGTGGCGAGTGGCGAGCTCGAGGATTTGCGGGTCTGCGACCGAGTGCTCGTCATGCGGCATGGCAAGGTGGTCGCCGAGCATGCCGCGGGTTGGAGCGACAACGAACTCGTCGCGTCGGTCGAGGGGATTTGAATTGAGTGAGAGTTCGGCGCCCGCGCCTTTGGCCCAGCGAAGCCTCGTCGCGCAGCGGACCAGCAGCATCGCCCTGGCCCGGCTTCGCGACCTGGCGCTGCTTCCGGCGCTGGCGGTCCTGCTCGTCATCGGCTCCATCATCAGCCCCGTCTTTCTCACCTCGGGAAATATCAATACGATCCTGACCTCGTCGGCCGCGCTGGCGCTCGTCGTTTTGGCGGAATCGCTTGTCATCATCACCGGCAAGTTCGACCTGTCGCTCGAGTTCGATCTACGGCATTGCGCCTGCGATCGGCGCCATGGTGGTCCTGCCTGCCGAGGGTTTCGGCTTCGGATTCGAATGGCCGACGGCGATCGGCATTCTCACGGTGCTGGTCGTCGGCGGTCTGGTCGGCTTCATCAACGGTTTCATGGTGGTGAAGCTGAGGCTCAGCGCCTTCATCGTGACGCTGGCGATGCTGATCATCCTGCGCGGCATGCTGGTGGGCGCGACGCATGGGCGGACCTTGTTCGACCTCCCCGCCGCCTTCTACGGCCTCATGGTGATCACCTTCCTTGGCCTGCCGCTTGCGGTATGGCTCGCGGCCCTCGCGTTCGTGGTTGCCGGCGTGATGTTGCGCTACCATCGCCTGGGCCGCGCGCTCTACGCAATCGGCGGCAATCCGGAAGCCGCTCGCGCCGCCGGCATTCGCGTCGAGCGCATCACCTGGGGCGTCTACGTGCTGGCCGGAATGCTTGCCGCCTTGGGCGGCCTCGCCATCACCGGCTATGTCGGCGCGATCAGCGCCAATCAGGGCAATGGGCTGATCTTCACCGTGTTCGCCGCGGCGGTGATCGGCGGCATTTCGCTGGATGGCGGCAAAGGCACGATGTTCGGGGCGCTGACGGGAGTGCTGCTGCTCGGCGTCGTTGGCAATCTTCTGACGCTCGCGCAGGTGCCGTCGTTCTGGATCCAGGCGATCTACGGCGCGATCATACTGGGATCTTTGATGGTCGCGCGCTTCGCGGGCGGCCAGTCGCAGGAATAGGCGCAGGCGAACGGGTAACGTTGTTTTTACCATTGGCTCGGATTTGCGCTTCGTGGGAGGACCCTTCGCCTCCGCCCGACGTTCACCGTTTTGGCAAGCCTGCGGACGGACGGTTCGTGTTGAAGCCTGAGCGCTCGGGAAGCCTGTAAACCTAAGCATTTTGACGCGACGCGCTGTCTGCTTCAAATTGCTGCCGATAACCCTTGGTCAGTCAGGGAAAAGGGCGTTGCGTTGACTGGCAAGCGTTTCGTGAAACAGCGTGATCGTCCCGGCATACGCCTTGTTGTCGCTTTGGTCGCCGGCACGATCGTCATGGGCGACTGGACCGTCGCCGAGGCTTTTGATTTCTTTGGCCTCTTTGGCTCGGACGATACGCCGCCGGCGGTTTCCCGCGCGGCCATTCCGTACATACTGACCGTCCAGGTCGCGGGCGACATCTCCGGGCTGAGAGACAGCGTGAGAGACGCTTCGTCGCTCTACAGTCTGCGCAAGGACGCCCCTGCCGACGGTGAAGCCCTTGCGCGACGTGCCCAAAGCGACTTTGCGCCGATCATCGACGCGTTATGGGGCGCGGGCTATTACAACGCCGCCGTGACGATTGCGATCGACGGCGCGAGCCTGGCCATCGCCTCGAGCGACATCGCAGCCTTCGCGCGCGCCGCTGAAGCCTATCGCAATCGCGCGCCCGCGCCGCTCGTCATCAAGGTCGATCCCGGCCCCTTGTTCAAGCTCCGCACGGTGCGCGTTGTCGACGCGCTCGGGGTGGAGTTCATTGATGCCGAGCTGCCGCAGCGCATCGTCAGCCTCAAATCGGGAGACCCGGCGGTGGCGAGCGAGATCCGCGCCGCTCAAACGCGCATCGTCGACTATTTCCGCAAGCAAGGGCGACCGTTAGCCAAGATCCAGTCGGTTTCGCCGGTCGTCGATCACGCGCAGGACGTCATGGACGTGACGATAATGGCCGCCCCCGGTCCCATCGCGCCGTTCGGCGAGGCGACTATCAACGGGCCGCAGACTTTTGATCCCGCGATCGTGCGCTCGTTTCTCTATATCCATCCAGGCGATCCTTATTCGCCGGCCGCGATCGCCGACGCGCGGAACAGCATCCGCGAAATTCCGGCGGTCGGCGGCGTGCGCGTCACCGAAGGGACGGCGCTCGACGCGTACGGTCAGCTGCCCTATCAGATCGACGTCGAGGATCGTCTGCCCTACGCTTTCGGCGCGTCGATGAAATATTCGACGACGAACGGGCCCGAAGGCCAGGTCTATTGGGAGGACCGCAATGTGTTCGGCGGCGCCGAGCGCTTGCGTCTGCAGGCCGACGTCTTCTATGCGCCGCCATGGTACATTTCGTCGCAAAGTCTCCAACACTTCTCCTCCAACGATATCGGCGGGCGCGTGTCGGCAAGCTTCCTCAAGCCCGCCTTATGGGGCACGACAAACGACCTCCTGATCAACGCGCTGGCGGAGAAGCTGAGCACCAGCGGCGCGGGATTCGTCGGCTATCAGGCCGAAGACGCGGACGTGACCGCCTCGCTTCGCCACCGCTTCAATCAGAACTTCTGGGTTCAGGCGGGCCTCGAAGCGCAAAAAGGCGACGCCACAGACGCGCTGGGCACGGTCAATTACACACTGGTCGGCGTCCCGGTGTCCGCCAATTTTGATACGACCGACAGCAAGCTCGACCCGACGCGTGGCGTCCGCCTCAACGCCTCCGCCACCGGCTTTGGCGCATTCCTCGGCTCGAGCCTCGACCTCGTGCAGGTGAAGGCGGGCGCCTCCGCCTATTATTCCCTGGACGCCGACTCGCGCTACGTGCTGGCGGGGCGGGTCGCCGCCGGCGCCATGAGCGGCCCGCAGCTCGATGCCATTCCAGCCAACTGGCGCTTTTATGCCGGCGGCGGCGGCTCGGTGCGCGGCTACGCCTATAACGAGCTCGGTCCGACCGTCTGGTGGGGCGCCGTGGTCGGCGGGCGCAGCCTGTTCGATGCGTCGGCGGAATTGCGGGTGAAAGTCACCGACACGATCGGAATCGTCCCTTTTATCGACATTGGAAACGCGTTCTCATCGAGCTTCCCGACTTTCAACGAGCCTCTGTTCGCGGCCGCGGGTCTCGGCTTGCGATATTATACGGCCGTTGGACCCATTCGCCTCGACGTCGCCTTTCCCCTCGAGCGGCGCGAAGGCACGGGGCCGGTCGCGGTCTATGTCAGCATCGGGCAGTCCTTCTGATGGCGCAGCCCTTTCTCCGACTCAAAGCTTTGGCTCTGATCGCCCTGCTCGCGGTGTGCGCGAGCGCGCGTGCGACGGAGAGCGACAAGGGCGTGCTCGCCAATCTGATCTCGCGCGCGCTCTCTTCGCCATCGATGAGCGTGTCGATCGGCGCCGTGGACGGCGTGCTGTCCTCCGACGCGACCATCAGCGACATCGTCCTCTCGGACCGTCAGGGCCCATGGCTCAAGGTGGACAAGGCCCGGCTCGTGTGGAACCGGCTGGCTTTGTTCAGCCGGCGTCTCGAAGTCGATCAGCTCGCGATCGGTCGCATCGAATTTCTGCGGCGCCCGCTTCCCTCCGAAACCCCGCCGCCGGACGCGGGCGCGCAGCAGCCGATCCTCCCCGAACTGCCGGTCAAGGTGCTGATCAAGCAGTTCGGCGTGCAGGAACTTTCGCTTGGCGAGCCGGTGGTCGGCGTCGCCGCCCGGCTCAACATTTCCGGCAAGGCGACGCTTGGGCCGCCTTCCGAGGGCCTCGACTTGACGCTGAATGCGCACCGGCTCGACGCGCCCGGCGATTTCAAAACGCTGCTGACTTACATTCCCGCCACCGACCGGCTCACGCTCAACGTGAACTCGTCCGAGCCCGCCGGCGGTATTTTTGCCCATCTCGCCAATCTTCCCGGCCTGCCGCCGGTAAAGCTCGCCTTCAATGGCGCGGGCGCGCTCGACAATTTCACGGCGAAGCTCGACTTCAACGCAGGCGCGGATGTGTGGGCGAACGGGCAGGTGATCGTTGCGCGGCAAGGCGCGGGGCGCAGGCTGACCCTCGATCTCGACTTCGCGCCTCGAGGGTCTTGCGCCCGGCGTCGTCCAGCCGGTCTTCGCCGGCCAGACGACGCTCAAGGGCGATGTCCAGTTCAACGACGATTCGAGCATCGCTTTGCCGGGCGGCTTGCATCTCGTGTCGGCCGCCGCGCGGCTCGACTTCGAAGGCGAAAGGTCGGCGAATGGCCTGCTTGATTTCAAGGTCCACGCCGGCGCCATTCCGGGCTCCGCAACGGTCGGGAAACTCGACCTCAACGCATCGATCAATGGACCGCTGTCGAGCCCAACGATCGACGGCGCTTTCGACGCCGGGGAGATCCGGGTCGAGCAAGGCTCGGTCGAGCGAGTCGAGGCGACCTTCCGCGCAAGCCCCGATGGTCCGCTGACCGAAGAGAAGACGCGAATCCTCTTTGAAAGCCAGGCCTCGGTGAAGGGTCTAGCACTGGCCGACCCCACCTTCGCCCAAGCGATCGGAAGCGAACTCACGCTCAAGATGCGCGGCTCGGCTTCGCGGAGCGGCGAAGCGACGTTCGACGTCCTCGATCTCTCAGGCCCCAACTTCGACGCCCAATATTCCGGTCTTCTTTCGGCCAGCAAAATTCACGGCAAAGCGAATATCGTCGCCCGCGACTTGAGCCGCTTCGCACTGCTCGCGGGGGAACGCTCAAGGGCGAAGCGCGCATCGCCGCCGATCTGGACGGAGCACCGCGTTACGGCGCGCTGAGCGCGACCATCGACGCCCACGCGACGAAACTCGCGACGAACTTTTCCATGCTCGACAGAGCCACCGGCGGAACGCTGGATCTGACGGGCGCCGCACGGCTGACGCCTGGAGGCGGATTCACCTTCACGGATCTTCTGGCGAGCGGCCAGCACGGGACTGCTCAGCTCAATGGGGAGTACGGGCGCGACAAGGTGGATCTCGGCGCGCGGATCGAGATTCCAGAGACCCACGTCCTCGACCCGCGTGTTGCCGGCAAGGCGGAGATCGCCGGCGCGCTCAGCGGCACGACCTCCGATCTCACCGCCGCGCTGAAAGCGAATTTGGGCGAGGGTAGACTTCTCGACCGAAAAACGTCCGGCATCGCCCTTGAGGCGCTCGCCAATCACGTAACCGGCCTCATCGACGCGAACGCGACCTTGTCCGGCGATGTCGACGGCCATTCTCTCCAAGGCTCGGCGCATGTCGCAAGACACAGCGACGGCGGCTTGGATATCGACAATCTTGGGCTCAGCCTCGCTTCGGCGCGGCTCGCCGGCGGCCTGGCCGTTGGCGCCGATGCGCTGGCGACCGGCGACTTGAGCTTCAGCGCCACGAATCTCGACGATCTGTCGCCGCTTGTTCTCACCAAGCTGACCGGCGCCCTCGAGGCAAAAGCGAACGCCTCCACGGCTGACGGGAAGCAGATGCTCTCCGTCACAGCGAACAGCAATCGGATGACCATAGACGCGAACAGACTTGAAGGCCTCAAAGTCGACTTCAAACTCGCCGACCTGTGGGGCGCGAAGATTATCTCCGGGTTCGCGCAGCTCGCGCGAGCCGAAGTCGCCGGGCAGTCGATCACGGGCGTCAAGCTGACCGCAACCGGCAACGCATCGGCCAGCGATCTAGAGTTGAGCGGGAATGCGCGCGGCCTCGCGATAAACGCGCGTGGGCGGCTCTTCGGCGGGCCGCCGACGCGGCTTGAACTTGCCAGTTTCGCCGCGCAGGGCGGCGGCCAGCGCATTACGCTCGCAGCGCCGGCGACCGTGACTTATGAAGCCGATGGCCTCGACATCAAGGATCTCGAGTTTCGTGTCGGCGCTGGCCGGCTATCGCTCTCCGGCCATAGCGGATCGACGCTGGCCCTCAAGGCGAACGCCGCAGGCCTGCCGCTGGCGGCGTTCGATCTGGTCTCGCCTGGCCTCGGCCTAACCGGCGTCGCCGACGGCGAAGCGACGATCGGGGGAACGCCAGGCGATCCGACCGGCGAGTGGCGCGTGCGCATGCAGCATGTGATCGCGCCGCAAATGCGCAACCTTGGCTTGCCCGCGCTTGACGTCACCGGCTCAGGCCGGCTTGCGGGCGGGCGAACTTCGCTTGACGCAAGCATCAATGCGGGGACGGGCAACACCATGCGCGTCACCGGCTCCGCTCCCCTCGCGCCCGATCGCGCGCTGGACGTGAAGATCGACGGCGCCCTCGACGCTCGCCTCGCCAATTCCATGCTTTCCGTATCCGGTCGTCATGCTGCGGGTTCGCTGGCGGTCGCGCTTCAGCTACGTGGAACGATCGCAAAACCGCAGGCGCAAGGAACGGTTCGCTTGAGCGGCGGCGAACTCCGCGACGATCAGACAGGATTCAAGCTTTCCGGAGTGGCGGGGACATTCGTCGCGAACGGGAGCACGATTCGAATCGATCACCTTGCAGGGACAACGCCGAACGCCGGTTCGATCAGCGCGAGCGGCGAAGTGCGGCTTGACCCGGCCGCCGGCTTTCCCGGCTCCATTCGCCTGACCGGCCAACACGCCCAGCTCGTCGCCAACGACATTGTCTCCGCGACCGCCGACATGGCGCTCGACATCTCAGGTCCTCTTGCTCAGAAGCCAAGAGTCGATGGACACCTCACGATTGTCGGCATGGACATCTCCGTGCCCAGCCGCTTCAACAGTGTCGCCTCGCCGCTCCCCGGCACGAAACATCTGAACCCAACCGCGACGGCGCGGGCCCGCCTTGCGCTCGCGGCGAAGGCGAAAGGGTCCGGCGCGCGCGCCCCGCTCTTCGATGCGACGCTCGCCGTTACGATCTCCGCGATGAACCGCATTTTCGTCCGTGGCCGCGGCATCTACGCGGAACTCGGCGGGAACCTGCATGTGAACGGCTCCGCCCGCGACCCGCAGGTCACAGGAGGCTTCGAGCTTTTGCGCGGCTCGCTCATGCTCCTGAGTTCGCGCCTGACTTTCACGCGCGGAGACGTCCGGTTTCATGGCGATGTGATGCCCGATCTCGATCTCGTCGCCGAGACGAGCACGAGCGGCGTCACCGCCCAGATCGCGGTCACTGGACCCGCGGTGCAGCCGGCGTTTCAGATCAGCTCCAATCCGAGCCTGCCGGAAGATGAAATCCTGTCTCGGATCCTGTTTCAGAAATCGTCGGGCAGCCTGTCGGCGGTCCAGGCGCTTCAACTGGCGAACGCGGTCGCGACCCTGTCTGGCAAAGCCGACGCGTTTGAGAATGTGCGAAAATCGCTTGGCGTCGACAGCCTGGACATCAGCACGAGCGCCACCGGCGGCGCTCTGGTCAGCGCGACCCGCGCGATCAACGACCGGGTGAG
Source organism: uncultured Alphaproteobacteria bacterium (assembly GCA_963707355.1). Taxonomy (GTDB): domain Bacteria; phylum Pseudomonadota; class Alphaproteobacteria; order Rhizobiales; family Beijerinckiaceae; genus Roseiarcus. The sequence goes on along the minus strand of CAVPPX010000071.1, from coordinate 106,465 downwards.
CGTCGGCGTCACGACCGGGGCGAGGCCGCAGGACAACGGAGTGAACTTGAATTTCGACGTCACCCGCCATGTGAGGCTCCAGGCGGGCGTCGACTCGAGCGGCGGCTCGAGCGCCGGCATCGGGCTCGACTGGGAGTACAAGTAGGGCCATTGCACCGCTTGCGCCGACCCGCCGGGGCGCTAAATAGGACTGGAAGCGCGCCGCCGGCCCCCGAGAGAACCAAAAATGTTGCAATCGCTTCTCGCCGAAGGCCGGCCGCTGCTAGCGGACGGAGCGACCGGCACCAACCTTTTCGCCATGGGCCTGACCTCCGGCGATTCGCCTGAGCTCTGGAACGCCGAGCATGCCGATCGGATCGAGAGCCTGCATCGGTCTTTTGTCGATGCGGGTTCGGACATCATCCTGACCAACAGTTTCGGGGCCAACCGCCGCCGCCTGATGCTGCACAAGCTCGAGGACCGGACGCGAGAGCTCAATCGTCTCGCCGGCGAGATCGCGCGCAAGGTCGCGGATAGCGCAGGTCGGCCCGTCGTCGTCGCCGGATCCGTCGGGCCGACGGGCGACCTTCTCGCTCCGCTGGGACCGTTGAGCGAAGACGAGGCGGTCGAAATCTTCATCGAGCAGATCGAGGGCTTGCGCGAAGGCGGCGCCGACGTCGCCTGGATTGAGACCATGTCCGCGCCAGAGGAAATGCGCGCGGCGGCGGTCGCGGCGGCCAAATGCGGCATGCCCTATACGGTCACCGCCAGCTTCGACACCGCAGGGCGCACGATGATGGGCGTCGCGCCCGCGGCGTTCAGCGATCTTGTCCAGGCTTTCGACCCGGCGCCTGTCGCGTACGGCGCCAATTGCGGCGTCGGCGCTTCGGATCTTTTGGCGGCAATCCTCGGGATGAAAGCAGGCGCGACGCTGATCGCCAAAGCCAACGCCGGCGTGCCGCAGTGGCGCGGGGCGGAGATCCACTATTCCGGCACGCCCGAGCTCATGGAGACCTATGCCGCGCTAGCCACGGACTGCGGCGCGCGCATCATTGGCGGCTGCTGCGGCAATAGCCCGACCCATGTGGCGGCGATGCGGCGCGGGCTTGACGGCCGCAGACCCGGCGCGCGGCCCGACGTGGAGGCGATCGTCGCGGCGCTCGGTCCCCTCATCGCGCCGCCCGCGGCGGAAACCGGCCCCAGCCGGCCGCGCCGGCGGGAGCGGGCGTGAACACCAAGGCCAAGCAGCGCGCCCAAAGCCGTCAGACCGAGCCCATTGAGGGCGATCCGGAAGACGCGCCGCTGCAATCCGCGCCTCTCGCTCCACTTGTCGCGCCGGAAGGGCTGCAGGTTTTCGACGTCGAAGCGGACAACGCGGGCGAACGGCTGGACCGTTTCCTAGGGCAAGCGGCGGCCGCACGGCGCATCGCGCTGTCGCGCACCCGGCTCAAGGCGCTGATCGAGGCCGGCGAAGTGAGGATCGACGACAGCGTCGCGCGCGATCCTTCGACGCGGCTCATTGCGGGGGCGCGCATCGCCTTCGAGGCGCCCCTGCCGGAGGAATCGCCGCTCGTCGGCGAGGACATCCAGCTTGCAGTGGTCTACGAGGACGAGCATCTGATCGTCATTGACAAGCCGGCCGGGCTCGTCGTCCATCCGGCTCCGGGCCACGCGGCCGGCACGCTGGTCAACGCACTGATCCGCCATTGCGGAGCGAGCTTGTCGGGCATCGGCGGGGTCAAGCGGCCCGGGATCGTGCACCGGCTCGACAAGGACACGTCTGGCCTTCTCGTGGTCGCCAAGACGGACGCGGCGCATCGGGGCCTCGCCGAACTCTTCGCCGACCATGGCCGCACCGGCTCCTTGAAGCGAGAATATCAGGCGCTGGTCTGGGGCGGCTTCGATGTGACCGCGGGCAAGGTCGAAGCGCCGATCGGCCGCGATACGCGCCACCGGGAGAAAATGGCGGTCGTCAGCGAGGAGCGCGGCCGGCGCGCCACGACCCACTGGCGGATGGAGGAAGACCTCGGCCCGGCGAGCCTGATCGCATGCCAGCTCGAGACCGGACGGACCCATCAGATTCGGGTCCACATGGCGTCGATCGGTCATCCGTTGTTAGGCGATTCGGTCTATGGTTCGGGGTTCAAGACCAAGGCGGCCCTGCTGGGCGATCGCGCCGCCTCCGCGTTTGCTGCTCTCGGACGACAGGCTCTCCACGCCTCCGTCCTGGGTTTCGACCATCCGGCGACCGGCGAAACGATCCGCTTCGAGAGCGCGCCGCCGAAAGATTTTTCGAGGTTGCTCAAAGCATTACGAGCTATGCAGGCGGCCTGACGGACTTTATCGGACCGAAGTGGCCATGAAACAATTTCATATTGGCAACGAATATGTGTCTAGGCGCGGCCCTTTTTCGGCCACGCTTGCTCGACCACAATATCCCTAACCGCCCTGGCGCCGACGGAGACGGCCAGAAGCCGGTCTCCAACTCCGAGGACAACATGGCTGCTTCCCTTCCCATCATTGCGGGTGAATTGGGACTTGCCCGCTACCTGCAAGAGATCAAGCGGTTCCCGATGCTGGAGCCGCAGGAGGAATTTATGCTCGCCAAGGCCTGGCGAGAACATGGGGATCGCGAGGCTGCGCACAAGCTCGTGACCTCGCATTTGCGGCTCGTGGCCAAGATCGCCATGGGCTATCGCGGCTACGGCCTGCCGATCGGGGAAGTGATCTCCGAGGGCAACGTCGGCCTCATGCAGGCGGTCAAGCGCTTCGAGCCGGACAAGGGCTTCAAGCTCGCGACTTACGCCATGTGGTGGATTCGCGCCTCGATCCAGGAATACATCCTGCGCTCGTGGTCGCTCGTGAAGATGGGTACGACGGCGAGCCAGAAGAAGCTGTTCTTCAACCTGCGCAAGGCCAAGAGCCGGATTTCCGCGCTCGACGAGGGCGATCTGCGCGACGACCAGGTCGAAACGATCTCGAAGCGGCTCGGCGTCGGCAAGCAGGACGTGATCGACATGAACCGCCGCCTCGGCGGCGACGCCTCCCTCAATGCGCCGCTGCGCGAGGGCGGCGAGGGAGAGTGGCAGGACTGGCTGGTCGATGACGCCGTCGATCAGGAGACGCTGCTTGCCGACCGCGAGGAATTGGACGTTCGCATGGACGCGCTGCGCGGCGCGCTCGGCGTGCTCAATGCGCGCGAGCGGCGCATCTTCGAGGCCCGCCGCCTGGCCGACGAGCCGATCACGCTCGAGGAGCTCTCGGCCGAATTCGACGTCTCGCGCGAGCGGGTGCGGCAGATCGAGGTGCGCGCTTTCGAGAAGGTGCAGCAGGCGGTGAAGGCCGGCGTCGCCAAGGCGCAAGCGCCGAAGAACCGGCAGCCGGCGGCGTTGCCGGCTCGCTGACGAGACCGGAGCGAGCCTGTCCTGCCGGTCGCGCAACGTAGAAATTGTCGCGCGGCGTCGAAGAATCTGAAATAGGCTGGGCGTAGACAAGGGATTGTCCTCGCTGAACCGAACAGGCTGCCCTATGCGCCCCATCCGATTTCGCCCGCGCCAGTCGCGCCGACCCTTTGCGCCCGTTGTGTTCGCCGCAGCCGCGCTGTGGGCGTTTCCCGCGCTCGCCGCCGACAAGCCGGCCACGCCCGAAGGCGCCGATGTGCTGAGAACCCTCATCGCAAAATATCTGCCTGCCGCGCAGGCCGGCGCCACGCCGCTCGTGACGGTCAAGCCGGACGGCCCGCACTATCTCGTCTCGGTCGACCTCAGCGCGCTCAATGCGCTGCTTGCCGAGACAGGCGTCTCCTATGATCCGGCAGTCGTCACCTACCAGGCGGTCGAGCAGGACGACGGCAATTGGCGGGTCGCCATGGATTCGCTTCCCCGTATTGGCTTTCATTCCAAGGACACGACCGGCGCCGTCGAACTCACCAACTTCCGCTCAGCCGCGCTGATCAGTCCGGCCATCGCCTGGCTTCTCTCCGGCTCCGCGAACCTGGATAAAGGAACCTTGCAGATCCAGAACCCGAAGATCACCCAGACGATCGATTTTGGGCCGGTTCAGGAGACGATCGCGACCAATGTGGCCGGCGACGGCTCCGTGTCGACGCAGGTCAAGGAGGAGATCGCCGAACTCGCTCTCAAAGCGGTCGGAAGCGGCGAAGGTGAAGGTGGCGCCGCCGCCGCGATCAATTTCAGCGGCAGGGCGGAAAAGGCGCTCATCAGTCTTGGCGTCGAGGGCTTCAAGAGCCGCAAGGCGTTCGACCTCTGGGGCCTGCTTGCGGCTCACCCCGCGCGAGCCGATCTCGCCAGCCACGAGGCGGAGCTTAAAGGCCTGCTCAAAGAGCTAGCGGCGCCCGGCCTCAAGCTCGACGAGGGGATCGAGGCGCAGAAGACCGTCATCACCGCTTCGCTCGGCGCGATCGCTCTGGCGGACCTCAAATATCAGCTCGGCGCGGCCAATTCCGGACCGCAGAGCGCCATCAACCTCAGCCTTTCAGCCGACGGTTTGAGCCTGCCGGTCGGCCTCCTCCCCCCCAATGCAGGCGCATTAACGCCGACTAAGATCGACATTTCGGCGAAACTCAAGGGAATCGACATCAGTGCGGCCGCCAACGAGTGGATCTCGGACTTGAGCCTCCAGGGCGACGGGCCTCTCCTCTCCGACGACAACGCGGCGAAGGTCGAGGCCGCTTTCCTAAGCTCGGGTCCGGTCCAGATCGAGTTCGCCCCTTCGCATGTGGTCGCGCCGGCGGTCGACGCGGATTTCGCCGGCCTGATCCGCCTCGACCACAGCAAGCCGACGGCGGCGATCACGATCCACGCACGCAGCTTCGACAAGACGATGGCGGCGGTCAAAGACCTTGGCCCCGACATCTCGGCCAAGGCCATGCCGGGCCTGGCGCTGGCCAAGGGGCTCGCCAAGTCCGAAAGCGACGGCAGTCTCAGCTGGCTCGTCGAGCTCGACTCCGAGCGCTCGATCAAGGTCAACGGCATCCCGTTCGGCAAGGCGCCGGAATAGGCCGCCGGCCTACGCGAAGTCCGGAAATGCAACCCGGCGCGCGAACCGCCTCCAAATTAATCCAAGGAAAACCAAATAAAACAATGGAAATTCGCTTGGATTTCCTTGGATTGCTTTGGTCGATTCTGGGCTTTTCAATGGGTTACGGCGAATCCAAATAAAAAAATCTCTCCCCGATCCGGAAGCCCGCCCTGGTTGCAAAAAAGCGGCGCAGGGCCGCCTTCGGCTCCGTCGGCGCAGGCTCTGCAATTCGCGGCTCCGCCGGCGCAGACTTTACAATTCGCGCCGACCCAATTCGTCGTCACGGGATGATCTTAGCCGTGATTCCTGTTTTCGACAAGAAAATGCCGATGGTCTAAGGCATTGCCCGAGCCCGCCTCTCTCGAACTCCGGCGAGCGCGGGGTTCGCCGTCACCCGTTTCTGACGCCCATGACTTTAATGAACTCGCCTTCCGCTTTTCGCCGGACCGCTTTTTCGCCGCTCACTGGGTGAGTGAAATGGATGTTTGCCTGACCGACAAGCTTTTGGCGTCGAGCGGAGCACTCTAAACTCAGATTCGAGCCAAGGTCGTCGGCAAAAAATGTGATCGCCTGTTTCGCGTCGAGGTCGATCCTGACTTTCTGATGCACCGTCTCATCAGCGGGAGCTTCGTTGTCTTTTGACCATATGATCACAGAACAGTTGGATGGCTTATTCTTAAAATAGTATCCGAAATAAGATGTTACGCCGGCGGAGTGATGGAACACGTGGAGCGCTGGATATTCCGTCGTGACTGAGCTCGTTTGACTTAAGGGCGGCCGATCAAGCGGGTCGGCGTAACTCAAGCCAATGCTGGCGATGAGGACGAGCGGCGAGATGATGAGTTTCATGGCTGTTTCTCCGGACTTTCGAGCAGACGGTTCGACTGAGAGTCGTCCGGCGGCGCGATGACGAAGGCGCGCGCTTGAGGAGGACGTCCGACGCGCTTTGGGACCGTGCCGGCCGTAGCGATCAGGCGTTCGCGCCGCCGTCGACGGTCAAGGTCGAGCCGGTGATGTATTGCGCCTTGGGGCTCGCCAGGAACGCAACGGCGTTGGCGATGTCCTCCGCCGCGCCATACCGGCCGAGCGCCATGAACTGCCTGAGCGTGTCCCCATAGGGCCCATGAGCCGGGTTCATCTCGGTGTCGATCGAGCCCGGCTGCACGAGATTGACCGTGATCTCCTTGGGCCCGAGCTCCCGCGCCAGTCCCTTTGTGAACGCGGTCAAAGCCGACTTGGTCGCCGCGTAGACGCTGAGCACCGACGCCGGGACGCGGTCGGCGAAATAGCTGCCGATGGTGATGATGCGGCCACCCTTGCCCAGATGGGCGAGCGCCGCCTTGCTGGCGATGATCTGGGCGCGCACGTTGACATTGAGCAGCGCGTCGATGTCGGCAAGGGTGATGTCCTTGAGTTCGGCGACCCGAAGGATCCCCGCATTGTTGACGAGGATGTCGAGCCCGCCAAGCGCCGCGGCCGTCTTCTCGACCGAAGCCTGAACGGCGGCGCCGTCGGCGCTGTCGGCCTGGATCGCCACGGCCTTGCGCCCCGTGGCCTTGATCGAAGCGACGACTTCCGCCGCGCGGTCGGCCGATTTCTCGTAAGTGATCGCCACATCCGCGCCTTCGGCGGCGAGCGCTTGGGCGATCGATGCGCCGATGCCTCGGCTCGCGCCCGTGACCAGCGCCCGTTTTCCCGTCAATGTCATTGTCGGCGTCATTGTCGGCTCCTTTTGTAATGATCGACACAGAATTACATAATGAGTTGATTCCTGACGTCAAGGGAATTATGTGTTGCTCGTCACAGAAAGAAAAATGATGGCGATTGTTGGCCGACCCAGGGAGTTCGATCGCGGCGCGGCGCTAGAGGCGGCGATGCTCGCGTTTTGGCGCAAGGGCTTCGCGGCCACGTCGATGAACGATCTTTGCGACGCCATGGACGTCCGCTCGCCGAGCCTCTATGCCGCCTTCGGCAGCAAGGAGGCGCTCTATCGTGAAGCGCTCGAATGTTACGTCGCGACTGTCGGGCCTCCGGTCTGGGGCAAGCTTGCGGAAGGAGCCACGGCGCGCGCGGGCGTCGAGAAGCTTTTACTCGCGGCGACCGAGAGCCTGCCGCAATCACAGGCCTCGCCCGCAGGCTGCATGGCGACGCTCGCCGCCGTCTGCGACGAATGGCCAGCCGGGATCACCGACACCGTCAGGAAGATCCGGCTTGATATGTTGGGCATGCTGCGGTCGCGACTGGAAGCCGGAGCGGCGAACGGCGAATTGCCGGCGACGACGGACATCGAGGCTCTCAGCCGATTTTATCTCAGCGTCTACCAGGGGATGGCCGTCCAGGCGCGGGACGGCGCAGGCACGGCCGAACTCAGAGGCCTCGTGGCCGCGGCAATGGCCGCTTGGCCGGGCGACGGCCCGAGGATAATTGGGCTATTTGGCGCGAGACGGCGGCGTCACGGCCGATCAATCCATCGATGCGCGACAGGAAGGTCTTCAGGATCGGCGAGGCATTGCCCTTGCGGTAGCCGATCATCAGATCGACTTTTGGCTGCTCGCCCTTGAGACGGCGGCTGACGATGGAGGGGGGCAAATAGGCCTCGATGGAGATCGGCAGCAGCGCCACGCCCCGCTCTGACGCAACAAGCGACATCGCCATGGCGAAATTGTCGATCTCGAAACGAGGCGCGACCTTGACGCCCGATCGTTTGAGATAGGTGTTGACCGCGCCGCGCAGGACCCGGGAAATCTCGGATATGCCGATGAACGTCTCGCTCGCGAGATTGCGCGGATCGAAGGTCTTGGCCGCCGCGAGCCGATGATCGCGGGACAGGATGGCGACCAGCGGCTCCTTCAGAACCAGCTTGAACGCGAGATCCGGGTCCGGTTCGTGCCGCAGGAAGGCGATGTCGACCCTGCCCTGCTTCAGGTCCTCGGCGAGCGTGACCGAGAAGCCGCTCGACACCCTGATCTCGATCTTGGGCAATTCGTCGCTGAGAATCCGGGTCGCGGGCGCGAGCCAGGCCGCTTCCTGTCCGGTGAGAAAGCCGACGGCGAAGATCGCCTTGGCCGGCCGCGCGGCGCGGCGCGCCGCCTCCACGGCAGCTTCGGCTTGCGTCAGCGCCAGGCGGGCGTGATCCAAAAAGGCGCGGCCAGCCGCCGTCAATTCGACGCCGCGCACGCTGCGGACGAACAGCGCGGCGCCGACTTCATGCTCGAGGTCCCGCATCTGGCGGCTGAGCGAGGGTTGCGCCGTATGCAGCCGGCTTTCCGCCGCAAGCTTCAGGCTCCCCGCCTCGGCGACGGCGATAAAATAACGAAGATGCCTCAGCTCCATATTCTGGCTCTATATCTCGCAGGCATAGCCGTAAACTTACAAAGTCTTTTTCAGCATGACCGCGCGCCGCTATTCAAACGGGCAGAGCAATGGACAGCGCGGATGGCCGCGAGCCGCTCAATCGGGCCAGTTTCGCGGTGAGTTGGCGCCGAGCGCGTGGAGCTTGGCTATGAGGCTCGGATCGCCTCGTCGCGCTCCGGGTTCCGCGGCGGGCTTCTAACGACCGTCCCGGCCTGACCTTCCGGGTATAGCGGCGGGCGTTCCGCTCTCGCGAAATTGGAAGAGGAACTGCGATGTCGAAGAGGCTCGAAGGCAAGGTTGCGCTCGTGACCGGCGGCTCGCGCGGGATTGGCGCGGCGATCGCCAAGCGTCTGGCCGCCGACGGCGCCATGGTCGCCATCACCTACACGAAGGGGGCCGACGCGGCGGCGTCTGTCGTCGAGGCGATCAAACGCTCGGGCGGCAAGGCGATCGCCGTGCAGGGCGACGCGACGGCCGCGGACCAGGTCAAGGCCGCCATCGACAAGACAATCGCCGCCTTGGGCAAGCTCGACGTGTTCGTCAACAATGCCGGCACCGCGATCCCAAAGAAATTCGAGGAGACGACGCTCGAGGAGCTGGACCATATGATCGACCTCAATCTGCGCGGCGCGTTCGTCGCGACCCAGGCGGCGCTCAAGCATATGAACGCGGGTGGACGCATCATTCTGATCGGCTCGTGCGTCGGCGAGCGCATGATGACGCCGGGCCTCGTGGCTTACGCCGCCACCAAAGGCGCGATCAAAATGTTCGCGCAAGGGTTGGCGCGGGAAGTGGGCGATCGCGGCATTACGGTCAACAACATCCAGCCAGGCCCGATCGACACTGAGCTCAATCCCGCTTCCGGCGACTGGGCGGCTCCGCAGAAGGCGCTGACCGCGCTCAACCGTTACGGCACCGTGGACGAGGTCGCGGCCTGGCGGCGTTCGTCGCCAGTCCGGAAGCCGCCTACATCACCGGCGCGAGCCTGACGGTCGACGGCGGCACGAACGCCTAGAGCAGCCAACTGCATTTGGGTCGAACGGCAGACGTCATCGCGAGCGCAAGCGACGCGATCCAGAAGTCGTAGGCGCCCTGCGGCTCCTGGATCGCCGCTTCGCTCCTCGCGATGACGGTTCCGTCGACGAGCGAACTGACGGAAAAAGGGGGCGCTAAGCTTTTATCGGGAGCACGATTTCAAAGCGAATTCCCAAGGAATTGCTATGCCATTCATGATGGCCTTCGAGGCCCATACTGAGAAGCCGAATGAAGTTCATCCCCATGTGCCCGGGCTCGTTGACATCAAAGCCCTCGGGAAATCCAACTCCATCATCCTCATAGGCGAGCATGAGGCGCCCCTCTTCCTCATCAGTGCAGGAGAGAGAGATCTTCGTCGGCAAACCGGCCGGATGGGCGTATTTCAACGAATTGGAGATGAGTTCTGCGGTGATGAGTCCGAGCGACAAGGCTGTCTTTGCCGGCACATGACGATCCGCCGGACAATCAAAAGAAAATGATGTCGCCGCTGGCGTGAGAGCGCCCCGCAGACGATTGCAAATCTCTTCCAGATATTTGCGTAGCTGGACTGTTCCTGTCGTCGATTCACCCAGGAAACGGTGAAGCTTTCCGACAGTTTCTATCCGATCGGCAATTTCGAGAAGAAACGTTTGCGGATCCGATACATCACCACTCCTGGCTCGTTGACGAACCAGAGCGCTGATCAGCTGCAGACTATTCGCAATCCGGTGCTCGGCCTCTTTTCGATAAAAATGAGAACGTTCACCAGCGGCAATATCGGCTTCGATTACTGTTAACATGGCGACCACCATTTCGCTCTACGCATACAACAAAACTCGACCTATAGCCAGCATTATTACTTCATTAACCTAAGCAAAACAAGGAATTGCCTCAGTATGCGCCTCCTATACAATTGGCTATACATTGGGCATTAACTCATCACACCCACTTGACGGAAGAGACTAATTATGAGTAAGTGACCCAAGGTGAGCAACCCCAGCCGAAAGGAGCCTATCCATGTCGTCGGACCCTCGCGGCGAGCGTCTCCAGATCATGCTGACATTAGAGGAGCTTGCCGCCCTCGATCAGTGGCGCTTCAGCCGTCACATGCCGAGCCGCGCGGCGGCGGTTCGCGAATTGTTGCGGCGGGGTTTGGCGGCGGAGGGCTTCGACGTTTCGGACGGAAAGACGAAATCCGGCGATTTCGGCGTGATTGTCGATCTCAAGAAGACGAGTTGAAGCCCTGACGAGAGCGACAGCGCGCCGGGTCCCGCGCATCCGCCGTGAAGCGCTTTTCGCGGGCGCGATTCCAGAGTGGCGACGCGGCGCGCGACCTGAAGTTCACGCTGTGAGCGCCGGTCTCGGATCGCGGCGATCCGCGCCTCGCGCGAGGCTTGAGGCCCCTTGGCCACGAAACTGGCGCCATGCGTGCTAAGATGGGCGATCCCGCCAGATCGGACCGCCTCACCGCCCATGTCCCCCACCTTCACCGCGCGCGTCGTCCCGTCCATCGCCACCCTTGACGCAGCGGCGTGGGACGCCTGCGCCAATCCGCTCGCGCGCTCCTATGAGGAGGCCGAGGGCGAGCGGTTCAACCCGTTCATCACCCACGCTTTCTTGCATGCGCTCGAGGCTTCGGGGTCGGTCGGCGGCCGCTCCGGCTGGACGCCGGCGCATCTGACGGTTGAAGACGGCGGCGGACGCATGGTCGCCGCCGCGGCCTGCTACCTGAAAAGCCACAGTCAGGGCGAGTACGTGTTCGACCATGCCTGGGCCGACGCCTACGAGCGGGCCGGGGGCGACTATTATCCGAAGCTCCAGGTGGCCGTGCCGTTCACCCCCGTGACCGGGCGCCGGCTCCTTGTCGCCGCCGATGCGCCGGAGGGCGCGCGCGAGGCGCTGATCGCGGGCTTAAGCCAATTGCGCAAACAGACCAAGACGTCGTCGATCCACGTCACCTTCCCGACCGTCGAGGACACGGAGCGGCTGTCCAAACACGGATTTCTGATCCGCAATGGCGAGCAGTTCCATTTCTTTTGCGACGGCTACGCGAATTTCGACGATTTTTTGGGCGCGCTGGCCTCGCGCAAGCGCAAGGCGATCCGACGCGAGCGGCGCGACGCCCTCGACGGCGACGTCACGATCGAGGCGCTGACCGGCTCTGCGATTCGATCCGAGCACTGGGACGCCTTCTTCAAGTTCTACATCCACACCGGCTCGCGAAAGTGGGGGCGCCCGTATCTCACCCGCGCCTTCTTCGATTTGATCGGCTCGACGCTCGCCGACCGCGTGCTCCTGGTGATGGCGCGCCGGGCCGGGCGCTATATTGCGGGGGCGATCAATTTCATTGGCGACGACGCGCTCTACGGCCGCAACTGGGGCGCGATCGAGCACCGGCCGTTTCTCCATTTCGAGGTCTGCTACTATCAGGCGATCGACTTCGCGCTTTCGCGCGGATTGCGCCGCATCGAGGCCGGCGCCCAGGGGGAGCACAAGCTCGCGCGCGGCTACCGGCCGACCCTCACCTATTCGGCGCACGAGTTCGCCGATGCGCGGCTTGCCCGGGCGATCGCCGACTATCTCGGACACGAGCGGGCGGCGGTCGAGCGCACGATCGCGCATTATGAGGGCTATGCGCCTTTCCGCCGCGGCGACGGCGCGCAAGGAGCGCAAGAAATGGGAGAAGCCTTTGACGCCGAAGTATGAGTCCGACAACGTTTTCGCCAAAATCCTTCGCGGCGAAGCGCCCTGCGTCAAGGTCTACGAAGACGACGTGTCGCTCGCCTTCATGGACGTGATGCCGCGCACCGACGGCCATACGCTGGTGATCCCGAAGGCGCCGGCGCGCACGCTCTTCGATCTCGATCCCAAAGATTTGGCGCTTTTCATGCCCTCGGTGCAGAAGGTCGGGCGCGCGGTCATGGCCGGCATGAAGGCCGAGGGGCTTTTGCTGCAGCAGTTCAATGAACCGGCGAGCGGGCAGCAGGTCTTCCATCTGCATTTTCATCTTCTGCCGTGCTGGACCGGCGTCGCGATAAGGCCGCCGGGCGGACCGTTCCAGAACGCCGAGGCTCTCAGGCCTCACGCGGACAAGATCGTCGCGGCGCTGGCGAGGGTGTAAGCATTCGCCGGCCGCCTGCCGGCGCCCCAACCCAGGACGCCGCGCGCCATGACCCACATGCACTACTTCCCCGTCGGCGCCGGCGTCGCGAGCGCCTTCTTCGTGATTCTGCTCGGCCTTCTGTTCTTCATCCAGATCAGGCTGCTCGGTCGCGCCTATTCGGCGCTCGGCCTCGATCCCCGCGTCGCGACGCTGGTGCTGTTCGCCTCCCTGCTCGGCTCCTACATCAATCTGCCGCTGGCGCGGCTGCCCGAGCAGCGAATCGTCTCGCGGGAGGTGGTGGAAATCTTCGGCGTGCCGTTTCTGGCTCCGGTCGCCGTCGATTGGCCGGGCACAATCCTGGCGATCAATGTCGGCGGGGCGGTGATTCCGATCCTGCTGTCGTTCTATCTCCTCATGCGCTACGATCTTTGGGTGGCCGGGGCTGTGGCGACGGCGATCGTCGCCTTCGTCGTCCATCGGATGGCGACGCCCATCCCGGGGGTGGGCATATCGGTGCCGACATTCGCCCCGCCGCTGCTGGCGGCGGGCGTGGCGCTGGTGCTGTCGCGGCGATTCGCGGCGCCGATCGCCTATATTGGCGGCAACCTTGGCGTGCTGATAGGCGCCGATCTCCTCAACCTCGGCCGCCTGCGCAGCCTCGGCGCTCCGGTCGCCTCGATCGGCGGCGCGGGGACATTCGACGGCATTTTCCTCACCGGCGTCATCGCCGTGCTGCTGGCAAGCCTGGTCAATGAACGAAGATAAACAAAAGGTTACCAATCTGTGGCGATTTTGCCACATTGGAGCACAAACACCTGTAGAAGGCGAGAGTCAGGTAGACTCGTGGAGATAGGAATCCTATAGTCCGGCCATTGTTATTGGCGGCGGGGTGACGCGTGTTGCGTACGGCGTCGCGCCACAAACGGAGACGAAGATAATGATGAGTGGCTGGCTAAAAGGTGTCGCGGTTGCGGCGTTGACGGCCGTCGGAGCGGTAGCCGCCCAGGCGGCGGACCTTCCGACCAGAAAAGAGGCGCCGGCGCCGGTGTTCGTGCCGCCTCCCTTCACCTGGACCGGGTTCTACGTCGGTGTGAACGCCGGCGGCATCTGGCCGAGCGGCAGCCGTAGCGCGTCGCTCCTCGACCCGAATGCGGGTGCCGATGGCGGCTTCATCAGTGCTGGCTTCCCTGGCGGTCTCGGATCGCAGAGCGCCGGCTTCATCGGCGGCGGCCAGGCCGGCTACAATTGGCAGACCGGCGCCTTCGTGCTCGGTGTCGAAACCGACTTCGACGGGTCGACCCTCAGCAAGTCGTTCAATAACGTCGGCGCTCCCTTTGTCGGCCCAGTCGCTGCGGCGGCAGGTCTCGGGGGCGACTTCTTGACCGTTAATGGCAAGAACAGCCTGACCTGGTTGGGCACGACCCGCGGCCGCGTTGGCTTCGTCGCCACGCCTGACAATCGCCTGATGATCTATGCCACGGGCGGTGTCGCTTACGGCGGCGGCAATTCGCAGTTCAGCGCCTTCGACGCGACGACCGGGTCTTTCTGGAGCGGCAACCCCAGCTCCACCCGCGTCGGCTGGACGATCGGCGGCGGTGTTGAATACGCGATCACCAACAACATCACGATCAAGGGCGAATATCTGTACGCCGATCTCGGCAGCAGCAGCTTCAACAGCGCCGGAAACCCCGCAGCTTTGGCGAGCTTCGGGGGTGTCACCGTGGGCGGGAAATTCGACTACAACGCCTCGATCTTCCGCGCGGGCGTGAACTACAAGTTCTGAGCCTTAGTCGCTTCGAACTCTGAAGACCTTGGCCGGAGGAAAGGCGACTTTCCTCCGGCCTTTTTGCGTGGTCGCGGCGCTGCAGCGTAGGCCGCCGCGTTGAAAATCGGCGGCCGCGGCAAGCCGGCGCCGCCGCTTCCACGCTGTCCACCAAGTTGAAGGGGCGATCTTAAGCCCCGATCAAGTGTCGGCTTCTACTCTCGGTTGCATTCTTCACCGGCCGAGATTGCTCCGATGCCTGCCCTCGACGTTCGCGCCCTTGTCCTCAGCCGCCTCACCAAGAGCTTCGGCCGGCCGGCGGTCGATCGGCTCGACCTCACCATCGCCGCCGGCGAATTCTACGCTCTGCTCGGCCCGAACGGCGCCGGAAAGACGACGACCCTGCGCCTGGTCGCGGGGCTCCTGCCGGCCGACGACGGCGACATCCAGATCTTTGGCATCGACGCCCGGCGTTTCCCGATCGAGGCCAAGCGAATCGTCGCCTGGCTCCCCGACGAGCCGATGCTGTACGACAAGCTCGACCCGCTCGAATATCTCGAATTCGTCGCCGGCCTGTGGTCGGTCGAGGCGCGTCGCGCCAAGCGGCTGGCGGAAGAGCTGCTCGAAAGCCTGGGTCTCTGGCCGCATCGGCGCGAACGCTGCGAAGGATTTTCGCGTGGGCTGCGGCAGAAGCTGGCGCTCGCCGGGGCGCTCATCCATGAGCCACGGCTCCTGATGCTGGACGAGCCGCTTACCGGCCTCGACGCCGCCGCGGCCCGGCAGGTGAAAGACATTCTGACGGAGCGCGTGCGCGCGGGCGCGACCATCATCATGACGACGCATATTCTCGAGGTCGCGGAGCGGCTCGCCGACCGAATCGGCATCATCGCGCATGGGCGGATGATCGCCGAGGGGACGCTCGATGAATTGCGCGCCCGCATTGACGCCGATGGCGCGACACTGGAGACCGTGTTTCTCGATTTGACCTCTCAGGCCGGTCGCGCCGCATGATTCGGCGCTTGATTCGGCCCCTGATTCGCTCATGGGCCGCCTTTCCTCGTTTCGTTCTGCACGATCTGCGCCTGAGCGCGCGCGCGTTAGCCTCGATGTTCGGCGCGTTGTCGCTGTGGCGGCTGGCGGCTCTGATCGCGCTCCTGTTCTTGGGCCTCCACATCGCCGCCTACCCGGTCGCCGGTTGGCTCATCGGCGTCGAAGACGGCCCCGATGGCGCCATGCGAATCATGGCGATCCTCGCCAGCGGCGCCGCGCTCGTCTTTCCGTGGATCGTCGGCCAGTCGATCGCGGACTTTACCCGCACTCTGTTTGGGCGCTCGGACCTCGAGCTGATTCTCGCTTCGCCCGTCGACGCGCACGCTCTGCTCGCCGCCCGCGCTCTGTCGATTTCGGTCGGGGCCGTCGCATCGGTCGGGCTCTTGCTGGCGCCGCTCGCCGACGTCGCCGCTCTCAGGGGCCATCCGCATTGGCTGGCGCTCTATCCGGCCTTGCTTGCCGCTGGCCTCGCGGGGACGGGCTTCGCGATCATTCTTTCGATGGGCCTGTTTTTTGCGACGGGCCCGCGACGCGCGCGCCTGTTCGGCCAGATCGCGGCCACAGCGGTCGGCGCGTGCGCCGTGCTCGGGGCGCAAATTGTCGCCATGCTGCCCGAGGGCATGCGAACAGCGATTCTCACCGCCCTCGCGCCGCCCGCAAATGCCCATGGCGAGCCGCAAGGCCTCGTGTGGGCGCCGGTGCGCGCGGCGGCGGCCGACCCGCGCGCGATGCTCGTCTGGACAGCGTTCGGAATCGTCGTCTTTGCGCTCGCCTGCGTGCTGTTCGGCGAGCGCTTCGCGCGGGCGGCGATCGCCAATGCGGGCGCGCCGGCTTATGCGGGCGCCGCAACGAGAGGGGCGTCGCGCTTTGGCGCGAGCGCCAGCACGGCCTTGCGCATCAAGGAGCGGCGCGTCGTCTGGCGCGACCCGTGGCTGATGTCGCAACTTCTTCTGCAGGCCGCCTATACGACGCCGCTTGCGGTCATTCTCTGGCGCAGCGGCGGCCCGACCGGCACGGTCGAGGTCGCCTTCACGCCCGCGCTCGTGGTGATCGCCGCGCAGCTCGCCGGCGCGCTGTCGTGGATCGCGCTCTCGGCTGAGGACGCGCCGGATTTTCTCACCACCGCTCCCTTAGCCCGCGCGACAATCGAACGCGCCAAGATCGCCGCCATCGGCCAGCCGATCGCGCTCATTCTCGCACTTCCCCTTGCCGCATTGGCCTTCGCTTCGCCCTGGGCCGGACTTTGCGCGCTTCTGTTCGGCGCCGGCGCGGTCGCCTCCGCCGCGCTGGTCAATCTTTGGCGCCAGGCGCCATCCCGTCGCGGCCTCGTGCTGCGCCGTCATTCGCAGTCGAAGCTCGTCGGCATGATGGAGCACCTGGTCTCGATCCTGTGGGCGATCGCGACCACCACCGCGGTGATCGGCTCATGGGCGACATTGGTCCCCCTCGCGGCCGTCGCCGCCGTCCTGGCGCTCAACCGGAAGTGGGCGGCCGCGCCGGCGCGGGGGTGAGGGCCGCAATCCCCGAAGACAACCTGGAAGGCGAGTTCGCTGCAAGGAAATGCAAGAAAAACCAAGCACAAAGGCTTGCATTTGCTTTTATTTCCTTGGGCACGAATTCGGGACTTTTCGAGTGGCGAAAAATCGCGGCGCGGGCAAAAAAATTTAAAAATCCGATACGCCCTCAACTCGCCTTCGAGGTTGCGTCGCGGCGCCCGCAAACGCTTTCCGCCCACCACTTTCCCAGCCCGTAGTCCTCCCGGTCTGATCCGACGAAGACGGATCTATAGCAATAGACATTCTGCTCTTGACAGCTTGGCAAACTGCGAGCTAGAATGGGACGCTTGGAGAAGCGGGACGCCGCGGGAACATTTACGATTGGACAGTCGCAAATCTGTGAGGGACGACTGCGGTTGCGGCGCAACATCGATAGGCCGCTTCCGCCGAACAATCGCTGACTGGAAAAGTCTGGGCGGTCGAGGCGCGCAACGCGCCCTTCTACCCATTCGTTGCTTGGACGCCGGACGGACCGACTCGGCGCGGGAACGCCGCTCGCGCGGAACGGCCGGAGCGAGGACGACCGCCTTTTGGCGCTACTTTCCGTGGCGCACGCTCGCGATGTCCCGGAGGGCGCTCTCAAACACCTCGCCTGGGCCGAGCGGGAGTTCCATCGTGGCGATCTCGCCAAGTCGGCGATGCATGTTGCCCTGACCGGGCTTCCTGCGCTCGTCGAAAGCGAAGCGGCCCGCCGCCTTCACATTCGCCGCCGGCATTCTCGCCCATGGCTTTCTCACGCCCTTAGGTCTGATGGAAGCCTGCGGCTTCGATTGCGGCCCGCTGGAAGCGCTCATTAAATACGATCCCGACCAGCCGCGCGCGCCGAAGGGCAGCCCGGACGGCGGACAATGGACGCGGGATGGCGGCGGCGGCTCGCCTGCGAGCCATGACCGATCGGGGGGCAGTGATGTCGCGATCATCTTGCCGGAGGGCTGCGAGGCGGAATGGGCAGAGGCTCGGCGAATTTGTGTTGACTTGCTTAAAACGCCTAACCCGCCCAGGGGTCTGACCGGTGGGCACACTACGGTCGAAGGCTGCGCGAAGGGGTTCGTCAGCCAGCGATGTGGTGGAAATGGGGTTTATAAGGGGCTGGCGATGAGCTTTAGCGAAGAGATGTTCGCGCTTCTGAAAACTCGAGACTGGGAGGCTTGCCATCGACGAATTGATCAGGAGGAGCCTGGCGAGACGCGCAAGTCGCGCGTCTCGATCGCCCATTGGCGATCGACGGTGTTGGAATGGCAGGGGCGCTACGCGGACGCGCTACGCACCCTCGACGCTGGCCGGGCTGACGTTTTCTCCCAGTGCGGCGACCTGTATCAACGCGCGGAAATTCTCTGCAAGATGGGTAAATTCGCCGACGCGATGGAAACATTGCGAAATGCGCCATTCGGCGTGGAAATCGACACGTTTCCGGCTTTGACCTACGAAGCGATCTTTCTCTACTGCTATCTGTTGAAAAAAAGCGGCCGTGAGCCGCCGCCAAACCTTGTCGCGGCCCTGCCGGAAGACTTCGTCACGCGAACCTGGGACGGAAAGAAGGTTGGGATAGCCGACCTTTCGCCGCCGGCAGACGCTTCAACAAGGCCGGCTTGAGCAACGCCGGCGATCTCTGGTCAGCGAACGATGCGGTGAAAAATCGCGTCTGGGTGATTACGGTGGATTACGGTGACACTTTACTCAACCCCCGTTCAGGTCGATTGCGCACTTCGGCCTGTCCTCGCGCCCCCGTCCGCCCATCGGCTGGAAGATTTCCAATTCGACCCCCATCTCTTGTCTCGACCGGGGTTGCGGCGTATGGCTTGCCTTTCGAAATTCGTCGGGCAAGCGCTCGCGGGGCCGGATGCAGCCGGCGCTGGCGGTTCGCCCTCACCGTCCAGGATCCGGCGAGAAGGCAGGCGGATGAAGATCATTCTGGCTCAGCCGCGCGGGTTTTGCGCCGGCGTTGTTCGGGCGATCGATATTGTCGAGCGGGCGTTGGCCAAGCATGGCGCTCCGGTCTACGTGCGCCATGAGATCGTCCACAATCGCCACGTGGTCGAATCGCTCAAGGCGAAAGGCGCGCGTTTCGTCGAGACCCTGAAGGACGTGCCGGCGGGAGCCGTCACCATCTTCAGCGCCCATGGCGTCTCGCGCGAAGTTGAAGACGACGCGAGGTTGCGGTCGCTGCCGACCATCGACGCCACTTGCCCGCTGGTCACCAAGGTGCACAACCAGGGCCGCGGTTACATTGCCCGGGGCCGCGTGCTGGTGTTCATCGGTCATGCCGGGCACCCCGAAGTTGAGGGAACGTTGGGTCAGATCGACGGCGAGGTGCATCTCGTCGAAGACGAAAACGACGTCGAGGAACTGCCCATCGCGGTCGACACGCCGATCGCCTACATCACGCAGACGACATTGAGCGTCGACGATACGCGGGGCGTCATCGCCGCATTGGCCAGTCGCTTCAGCGACGTCGTGGGTCCCGACGTGCGCGACATTTGCTACGCGACACAGAATCGACAGACCGCCGTGCGCGAATTGTGCCAGGTCGCCGACGTCATCATCGTCGTCGGCGCTCGCAACAGCTCCAACTCCAACCGTCTGCGGGAGATTGGCGACGAGGTTGGAATTCCAAGCTATCTGGTCGCGGACAGCGGCGAAATCGACCCGGAATGGGTTCGCGACGCCGCTGTCGTCGGCGTGACCGCTGGGGCCTCCGCGCCGGAGGTCGTCGTCGAAGACGTGGTTCGAGCCTTGTCGGCGCTCCGGCCGTCCGAAGTGTCGGTCCTTGACGGTCCGGCCGAGACGGTTAGTTTTCGCCTGCCCGCGGAACTTCGGAATGAACCCGTCTAGATCTTTCATCGCGGCTTTTTAGGGATCGCTCGTGGGCATACCATTCAGACAGATTGTAAGAGTCGGCGCCTATGTCGCCCGGCAACACTTGGCCGGTCGCAAGCGCTATCCGCTGGTGCTGATGCTGGAGCCGTTGTTCCGGTGCAACCTCGCTTGCGCGGGCTGCGGCAAGATCGACTATCCCGACGCCATTCTCAACAAACGCATATCCGTCGAGGACGCGTTGGCGTCGGTCGATGAGTGCGGCGCGCCGGTGGTGGTCATGGCGGGCGGCGAGCCGCTGCTGCACAGAGATCTGGCGAAGATCGTCGAGGGCGTCATCGCGCGCAAGAAATTTGCGATCGTCTGCACCAATGCGCTGCTGCTGGAAAAGAAGATCGATCAGTACCGCCCAAGCCCCTATTTCACCTGGTCGATCCATCTCGACGGCGACCAGGAGATGCACGACAAATCGGTCTGCGAGCCAGGCGTTTACGACCGCGCGGTCAAGGCGCTGAAAACGGCCAAGGCGAAGGGCTTCCGCGTCACCATCAATTGCACCTTCTTCAACGACGCGGATCCTGCGCGCGTCGCCGCCTTCTTCGACACGGTGACCGAGCTCGGCGTCGACGGCATCACGGTGTCGCCCGGTTACGCCTACGAGCGCGCCCCGGACCAGAAGCATTTCCTCAACCGCTCCGCCACCAAGCAGCTCTTCCGCTCGATATTCGAGCGCGGGAATCAGGGGCGCAAATGGGCCTTCAACCAGTCGACGATGTTCCTCGACTTCCTGGCCGGCAACCAGACCTATCATTGCACGCCCTGGGGCAATCCGACCCGCACCGTGTTCGGCTGGCAGAAGCCCTGCTATCTGCTCGGCGAGGGTTACACCAAGACCTTCAAGGAGCTGATGGACGACACGAATTGGGACGCTTACGGCACCGGCAACTATGAGAAATGCGCCGACTGCATGGTCCACAGCGGCTTCGAGGCGACGGCCGTGCGCGATACGGTGACGAAGCCCTGGAAAGCCGCGCGCGTGGCCCTCATGGGCGTCAAGACGACGGGCCCGATGGCGCCGGACATTCCGCTCGGGGAGCAGCGCGAGGCCGAGTACGTGTTCGACAAGAACGTCGCCCAGAAGCTGTCAGACATCCGCCGCGCCGAGGCCGAGGAAAAGGCCAGGAAGAAGGCTGCAGCGCTTTAGCGTCTGGAACGCGGCGCGACTGTCGGCCGCGAGAGCGCGGAGCCCCGCGAGCTGGCTCGGAGAGCGGATCAGCGCTCCGATGACGGCGACGGCATTGATCCCGCCATCGGCGGCTACGGCTTTTAACGCCAGCGGCGGCAGGGCGCGTTCGGCCGGGTCGGCGACCGCGCGCAGAATCGCGAACGGGACCCGCTGTTCGAGCGCATAGCGGCCGGCGATCAGGCTTTCCATATCGACCGCCGACGCTTCCGTAGCGCGGCGTAGCTCGGCCTTGGCGGCGGCGGTCGGAACTGGCGCGTCAGAAACCGCCAGACGTTCGACAATTACGCGCACTCCGGCGCCGCCGAGTCGTTGCGCCAGTGACGATGTAATGGCCTCGTCGGTTCTGACGGCGCCCGCATCCGAGACGACTTCCTTGGCCAGAACGAGGTCGCCGGGACGGAGCCGCGGATCAAGCCCGCCGCACAGGCCCCAACTGACCACCAGCGACGGCCTGAGGCTCGCCGCTTCCGCCAGCCTCAAGCGCAAAGTCGACGCGTCACCACAGAGCGTCGCGCGTCCTGGTCCCTTGAGGATCGCCGCCTCGCGCTTCAGTCCGCAGACGATCAGAACGTATGCCGAAGGCGGCAAGGCGGCGCGCCGTTTGGACCGATCGACTAGAGCCATCGGCGATTCGGTCGAATCGCCGATGGCTCTGCGCTTCTTTGATTTCGCGCGCTTTCTCGCGAAAAACCGGTTCCCACTTTTTCGCCGCGCGCTCTAGCCCGCGAGCAAGCTCTCAGCCCGCTCGCGCAAGGTCTTGACCAGGGCGTCCGCACCGCCGCCGCCGGCCAGGATCGAGGCGAATTCGTCGCGTCGGGTCGCCAGATCGCTGATCGTGCCATTGAGGTAGACGTCGATGATGCGGCCGCCGCGAACGAGATAGTTGATTTGCACGGTCCGGCCGCCAGGCTGGAGGAGCTTGGTCTTGACGACTTCGCCGCCGCCCGAGGACGGGCTCGTCTGCGGATCGACGACGAAGCTTTCGCCCGAATAGTCGCTCACCTGATGGGCGTATTCGGCGACGAGGAACCGGGCGAAGGCGTCTCGAACCGCAGCCTGCTGGGCGCCTGAGAACTTGCTCCAGGCCGGACCCGAGGCCAGTCTCGTCATGGTCCCGATGTCGAAGGCGGATCTGATGGCGGGCCCGAAGCGCCGGTCGCGTTCGCCCACGCTGAGCGATCCGGCCGCCTTGAGCGTCGGCATCAGCTGGTTGTAATAGGCCTCGATGCGCCGGGCGGACCCGCTCTCCGCCTCGGCCGGCGACACGATCGAGCTCAGAGAGAGAAGGGCGAGCACGACCGCGATGAAGGGCGCCGACAGGCTCAGGCGAAATGGGAAGCGTTTCATTTGTGAGGGATTCCATTTTGCTCGGATAGGAGACCTTTCGGCCCGCCGAGTAGATTGTTTCAGGGGCCCGCCAGCGCAAGGCCGGGACCGGCTTCTACCGCCATTTTGGGAATCGAGTTCGAGACTTGGTCGTGCGAGAGGCGTGGATTGGATGGCTGCATCCGTTTTTTCAATGGCTCGACCCTCGTCCGCGACGCAGAGGCGCCGCGCCGGCAGTGGGGACACGCCATCGACGGTCTGCTAGAATGGCGTCTCCTCAAAACAATCGGAAATCGACGGGATGAGATATTGCATCGTCGGCGCTGAATTCAGCGGCGCGGTCATCGGTCGCGCGCTCGCTCAAGCCGGGCGCGACGTTCTGGTGGTCGATGAGCGCTCGCACGTGGCGGGCAATTGCCATTCTGAGCGCGATGCCGAAACCGGCGTCATGACGCATGTCTACGGTCCGCACATCTTCCACACCGGCGACGAGCGGGTCTGGGCCTATGTTCAACAGTTCGGCATCATGCGCCCTTACCGGCACCGCGTGCAGGCCGTGTCCGGGGGATTGGTCTATTCGCTGCCGGTCAACCTCCTGACCATCAACCAGTTCTTCCGCAAGGCCATGGGGCCCGAGGAGGCGGCCGCCTTTGTCGCCTCGAAGACCCGGAAAGTCCCCGAACCGGCCAATTTCGAGGAGCAGGCCCTCAGCATGATCGGGCCCGAACTCTACGAGGCCTTCTTCCGTGGCTATACCCGCAAGCAATGGGGGCTGGATCCCACCCGCTTGCCCGCTTCGATCCTCAAACGCCTGCCGCTCCGCTTCAATTTCGACAATTCTTATTTCGCCCACCCCCATCAGGCGATGCCCGAGCGCGGCTACACGGAACTGGTCGCCGCCATCCTGGACACGCCGCGCCTCGAGTTGCGACTGGGCGCAAAATTCGAAGATTTGACCGAGCCGTTCGCGCATGTGGTCTATAGCGGCCCGATCGACCGCTATTTCGGCTACAGTTCGGGCAGGCTAGGCTACCGCACCCTGGATTTCGAGGTGTTCAGGGCGAAGGGCGACTATCAGGGCTCCGCCGTCATCAATTACTGCGACGAGGCGACTCCGTTCACCCGCATAACGGAGCACAAGCACTTCGCTCCGTGGGAGAAGGACCAGTTCGAGGGCACGATCCTGTACCGCGAATTCAGCCGGTCCTGCGGCCCGAACGACATTCCCTATTATCCAATCCGCCAGACTGACGAAGAAGCGATGCTGAAGACATACGTCGACCGGGCGATGGCCACTCCCGGCGTGACCTTCGTCGGACGGCTTGGATCCTATCGTTATCTGGATATGGATGTGACGATCGGCGAGGCGCTCACCGCAGCCGACGGGATGCTCAAGCGCATCTCCGCAGGCGCCGATATTCCCACATTCTTCGCCCAGCCGCTGACGGGGCACTGACGCAGATTGCATTTGGGTCGACCCGGCCCTTGTAGGGCGGCGCGGTCGAAAGGGCGGCCGGCAGGACGCCCGTCTCACGACGGGCTATGGGCGGCAGGACGCCCGTCTCACGACGGGCTATGGGCCGGCGCCTACAGCTCCCGATTCGACGGCATTGCAATCGGCTCTAAGCGGGCGCGAAAAGCGCCGGTTCGGCCGTCAGTCCAAAAGGCCGAGCTTCTCTTTCTTCGGCATTGAGCGCGCAAATGCGATTCCCGACCACAGCCCGTAAAGGATTGTTCGGCACTTCGCCAGTACGAATTTGCCGCTCTTGATAGACATGATCATGTCTCTAAACGACCTATAGATGAATTGAAGCGTATCCTTCGATGAAAGGCCATCGTATTTCAAACTGACGAACAGCCTATTCCGATAAAGCCAATGATATTGCGCTATCTTGCGAGGGTCCTGCTCGACAAATACGCGTTGAGACGCGTCCCCGGACTTCAGATGCTTGGTTTTGCTTTTTCCGACCTGATACAGTTTTGTGAAGCGCGCCAGACGGAAGCAATATTCGGTGTCATCGGCCCAGATGAAGAATTCTTTCAACGGCAGCCCGACTTTTCGCACCAAGGCTGTTGAGACGAGGAACGAAACGAAAGTCAGCGATTCCATTTCTATAAGGCCGTCCGCCAGATAGCGGGCGTACTGAGGCATATTGTTGCTTCCGGGCCGCTGACTGATGGGCTGGACGTTGATGCTTTCTCCGTTCAGATCGAAAACGTTGCTGCCAAGAACAGCGTCCTCGCCGACAATCGCCGACGCCGCCACCAGCTCCGCCATAGCCTCGGGCTCCGGTTCGCAATCATCGTCCATCAGCCACATGTGCGTGCAGGGAAGGGAAAGCGCGGCCCGCATTCCCTCGTGGAAGCCGCCGGCGCCGCCAGTGTTCTCCTCCAGGCGAATGGCATGGAAATCGGCGCCGCGACGCGCGGTCTCGCCGGCGAGGAATTCCCGCGTCGGCTCGTCGGAAGCGTTGTCGACGACCACAAGCTGGCGGACCGGGTAAGTCTGCAAGTCAATCGCCTCGAGACATCGTTTAAGAAGCGCTGGACGGTTCCGCGTTACGACGACTGCCACTACAGTAATCACGAGCGCAAGGTCCTTAATCTATAAAAGCCAATGAAATTATTATCCCGGCGGCTTCGTTTTCTTGTCGCGGCCCGAGATTGACGCGAAGATGAACCATGTCGCCGCCCGCCTTGTCAAGCACGGCGGGCTGCACGCCGCACCGTAAGAAGCGCAAATCTTTGACAATTGAGTGAATGCGGGAAGCGCGCAGGTTCGCGATTGCGATCCTGACAGAGCGGATGAGCGACCCTCCGAGCGCCGCAAGGCCCGCGCTAGCATGAGCGCCCTATCCTGGCGGCGGTTCGGGATGCGCGGGTTTGACGGTAGCGGGATTGGGGCTTAGAAATGGTCCGCTGCAAGGATCGCTCCTCGTGAGGGCGACCAAGAACGACCGGGTGCGGAGTGCGTCCGACCTGATCGGCGTAGAGTCAGCAAAACTGTGAAAAGGCGAGCAGCCGACGAGAGCGGTCAAACGCGCACGCCAGGGGGGCCGCAATCATCGATGGGCGGACGAACGATCGTTTGAGGTTTATCTGGCGTCGCGCAAGTTTAATCGCGCGTCTCGGGTCGCAGGGGTGAAATGTCGACGAGACCTATCAAAGTCAATTTTATCGTCAATCTTCTCTCTCCGATGACACGGATCGCGGTCGCGCTCGTGACCGTTCCGCTTTATCTGCACCACATCGGTGATGCACGCTACGGCGTGATGTCGATCGTATGGGTCCTCCTCGGATTATTTGGATTTCTTGATCTGGGGCTGTCGCGCGCCGTCACCAACGCCCTGGCGAAGCTTCGTGACGCGCCGCAGGCGCACCGTGCGCGCGTGCTAGCTGACGACCTTTGGCCTCAATTTGGGGATGGGCCTGATCGGTGGTCTCGTCCTCTATATATTCGGCGGACTTATGCTCAAACATTTCGTTTCCATGCCGGAGGAGATCAGCGCCGAGGTGTTCCGGTCGCTTCCCTGGATCGCTTGTCTGCTCCCGCTCACGCTGATTTCGGCCGCCGGCGCGGGCGCTCTCGAGAGCCGCGAACTCTTCCTGGTTGTGAATTCGATCCAGATTTTCGCAACCACTCTGGCTCAGGTTGCGCCAATCGTCGCGGCAATTTTCGTCAGCCCTTCGCTTACGGTTGTCATTCCCACGGCTGCGGTGTCGCAGGCGTTGGGCGCGATCGCGGTTCTCGTCGTCGTCTATCGTTTCGAAGGCCCGTTCGCGCTACGCACGGTTGACTGGGGGGAAGCGCGGAAGTTGCTTGGCTATGGCGGCTGGATGTTCGCCACACAGGTCCTCTATCCCGCCCTCGCCTCCGCGGATCAATTTGTCATTGGGTCGG
Source organism: uncultured Alphaproteobacteria bacterium (assembly GCA_963707355.1). GTDB lineage: Bacteria > Pseudomonadota > Alphaproteobacteria > Rhizobiales > Beijerinckiaceae > Roseiarcus. Next base: position 80,320 of record CAVPPX010000071.1, on the reverse strand, counting down.
TCATCGGCGTCGCGGCGGTCGCTCACTACGCGGTGCCGATGAGCCTTGTCCAAAGAAGCGCCGCCATCCCGGTGGCGTTCGGGCGCACCCTCTTTCCCCGCATGTCCAGCCTGTCCGGCGAGGCGGCTCACACGCTGGGAAGGCGCGCCCTCTCAACAATGGCCTATGGCTTTGCAGCCATCTGCGCTCCGGCGATGATCCTTTCTCCGACCTTCTTCCGATATTGGATCGGCGCTGATTTCGCGACGGTCGCGGCGCCTGTGGCTCAACTGCTCTTCCCCGGCATGTGGATGGGGGCGCTTGGCTTGGTGGGCTTCACCCTCCTGCAAAGCCAGGGGAGAGCCGATGTGACCGGCAAATTGAACATCATCGAATTTCTGCCGTTTATCGGGATCCTGTGGAGTTTGACGATTGCTTTTGGGATCGTCGGCGCGGCTGCCGCATGGACCTTGCGATGCACGGTGGATGCGCTGGTGATGCTCTGGCTTTCCGGAATGAAACGAGGGGATTTTCTTCTCTTGCTGCCCCCAGCCGCGCTTTTGGTGGCCAGCCTGGTCATGGCTCGCTTCCTCGACTTCAGCCTTGTGATAACCTTCCCGGTCGCAGCGTTCATCGGGGCTGCGTCATTCGTCCTCGGCTATTTGTTTTCCGAAGACTGGCGCAATCTCACTCTGGCGCAGCTGAATCGAGCGCGCGTTGTCCTTGGCAATCTGACCAGCCGAGCGAAGCCCATTCCGCCCGTCAACACAAACGCGCAAAAATGAAAGGCGCGGCTCACGCTTTAGTGACGGATCCCTATAGGAGACGGAAATGAACGCGAGCGCTTCCGCCCTCGAATTGGCAGAAAGGCCTGAACCGAGGTTGTTGTTGGCTTATAAGACGGTATTTGGGCCTTCCAACGAGGAACAAAATGAGTATCCGCGACGCGGCAAGATCCTTAGCCGTAAATCTTGGATACAACATCCGGAGAACGGATTCGCACTTCGAAGAGCGGCCAATTGATTTTCTCCGCTCGCGAAACATCGACCTCGTTATTGACGTCGCGGCGAACGTTGGCCAGCACGCGAAACGCCTGAGGCAGGATGCTTATGCGGGCTGGATTGTGTCCTTTGAACCTATTGCTGCAGCTTATGAAGAACTCGCCGCTCTCGCCAACAAGGATCCGCGATGGAAGGCGATGAATATGGCTCTTGGAGATAATGAGGGACTTGCCGAGATCAATGTCCCCCAGTCGCCGGTATTCAGCTCGATTCTCCCGCAATTGCCGGCGGCTACAAGGTTCTCCTTCGAGGCTCAAGGGGTGCGGTGCGAATCGGTCCAGATTGCGCGGTTGGATGACATCTTCGCAGAACTACCAAGGAGCAAAGCAGCATGAAGATCGACACCCAAGGCTACGAACGGCAAGTTCTTTGGGGGCGCAGGGGTGCCTAGCCAGCTTTCTCGGTGTCCAGATGGAACTTCCATCATGCACCTTTATGAAGGAACCTGGAAGTTCCATAAGGCAGTTGCTTATATGAGCGATCTAGGCTTCGAGATCAGTAACATTGTACCAGTAAATTACGATCAGACCGACACGGTGTCGCTCGTGGAGGTCGACTGCATTTTCCGCAGAAGGTAGTCACCGCATCATGTCAAGTTTGCGGCCTAGTGACTTTCATATTATAGATTGCGGTTTCCAAGCTCCACAATTCAACAATTACATGCCCGATCAACGTGGTCGTTTCAGACCGCGTCGGTAAACTCGACCTGTTTAATACTTCAGCTGGGCGTGCTGGGGGCCATAGCGGCCGGGCTGGTGGCAGCCGCGGCGATTGTGGGCGGCCTAGGCCTAAGAGCGTACTGGATGGCGCACGTGCCAAGGTAAGGGCCGTGGCGATGGGGGGCCGCTCGGGCGCGGACACCCAACTCTCGGCGATTTCTTAGTGTCGCCGAGAGTTCCAGCGCGATTTTTTGGATCAAAACGGGTACGCATACGCTCCCACGGCATAAGGGGCCGTGCGGGTATAGCCGGCCATGTCGGTGGTTGGCGCGCCTGCGACGCCGGCGCCTATGGCCTGCGCATTTGACTTGAGCAGGACAGTATAAGTCAACGTCGATGGATTGAAGTTGACAAATTCGCCCTTCGCCCCTTCGGTCTCAATAATATTGCCATTCATATAAGTTCCCGGTTGGCTAAGAAATTGTACGCACCCCGTTGACGTACCACGAGATGAACGGCCCCGGGCCGCAACACAGGACGACATTGTGATCCGGGACAACGCCGGTATTGCGCGTATCGATGTTGAGCTGGCTCGAAAGATTGTTTCGTATGATGGTGTTGGTGCTCAACGGACCTTCGTGCGAGGCGCCGCCGACGTTAATGGCGGCGATACAACCGGGGACCGGAAAGAGACCGTCATTAAGCACAGTGTTGTTGGCAATCAGGCTGTTGTGGATGCTCTCGAAGGTAATTCCGTGACAAGCGCTGGTCACGATGACGTTGTTTGTCACCGTAACGTTCGTCCAATCCTCATCGAAGGCGTCGATCCCCTGCAGATAAGTGGGGAACGGATTGTTCGGCGCCGTCTCCCGAGCGATCAGGTTGCTGTCGATCAGGATGTTCGAGAAGGCGTTGTAAACGACGCCTGCGCCGAGCGGGCCATTCTGCCCCTGCATCGCGTCTTCGTGGTTGCCGTCGCCGATGTCGAGGTTGTCGTGGAGGGTGTTGTGCGTGATCGCGAGGTTGTTCGCGGCATAGTCGATGCCGTCATCACCGAAATGGTCGATGACGTTGTTGGTGAACAGGGACTTGTTGGCGGCGAGGATCGCGCCAAGGTGCACGTTCTGGATGTGCGATCCGGATACCGAGATGCAGCTCGTGTAAGGCTCGCCGTTCGCGCCGTTGCCGGGTGAACCGAGCTCAGAAACGCCCACGCGCGACTGCGCAAGCCATTGGGACTGGCTCCAGCCAGTCGTGCTGGCGGCTGAGCTGATCTGCATGTTCTCCAGGATGATGTCGGTGGTGGGAAACGCGGCCCCCTGATCCGTCAGGTACACGAGGGGCTGGAAGTTGCCGTTCGCGCCAAGCAGGCTTTGCACCGTGATGGCGTCGAACACCCACTTGTTCGTGCGATTGATCCCCAGGGTCGTGAACACGGGGACCTGGCCGGGCATGGCCTCAACCGTCACAAAGTCCGAATTGGTGGTCGGCAGGTTGAAATCACCAATGACGATGTCGCCGTAATTGCCGCTCATCAGCATGATCGCGTCGCCGGGCTGGACTGGCGGGTTGCCGAGCTGATCGGCGACCGCGGCGCAGCACTGACCGTTGAAGGCGTGGTTGTAGGGGACTGAGGAAAGGAGGGGACGTGAGTAGCCGGGTACTGTGACATTGGCGCCCCACGCCCCGCTGAGCACGCCGGAAAGGCTGTTCCATGGACTGGCCTGGGAACCGTTGCCCCCGGCGGCCGGGGTCTTGCCGTGCACCGGGTCAATATACCAGACATGTCTGGGTGTCGCCGAAGGAACAGCACAGCCACTATAAACCTGTGCCGCCCGTACAGGAACAGCGCAGACGAGCAGCAGAATCGCGATGCAGCCAAGTGTCTTCATAAAGGCCCCTCGTTGCCTGGACAATGTTGATATGTATTATGCCCTCGGCAACCAATATCATGCTTAGCCATTGCTCTCAACCACCAATATTGTTGACCCTCGATAGCTTCGGTAAATCGGCGACCCGGGCAATCTCTAAGGACAAGACTTGGCGGGAAGTTGGCTGAAGCGCCATAAGACCAAGCGACGCTTCGGCACTGCTCGCAAACGGCGCCCGACGTCGACAAGGGTCAGCCGCGCGACGCATGCACGGTCGGGGCTAAGGATGTTGTTCAGGGAAAAGCGGCTCGGCCCCCGTCGACACACGGGAGCCTGAGACGCGTCTCAACTTGCATTCAGGCGACGAGGTCGGTCGAACCTCGGGTCGCCGCCTGAAGCCTCAGCCGATCAGTTCTTCGGCTGGTCTTTTTGGGTTTCGCCGCCGGACGTGTCCGTCGCCGGCGCCGCTCCGGGCGTCGTCGCCGCGCCCTCGGTCCCGGGCGCTGCTCCGCTATCCGCCCCAGGCGCCGGGGTTGCAGGGGCGGGCGCAGTGGCCGTCATGATGCGGGTATAGTCGCCTTCGAACTTCGCATCCGCCAACGCGGCCTTGGAGATCTCTTCAGCGCCCTTCCTGCCGATATCGACCCGGAGTTCACGTTTCGCGAACTCATTGGCCTGGTCTGTGGTCAGCGGCTTCTGATCGACGGACGTCACTTTGAAAAAGCTCGCGGTCCCTCTCGAGCGTATGAAGTAAATGTCGTCGGGTTTGCGGGCGTCGAGCACCTTCAGCATCTCGGGAGGCATTGTCGCGCTGTCCAGGGTCGCTGTGCCGCGGCTGAATTTGATGTTCATCTCGTTCAGCTTCGCTTCAACCTGATCGAGCGACTTGAAATCCTTCGTCGCCGCCGCCAGCGCCTGCACGTCCTTCGGCGACGTGAAAGAAATCTGGTCGACCTGGAACAGCTCCCGCTGGTCGAACTGCTTCGGATGGCCTTGGACGTAGCTGTCGATTTCGTTCTTGGAAACCGCGCTCATCTTGGACGACAGGTCGCGCTGAACGAACGCGCCGGCAAGGATCTGCTCGCGCGAGCGCAGAAGGTCGAGATGAACGGTCGGTTCGCGATCGAGCTTCGCCGCCACCGCCTGCTGCACCAGGTACTTGCGTTCGACGATGCGCGACAGCGCCGCCTTGAGGATCGGGTCGGTGCGCTTATCGGCCGGCACATTGGCGAGGCGAAGCTCGTTGTCCAGTTCCTGCTGCGTCACATCATCCGGGCCGACGTGAGCGATGACCTGGCCGACCACGGCCTGCTCCGCTCCCTTCTTGCCGCATCCAGCGAGCAGCATCGCCACCGGCAGCGCGCACGCGATTGCAGCGATGCGCCATCGGCGCCGAGACATTGGCGTTATGTGCAGCAAAACTCTTCTCCTGAGTACAGCGAGACGACGCATGAGATGCGGGACTATCGCGAAATCGTGACGAAAACCCTAGCGGACGAGGAGTTGAGCCCCGCGCCGCCAAGCCTGGGCCTACGTCGGAACCTGCTACCACATCTTTTCCGCCATGAGCACCGACGAATGTGTCGAGCGGTCGATATGCACACAATGTAGGTGATATTTACTGCGACTGCAACAATCCGACCCATTTCCGCTTCCGCAACGGGACCCGCTTGCTTCGTTCGTCTTCGCCCGGGATCTGATCTCCTGCGACCTTCGCGCGCCTAACTCGCGCCCTGCTCGATCATTGCGGACAGAACCTTATGGGATCCTTACGCCCGGCCCCCCAATTCGCAATCGAAAGCTTACGCGGGTCAGCGCTAGAGCCTCTCCAGCAAGGAGGCGAACATGCTCGACGTCGCATTCGTGGCGCTGGGTTGCGCGGTATTGGCGTTGATGGGCGTCTACGCCCTCGCGCTGCGTCAGCTTTAGGAGCGTCCGATGAGTGAACCGATCATCGGACTGGTCGTCGCCGTCGGGCTCGGCCTCTACCTCCTCTACACGCTGATCCACCCGGAAAAATTCTAGATCGAAAGGTGATGCGATGACGCTCGTCGGCTGGGCGCAGATCGCGCTTGTGCTCGCTTTGGTGCTGGGCTGCGCCATACCGCTCAGCAAATTCATTGCGGAGGTTTACGCAGGCGAGAGAAACTTTCTCAGTCCGGTCATCGGGCCAGTCGAGCGCGGCTTTTACCGCTTGGCCGGCGTCGACCCGGCGCGCGAGCAGGACTGGTTTGCCTATACGCTGGCGATGCTGGCGTTCTCCGTGGCGGGCTTTCTGGTTCTCTACGGCGTCCAGAGGCTTCAGGGCGTGCTGCCCTTGAACCCGCGCGGCTTCGATGGCGTGGCGCCGGATCTCGCCTTCAACACGGCGATCAGCTTCATCACCAACACCAACTGGCAGAACTATGCCGGCGAGACGACGATGAGCCATCTGACCCAGATGCTCGGTCTCACCGTGCACAATTTCGTCTCCGCGGCGACTGGCCTCGCCATGGCCTTCGCGCTGGTGCGAGGCTTTGCGCGCTCCTCGGCGACCACGGTCGGCAATTTCTGGGCCGATCTGACCAGGGTCACGCTTTATCTTTTGTTGCCGGGCGCCATCGTCGGCGCGCTCGTTCTCGTCGCTCTCGGCGTGCCGCAGACTCTTGCCGGCTCGATCGACGCGACCACGCTCGAAGGCGCCAAGCAGACGATTTCGATCGGGCCGATGGCGAGCCAGGAGATCATCAAGGAGCTTGGCACCAACGGCGGCGGCTTTTTCAACGCCAATTCGGCCCATCCGTTCGAGAACCCGAACGCCTGGTCCAACCTTCTCGAGATCTGGGCGCTGCTGTTGATTCCGGTCGCTTCCGTTCTCGCCTTCGGCCGCATTGTCGGCGACATCCGTCAGGGACGCGCGATCCTGGCCGCCATGGCCGTTTTTCTGATCGTCGGCGTCGGCGTCGCCTATTGGTCGGAGACCGCCGGAAATCCGCTTCTGACGACGCTGGGCGTCGACCCGTCAGCCGGCAATTTCGAAGGCAAGGAGGTCCGCTTTGGTCAGGCGATGTCGGTGTTGTTCACCACCGGGACAAGCGGCACCAGCACCGGCGCGGTCAACTCGATGTATCGATTCCTATACGCCGCTCGGCGGCATCGTGCCGATGTTCAACCTGCTCGCCGGCTGCATCTGGCCGGGCGGTGTCGGCGCGGGGCTGTACGGCTTTCTGGTCGTCGCGATCATCGCGGTGTTCGTCGCCGGGCTGATGGTCGGCCGCACGCCCGAATATCTCGGCAAGAAGATCGAAATGCGCGAAATGAAATTCGCGATGCTGGCGGTGCTGATCTATCCGCTCGTGGTGCTCGGCTTCGTAGGCGCGGCCGTGCTGCTGCAGACGGCGCTCGACAGCCTGAACAACAGCGGCCCGCACGGCCTCTCGGAGATCATCTACGCCTATGCGTCGGCCAACGCGAACAACGGTTCGGCCTTCGCCGGCCTGAACGGCAATACGCTCTGGTTCAACTCGACGCTCGGCATCGCGATGCTGCTCGGCCGCTTCGCCTATGTCGTTCCCGTCCTGGCCCTGGCTGGATCGCTGGCGGCGAAGAAGAAGATCCCGGCTTCCGCCGGCACCTTCCCGACCGACGGGCCGCTGTTCGTCGGGTTGTTGGTGGGCGTGATCGTCATTCTCTACCTGCTGCAATATTTCCCGGCGCTGTCGCTGGCGCCGATCGTCGAGCATTTCCTGATGCTCGACGGCAAGACCTTCTGATCGGAGATCGACATGGCCTCGAAAACCATTCCGCAGGGCCTGTTCGACGGCGCGATCGTCGCCGCCGCCTCGATCGACGCGCTACGCAAGCTCGACCCGCGCGCGCTGGCGAAGAACCCGGTCATCTTTGTCACCGAAGTGGTGTCGCTGGTGGTGACGCTGTTCTTCATTCGCGACCTTGTGGCCCACAACGGGACGGCTTTGTTCTCGGGCCAGATCGCCGCCTGGCTGTGGTTCACGGTGCTGTTCGCCAATTTCGCCGAGGCCGTCGCGGAGGGCCGCGGCAAGGCGCAAGCCGACGCTCTGCGGCGCACGCGCAGCGACACGCGCGCCAAGCGCTATATCGATCCCGAAAACCTTGGCGGCGTCGTCGAGGGGGTGAACGCGCTCGACCTTCGCCTCGGCGATGTCGTCCTGGTCGAAGCGGGCGAGATCATTCCCGGCGATGGCGAGATCCTTGAAGGCGTCGCCTCGGTCAATGAATTGGCGATCACCGGCGAGTCCGCGCCCGTCATCCGCGAGGCCGGCGGCGATCGATCGGCCGTCACCGGCGGAACGACCGTGCTCTCCGACTTCATCAAGGTGAGGATCACCGCCGCGCCGGGCTCGACCTTCATCGACCGGATGATCGCGCTGGTCGAAGGCGCTGAGCGGCAGAAGACGCCGAACGAACTGGCGCTGTCGATTTTGCTGGCAGGGCTCACCATCATCTTTCTGATCGTCTGCGTCACGCTCTGGCCGATCGCCAGATATTCAGGGACGGTTCTCTCGGCGACGGTCCTGATCGCGCTGCTCGTCTGCCTCATTCCGACGACGATCGGCGGCCTTCTCTCAGCCATCGGCATCGCCGGCATGGATCGGCTCGTCCGCTTCAATGTCATCGCCACTTCCGGCCGCGCGGTCGAGGCGGCGGGCGATGTCGATACGCTGCTCCTCGACAAGACCGGCACGATCACCTTCGGCAATCGCATGGCGACGGAGTTCTTGGCCGTCGATGGCGTGCGCTCTGAAGATCTCGCCGCCGCAGCGCTCGCCTCGAGCCTCGCCGACGATACGCCGGAAGGCCGCTCGATCGTCGCCCTCGCCAAGGGCGATTTCGGCCTCGCCGAGCCGAAGCTCGATCCGAAGACAACCCTCGTCGTGCCGTTCACGGCGCAGACCCGCATTTCGGGCGTCGACGTTGCTGGCCGCTGGATCCGCAAGGGCGCGATCGACTCGATCCTTCGCTATCTAAAGGTTCCGATCGAGAACACGCCGCTCGAATTCCGTCAGGCGGTCGAGCGGGTGGCGATGTCCGGCGGCACGCCGCTCGCGGTCGCCGAGGAGGGCCGCCTGTTGGGCGTCATCCATCTCAAGGACATCGTGAAGCCGGGCATCAAGGAGCGTTTCGCTGCCATGCGCGCGATGGGCATCCGAACCGTGATGGTGACCGGCGACAATCCCGTGACCGCCGCGGCGATCGCCTCCGAAGCGGGCGTCGACGACTTTCTCGCCGAGGCGACGCCGGAGGACAAGCTCGCATACATTCGCAAGGAGCAGTCCGGCGGCCGATTGATCGCCATGTGCGGCGACGGCACCAACGACGCGCCCGCGCTGGCTCAGGCCGATGTTGGCGTCGCCATGCAGACCGGCACGCAGGCCGCGCGCGAAGCCGGCAACATGGTCGATCTCGATTCCAATCCGACCAAGCTGATCGAGATCGTCGAAATCGGCAAACAGCTCCTGATGACGCGGGGCTCGCTCACCACCTTCTCGATCGCCAATGACGTGGCGAAATATTTCGCCATCCTGCCGGCGATGTTCGCGGCGACCTATCCGGTTCTCGGAGCGCTCAACATCATGCGCCTGACCTCGTCGCAATCGGCGATCCTGTCCGCCGTCATCTTCAACGCGCTCATCATCATCGCCTTGATTCCGTTGGCGCTGAAGGGCGTCGCCTACCGGCCAGTCGGCGCGGCCGCCCTGCTCAGGCGCAATCTCCTCATCTATGGCCTCGGCGGCCTCGTCCTGCCCTTCATCGGCATCAAGGCGATCGACCTCGTCGTCGCCGCCCTTCACCTCGCTTAGACTTAGGCTTGAACCCATGTTCCAGCATCTGCGTCCCGCGCTCGTCCTCATCGTTCTGTTCAGCGTCCTCACCGGCCTCGTCTATCCTTTGGCGGTGACGGGGATCGCTCAGATCGCCCTGCCCTATCAGGCCAACGGAAGCCTGATCCAGAAGGATGGAATCGTCGTCGGCTCGGCGCTGATCGGGCAATGGTTCAAGAGCGACCGCTATTTTCATCCGCGTCCCTCCGCCACCACCGACACTGACCCCAACGATTCGACGAAGACGATCGACGCGCCCTACAACGCCGCGAATTCGTCGGGCTCGAACCTCGGCCCGACCTCGCAAAAGCTGGTCGACCGGGTGAAGGGCGGCGTCGAGGCCTGGCGCGCACTTGCCGGCCCCGGCCCGGTTCCCGCCGACGCGGTCACGACATCGGCCTCCGGGCTTGACCCTGATGTCTCGCCGGAGACCGCCTTGGGCCAGGTCGCCGCGGTGGCGAAGGCGCGCGGCCTGCCGGAGGAGAAGGTGCGGGCGCTGGTCGCGGGCGCGATCGCGGGTCGGTTTCTGGGATTGATCGGCGAGCCGAGGGTCAATGTTTTGCAGCTGAATTTGGCGCTGGATGGGTTAAAAGCGTCGTGACGACCGTTGAGCGCCGATGGCCCCAACCAACCGAACCGATGCCGGACGCCCGAACCCGGACGCGCTTCTGGCGGCGTTCCGCCGGGAGAAAGCTGGCCGACTGAAGGTTTTTCTCGGCGCCGCGCCCGGCGTCGGCAAGACCTATTCCATGTTGCAGAACGCGCGGCGCCTCAGAGATGAAGGCGTCGACGTCGTCATCGGGCTGGTCGAGACCCATGGCCGCGCCGAGACGAGCGCGCTCGTCGAAGGGCTCGAGATCCTAGCCCGACGCAGGATCGAATATCACGGCCGCACGCTCGAGGAATTTGATCTCGACGCGGCGCTGGCGCGCAAGCCGAAGCTGATCGTCGTCGACGAGCTTGCCCACAGCAACGCTCCGGACAGCCGGCATCCCAAGCGCTGGCAGGACGTCCAGGAGCTGCTCGACGCGGGCGTCAGCGTATGGACGGCGCTCAACATTCAGCATCTCGAGAGCCTCGCCGACGTCGTTTCCCGTATCACGGGCGTCGCCGTGCGCGAGACCGTGCCAGACCGGGTTTTGCAGGAGGCCGCCGACGTCGTTCTGGTCGATCTCACGCCCGACGAGCTCATCCAGCGCCTGAACGAGGGCAAGGTCTATGTGCCCGAGACTGCGCGGCGGGCGACGCAGAATTTCTTCACCCCCGGCAATCTGACGGCGTTGCGCGAATTGGCGCTGCGCCGCACCGCCAATCGCGTCGACGACCAGATGGTCGATTACCTCCGCGAGAAGGCGATCGAGGGTCCGTGGGCCGCGTCCGAACGCCTGCTTGCTTGCGTCGGTGCGGACGAAGTGTCGGAGCAGGTCATCCGGCGCGCGAGCCAGCTCGCGACCGGCCTCAACGCGGATTGGATCGCCGTCACGGTCGAGACCATCGGCGAGGCCAGCGACGCCAGGCGCGCCAACCGGCTCGCCAAAGTGTTTGGCCTGGCCGAGCGTTTGGGCGGGCAGTCGATGCGCCTTCAGGGCAACGACTATCCAAGCGAAATCTTGAAGCTCGCCGCTCGCGAGAATGTCACACAGATCGTGCTCGGCCAGTCGCGGGCGGGACTCTTGCGGCGCATGCTCGGGCGGTCGCTGCCGGAGGCGCTGATGCGCGGCGCCGGCGGCATAGAGATTCATATTGTTCCCGGCGAAGAAGCGCGACAATCGTTGTGGCCGCGCCTCAAGCCCCTTCTCAGCCGGCGGGGATTCGGAGCCGAGCTTGCGGTCGCTGTCGCTTCGGTCGCCGTTGCGGTCGCCGTCGCCGATGCGCTCTCAGCGGTCCTCAAGCTCCCCAACCTGTCGATGATCTTCCTCACCGCGGTCCTCTTCTGCGCGGTGCGCTTTGGAACCCGCGCCGCGGTCCTCGCTTCGCTGGCGTCGTTCGCGGCTTATAACTTCTTCTTCATCGAGCCGATCTACACATTCACGGTCGCACAGCCTCAGGAACTGTTCGCGCTCCTCATTTTTCTTGCCGTCGCCGTGCTGACCGGATCGCTGACCGGGCGCATTCGCGACCAAAGGGAGATGGTGATCGGGAACGCTGAGGTCACCCGGTCGCTCTATGATTACTCGCGCAAGCTTTCCGGCGCTTCCAGGCCCGACGACGTCCTTTGGGCGGCGGCGGCGCATTTGCACGCGACATTCGGCGGCCGCATCGTGCTCCTGGTCGCGGAGGGGGACGAACTGCAAATTCGCGCCGCCTGGCCGCCCGACGCGCACCTCGACGCCGCGGCTCTGGGCGCCGCGAACTGGGCGCAGCAGAAAAAGGAGCCCGCGGGCTGGGGAACCGGGACGCTGCCAGGCATCGCCTATCAGTTCCGGCCCCTGCTCGCCGCGCGCGGGGCGATTGCGGTCTGCGGGTTCGAGCCCCATTCCGCCGATCAGCCGATCAATGCGGAGGACGAGCGGGCGCTGACCGCCATCCTCGATCTGACGGCGATCGCGCTCGACCGGGCGCTGCTCGCGCGCGAGGCCGTGAACGCCGCGACGATGCAGGAAAACGAGAAGGTGCGGGACGCGCTGCTCAATTCGCTCTCGCATGATTTGCGCACGCCGCTGTCTTCGATCGCCGGCGCGGCGAGTTCGCTGCGCGCGCTTGGCGACAAGATGAGCCCGGACGAACGTCTCGAACTCCTGTCGTCGATCGAAGAGGAGACGGGGCGGCTCGCGCGCTTCGTCGCCAATCTCCTGGACATGTCGCGGATCGAAGCGGGCGGCCTCAAGGTCAATCGCGATCTGGTCTCGATCGCCGATGTGGTGCAAGGCGCGGTCGAGCGCAGCCGCAAGGCGTTCCCGGGCGAGCCGGTGCGCGTCAGCCTTGCGCCCAACCTGCCGTTCGTGCGCGGCGACGACAAGCTGCTTGAGCAGGTGCTGTTCAACCTGCTCGACAACGCGCACAAATACGCTGGCGACGCCGGCGCGATTGTTCACGCCCGCCAGGAGGGCGGCGAAATCGTGCTCACCGTCACCGACGAGGGTCCGGGCGTCAAGCCGGCGGAGCTCGAACGCATCTTCGAGAAATTCTATCGCGGCGGTCGGCCTGACGGGCGCAAGGCGGGCACCGGCCTCGGCTTATCGATCTCGCGGCGCCTGGTCGAAGCGATGGGCGGCGCGATCGTGGCGCAGAGCCCGGCCGTGCGTCGGCGAGGAACCCGATTTGTCGTGCGCCTTCCTGTCGCCCAGGCCACGCCGATCGCGTCGAGCCCGGCCGCATGACCGGCCCACGCGTTCTTGTCGTTGACGACGAACCGCAGATTCAGCGGTTTCTGACCGTCGCGCTGACCGCCGCCGGCTTTCACGTGCAGACGGCCGAAACCGGCGCCCAGGCGTTGCGGGCGGCCGCGACGGCTGCGCCCGATCTCATCGTCCTCGACCTCGGACTGCCCGATCGGGACGGCAAGGATGTGCTGCGCGACATCCGCCAGTTCTCGACGATTCCGGTGATCGTGCTCTCCGCGCGCGACCGCGAGGCGGAGAAGATCGAGGCGCTCGATCTTGGCGCCGACGATTATGTCGAGAAGCCGTTCGGCATTGGCGAACTGACGGCGAGGCTGAGAGCCGCGCTCAGGCACGCGGCGCAATCGGCCCAGCCGGTCCAGCGGGTGGAGGTCGCGGGCGTCGTCATGGACTTCGACAAGCGCCTCGTCACCCGCGATGGGGCGCCGATCAAGCTGACGCCGAAGGAATACGACCTGCTCGCAATCCTCTTTCGCAACGCCGGCCGAGTGGTGACCCACCGCCAGATTCTCGCTTCCGTCTGGGGTCCGGCGCATCGCGAGGACACCCAGTACCTCAGGGTCTTCATCGGCCAGCTCAGGGCCAAGATCGAGCGCGACCCGACGACGCCCGCGATCGTCAAAACCGAGCCGGGCGTCGGCTATCGGGCCGCCGAGCCGGAGGCGCGCGCCACGTCCCCCGACAAAGTCCGCTGATCAATTCTTCGGCGCCCTGCTTTGTTTACCGGCGCCTACCCCCGCGAATCGCTGGAGATTCGTTGGCACGCTCGTTGCGAAGTCGACTCTGGCCCCGAGGGAGGGGTCGGGACCCGGCCCTCACAAGGGCGCAAGCGACGAGGCTAAACAATGTCGTGGACGAGACGGACTTTTCTTTATGCGTCCGGCGCAGCCCTGGGAGGGGCGACTGCGCTCGGTGGAGTGCCTGCGCTGGAGGGGGCCGCGGCGCTCGGAGGGGCAAGCGTGCTGGGAGGGACGCTTGCGCTGGGATCGACTTCAGCCTTCGCGGCCGACGAAACCGATCAAGATCGGCATTCTGCATTCGCTCTCCGGCACGATGGCGATCAGCGAGACCACGCTCAAGGACGTGATGCTGATGCTGATCGAGGAGCAGAACGCGAAGGGCGGCGTGCTCGGCAAGAAGCTCGAGGCGGTCGTGGTCGACCCGGCTTCGAACTGGCCGCTGTTCGCCGAGAAGGCCAAGGAGCTGATCGAAAAGGACAAGGTCTCGGTCGTGTTCGGTTGCTGGACCTCGGTGTCGCGCAAGTCGGTGCTGCCGGTGTTCAAAGAGCTCAACAACATGCTGTTCTACCCCGTCCAGTACGAGGGCGAGGAATTAGAGCGCAACGTCTTCTATACCGGGGCCGCGCCCAATCAGCAGGCGATTCCGGCCGTCGATTATCTCATGAGCGCCGATGGCGGCTCGGTGAAGCGCTGGGTGCTCGAAGGCACCGACTACGTCTATCCGCGCACCACCAACAAGATCCTCGCCGCCTATCTCAAATTGAAAGGCGTGCCCGACGAAGACGTGATGATCAACTACACGCCGTTCGGCTTCTCCGACTGGCAGACCGAAGTGTCGAAGATCAAGGCGTTTGGCTCGGCCGGCAAGAAGACCGCGGTGGTGTCGACGATCAATGGCGACGCCAACGTGCCGTTCTACAAGGAGCTCGGCAACCAGGGGATCAAGGCGACCGACATCCCTGTCGTCGCGTTCTCGGTCGGCGAGGAGGAGCTCGCCGGTCTCGACACCAAGCCGCTGGTCGGCCACCTCGCCGCGTGGAATTATTTTGAGTTGATTGATACGCCGGCGAACAAGGACTTCATCGCCAAGTGGCACGAGTTCACCAAGAAGCCGAAGCGGACGACAAACGATCCCATGGAGGCCCACTATATCGGCTTCAATATGTGGGTGAAGGGCGTCGAGAAGGCTCAGAGCTTCGAGGCGGACAAGGTGATCCCGGCGATGATCGGGGTCGCGGTGCCCAACCTCACCGGCGGCCTGTCGACGATGATGCCGAACCACCACATCACCAAGCCGGTCTATATCGGCGAGATCCAGGCCGATGGCCAGCTCAACACGGTGTGGCAGACGCCTGGAACCCTGGTGGCGCAGGAATGGTCGCCCTACCTCGAGGGTTCGAAGGACCTGATCGCCGATTGGCGCCCGCCCATGTCCTGCGGCAACTTCAACGTCAAGACCGGAAAATGCGGCGGCTGACGCAAGCCTGAAAAGCGGCCGACCATCGTCGGCCAGCGGCAGGAGCCCAGCCGGGCTCCTGCCGCGCTCTCAACCGGCCTGCATGTTCGCCGCACCACGCCGCACGATGCGACCGAGATCGAATACCGCAGTTGAAAGGAACATGATGACGTCGCTGAACGCCCGTCGTCTCGCCGCCCATCTCGGCGCCCTGCGCGCGATCGGAGTCCTCGCGCTCATCGTGTTCGCCACCGCCGCCCGCGCCGACGCCGTCGACGACACGCTGGCGAAGTTCCTGGACGACAAGTTTCCCCAAACCGCGGCCGCAATCGGCGAACTGTCCGCCGAGGCGCCCCCACAGGCCGCGGCTATTCTGGACGCGCTCGGCGACAATCGCCTCATGATCGATCCCGCCGATCATATCGTGGCCTACAAGACCGCCGCGGGGGCGCTGCTCAACGCCAAGACCGGCCAGCCCGTCCCCGATTCCAGCGCCGCCGCCTTCAAGAAGGTCCGCGTCAACAACGCGCTCAGGAGCGCTATCGAAGGCGCGATGGGGTCGCTGACCCTCGCCAATCCCGATCCTGAGAAGCGCCTCGCCGCAGCGGGGGACGTCTTCAGGACGCGCGACGCGAAGGCCTTGCCGGCGCTTCAAACCCAGCTCGGCAAGGAAAGCGATCCCCGCGTCCTCGCGGCTTTGAAGCTCGCACAAGCCTCGATTTTCGCCACCAGCGAAAGCGCCTCGCCGCAAGACCGTCTCTCAGCGATCGCCACGCTGAAGGAGCGCGGTGATCAGGACGCGCAAAGCCTCATTGACGGGCTCGCGCAGAGGACCACCGACCCGGCGGTGAAAAGCGCCGCTGCAGCCGCTCTTAGCGCGATCCATGCCCGACTCGCTCTGTGGAGCGTGGCGCAGAACCTCTGGTACGGTATTTCGGCCTCATCCGTCCTGCTCTTGGCCGCGATCGGACTTGCGATCACCTTCGGCGTCATGGGCGTCATCAACATGGCGCATGGCGAGATGGTGATGCTGGGCGCCTATTCGACCTATGTCGTGCAGTCGCTTCTGCCGCCTTCGCTGCAGAATTGGTCGCTCGCCTTCGCCATTCCGCTGGCGTTTGTCGTGGCCGGCGTGGTCGGCATCGCGATCGAGCGTCTCGTGATCCGCTTTCTCTACACCCGCCCGCTCGAAACGCTGCTCGCGACCTGGGGCGTGTCGCTCATCCTGCAACAACTGGTCCGCAGCCTGTTCGGCGCAAACAATCGCCTCGTCAGCAATCCGCCCTTCATGTCGGGCGCGTTCGAGATCGGCGGGCTGTCGGTCACCACCAACCGGCTTTGGATCATCGTTCTCTCCGCCCTCGTCTTCATTGGCCTGCAGCTCGTTCTGCGCGCGACGCCGTTCGGCCTGCAGATGCGCGCGGTGACGCAGAACCGACGCATGGCGGCGTCGATGGGCATTTCGACGGCGCGGGTCGACATGCTGGCCTTCGGGCTGGGATCGGGGGTCGCGGGGATCGCGGGCGTGGCGCTGTCGCAAATCGACAACGTCTCGCCGAACCTCGGCCAGGGCTACATCATCGACAGTTTCATGGTGGTGGTGTTTGGCGGCGTCGGCAACTTATGGGGCACCGCGTTCGGCGCCCTCCTGATCGGACTCGCCAACAAGCTGCTCGAGCCGCTGATCGGCGCGGTCCAGGGCCAGATCGTGCTCCTGGTGTTCATCATCCTCTTCATTCAGAGACGGCCGCGAGGGCTCTTCGCTCTGCGCGGGCGCGCGGTGGAGGCATGAGCGCCCGGCTCGACCAGCTTGGCCTGGTTTTCATCGCGATCCTCATCATCGCGGCGATCCTGGTGCCGGTGCTGTCGCTCGGGGTGCTCGCCCAATTCTCCCTTTTACCTGCCGCCTTACCTGGTGCAGCTGCTCGGCAAATATCTCTGTTACGCGATCCTCGCCGTCGCGCTCGATCTGGTCTGGGGCTATTGCGGCATTCTGTCGCTTGGCCATGGCGCGTTCTTTGCGCTGGGCGGCTATGCGATGGGCATGTATCTGATGCGGCAGATCGGGACGCGCGGTGTCTACGCCAATCCGATCCTGCCGGACTTCATGGTGTTCCTGAACTGGAAGGAGCTGCCGGTCGCCTGGTGGGGATTTAACTGGTTTCCTTATGCGATGCTGATGGTGGTGCTGGTCCCCGGCCTCCTGGCGCTCGCCTTCGGCTGGTTCGCGTTCCGCTCGCGCGTGACCGGCGTCTATCTTTCGATCATCACCCAGGCGATGACCTTCGCTTTGTTCAAGGAGTTCTTCCGCAACGATTTCGGCTTCGGCGGCAACAACGGCCTGACCGACTTCAAGGACCTGCTCGGTTTCTCGCTTCAGTCCGCCTCGACCAAAGCCGCGCTGTTCTCGGCCAGCGCCATCCTGCTCATCCTTGCCTACGTGGCCTCGCGCGCGATCATTGGCTCCAAATATGGCAAGGCGCTGGTCGCCGTGCGCGACGCGGAGAGCCGCATGCGCTTTCTCGGCTATCGGGTCGCGAACTATAAGCTGTTCGTCTTCGTCGTTTCGGCAATCATCGCCGGCATCGCCGGCGCGCTCTATGTGCCGCAGGTCGGCATCATCAATCCGAGCGAATTCGCGCCCGGAAACTCGATCGAAGCGGCGATCTGGGTCGCGGTCGGCGGCCGCGGAACGCTGATCGGCGCCGCGATCGGCGCGATCGCCGTCAACTTCGCCAAGACCTTTTTCACCGGCGCCTTCCCCGAATATTGGCTCTATGGTCTCGGCCTCCTGTTCGTCCTGACCACCCTGTTCCTGCCCAAGGGCCTGCTTGGATTGGCGCTGCGCGACTCGCGCGCCAGTCCCGAACCGAAGACGGAGACGTCGCCGATCGCGCTTGAAGAAGGGGTGGACTCATGACGCTCGCCGAAAGCGCCAACCCGACCCTCACCCAATCGCTCCTTTATCTGGACGGAGTGAGCGTCTCGTTCGACGGCTATAAGGCTTTGCGCAGTCTGTCGCTGATGCTCCAGCCGGGCGAAATGCGAGCGATCATTGGCCCCAACGGCGCCGGCAAGACGACGATGATGGACGTCATCACCGGCAAGACGCGTCCCGATGAAGGCGAGGTGATGTTCGACGGGCGCCATGACCTGACCAAGCTCGACGAAGCCGAGATTGCGACGCTTGGCGTCGGCCGCAAGTTCCAGAAGCCGACCGTGTTCGAGAACCACACGGTCGAGGACAATCTCCTGCTCGCGACCAAGGCGCCGCGCAGCGTGCGCGCGACCCTGTTCGGCCGCGAAGACCCGAAAACGCTGGAGACGATCGACGTCATCCTCGCCACCACCCGGCTTGCCGACCATCGGGCGCGGATCGCCGGATCGCTGTCGCACGGGCAGAAGCAATGGCTCGAGATCGGCATGTTGCTGGCGCAGGACCCGAAGCTCCTGCTCGTCGACGAACCGGTCGCAGGCATGACCGACGCCGAGACCGCCGCGACCGCCGATCTCCTGCGCGAGATCGCGCGCGATCATTCGGTGATCGTGGTCGAGCACGACATGCATTTCGTGCGCGAGCTCGGCGTCAAGGTGACGTGCCTGCACGAGGGCTCGGTGCTGGCCGAGGGCACGCTCGACCAGGTGAGCGCCGACCCGCGCGTCGTCGAAGTCTATCTGGGGCGGTGAATGCTGAGGTTGCATCTCAGAATGTGCGCAGCAGCCGGGCAGTCCCCTCTCCCCTTGTGGGGAGAGGGTTAGGGAGGGGGGCCGCGCCTTGCTTCAGCAATTGGCGCCCACATGCCGGATGTCGCGGCCGGACGATGTCGCGCATCTAGAAAGCGCCGCGATTTCCGTTCGGCGCGACCCCCCACCCCTTGCTTCGTATGCCCGCCCCCACCATAGGGCGTCCGGAAGGGCGCCGTCTCTCCGGGCTATGGGGGGCGGGAGAAGGCTTGGCATCATGCTGACCGTCGACAGGATCGATCTTTTCTACGGGGCGGCGCAGGCGTTGCGGTCCGTGTCGGTCAAGGCTGAGACCGGGCGGATTCTCACCGTTCTCGGCCGCAATGGCGTCGGCAAGTCGTCGCTTTTGCGCGCGATCGTCGGACAGCACATGCCGGCGTCCGGCTCGATCCGCTGGGACGACCAGGACATGACGAAGATGACGCCGTACCTGCGGGCCAAGGCCGGCTTCGGCTATGTCCCGCAGGGGCGCGAGATTTTCCCGCTTCTCACCGTGCGCGAAAATCTCATGACCGGCTACGCCACCCGGCCGCGCAGCGAGCGGACGATCGACGACGAGATCTTTGCGCTCTTTCCCGTGCTCAACGACATGCTGGGGCGCCGGGGCGGCGACCTCTCGGGCGGCCAGCAGCAGCAGCTCGCCATCGCCCGCGCGCTGGTGACCAAGCCCAAGCTCCTGGTTCTCGACGAGCCGACCGAGGGCATCCAGCCGTCGATCATCAAGGACATCGGCCGCGCGCTCGTCCACCTGCGCCGCAAGGGCGAGATGGCGATCCTCGTCGTCGAGCAATATTTCGAATGGGCGCGCGATATCTGCGACGACTACGCGGTGCTGGACCGCGGCGTCGTCGTGCTCGCCGGCACCCGCGAGCAGATGGACGAAACCGCCGTGCGCGCGCGGATGACGGTGTAAAGCGTGCAGGTCGGCGCGGCCTCTGTAGCCGCGACCGCTGGTCGCGGCGGACGCGATCAGCGATCGCGTCTACAAAGCAGCGCCGCGATTCATAAGGCGTCCGGAAAGACACCGCCCGCGCTCTTACCACAGGAGACGGTGATGGATTTAGTGCGCAGCCTGCGCCGGGACCTTTACGGGGCCGACGTTGCGCAGGAATGGCACCAGCATCGTCGCAAAGATGAAGCAGACCATGATGGCGAGAAAGGCGTCGGCGTAAGCGAGCGTCGAGGCCTCGCGGTAAGCGAGCGCCCAGAGCTGCTTGAGCGCCGCCTGATATCCGGCTTGCTGGCTCCCTGGAATGGCGCCGTAGCGTTGAGCGACCTCGTTCACGAGCCTCGTCATCGCGCCGTTGGCCGGCGTCAGGTTCGACGCGATTGCCTGGAAATGGAAGTTCGTTCGATCATTGAGGATCGCGCCGCAAACCGCGATGCCGACCGCGCCGCCGAGATTGCGCATCATGTTGAACAGGCCGCTGGCATATTTGAGCCGTTCCGGCGGCAGGCTGCCGAGGCCGAGATTGACGCTGGGCGCGACCGCGAACACTTGCGGAAAGCCACGTAAGACCTGCGGCAGGAAAAGCTCCGCCGCGCCCCACTCATGGGTGATGAAGCTGAAGCTCCACATCGACAGACCGAAAGACGCGAGGCCGATCATCATGAGCCAGCGCGTGTCGAATTTTTTCGCGAGCATGACATAGATCGGCACGCCGACGAGCGACGCCACCCCAGTCGAGAAAATGGCCATGCCCGTCTGCCAGGCGCTGAATCCGCGCACGTAACCCAAAAACAGCGGCGTCAGATAGATGGTCGAGAAAATGCCGATGCCGGTGATGAACGAGAGGATGCAGCCGAGCGTGAAGTTCCGATTTCCGAAGGCGCGGAGATCGACGACGGGGCGCGGAAAAGTCAGGCTGCGGATGACGAACAGGAAGCCGGCGACGCCGGCGATCATCGCGCAATCCCGGATCGTCGCGTCGTCGAACCAGTTCCACCGCGAGCCTTCCTCGAGCACGTATTCGAGGGTCCCAAGCGCCATCGCCATGAGGACGATGCCGGGATAGTCCGCGCCCTTGAGCAGCTTGACGTCTGGCTCGTCGATCTTCACCAATAGGGGCACCAGGATCGAAATGGCGATGCCGGGAATGACGTTGACATAGAAGAGCCAGCGCCAGTCGAGCGTGTCGGTGATGAAGCCGCCGATCACCGGTCCGAGCGTCGGCGCGACCGTCGCGATGCCGCCGACCACGGCGGCGGAATAGACGCGCCGCGGACCCTGGAAATAATGGAAGGTCGAGGTGAACACGATCGGGATCATCGACGCGCCCAGCATGCCCTGAAGCGCGCGGAAGACGATCATGCTTTCGATGTTCCAGGCGAGCCCGCACAGCATGCTCGCAACGGTGAAGCCGACGGACGAGGCGGTGAACAGCCAGCGGGTCGAGAACACGCGGGTCAGCCAGCCCGACAGCGGGATCATGATGATCTCGGCGATCAGATAGGCGGTCTGCACCCAGCTGATCTCGTCCTGGGCGGCGGAGAGGCCGCCGCCGATGTCCTGAAGGGACGAAGCGACGATCTGGATGTCGAGAAGCGCGATGAACATGCCCACGCACATCACCACGAACGGCCCAAGGCTCCACACCCAGCTCGGCTCAGAAGTGGTCGCGACGGATGGCGCGGCCGTCGAGGGGAAGGCCGCGGCGGTCATGGCGTTTCGCCCGAACCTGACCGTGTGTCGACGCCCACATTTGCCGACAGACCCGGCCGCAGGTCGCGGAGCATCGGGTCGTCGTCGAGCTTGACGCGAACGGGAACGCGCCGAACGATCTTGGTGAAGTTGCCGGTCGCGTTCTCGGGCGGGATCACGCTGAAGATGGCGCCCGTCGCGGGCGCCATCGTGAGCACATGGCCGCGAAAGACGTGGTTCGGCAGCACATCGGCGACGATTGTCGCTGCTTGTCCCGGCGCCATATGCTCGAGCTGGCTTTCCTTGAAGTTGGCGTCCACCCAGAGGTCATGCGCCGGGATGATCGTGACGAGATAGGCGCCGCCGGCGCATAGGCGCCGACTTGAGCGGCGCGATTGCCGACATAACCGTCGATCGGCGATCGAATTTCGGTGTAGCCGAGATTGAGGTCAGCCGTGTGGAGATCGGCCTCGGCCTGGGTCACGTCGGCCTTGGCGACGGCGATCTCCGCGTCCAGGACCGTCAGCTGTTGCTTCGCGGCGTCGAGCCCGGCCTCGGACGAAATCACGCTCGCCTCAGCCGCAAGGTTCAGCGACGATGCGCGCTCGGCGTTTTGCCGCGATCCGGCGGCGGTCTGCGCAAGGTCGCGATAGCGTTGATCGTCCTCCTTGGCGAACGCCGCCTGCGCATTCTTGGCGTCGAGATCCGCCTTCGCCTGGCGGATGGCCGTTTGTTGCAGCGTCAGTTTGCGCTCGAGGCTGTCGAGGGTCGCCTTACGCGCCTCGACGATCGCGGCCGCGCGGTCGGCGGCGGCGCGGAAATCGCGGTCGTCAAGGCGGATCAGCGGCTGTCCGGCGCGCACATATTCGTTGTCGCCAACGAGGATCTCAGCCACGAACCCGGCCACGTGCGGCGATATCGGCGTGACATTGCCGCCGGCATAGGCGTCGTCGGTGCTTTCGATGAAGCGCCCGACGCTCCAATATTCATAACCGTAGCGCGCGCCGACGAACGCGATGAGGCCGCCAAGCGTCGCATAGGCCAGCCATTTGAGCCGGGCTCTTGTCAGGAGGCCAGTCGGGGCTGTCGGGGTGTGTTCGCCGGCGATGGCGCTCATCGCACTCTCCTCTTGTTCGTATCGTTTTGCCGCGGAGCGGTGAAAAGCGTATATACGCCTATGGGGTCCAGCCGGTTGAAGCTGAGGGCGATCCGCCCGGTCCTTGCGGGTAGGCTAGCCGGCCGCGGCGCCGGCCGGGGGAAGATCGGTCGCCGAAACCTCGTGCAGAAGAGCGCGCAGACCGACGGTTCGCTCGCTGCCGAAGGCGGTCGCAAACTCGCGTTGCGCATCCTTCCAGCCCTGGTATCCGGCCCGCAGCCGCTCGAGGCCAGCGTCCGTCAATCGCAGCTCCTTGCTGCGACGGTCCGTGCGTCCCGGCTGGATGGTGATCAGTCCGTCGCGTTCGAGCGGCAGGATGTTTCGGCCAAGCGTGGTGCGATCCATCACCATGTCCTCGGCCAGCGCATTAATCGTCATAGCCCCATGCCGCCGCAACCTGGCGAGAATGGAGAACTGCGTCGTTCGCAGGCCTGCCGAGGCAAGATGCCGATCGTAGAACTGCGTGACATGCCGCGCCGCCTGGCGGACGGCGAGGCAGGTGCATTCCTCGAGCGGCGGCAGCTTATCGATCGGCATTTCGAACTCTCGTCCTTGACATTAGGAGCATGTATGGTTACTTAGGCGCATATACGCATAATGTCAAGGCGAGATCAGGAGCTGCTCAAATGACCCATTCCCTCGGCACGGCCCTTGTTACCGGCGCCTCGTCCGGCATCGGCGCCGTTTACGCCGACCGGCTCGCGAAGCGCGGCTATGACCTTATCCTGGTGGCGCGCAACGGCGAGAAACTGAAGGCCTTGGCCGCGCGACTGACCTCAGAGACGGGCCGTTCCGTCAAAGTGATCCCCGCCGATCTCGGCGACAAAGCGGCGCTCGCGAAAATCGAAGCCGTGCTCCGCGACGACAAGAGCATCACCATGCTGGTCAACAACGCCGGCACGGCCGCCCTCACGCCGCTCTTGGACTCCAACGTCGACCAGATGGAAGCGATGATCACGCTGAACGTCACGGCGCTAACGCGCCTGACCTACGCCGCTGCTCCCGCCTTCGTCGCGCGCGGCAAGGGAACGATCGTCAATATCGGGTCCGTGGTCGGCATCGTGCCGGAGAGGCTCAATGGCGTGTATGGCGCGGGCAAAGCCTTTGTCCTCGCCCTCACTCAGTCGCTGCAACACGAGCTCGCCGACAAGGGCGTCCGTGTCCAGGCCGTGCTGCCCGCCGCGACCGCGACGGACATCTGGGAAAAGGGCGGCTTTCACCACTCGAAACTGCCCGCTGGCACCGTGATGTCGACCGAGGACATGGTCGACGCCGCTTTGGTCGGTCTCGACCAGGGCGAAGTGGTGACAATCCCCCCGCTTCAGGATGGGGATGATTGGGCCCGTTTCAACGCAGCGCGCCTTGCGCTCGCGCCGAAGTTCGGCAATTCGGCTCCAGCGCCCAGATACCGCGCCGCCGAACCCGCGCGGAAGATCGCTTAAACAGCGAGCACGACCTTCGAGGATCCAGCCATGACGTCACGTTCTGTGGTGATTGCGGAACCCGTACGCACAGCGATCGGCGCCTTTGGCGGAACCTTGAAGGATGTGCCGGCGCCGGACCTCGGAGCCGTCGCCATCCGCGCGGCGGTTGAACGGGCCGGTCTCAAGCCCGAAGAGATCGAGACCGCGGCGATGGGCAATGTCATCCAGGCCGGGACGAAGATGAATCCGGCCCGTCAGGCGGCGGTTCAGGCCGGCCTGCCGGTGACGGTTCCCGCCCTGACGGTGAACCGGGTCTGCGGTTCGGGGGCGCAGGCGATCGTGTCCGCGGCGCAGGAGATCCTGCTCGGCAACGCCAACGCCGCCGTCGCCGGCGGCATGGAGAGCATGGATCAGGCGCCCTACCTCGTGGGCCGCGGCCGCTGGGGTTATCGCCTCGGAGACGGGCAACTCTACGACAGCGTTCTCCGCGACGGGCTCAACGACGCCTTCTCGGGTGAACATTCGGGCTGGCATACCGAGGACCTGGTGGAGAAATATCAGGTCACGCGCGAAGCCCAGGACCAATGGGCGCTGCGCTCGCAACAGCGCTTCGCCCGCGCGCAGGCTGCGGGACATTTCAAGGCGCAGATCACGGCGGTTCAGGTCCCCGGCAAGAAGGGGCCGACGCCATTCGATCAGGACGAGGCCAACCGTCCCGACACCACGATCGAGGCGCTGGCGCGCCTGAAGCCGGCGTTTCGTCCGGACGGCGCGATCACCGCCGGCAATGCGCCGGGCCTCAACGACGCGGCGGCCGCCATGGTGCTCGCCGATGAGATCTGGGCTGAGAAGCGCGGCCTCGAACCGGCTGCGCGACTCGTCGCCTACGGCATTGCGGCGGTCGAACCCGGCATGTTCGGACTTGGGCCCGTTCCTGCGGTCAAGCAAGCGTTGCAGCGCGCCGGATGGGACATCGGCTCGATCGAGCGGGCGGAGATCAACGAGGCGTTCGCGGCGATCGCCATCGTGGTCGCGCGCGAGCTGGGGCTGTCCGACGAGATCGTCAATGTCGATGGCGGCGCTGTCGCGCACGGTCATCCAATCGGCGCGACTGGCGCGGTGCTGACCACGAAGCTCATCCACTCGATGCGCCGCGACGGTCTGAAGCGCGGTCTGGTCACGCTCTGCATTGGCGGCGGCCAGGGCATCGCGCTCGCGATCGAAACGCTGCACTGAGCACGCGAGTGGAGAGCAAGCCTTGCCGATTGCACGCCGCAATGTCCTGAAAGCGGGCGCCGCCATGGTCTCAGCGTGGAGCGGCTCGCCTGTCGTTGCCCAGGCCGCGGAAAGCGAGAACGCCGGCGCGCCTCAAAGTGCGGCGAAAGCCGCGACGATGGTTGAGACGCCGCTCGGCGCGGCCAGCAAGGTGACCGTCGAGCGCCGCGGCCAGATCGTTCTGATCGGGATCAATCGCCCCTATATCGAGAACCGGGTCGATCCGGAAACTTACCTTGGCCTGGCGAAAGCGTATTACCAGTACGAGCACGACCCGTCGTTGCGTGCGGCGGTGCTGTTCGGACACGGCGACAATTTCTCCCGGGGCATCGACGTCGACGCCTTTCGGGCGCTGGCGGCGTCGGGGCGACCTTTCCTCACCGACCCGGAAATCATTGATCCTTTGCCAAAGACAAAGGGCCTGTCGAAGCCGCTCATCGTGGTCGTCCATGGCGACACGTGGAATATGGGGCACGAGCTTCACCTTGTCGCCGACATCCGAATCGCCGCCGCCGACACGCGATTCGGTCAGGACGAGAATACGCATGGCCGCTTTCCGGGCGGCGGCTCGACAGTCCGGTTCGTCCGCGAAGCCGGATGGGCGAATGCGATGCGCTACATGCTGACCGGCGACCATTGGAGCGCGGAAGAAGCCCTGCGCATGGGCGTGGTGCAGACGATCGCCCCGACCGCTGACGGGGCTCTCGAGGCCGGCGTTGAAATGGCGACGAAAATCGCCGCATGCGGGCCGCTCGGAATCAAAGCCACTCTGGCTTCCGCGCATCTCGCGATCGATTCGTCGGAGAGTGAGGCCTTGTCGAAACTGGAAGCGCAGTACCGGGCGCTCTACGGCAGCGAGGATTTCAGGGAAGGCCGTAAGGCCGAGGCGGAAGGTCGTCCCCCCGTTTATCAGGGACGATGATCGGCCCTCGGGCATCCACGCCTCACCAGAGTGACGGGAGTTGATGACGATGACCGAGCGCAACCTTGAGGACTTTGCGGCCGGGGACAAGCTGTCGCGCCGCTCGCTGGTCAGGGGCGCGACGTTCTTCGGCGCGGCGATGGCGGCGATTGGGGATGTCGCCAAGGCCGAAGGCGCCGGCTCCGGGAGCTACAGCAATGCCGCGATCGCTTTGCCCGACTTGAGCGTCGCTGCGAAAACCCGCGAGGAGCAAATCCGCGCCGTCAGGATCGCACGCGCCATGCGAGCCGGGCCGTCCGTAATTACGGAGCAGGCGACCGTCGCTGAGATGGATAAGCAGGGCCACATGACCGAGGTCTTGAGACAAGGCGCGAACGGGTGGGTCTGCATGCCCGGCAACGAAGATGTCGTCGGCGATCCGCCCATGTGCGTCGACGCCTTGGGCATGCAATGGTTCAAGGATCTGCTCGAAGGAAAGCCTCAGCCGACCAACATGGCGCCGGGGCTCTGTTACATGCTCTGCGGCGCGACGCAGCACAGCAACACGACTCCGCACGACAGAACGAGCCCCGCCATACCGATTGGCCCGCACTGGATGATCCTCTGGCCCTTTGACGCCAACCATTGCGGACTGCCGACGACAGTCCGGGACGCCGGCGCCTGGATCATGTTTGCTGGAACGCCTTACGCCTATCTGCACGTTTGCGGGACGCCCTGGGCGGGCGCCGAATATACGCCTGGCGACGAAGCGGTCTGGACGATGCGCTATCGCAAGCAAACCGCCTGACACACGCTGGATCGCGCCTCAAGCGCGCTCGAACACTTCGGCTCGCGCTTCGACAATGTCCTCGATCATTCCGTCCGCGGCGAAGGGCGCGAGCGCCTCGCGCATGGCGCTCTTCATCGCCGGGACTTCGTCGCCGAGCCGCTCCGACGAGGAGGTCGACATTGACAGCACGCGTTCGACCAGACGCTCGACCGGAACGGCATGTATCCCCTCGACCCGGATTGTTCCGGTTCGGGTGAACTGGCCATTGGCGAAAAAACTATGATGGTCGCGCGACGGCCGATCGCCCTTCCAGCGATCGCGCACGGCGTTGAAAGTCTCGAGCCATAGGTTGCGCCCGTCTTTCGCGCTCGTCGCGCCGCAGACCAGAACTCTGCCGCCAGGGGCAAGGGCGCGATCAAGCGCCGCTCGGGCGGGCTCGGGGTCGAGCCAGTGGATCGCGCGGCCGATACTGACAAGGTCGAATGCGCCGAGCTTCGCGGCGGGATCCTCGAACCGTCCCTCGATGAATCTCACCGTGACGCCCGCGCGTTCCGCCGCCGCGCGCGCCGCCTCGACCATGCCCGGCTCCGGATCGACGCCGATGACCTCGCGACAATAGGGCGCAAAGCCGATCGCCAGGATGCCGGGCCCGGCGCCGACATCGAGAAGACGCTCACGCCCGTCCAGGCCCAGTTGGAGCGCTACGGCTTCGAAAAACGCCGCACCATAGGGCGGCCGGGCGCGTTCGTAATAGGCGACGGTCGAGGCGAAACGTCCCATGGCGATCCTGACGGCGACGGATAAGACGCCGGTCAGAACCACGCGACCGCGGCGCCAACATGACGGACGTGAACATCACGAAGAAATCGTGTGTTCAACTCCGCGCGATCCGGGAACCGTTAGGCGCTCATACAGGTTTGTTCGACGAGGGGTAGGACCCCAAATACGGAGGACATACAATGTCACGTTTAGCGCTTCTTTCTGCCGCAGTTTCGCTGAGTCTTCTCGCGACGCCAGTATTTGCACAGACCTTCAGCGACTATAACGGTAACGACACCGTTGCTACCCGAGAGCAGGGGAATACCGCGGCTGTCGGCACAGTCGGCAACCCGAGCTACAACAGGGGGTGGAACAACAATGGCATCCCGATTATCGGACCTCTGTTCAGCGCGGTAACGAGCCCAGTCGCGATGGCGACGGGTAATGGCTGGCAGTCCGGCCCGGCCTGCGGCCTCTATCACGACTTCAACGGCCGCTATACGTCCATCTGCGGTCTGTAAGATCGAACAAGCCGAGGCTGCAAACACGCCGCTCCTGCCAATGCAGGGGCGGCTTGCTGTTGTCTCAACGTCTCCCGGCTAGCGCTGGCCGCCCGAGGCCGAGATCCGCTCGCCGGTCAGCCACGACGACTGGTCCGATGCAAGGAACAGCGCGACGCGCGCAATGTCGTCCGGCTGACCCATGCGGCCCATCGGCATGACCATACCCATCGCCTTCGCGGTCTCCATCGTAAGTCCCATCGTCTTCGTGCCCTCGGTCTCGGTCGCTCCGGGGGCGATGGCGTTGACACGAATCTTCTTCGGCGCGAGTTCGAGAGCGAGCGCGCGGGTCATCGTGTCGACCGCCGCCTTCGAGGACGAATAGATCACCGAATTCGGCACCGGGTTCGTGCTTGCGATCGTGCTGAGATTGATCACGCTGCCACCTCCGCCGTCAAAAACGCCTGCCGCCTCGCGGGTGGCGAGGAGCGTTCCAAGCACATTGGTGTCGAACTGGCGATGGAACTCCTCTTCCGTTACCGCCTCGAGCGGCTGGAAAGTGAACACGCCGGCGTTGTTGACCAGGATGCTGGGCGCCCCGAGCTTCGCCTTGGTCTCAGCGAACAGGCGCTTGACGTCGGCGCTTTTCGCGACGCTCGCCTGGATCGCAACCGCCTTGCCGCCGCCGCGCTTGATCTCCTCAACGAGCCGGTCCGCGCCCGCCTTGTCCGACGCGTAATTGACGGCGACCGCCGCCCCGGCCTCGGCGAAGCGCCGGGCGATCGCCGCGCCGATGCCCTTCGACGCGCCCGTAACGATCGCGACTTTCCCGCTGAGTTCGCCCATTTGCCATGCTCCTTTTCCCCCGGCGCCAGAATTGGCGTCGGAAGGCTTTGATGGGCTTGAGTTAAGCAATGCGCCGCGCGGCAGGTATTGCGCCAAGAAAGATATGATATATTCGTAACTGGCATGAATGACCGGCTGCAGCAGCTCGCCTTGTTCGTGCGCACAGTCGAGAGCGGAAGCTTTTCCAAGGCCGCGCGGGAATTCGGTCTCACCCAGCCCTCGGTGTCGCGGACCATCGCGGCGCTCGAGCGGCGATTGGGCGTCACGCTTCTCATCCGAACCACCCGGCAGGTCTCGGCCACCGATGCGGGCGAAGCGCTGCTCGCGCGCGCCCGCGACGCCCTGCTTGCGATCGAGGAGGCGGAGGGCGCGGCGCGCGGCGCCGATCATCTCTCCGGCGTGCTGCGCATCGCCCTGCCGCCCGAATATGGCGTCCGGCGAATCGTGCCTGTGCTGCCCGCGTTCTTCGCCCGCCACCCGCTGCTCAAGATCGATCTCATGATGTCGGATCGCTATGAGAATCTGATCGTCGAGGGGGCGGACCTTGCGCTCCGCATCGGCGATCTCCCGGATTCAAGCTTCGTCGCACGCAAGCTCGAAAGCGCGAGGCGCCTCTTCATCGCTTCGCCATCCTATCTCGCCGCCCGCGGCGCGCCCACGAGCCTCGGCGATCTCGCTGGGCACGACATCATCAGCGGCCCGGCGGATGCGGGCGACGAGACCTGGATCGCGCGCCGCAACGGACGGATCGAACGCCAGACGTTAAGCCCGCGCATCCGTTCGCGCTCGGCGACCGGCGTTCTGGCTTGCGCTGTCGCCGGGCTGGGCGTCGCGATTGCGTCGAACTGGATGTGTGCGGACGCGCTCGCTTCAGGCGAGGCGGTCGAAGTCTTGTCCGACTACGCGCTCGATCCGGTTACGGCCTATGTCGTCTTTCCCGCCGGCCGAAAGCCGTCGCAGAGGGCGCGCGCCTTCAGCGACTATCTGGAGCAGGCTCTGGCCGCGACCGCGGAAGAAAAAGGACCGTCGCACGACGCCGAGCAAGCAGCGGCCACAAACGGACGGTCAGCGCGATCTCATCCGTTGCGGAAGGCGTAGGCGTAGCCGTTGAGCGCGGGCGCGCCGCCAAGATGCGCGTAAAGCACCTTCGATCCTTTGGGGAAAAAACCCTTCTTCACGAGATCGATCATGCCCTGCATCGATTTGCCCTCGTAGACCGGATCGGTGATCATGCCTTCGAGCCGCGCGACAAGCCGGATCGCCTGCCTTGGTCTCGTCGGACGGCACGCCGTAGATGGGATAGGCGTAGTCCTCGATCAGCACCACGTCGTCGTCGTCGATGTCCTGCCCGAGCTCGATCAGTTTCGCGGTCTTGCGCGCGATATCGAGCACC
Organism: uncultured Alphaproteobacteria bacterium; assembly: GCA_963707355.1. Lineage (GTDB taxonomy): Bacteria > Pseudomonadota > Alphaproteobacteria > Rhizobiales > Beijerinckiaceae > Roseiarcus. The sequence goes on along the minus strand of CAVPPX010000071.1, from coordinate 49,944 downwards.
TGCGCTTTTGTCTGCTTCGGCGTCGCGGAGGCGTCGATGCCGATCACCTTGCGCTGCCGCCCGTCCTTGGCGAAGCCAACCACCATGCCGGCGTGAGTCGAGCCGGTCACCGTGCACACCACGATATAGTCGAACGTAACCCCAAGCTCGCGCTCCTGCGCGCGCACCTCCTCGGCGAAGCCGACATAGCCGAGGCCGCCGTACTTGTGCACCGAGGCGCCGGCGGGAATCGCGTACGGGCGGCCGCCTTGCGCTTCGACATCCGCAAGCGCGTCCTCCCAGCTTTGGCGGATGCCGATGTCGAAACCGTCATCGACGAGCCTCACGTCAGCGCCCATGATCCGGCTCAGCATGATGTTGCCGACCCGGTCGTAGACCGCATCCTCGTGCGGGACCCAGGCTTCCTGCACCAGCCGGCATTTCATGCCGATCTTGGCCGCGACCGCGGCCACCTGGCGGGTGTGGTTCGACTGCACGCCGCCGATCGACACCAGCGTGTCGGCGTTCGAGCGAAGCGCGTCGGGGATGATGTATTCGAGCTTGCGCAGCTTGTTGCCGCCATAGGCGAGGCCCGAATTGCAATCCTCGCGCTTGGCGTAGAGCTCGACCTCGCCGCCCAGGTGCGCGCTCAGGCGCTTGAGCCGCTCGATCGGCGTCGGGCCGAAGGTGAGCGGATAGCGTTCGAATTTTTCCAGCATGCCCACACTCCGGCGCCCGAGAACGAGGCGGCCGAAGATAGCATGGCCGAACCGCCGCGGCTTGCTTCGGCGTGCCGGCTAAGCTGAACGGTGTCTCGATTCAATCGATGAGCCTATCGAGACTGATCAATTTCCGGGCAGCATGCGCTGTAGAACGCGATCGCGTTTGACGCGCCAATGGTAGAGCGCGCCCGCGATGTGGAGCGCAACGATCAGGCCGATCAGAATTCCGCAGATGAGATGCCAGACCATGATGCGGTCCGACAGCGGCTGATCCTTGCCGATGATGGTCGGAAAGTCGAAGAGACCAAAGACGCTGACCGGATCGCCGTAGGCGTTGGTTCCTGCCCAGCCGAGCACGGTCGTGACGAAGAGAAGCACGTAGAGCACGTATTGCGCCCAGAGCGAGGCGCGCTGCTCGACGAGCGGCATGGACGCATCCGGGGCCGGCACGCCGAAGCTCATGCGCCTCACGAGCCTCACCACCATGACGATCAGGACAAGCGCGCCCAGCGCCTCGTGGAAACTATAGAGATTGTCCCTGAGCGAGCCCTCGGGGACGAGCCTCTTCATCACCGGACCTAGCGCCAGGAGCACGATGACCGCGGCCGCGACAAACCAGTGCATCAGTTTCGCCGACGCCGAATAGGTTGCCGGCGACGCTTTGGAACTCCATGCCAACGCCATGAGGCCCTCTCCCGTCGAGGCGGCTGAACGCCACGCACACATCGCCACGCTATCAGATCGCCGAGGCGTCAACGATAGAATTGTATGGACCGCGATCGTTCTCCCGATATCCTTCCTATCAACGCCCAGTTTCAAGACGCCCCAAACGGAGCTCCGGGTTCGATGGAGCGCTTTCCATGAGCTCGCCTGCGCAGAGATCCATGGTCGAGGCTCAACCGCTCATAGCGGTGCGCGACGTTCGCGCGAGCCGTCGCTGGTACGCCGAATTGCTCGGCGCAGACTCACTTCCCGATGATGCGCACCGGGACATGTACGATCGGATCTGGCGCTCGGGCCGATTGCTCCTCCAATTGCACGCCTGGGACGCGGAAGAGCACCCCAATCTCGTCAACGCCGACGCGGCGCCTCCCGGACATGGCGTCGTGTTGTGGTTCCAGCTCGACGATTTCGATTTGGCTGTCGAGCGCGCTCGCCGGTTGGGGGCGGAGATCATTGAGGAACCGCACTTCAACCCCGCGCCCCAGCACCGGGAAATCTGGCTCCGCGACCCCGATGGCTACGTTGTGGTGGTCGCCAGTCCGGACGGCGAAAGCGGCTCGTAGAGCAGATTGCAATTCCGTCGAATCGGGCGCTGTAGGCGCGGTCGCTGACCGCGCCGCCGCGATCAACGATCGCGGCTACAAGCGCGGCTACAATTGACCCGTCAACCCAAATGCGTTCTGCCCTAATTCCCGCGTGGCCCGCGCGAATTGGGCGTTTGTCAAAAGCCTGTTCGTCAGAACACCGGTCGTTGTGAGGAGCCATAGGGCATCGCCGCGATCAGCGGCGCGAGGAACAGTTGACAAGGAAACTGTTAGCCGATAGTTTCCTTGTCAACTGATGGAGGCCAAGTGCCGCGCCGGACGGAATTGAGCTCGCTCGAAGTCGCATCTCGGCTACTGGATTCGGTACGTGTCGAACCACGTGTCGCACGCCTTCGCCCTCAAGCTCGCGGCGGTCGGGGTGACGGCCGCCGAATGGGTCGTCTTGCGCGAGCTCTACGATTCCGAGAGCGCGCCGAGCGCGCTGGCCGACCGGCTCGGCATGACGCGCGGGGCGATCTCGAAGCTCGCCGACCGGCTGATCGACAAGGCGCTGATTGCAAGGCGCGCCAGCGCTGGCGACCGCCGCTTCCAGTCGCTCGCGCTCACCCGCCGGGGGCGCGCGATCACGCCGAAGCTCGCGGCTTTGGCGGACGAGAACGATGCGGAGTTTTTCGCCGGTCTCGACGCCCGGACGCGCGCCACGATCACAGCGGCGATGAAGGCCATCGTGCGCAGCAAAGAACTGCGCGGCGCGCCGGTCGACTGACCGGACCCGAGTGGCCAGGCCATACGAAAGGAGCAACGATTATGGACGCCCATGTGAAGGATGTCGTGCGCGAGATGAGCGAGGCCTCGGACGAGGAGCGCATCACGTTTCCCGAGGTGGTGAAGGCGCTGATGAAGGTTGGAATCGAGCGCTACCACGCCGATCTCGTCGCGGGGCGCAAGACGTATTATTCGCCCGACGGGGATTTCGAAGACGTGGACGTCCATGAAGTGGGCGGCGCGGCGCTGAAGTTTTCGGCGGAAGGCGTCGAGAAGGCGGTCCGCATTATCCAGCGGCAGGAGATTGGTTATCGCGAATTCTGCCGCCGGATCGCCGACGCGGGCTGCGTCGGTTATTTTGTCAGCCTCGCCGGGCGCCGCGCGGTCTACTATGGCCGCACCGGGGACGAGCACGTGGAATTGTTTCCCGGCGCCAAGCCATAACAGTGTCATCGCGATTATTCGTGGCCACTCGCCGAAAGGACCCATCCCATGTTCGACCACATCATGCTGCGCACCCAACAACTCGACGTCATGACCGCGTTCTATGAAAAGGCCCTCGCCCCGCTCGGGATCAAGAAGCTCATGGCCTTTGAAAGCGGGGCGGGATTTGGTCGCGATGCGCCGGGTCTATGGATCAGCAAATCGAGCGAACCGCGGTCCAGCATGCATCTGGCGTTATCGAGCCCAGACCAATCCGCCGTCCGGGCGTTTCACGCTGCGGCGCTTGCGGCCGGGGCGAAAGACAATGGCGCTCCGGGACCGCGCGACTTCGCCCCGAACTATTACGCCGCCTTCGTCATCGACCCAGACGGCAACAACATCGAAGCGGCGTCTCGCGGCGGCTGAGCCGAAGACCACCGCAGAAGCGTCGCTCAGGGACAGGCTTGGGCGATCAGCGCCTTCGCCCCGTCCAGTGCGGCGAGCTCGATCGGCGCGAAGCCTTGCGGACGTTCGGGCGGCGTGGAAGCGATGGTCACGCGGCCATGGGCCAGCGCGCAGAAGCGCTCGCGCGGGATGAGGGTGCGAACGGGCGTCGCGCCGGTGGTCTTCAACTGCAGCGGCCCGCCGCCGGGCGCGCTCACGCTTGAGTCCGGAGAGGGCGGCGCCTGCGGCGAATCGAGACCGCGCTCGATCGCCTCCACCTCGACCGCGCCGCCGCCAGGGCGATAACGGAACGTGACCTCGACCGTTGCGCCGCCTCCGGCGACCGTCCTCACGACGCTCGCCTGCACGAGATCGTCGCGCGGCGGATCGCCGTCGAACGCGTGGCCGTTGAGGCCGTTCGCGCCGCTCGTGAGGATCGGCGCGGCGGGGTCGAGCGCAAGGGTCAGAAGATGCGAGTCCTTGAGCTCCGCCGGGCTCAGCCAGCGAATGCTGGCCGCCCACGTCTTGCGCATGAGCGTCATCACCGGCTCGCCCACGCCCATTGCGGCCAGGTAGGCCTCGACCGCGGCGTCGACCCCCTGCTGCTCGTAGATCTTCCGCGTCGACTTGAGGTGCGCGAGGCCTTCGGTCTCGCTCACCAGCGTGGTGGTCTGATGCACGCCGATCAACGCCGAGGGCGCGGCGAGGCGTTCGACCCCGCCGGCGAGCACGAGCACGCAGGCCGACGCGCAAATCGCGCCGCCGGTGATCGCCGCGCCGGGGCCGTCCGGGCATTTCGGCGAGGCTTCCGGACAATTGGCGATCAGTGTCCTCGCGACCGCGACCGCAAGACCCTTGGCTCGAATGAGTTCGCCCATGCCGCCTGCGTCGGCGACCGAGCCGCCCGGAGAATGAATGAGGATCGGCAGCCGGCGGCCTTTGAGGTTCGCAATCGCATCGGCGAACGCCCTCGCCGTGCCGGGTACGATCCGGCCCTCGGCCGACAGCCATTCCGGACAATTTGGCTTGCAGGCCGCCTCGGCGCTGGTCACGCGCACGAAACGCATCGGCGGCGCGGCGCGCGGCCGAACCCGCGGCCTTAAGTCGGCGTATGACGGCAGAGCGAGCAGGCCCGAAAGCGCAAACGCCAGCGCCCGGGCGACTCGCCCAAGGCGTCGTTTGCGCTGAGGCGGATTGCTCCCGGCCATTCCGCCTAGAGCAAGTTGCATTTGGGTCGAACCGCGGTCGTCATTGCGAGCCATAGGGCGACGAAAGACGCCCGTCCTCCGGACGGGCTATGTCGAAGCAATCCAAGGGCACGTAAGGCGCTCACGTTCTCTGGATTGCTTCGTCGCCAAAGCCCGTCGAAAGACGGGCGTCCTTTGACGCCCTATGGCTCCTCGCAATGACGATTCCATTCAAACGCAGCCTGCTCTACGACGCAGCCCTTCGGCTTTCCGCGTATTCGCGGCTCCGTTCGCCCTGCAAGCGCTGGTATTCGAAGGCGACGACGCTCGCGCCATGCTGACGCTCCAGGCGCCGCACGATGAAATGTCCGCGAGCCAGGGTCTGGAAATGGTCGGCGAAGGCGGCGTTGACCGCCGCGCCGCCGATTGCGCCCAGGATCGGGGCGGCCTGGGCGGCGACCTTCTCGCTCACCACGATTCCGAACCGCGCCGCGATCTGCGAAATCAGCCGCGCGACGACCGGCGCGGACTGGGCGGCGACGCCCTCGGTGGCGACGAAGCGCGCGCTGTCGCTGACGGACTTGGCGAGCGCGGCCCGAACCGTGAAATACCCGCTCTCGAAGGCGCTCTCTCCGCCCCCTTGGCCGCCCAGCGCGAACACTTCGACGCAGGCGAAAGCAGCCTCCGGGGCGCTCAGATCCTCGCCTTCCTCGCGCGCGATCTCGGCGATCGAGCGCAGGAGGATCGTGGTCGAGACCGGCAGTTCGAACGGCAGCGCCGCGAGCCCCAGCGCGCCGCCAACGGCGCCCGAGGCGGCGGCGGCGAGCCTGTGGGCGCGGTTCGCGGGCTTCGCCGATGCGTTCAGATCGAGCGTCCGCAAAGCGAGCTTGAGAGCGCCCCTGAGAGCGGTCTCGCTCACATGCGCGATCACCCGCCGGGCCGATTGCGGCATCGCCCGGCTCAGCATCCCGACCGGACGTCCGACAGCGTCGGTCAGCCGCTGGGCGAAGCTCGCGCCCTCGAGGCATGCAACCGCCTGCCTTAAGTCCTCGGTCTCCTTCGGCGTCAGCCGCGCCGGCATATACTCGATGGTCGCCATGGCAGCCCCTTAGGCGCGCGGGCTTTTCCGCGTGTCAAACTCGAGATATGGGGCGTCAAGCCCCCCGGCCAAGACCCCAGCGGTCAGACGAAGGCGATAATCCCCAAGCTGATGACGCCGGCCGCCCAGCAATAATAGGCGAACGGGCTCATCGCCTCGAACTCGTGCTTATGGAGATAGCGCATCAGGAGCGTCAGGCTCAGATAGGCGAAAATCCCGGCGACCACCCCGGACAAGATCGCCATCCCCCCCAGCGTCGCCTCTTCCTTCATCAGTTTGGGCGCCTCATAGACATTCGCGGCGAGAATGATCGGCGCGCCCATCAGGAACGAAAAACGCGCCGCCTCCGCGTGCTTGAGCCCCGCCACGACGCCGGCGACGATTGTCACGCCCGAGCGCGAGATTCCCGGGATCAAGGCGAAACATTGGGCGACGCCGACCGCCAGCGCCCCTTTCCAGTTGAGCTGACTCAGCGAACCGGCCGATTCCTCGCCGATCCGGTCGCCGAAATAGAGGATGAAACCATTGACGATCAGGAATGCGGCGGCGATCGCCGGCGTGGCGAAAGCATCGCCCAGGAGCTTGCGAAACAGGGCGCCGGCGATGACCGCCGGAATGGTCGCCAGAACGACGAAGAAGAACGTCCGCCTGTCGGTTGTGGCCCTTCCAGAGGCGCCAAGGAGCGAGCGCGCGAAATTGAGCCAGTCGCGCCAGAAGAAGGCGAAGAGCGCGATCGAAGTGCCCAGATGCATGACCACCAGATAGGCGAGCCAGTCCGGGGCCTTCAGGTCGATGCCCCAGTTCAGGAGCCGCGGCAGAATGACCGCGTGGCCAAGGCTCGAGACCGGAAACAGCTCGGTCACGCCCTGCAGCACGGCCATGATAATTGCTTGCAGCGCAGTCAAGACGGCCCCCGCCGGTCAGTGGAAATGACGCCCGGCGGGCGCGTTCATACGATTAAAGCGCGGCGTCGCGCCGTCAGCAGGTGGCGCGGCCGCACTTGTGCACGGCATCGACCTTGTCCTTGAGCTGGTCGTAGCCGACCGCGCCGACGACGACGTCCTGGCCGACGACGAAGGTCGGCGTGCCATTGATCTGGAGGGCGTCGGCGAGCTGCATGACTTCGCTCAAGCCTGACTTGACCTCGGGGCTCTCCATGTCCTTGGCGAGCTTGTCCATGTCGAGGCCGAGCTCGCGGGCGACCGCGAGCGCCTCTGCCTTGCCGACGGGCCCGTGAGTCGCGAGCAGTTTGGAGTGGAAAGCCCAGAACTTGTCGCCCGGCAATTGATTGCGCGCGGCGCTAGCCACCTTCGCCGCCTCGACCGAGCCTGGCCCCAGAACCGGATAATCCTTCAGAACCAGCTTGAGATTCGGATCGTCCTTCATGAGCTTCGTGACGTCCGGCAGCGCGCCTTTGCAATAGTGGCAATTGTAGTCGAAGAATTCGACCAGCGTCGCGCTGCCCTGCGGGTTGCCGACGGTCGCCTGATACTTGGAGCTGAACAGAGCGCTCGACTGGGTGGTGACGACTTTCTGCCGCTCCGCGTCCGCCGTCTCCTTGTCATGCTTGTCGAGCGCTTCGATCGCCTCGCGCAAAACTTCCGGGTTGCTGACGAGATAGCTCTTGATGAAGGCGCCCAGCTCCTGCTTCTGCGCCGGGGTAAACTCATCGGCGCTCACCGGCGCGGCCATAAAGGCGGTCCCGACGAAAGCGGCCGCAAGGCCAAATGCGGTAATGAGCTTCATCCAATTCTCCAGACTGCGGCCGGGGCTGACGGCCGACCGCGATATTCATAAGCGGCGCCATAGGGGCCACAATTGCAACTTTGTTGTGGCCCTTCAAGGTTGATCTTACCGGATTTCCGGCACCTTGTCTTCCCGCGCGATGGAGCTGAACCGGGTGACCTCGGCGTCGAACTGAAGCTCGACCGTGCCCGTCGGCCCATGGCGCTGCTTGCCGATGATGACTTCCGCCCGCCCGTGCGAATTCTCCATCTGCGCCATCCAGGCGATATGTTCCTCCGTGCCGGGCCGAGGCTCGCGGTTCTTGAGGTAATATTCCTCGCGATAGACGAACAGGACAACGTCGGCGTCCTGCTCGATCGATCCCGAATTCGCGCAGGTCCGAGAGCTGCGGGCGCTTGTCGTCGCGCTGTTCAACCTGGCGCGAGAGCTGGGAGCAGGCCAGGATCGGGACGTTGAGCTCCTTGGCCAGCGCCTTGAGGCCGGTGGTGATCTCGGTCAGTTCCTGCACCCTGTTTTCAGACCGCGACTTCGAGCCGCCGAGAAGCTGGAGATAGTCGACGACGAGGAGGTCGAGCCCTCGCTGGCGCTTGAGGCGTCGCGCCCGGGCCGTGAGCTGGGCGATCGAGACGCCGCCGGTCTGGTCGATGTAGAAGGGGATCTGCTGCATCTCCCGGACCGCATCGGCGACGTGATGAAAATCGGCCTCGGTGATGTCGCCGCGGCGGATCTTGTAGGAAGCGACCGCGGATTGCTCGGCGATGATGCGGGTCGCCAGTTGCTCGGCCGACATTTCGAGCGAGAAGAAGCCGACAATGCCGCCATTCGTGGCCTCGATCGTTCCGTCCGGCCGCGTTCGGCCTTCGTAGGCCTTGGCGATGTTGAAGGCGATGTTGGTGGCGAGCGCCGTCTTCCCCATGCCCGGACGGCCGGCGAGGATGACGAGATCGGACGCCTGCAACCCGCCCATATAGCGGTCGAGATCCGTGAGGCCGGTGGCGATGCCGCTCAGCGAGCCATCGCGTTCATAAGCGCGGGCGGCCATGTCGACGGCGGCTTTGAGCGCATCCGAAAATCGCTGGAAGCCGCCGTCATAGCGGCCAGCCTCCGCCATCTGATAGAGGCGCCGCTCCGCTTCCTCGATCTGTTCGCGCGGGCTCGAAATCGACTGGCGCGTCATAGGCGACGTTGACGACGTCCTCGCCGATCGAAATGAGCTCGCGTCGCATCGAAAGGTCGTAGACGCTGCGGCCATAGTCGTAAGCGTTGATGATGGTCGTCGCTTCGCTGGCGAGGCGGGCGAGATATTGCGGCACGGTCACGCCGCCGAGATCGTGCTCGCCGAGGAACGTCTTGAGCGTGACCGGCGTCGCCAGCTTGCCCGCCCGGATCAGCGATCCGGCGATCTCGAAGATGCGGCGATGAATCTCCTCGACGAAATGCTCGCTGCGGAGGAAGTCGGAGACGCGGTCGAAGGCGTCGTTGTTGATGAGGATCGCGCCGAGCAGCGCCTGCTCGGCCTCGAGGTTGTGCGGCGGCGTGCGATAGGCGCGGTCCTGAGGTTGGGCCTGGCGTTGGGCAAATTGCTCAATGGTCGCCATGAATGCGGCGCGTCCTTTTGGCGTTGTCAGTTTTGAGGCGAACGCGACACGAACGCGAACTGGCCGAACGATGATCGAACCACGCGGCCTTCACGATCATCGCAGCCACATCATCGATGCGACGCAGAAGAGCCCCCTCACTAGGCCGACACAGTCTCGATGGGAAGAGGCGTTTGCGCCCCGGCGCGTTTTTCCCCGCTATCCTCCGCGCACCGAAACACCGCTTGACAGCCGTCGTTGTCCCCGCATTGCGGGTCGCGGAGCTTTCAGGCGTCGCCACCATCAACGGCGTTATCAATTCGGGGCCGATTGCGGGCTTGCTCACCTTCGCCAACGACGTGCGATTGCGGGTTCCGCAAACCGGGCTCTCAGAGCCGAGAATGGACGCTGTCAATCACAAGCGTCTGCTCGGGCAAGGAGAAACGCCCTTTCCCGCACGTTGCGGGTGAGCCTGGCCGCAGCCTCAAATTCGCAGCGGGCCTCGGCCGGTCGGCCAGCCCGAAACAGAAAATCGCCCCTTGCCGCCGGCAAGGGCGCATAATTGCGGAGCGCCGCGGCGTCGGCGATCTCGTCTATGAGCTTGAGGCCCGCTTCCGGCCCGAAGGCCATGCTGTAGGCGACCGCTCGATTGAGATCGACCACCGGCGACGGCGCCACGGCTCGGAGCCGATCGTAAAGCGCTGCGATGCGGGGCCAGTCGGTCTCGGCCGCACTGCGCGCCCGCGCATGGCAGGCCGCAAGCGCGGCTTGCAACGCATAAGGCCCCTCGCCCCCGAGTGCTTCGGCGCGGGCAAGCGCGTCAAGGCCCCGGCGGATCATGAGTTGATCCCAGCGCGCGCGATTCTGCTCGGTGAGGGTCAAGAGCACGCCGTCCGGCCCGATCCGCGCCTTGAGCCGCGACGCCTGGATTTCCATCAGCGCCATGAGGCCGAACACTTCGGCGTCCTCGGGCATCAACCCGGTGAGCATCCTGCCAAGCCGCTGCGCCTCCAGGCAGAGGCTCGGCCGGACAAGGTCATCGCCCGCCGTGGCGGCATAGCCTTCATTGAAGATGAGGTAGATGACCTCGAGCACCGAGGGGAGCCGGGCCGCGCGTTCAGGCCCACGCGGCGCCTCGAACGTGAGCCCCGCCTTTCCGATCGTCTTCTTCGCCCGAACGATGCGCTGGGCGATCGTCGCCTCGCTCGACAGGAAGGCGCGCGCGATCTCGTCCGTCGTCAGACCGCCGATGACACGCAGGGTGAGCGCAGCGCGGGCGTCGGCCGAAAGTATGGGGTGGCAGGCTGTGAAGATCAGGCCCAAGAGCTCATCGCCAAGATCGTCGTCCATGGCTGCTTCGATCGCCCACAGTTCCGATCCCCGCGCGCCGTCGGACGCGTCGTCAAGCTCCCGCGCGATCTCCTCATGCTTGCGCTGGCGCATCCTGTCACGACGGATCGCATCGATGGCGCGGCGTTTGGCGGCTGTCATCAGCCAAGCGCCGGGATTGGCGGGAACGCCGGTCCTCGGCCATTCGGAGAGCGCAATGACCAGGGCGTCCTGCGCCAGCTCCTCTGCAAGGTCGACATTGCGTAAGACCCGGGCGAGGCCCGCGATGAGCCTCGCCCGTTCAATGCGGAAAATCGCTTCAATCGCCCGATGCGACTCGCCTGCGGTCATGCCGCCTTGTCGGCCAAAGCCATTAGCGAGGCAAGCAGGCCGCCGCCTCCGGTCTCAGGCGCGGCTGAGCTTCTCGCGCGTCCGATCGTGGATTTCCGAGGCCTCGGGCGTCAGAAACTCCTGCAAGTCAGCCATTTCGTAGAGCGGCCGGATTTCGATCTCGCTCGGTCCCGGCATGGGATTGGGGCAACGCTTCACCCAGGCGACCGCCTCGTCCATGTCCTTGACCTCCCAGAGCCAGAAGCCGGCGACCAACTCGCGGGTCTCGGCGAACGGTCCGTCGATGACCGCGCGGCGGGGGCCATCGAACGCAACACGCTTGGCCTGCGAGGAGGGCTTGAGACCGTCCATGGCGAGCACGACGCCGGCGTTGCTCAGTTCCTCGTTGAATTTGGCCATCGCCTCGAACGTCTGGGCCGTCTCGGGCGTGGGGCGAATGCCCTTTTCGCTGTCTTCGGTCGCCTTCACGAACACCATCACGCGCATCGTCTTGTCTCCTTGTTAGAGCCAGCCCTATCGGCCCGACGTCGAAGCGACGAACGGAGTTTTTGGGAATTGACATTGCGCTTGCAAATTTTTTTCGACAGCCCCTTTGGGAGGCGCCTTGGGCGTTCGGTCGTCATGGCCGGCTTGACCCGGCCATCCACCCCGCGCCGGTTCGATGACGAGTTCGACATCGCTCCACAGGGAGCAAAGGCTTCTAGAAACAAAGCTTTCCCTTCCGACCGTCTCCCGCCGGCAGTTCAACGTACAAAATACGTGGATGGTTGGTTAAGCCTGGCCACGACGCTTCAGAGCCGCCACAGTTCCCTCTCTCCACCCGACCACCAGCGAATAGCTGCGGAAACTCTTGCCATAAACAGAATTTTATGTTGTATATTTTGTTAGGCGCGTGAACGCAAACAAGTCTGGAACAGGGCCCCCAGGGCTCGAGAGCCCTTGGAGCGTTCCCTTCGGCAAGCTGGTTCGCGGCGCCTCAAGGCGGGAAAAAGTTGCGCGAAAGCGCACCTAAGCCACTGAAATAATTCGCGCGCGTAAACTTGTGCGGGATTATCCCCTTGACACAGGTAAGCGATTGAGCTATGTTTTTCGGCATAGGAGTTCACTTCCATGCCGATCGTTCCGCCCCGTAAACGCAAGCGCCCTTCAAAAGCCGGACAGCGAGAAAGCAATGTTCAGGCTTATTCGGTTCGCGAGTTCTTCGCCGAATTCCCGAACGACGACGCCTGTCTAACTCGCGTTATGGAAGTCCGCTATGGGATGCGTCACGTATGCCGTAAGTGCGGCAAAGAGTCGACATTTCATAAACTTACGGGGCGTAAGGCGTTTGGTTGCGCGCACTGCGGAGACAACCTGTATCCCTGCGCTGGGACCATTTTTCAGGATAGCCGCACGCCGCTGCAAACTTGGTTCTATGCGATCTATCTCTTTATCGCGACGCGCCACGGCGTGAGTGGCAAGGAACTGCAACGAACGCTGGGCGTCACGTACAAAACCGCCTATCGCATCGGTATGCAAATTCGCGACCTAATGGGAAAGGTCGATAGCTTTCAGGTTCTCAAGGGCCACGTCGAGATTGATGAGACATATTTCGGCGGCTATCGCCCGCGCTCGCAAGGCGGGAAGGATGCCAAGACAATCATTATGGGCATGAAAGAGCGCGGCGGTCGGATTGAAACCAAGATCATTCCGAACGTCCAGACGGCAACGCTGCGTCCTATCGTTCTTGATAGTGTCGAGAAGGGCGCGACCGTATCGACGGACGAACTGGCGGCCTACAAATTACTCAAGGGTGACGGATACGTGCACGGGGCGGTTGATCATTCTCGCGGGGAATACGCTTGGAAGGATCACGCGAGCGGGACCACGTTCTCGACCAACGGAACCAAGTCCTTTTGGAAGCTGTTCAAGGACTCAGTAAACGGAACGCACATCCATATCAGTTCTAAGCATCTCGATCGGTATCTCGGCGAGTTCTCTTTCCGCTCGAATTTCCGCCAGATGCGGAACGCGATGTTTGACCTTCTGATTGCTGCGCTTTGACAATCTTCACGACCGCGCCGTCGAACTCGGCGCGGTCGATTGGGCCGATGCCGCGCGCCTCTTCCTGGGTAGCAAACTCGGATACTCGTTGCGTCTTGATTGCCGCCGCTAGTGTCAAACGATCACTCATGCGGCGGCCCTCAGAAACGAGTTCATCCGCTTGCGCTTGCTCGATGACGCGCCCCGGAGACAAGAGCGCAAGTCTGTGCCCAAGGGCGCGCTTGTCCCTAACGACAGCCACAGTGTCGCGGCGGCGTGTCTAGCGCGGCAAGATCGCGGAATGCTGTAGAGGCCTTATAGATCGAGTTCGCGTATGGACTGACCGCCTGAAAAACGGCTCTATGGCCTCCTGCGTTAACGACAGAGGAAACATTCCATTCGGTCGTTGATGCTCCAAGTATCTGTGTTTCTCCTGAAACATTCGGCTCACCAAATACTCTAACGAGCCTTTCATTTAACTCGTCGGATAAAACTTCCTCATCTTCGTCAAAGGCGCGAAGGCAGATAAATTCAGCAACCTTCCATGAGACCTCGGCAACTTCGCATATCGCTCGGTGAAGCTGATCCGGCGTCGCGATGGCGAAGATAATACGGTCGCCAACAGAGACAGAGGTTCCCTCTGCGATCTTGTTTGCCGTCCTCTTAAATGAGCGTGCAAAACCAACATCGTCGGCCTCGCGATATGCGAAACCGTGATCGGAGACACGAAGACCTCCAGGCGCCTGATCAATGCGCACCGTCACAAACGAGCCGTCAGGATAGAGCATTGGAAAATTCACGAAGAAGCTTCCATTAATACGCTTTGCTCGCACAAGCTCGGCGACCGTCTCATAGACGATGCGCTCCGCACTGTCCGACATGGCGCTAACTGGCACCATCTTTCTCACTCTCCCCCGAATAAATTGTATACCCATTCGGGCCTCGGCACAACGTCTATGTTCTTGATTCAAAAGTGATTCCCGACGAACTCTCTAAGCTCCTCAAATGTCTCAGGTTCCGAGTCTAGGGGGCGCGCGCACGGGAGCTTTCCCCTTCGCATGCGTTGTTCGCTCTCAATCCAGTTGAGATCGAAGCAATGCAAATGCGTCGCCGGAACGCGGCGACCACTCCACTCCCCACAACGAGACGGGTTTGAATGACCGTCTTTCAGAGAGCGCCAATCGACCCTGGCGAGCCGTGTCCGGCGTGCGCTGCGGATACCCGTTACCGCTAACTCAAAGGTGACGTGGCGATCAGGAAAATCGACGTAAGCGCCACCGTTCAGGGAAAGGCCAGTTTCGATCACCCCCTCAATCTCAAGAGGTACCGAAAATCGAATATATCTGTCCTCTTGATCCGGCGCGGTCCATCCCACCGGGACCGAAACCCCTTTCTCGGTCTCGAATAGCTTCCGTAAAGACATGGCCCAAGCGTATCGCGCGCGGTGAAAATAAGCAACTCACATGCGCCAAATGCATGCCCATCCCACCTACCTGTGTCAAGGGGATAATCCCGAACTTGTGCGCGGGCTTGAGGCCTAGCCGCAGATCGCGCGCTTCGCTTGCGCATATTCGCGCTCCAGCCGAGCCACGAGGTCGGCGACCGGCTGCACGGATTTGACCGCGCCGATACCCTGCCCGCTGCCCCAGATGTCGCGCCAGGCCTTCGCCTCTGTCGAGCTGCTGGCTGAGGCGAAGCTCATCGCCTTGGCCTCGCGCTCGGACAGGCTGTCCGGGTCAAGACCGGATCTGACGATCGACGGCTTGAGGTAATTGCCGAAGACGCCCGTGAAGTAGGTGGACCCGATGATATCGGAAGCGTCGCCCTCGACGATCGCCTGCTTGTACGCGTCGATCGCTCGCGCCTCGGGCGTCGCGACGAAAGCCGTGCCGATATAGGCGAGATCCGCGCCCATGACCTGCGCCGCAAGCACGGCCCGCCCCGTGGCGATCGCGCCCGACAGCAGCAGGGGCCCATCGAACCAGGCGCGAATATCCTGGATCAGCGCGAACGGCGAAATCGACCCCGCATGACCGCCGGCGCCCGCCGCGACTGCAATCAGGCCGTCCGCGCCTTTCTCGACCGCCTTGTGCGCGAAGCGATTGTTGATGATGTCGTGCAGCGTCAAGCCGCCGTAGCTGTGCACCGCTTGGTTGACGTCCTCGCGGGCGCCGAGCGAGGTGATGACGATCGGCGCCTTCCACTTGACCGTCATCGCCATGTCCTCCTCGAGCCGGGCGTTGGACTTGTGGACGATCTGGTTGACCGCAAACGGCGCGGCGGGGCGATCCGGGTGCGCGCGATCGTGGGCGGCGAGCGCTTCGGTGATTTCGTGCAGCCATTCGTCGAGCTGCGAAATGGGCCGTGCGTTGAGCGCGGGAAAAGCGCCGATGATCCCGGCCTTGCACTGGGCGATCACCAAAGCCGGATGCGAGACGATGAACAGCGGCGCGCCGACGACCGGCAGCCTGAGCTTGTCTTTCAGAATGTCCGGCAGCGCCATGCAAGTCCCCCCGGCGGCTGCGTGCAATCCGCCCTCATCGTTCACACATAAACCGACGGCGAGGACACGGGCAAGCGCGTGGCCCACGAGCTTATTTCGGCTCGGTCAGCCAGGCGCAAAGGTGCTGTCCGACACCGCCACGGGCCAGTGTCTGCGCGAACCACGGCATGAGCGTCCGCGCTTCGTCCATGAGCGTATGCGGCGGATTGACCACGAGAAGCCCGGCGCGCGCGAGCGGCTGCTGACCGTGCGCGCCGATTGGCCCGTAGCCGACGTCGAGTTCGAGCCGCAGGATGTTGGGCGCGCCAAGCGCGGCGATCGCGTTGAGAAAGCGAGAATCGGCTTGAGCTTCGCGGATCGGGCGCCAGGCGATGTAGGTCCCGGCCGGCCATTTGCGCAAAGCCCGCTCGAGCGCCCGCTCGACGGCGGCGGCCTCGTCCGGCGTCTCGAACGGCGGGTCGATCAAGACAATTCCGCGACGCTCCTTGGGCGGCAAATACGCGTTGAGCGCGACATAGCCGTCCGTGCCCACGATGCTGAGCCGCCCATCGCGCCCAAGCGCGGCGATCAGCGCCTCGCGTTCCTCTGGGTTCGCCTCGCAGAGCGCGATGCGGTCCTGCGCGCGCATGAGCGTTTGCGCGATCGCCGGCGAACCCGGATAGAAGAGCGGCCTGCCTTCGGCGTCATGGGGGCCGACGGCTTCAAGATAGGGGCGCAGGAGCTCGGCGACCGGCGCGGGCGGGGAACTCGTCAGAATCCGCGCGATTCCCTCGCGCCATTCGGGCGAGCGCTTCGCTTCCTTGCTCGCCGGATCGAAGCGTCCGGCGCCCGCGTGCGTGTCGATGAAGCGGAATGGGCTTTCCTTGCGGGCCAGATAAAGGAGAATGCGGGCCAGAACGGCGTGCTTGAGCACGTCAGCGAAATTGCCGGCATGAAAGGCGTGGCGGTAGTTGATCGGAACGATCCTTCCATTCGAGGGCCCCGGACCTACCTGAGCGGCGACGGCGCGTCGATCTCGACAACCTCGCTGCGCTTCACGCCGATGGCGCTGGCGAGCAGCTTGAGCCGGTCGCTCACCACTTCGCTGTCGGGAGCGCGAGCGGCTTTTGTCACCTCGAGGCGGACGCAGTTCGGGTCGATCCGCAATCGCGCGCTTTCCAGCACGGCCGGCACGCCGCCGGAGAAGCGATAGGCAAGCAGAATGGCGCGGCCGAGGATCTGCGCCTTCCGACGTACCGAGGGCGTGAGCAGCTTGATGGCGGGGCTCAGCCATTGCGCATCCGGCCGGCCGACATAACGAGCATGAATGGCGGCGGCGATGAAGACGCGCTCGGGATGGGTGACGCCGATAAAGGGAAATTCGAGCAGCCGGCGAAAACTCTCTTCCGCCCGCAGATCGGCAGCGTCTCTCCAGGCAATATCGGACAGCGCGCAGACAGCGACGCGCAGCCTCTTCTCGGCCGTGGTTTCATTCGGAAAGAGGCCTTCGGTCCACGCCACCAGCTCTGGCGCGAATTCGGGCACCCGCGCGAGCGGCAGGCCGATCAGCTGTGCGCCCTCGACCAGCGGATCGAGATATTGTTCTTCGCGGCTCAGCTGCGAATAAAGAAACCCTTCGCGCAAGCCGAGAGCGGAGAAAACAGACTCGCTCCGGCTTCAGATATTTGAGCACACGATCCAACGTCAGCGCCGCAGCCGGCAAAGTCCGCGCCCGGCGCTCCGCGACGCCCGGCGTCGCCGCGAGCTTCGCTGCGGACAGGCGCGCCACCGCATGCGCGAATTGGCGCGCCTCGGCGGCGCTGAGCGTGTAGCCGTGAACGACCGACCGCCGGCCGACCGTGTCCATGTGCGCTTTCGCAAGCGCCCGCCAGCCGCCGCCGACCGGAAAGAACACTGGCCTCGCCAGCTCGCGCGGAAGACTTTTCCGCAAGATTTCGTCGATTTGCCGCTTCGCCGCGAGACGCCCTCGGACAGCATCGCTTCGACCGGCAGGGCGCCGAGCGGCATACTGACCCAGCGATCCCCGACGCGGTCATCAATCGCTTCCGCAACTTCAAGGCTGCCGCCGCCCATGTCGCCGACCGTCCCAACGGGGCGGAAGAAACCGGAAATAACGCCGAAGGTCGCGAACCGCGCTTCCTCAGCCCCACTGAGGATACGCACTTTCAGGCCGGCCTCCGCCTCAATGGCCTCGGCGAGCTTTGGCCCGTTCGAGGCGCGACGCATGGCCTCCGTCGCCACGGCGTCGATTTCGGCTGACGCCCATGGCCTCGGCAATGGCGCGAAATCGCCGCACGGCCTCGACCGCTCGACGAAAATGGTCCGGCGCGATTGCGCCGCTCTCGGCTAACCCTTCGGCGAGTTGGGCGAGCGATTTTTCATTGAAGCGAGGCATCGGCGCACGGCCGAGTTGGTCGTAGACCAGGAGCCGGATCGAGTTCGAGCCGATGTCGACGATCGCGTAGGGGCGTCGGTCGACCTGCTTGGCGCGCTCGATGTCGAGTTGAAGTGGCCGCAGCGGCTCTTTCGGCGTGTGAACGCGTCCCTTCGCCATCCTTTGTCTCCGTTTGGAGTTTATCACAGGCGAACGGCGACGGCCTGGCGGCGGTTCCTTGCACCCTTCCACTCAGACGGCGACCGAGGCGCCCGTCCGAACCGAGCTCAGCGCCGCCTGGCAGAGCCTGAGCGACAAAAGATTGCCGCGCGCCGAGTTCAGCGGCTCCCGATTGTCTTCGATCGCACACAGGAGTTCGCCCATCGCGCCGGCGAAGCCGTCGTTGAACCAGGCGCCGGTGAGCTGAGGCCGCGCCACTCCAGCTTCGGTGTAGAGCTCGACCGCTTGATGGCCGAGGTCGAGACCCTGGCTGAAGGCGACGCCATTCGCGCCGGTGACCGAAGTCGAATCCCGCGCGCCATATCGGGTCGCGCCATCGAAAACAAGCGAGGCCTGACCGCCATCAAAGGCGACAAGCGCCTGAGCCAAAAGCGGCGGCCGCGCGCTCTGTCCCACCGCGCGGACAGCGGTCGCGTAGACGGAACGGGCGCGGTCGCCGATGACGCTCGCGAGAAAATCGAACCAATGGATGCCGAAGTCCCAGAGGATGAGATCGTCCATCGCTTCGAACGACGTGCCGGCGATCCAGCCGTGGTTCCAGCGGATCTCGACATGAACACTGGTGACCTCGCCGATCAGGCCCGCGCGGACGGCCTCCCGGATATAGGCGAGATGCGGCGCCCAGCGACCGTTCTGGTTGACGGCGAGCTTGAGGCTACGATGCTCCGCCAGCTCAACCAGTTCGCGGCCGTCGTCGAGATTCTCGACAAAAGGCTTCTGCGACAGCACATGCTTGTCGGCGCTCAGCGCGCGCCGCATGAGATCGAGACGGACGTCCGGATGGGCGGTGAGATCGAGAACACGTACGTTCGGGTCGCTGAGCAGGGCGTCGAAATCGTCAGTGACGCGCGCGTTCGGGAAATGGGCGTCGCGCCGCACGCGAGCGCGCTCGAGATCCCGCGAGCATATGGCCACCACGTTCAGGCCATGACGCGCATAGGCGTCGAGATGCGCGCCGCTGATGCCGCCCGCGCCGACCAGGGCGATGGGGACGCCACGGTCGCGCGGCGTCGGCGGACGATAGGGAAGGTCCGGCGCTTCGACCTCTGCCGCCGGTTTGGCGACCAAAGCATAGTCGTCGGCCGAAGGTCCTTCGGCCTTGCCCGCCTCTGTCGTCATGGCAGAAGAGCCAAGGTGCGCCGCTCGCGGGCCGAGAGCGCCGCGGTGTCGACGATGCGCTGAGCGGTGCGGCAAAGCACAGGATCCAGAGGCCCCTCGAACGGCAGATCGCGCTCCTTGCAATGGAGCACGTATTCGACCGGCTTGCGGAACGGCGCCTTCAATTCGTCGACCGGAACTTGGCGGATGGCCGGATTGGTGCGGGTCTGCACCCCGACATGCGCGTCGTAATCGTAGCTCGAAATCGTGCCTTCCGAACCAACGACGACAAAACCACACTTGGGCTGCGGCTGCGTGGTCCAGGGATCGGTGAACGTCCCCCAGCGCGTTTCGAGCTTCGACAGGCCGCGGGCATAGCGGCAAATGGTGATCGAATGCTCGTCGACTTCGAGACCCTCCGGCTGGTCGACGACCGCGGTCACCTCGATCGGCGCCTCGCCGTTCATGAACCAGGTCCCAAGCGTCGCGCCATAGCCAAGATAGTCGAGCAGGCTGCCGCCACCCGAGGCTTTGCTGTACCACCATGACGTCGGCTTCTCGCGCCGCACCTCTTCGTCCGATACGACGATCTTGTCGGCGCGGTGATAGAGCGGGCCGCGATTGCCGTCGTAAAAATGAACCTCGATCACGTCGCCGATGGCGCCCTCGTCGATCAGCCGCTTGGTCGTCACATGCGATGGATACCAGCGCAAAGGCCAGTTGACGGCGAGTCGAACTCCCGACTTCTTGACGGCCGCAAGCATCCGGTCGGCGTCGGCGAGCGAGGCGGCGAACGGCTTTTCGAGCAGGATGTCGATTCCGAGCGCGGCGACCTGCTCGACCACGTCCGCATGCCGCGCGGTCGCCGGACAAAGGATGGCGAGATCCGGATGCGCCTCGCGCACGCATTGCGCGATGTCGCGATAGACGCGCTCGCTGGGAATGGAGAAGTTGGCGATCGCGTCGACCACCCGCGCCTGGTCATCGTCGCACACACCCGCGATCTCGGCATTGGGATGCTCGTAAACCTCGCGCAGCAGGTCGCCCATATGTGCGTGTTCGAAGCTTAAGCCGACGACCCGCCATTTGCGCATCCTATGTCCTCCCGAAAGCTTCAAGCGCCGTTTGCGTGGCTCAATCGTCTCCCGACGCATCGCGCCCGCGTCCGCCCGCTTCGCTGCGCCGCTGCTCGACGCGCAGCACCAGCGCCATCGCCACCGCGAGCGTCGCCGAAAGCGATTTGAATCCGGAGAAGCTTTCCTCGATCACCTCGACGTAAGCCTTGGAAACCGGCACCAACGGGCTGAACGCGCTGTCGGTCAACGATACGATGGGAACGCCGCGCTGGGCGGCGGACGCAGCCAATTCCGGGGTGATCGAATTGTAAGGGGTGAAGCTGACGGCGAGGACAGCGTCGGAGGTCGACGCGCAGCGCAGGAGCTCGAAGGCGGTCGAGCCGACATTGTCGAGCGCAAGGTTGCGCACCCCGAGATTGGCGAGCGCGAGCGAGACATAGCTGACCAGCGAGAAGGCGCGCTTGGAGCCGATGATGTAGATGAGATCCGCCGCCGCAAGCGTCTCGCTCATCATCTCGAATTGGGCGAGGTCGAGCCGATCGCGGACGCCGGCGAGCGCCGCCGTGGTCGAGCCGACGAAGCCGTCGACCAGGCGCGCCGCCTCGCTGCTCGAGGCGCTCTCCCAACGGTCGCGGGCCCTGCCCCCGTCCGCCAGATGAGCCTTGAACACGTCTTGCAAGTCGGAAAACCCGGAATAGCCGAAGGCTTGCGCGAACCGCACCAGGGTGGAAGGCTGCACGCCGGCTTCGCCGGCGACGCTGGTCACGGTGCCTAGCGCGACGGCGGTCGGATGCTGCCAGAGATGGATCGCGACCTGGCGCAGCTTCTTGGGGAGACGGGCGGTCCCGGAGGACAGCACCGCGCGCAGCTCCTCGTAGCTGCCGGGCCGCGAATAGCCGAGCGCCGCGCCGACGCCGGCGTCCGCAACCGCATCGGAGCGATCGGCCCGCTCGAGAGTCCGGCGGCTATTCATCATCGAGCCGCTGCTTAAGGTAGCCGCGCGCATCGCCACCCAAGAGACCGCGCAGATGCCGCGCAATCGGTTCAACCACCTGTGGTCGCGCCATGTCCGCGCCGAAGATGGGAGCTATCGAGAGAACGGCCTTGGCCAGCTCGGACCAATCGGCGTTCTTTTCGCCGATCGCGATGACGGTCTCCGCATAAGGGTCAGATGGCGTCCAGCGCTTGCCGAAGCGGCGCGCGCCGCTCAAGCCATAGGCGATCCAACTGGCGACCGCGAGAATGAGCAAGGCCGCAGGCTGGCCTGCCGCGAGACGCTCACGCAATGGATCGACGAGACGCTGGACGATCTTCTGCGATCCATCCGTGCCGATCTGATGACATCGATGACGGATCGCGGTGTTGCGGATGCGCGCCATCGATTGATCGATATACGGAGCGACCTCCATCCCCGCGAGCTTCGGCAGCGTGGTCGACGTTTCCTGCTCGAGCATCTTGCGCGTCAGCGCGGCAAGCACGGGATCGGCGGCGGCCTGATAGGTGAAGCCATGGCCGACGAGCGCGCCTTGATGCGCGAGCGTTGATTGCGCGGCGTTGAGCACACGCATCTTGATCTGCTCATAAGGCTTCGCGTCGGCGACGAACGTCGCTCCGGCGAGATCCAGAGGCGGTCGCTCGCCGGCAAACTTGTCTTCGATGACCCATTGGCGGAATGGCTCGCCGACGACCGCACCGGGGTCGCGCGCGCCGAGCGCTTCGGAGACCTTGTCGACGTCTTCCGGCGTTGTCGCGGGCACGATCCGGTCGACCATTGTCGATGGAAATGTGACACGCTCCTCGATCCAGCGCGTCAGCTCCGGCGATCGCAAAGCCGCGAACTTGAGCATCGCCGCGCCGAGCCGCGCGCCATTGGACGGAACGTTGTCGCAGCTGATCAGCGTCAGGGGGGCTTCCGCAGTCCGCCGCCGCCGATCGAGCGCAAGCGCCAGCAAGCCAAGGAGCGTGCGAGGCGGAGAGCCGCCTTCGAGGTCCTCGCGCAGCGCCGGATTGTCGAGCTCGAGCTGCCCGGTCGACGGCGTCAGGCAATAGCCTTTTTCGGTGACCGTGATCGTCGCGACGGAAATCTCTGGCCCGCCGAGCGTGGCGACCGCGGCCTCGGCGCTCGTTTTGTCCGTAACGTCGATCACTTCGCGCAGCGCGCCGATGATGCGGCTCTCGGCGTGAGCGTCTTGCCTCAGCGTCCGGGAATAGAGACAGTCCTGCGGGGTCAGGAGCTCGGCGAGGCTTGGCGTCGTGAGATTCACGCCGAGCACGCCCCATCGTCCGAAGCGAGCCTCAAGCATGTCGTCAATGAATTCGGCCTGGTGACAGCGATGAAAAGCGCCGACGCCAATATGCGCCATGCCGATCTTCAGGCTCTCGCGATCGTATTCCGGCTGGCGCACCGATGGCGGCAGCTCAGGCAAAACGCTGCGGGACAGGCGTCGCATCGCCTTGGCCTCAGTCCAGTGCGCCAAAGACGTTCTGCGTGTAGTCGATCAGCGCGCCGGACATCGGCTCCGAGGCGTCGGAGAGAAGGAACAGAGAGAGCCGCGCGACGTCGTCCGGGTTAAGCAAGCGTCCGAAGGGCATGCTTGCCGCGGCCTCCGCCAGCCACCCCTCGCCTTTGCCAAGCGTGACCGCCTGCATCTGTCGCTCGCCGGGCGAATCGACCCAACCCAGAATGATTTCGTTGACGCGAATGCGATCGAACCGATGCGCGTGCGCACTGTTCTTGGTCAGCCCGGCCAGCGCCGACTTGGAGGAGGCGTAGACCGCAAGCTCCGGCGCTCCGCCACGAGCATGCACGGAGAGGATGTTGACGATCGAGCCCGGCGACTTGCGCTCGCGCAGGTGATTGACCAGCCTTTGCATGAGAAAGAATGGCGCTCGCGCGTTGACCGCGAAGAGCCGGTCCCAAAACTTCACCTCCGCTTCGGTGAGCGATCCCCTATCTGTCAGGGCGGCGGAATTCACCAACCCGTCGACGTGACCGAACCGCTTGAGCGCCGCGTCAAAGATCACATCCGGCGCATCGGCATGTTCGAGATCGGCCGCCACGAACAAGGCAGGCGCCCCGCTGCGCGCGACTTCCGCCGCCGCGGCCGCGCCCTTGTCCGCATCTCGTCCCGTGACCACGAGACCCTCGGCGCCAGCGCGCGCGACCGCCTGTGCGATGGCCAAGCCCACGCCCTGGGTTGACCCGGTGACTATGACCACCCGCCCCTTCACGCCCACCTCCCGCGTAGATTTCTCAGTTAGGACAATTTTGGATCAGAAATTCCAATTGTCAAATTTTGGAAAGTTCATGACCAGCGCATAGCCTAAGAACAGGCCCACGGGAATTGACAAATAGAAATTTTTTGCCAAGATTGACAATACGGCATAATAATTCGCCCTCAAAGGGGCAGGCCCAGCCGCAAAGGGAGAAACCGCATGCGAACCATCAAGGGCCCGGGCTTGTTTCTGGCTCAGTTCGCGACCGACACTCCACCTCATAACACCCTCGCCGGGATCGCGAAATGGGCCAAGGATTACGGATACAAGGCGATTCAGATTCCAACATGGGACAATCGCTTTTTCGACCTTGATCGCGCTTACGAGAGCGAAACCTATTGCGACGAGATCAAGGGAAAGCTGGCCGACATCGGCATCGCGATCAGCGAGTTTTCCACGCACTTTCAGGGCCAGATGGTGTCCGTTCATCCGGCCTATGACGCGATGTTCGACGGACAATGCCCGGCCGCTGTTCGCGGCAATCCCGAGAAGCGGCGCCTCTGGGCGGCCGACCAGGTGCGCAAGGCGGCGCGGGTTTCCCGCCGCTTTGGCCTGACCGAGCATGTGAGCTTCACCGGCTCCCTCGCGTGGCCCTACTTCTATCCCTATCCGCAGCGACCGGCCGGACTCGTCGAGGAATGTTTCGCCGAGCAGGGCCGCCGATGGAAACCCATTCTCGACGTCTACGACGAAAACGGCGTCGACCTCTGCTTTGAGATTCATCCGAGCGAGGACGTGTTCGACGGCGACACCTTCGACATGTTTCTCGACGCGGTCGGCGGCCACAAGCGTTGCAACATCAATTACGACGCCAGCCACTACATCAAGCAATGCATGGACTATCTGGGCTTCATCGACGCCTATCACGATCGCATCAAGATGTTCCACGTCAAGGACGCCGAGTTCAATCCGACGGCGAAACAGGGCGTCTATGGCGGCTACAAAGGCTGGCTCGAGCGCGCCGGGCGGGATCGATCGCTCGGCGACGGCCAGGTCAATTTCAAGGCGATCTTCTCGAAACTCGCGGCCTATGATTTCGCCGGCTGGGCGGTGTACGAGTGGGAATGCTGCCTGCAGCATCCCGAGGTCGCGGCGCGCGAGGGCGCGAAGTTCATCGCCAATCACATCATCGAGGTGACGGACCGCGTGTTCGACGACTTCGCCGCCACCGGCTCCGACCGCGCGACCAACCTCAAGCTGCTCGGCATCAAAGGCTGAACCGGTGGTTCACGCGACCGCCGTCGACGGATTGAAGGGCGGACGCCTTCGTGTCGGCATGGTCGGCGGCGGACGCAACGCGTTCATCGGCGCCGTTCATCGCATGGCCATGCGGCTCGACGATCTGATGGAACTGAAAGCCGGCGCCCTGTCCTCGGACGCCGAAAACGCGCGCGCGTCGGGCGCCGACCTTGGTTTGGCGACAGAACGAAGCTATTCGGACTATTGCGAAATGGCGGTTCGCGAGGCGGCGCGTGCCGACGGCATCGAGGCTGTCGTCATCGTCACCCCGAACCATTTGCACTTCCCCGTGGCGAAGGCGTTCCTCGAGGCGGGAATCGACGTCATCTGCGACAAGCCTTTGTCGACGACGCTCGCTGAAGCGTCGGAATTGGTCGAGCTCACGCGTGCGAAGGGGCTCATTTTCGCGGTGACATTGAACAACACCGGCTATCCGATGGTGCGCCAGGCGCGCGAAATGATCGAAGCCGGCGAACTCGGCGACATTCGGGTCGTCCACGCGGCTTATGTCCAGGACTGGCTGACGCTGCCGATCGACGCCGACGGACACAAGCAGGCGGAATGGCGCACGGATCCCACTCGCGCAGGCGCTTCCGCATGCCTCGCCGACATCGGCGTCCATGCGCACAGTCTGGCTTTGTTCGTGACCGGACTCGAACTCGACGCGGTTTCAGCCGAACTCACGACCTTCGTGCCGGGTCGCCGCCTCGACGATAACGCTCACGTGCTGATGCGGTTTCAAGGCGGGGCGCGCGGCATATTGGCGGCGAGCCAGGTCGCGGTCGGCAATCTCAACAATCTCAGCCTCAAGGTCTACGGTTCGCGCGCTGGGCTCGAATGGGCAGGCGAGGAGCCGGAGACGCTCCGCTTCACGCCCTATGGCGAGCCGTCTCGCATCCTGCGGCGCGGCGGCCCGGGAAACACTTCGCTTGCGGTCGAAGGTTCGCGCATGCCGGGCGGTCATCCCGAAGGTTATGTCGAAGGCTTCGCCAACCTCTACCGCGGGGCGGCGGAACTGATCTCGGCCCGGCGCGCTGGGCGTACGCCGGAAAGAAGCGCGACACTCACCCCGAATGTGCTGGACGGCGCTCGGGGCGTCGCGTTTATCGAAGCAGCAGTCCAGTCCAGCCAGAATGATGGAGCTTGGACATTCGCCCGCTTCGGTTGAGCGGATCACGCAAATACGCTATGCCGCTTCGTACATGTTGATTGGGAGGAAGCAAATGAAACTGACTGGAATTCTGGGTAGCGCCTCGCTCGCCGTGTTGGCGATGACGGGCGGAGCGCGCGCGGCGGACAAATACGTCGTCGGCGTCTCCAATACGCTGATCGGCAACGGCTGGCGCGAAGAGATGATCTGCTCGATCAAGGCCGAGGCGGAAGCGTCTGGCAAAGTCTCGAAGGTTGTTGTCGCCAACCGTAACGGCGGTCCGTCGGAGCAGATCGCCGACATCCGCAACCTCATTTCGGCTGGCGCGAACATCATCATCATCAACCCTTCCGATCGTGAAGCGCTGAACCCTGTCATCAAGCAGGCGGCCGACAAGGGGATCGTGGTGGTCGCGGTCGACCAGGCGGTTTCGGCCCCAGAAGCCTATGTTCTGACCAACGATCAGGTCGCTTATGCCAAGCTCGGCGCCAAATGGCTGTTCGACAAGCTGGGCGGCAAGGGCTCAGTGGTTGAGATGCGCGGCATCGACGGGGTCCCCGCTGACGCCGATCGTCACCAGGGCTTCACCGAGACCGCCAAGAACTACCCCGACATCAAGGTGACGTCGGTGTTCACGGGGTGGGCGCTCGATAAGACAGCGCAGGCGACGAAGAACCTGCTGGCCTCCGGCAAGCCGATCGACGGCATCTGGACCTCGGGCATCGATTCAACCGTGGTGGACGCTTACAAGACCGCCGACAAACCCTACGTACCCGTAGTCGGAGCTGACAACAACGGCTTCATCGGCCAGCTTATTGATTTGAAGAGCAAGGGCCTCGAAGGCGCCGCGGTCAGCAACCCGCCGGCTGTCGGGGCCGCGGGCCTGAGCCTCGCGCTCGACGTTCTGGCCAAGAAGGAACAGCCGCATCTGGTCAAGATCACGCCGACAGTCTGGGACAACGACAAGGGCATGAGCGAATTGAAGGCCGCCTACAATCCGAAGCTCGACCCCTATTTCAGCGTCGCCACGGTGCCCCCCTATACGCATTACACGCCGGAGCAGCTGATCGCTTGCAAAGGCCCCTGAACTTGGCTGAATAGCCGATCCTGACGCCGGCGGCGCGAGCCGCCGGCATTTTTTGGACACGCAGCATGAACGACGCTCCGCCGCTTCTTGACATTCGCGGCGTTGCGAAGACGTTCGGAGCCGTGCGGGCGCTCCGCTCGGCCGACCTGGAAGTGCGCGCGGGCGAAGCGCACGCGCTCATGGGCGCAAACGGGGCGGGCAAGAGCACGCTCGTCAAGATCATCACCGGCGTGTTCCCGGCCGATGAGGGCGAGATGACCCTCGCCGGGCAGCCCGTGGCCTTTCGATCCCCTGCCGAAGCGCGCCGGGCCGGCATCGTGTCCGTCTACCAGGATCCCGCCATCGTTCCCGACCTGACGGTCGCGCAGAACATGCGCCTCGCGCGCGTTTCCACCGACAAGGTCAAGGCGGCGATGCGCGATCTCGGCGTCGAGCGGATTGATCTTAAGACCGTGGCGCGCGATGTCGATTTCGCTCTTTTGCGGCTGATCGATCTCGCCCGCGCGTTGGCGTCGGACCCGCGCATTCTGATGTTGGACGAGATCACCGCGGCTCTGCCGGCGGACCTTTCCGAGCGGGTGTTCAAGGTCGTGCGGGATTTTCGCAGCCGTGGCGCGAGCGTGATCTTCATCTCGCACCGCATGGCCGAAATCGCCATGCTCTGCGACCGCGCGACCGTGCTGCGCGATGGAATCACTGTCGGCGTCACGCCGACCAAGGGCGCCGAAGAGACGATCGTCAATCTCATGCTGGGCTCGGACGTGGCCAGAGCGACAGCGGCGCCGGTCGCTCGCGCCCGTCCCGAGACAACGCACGAGGAGCCGGCGCTGGAAGTGAAGGGTCTGAGCTACGGCCATGCGCTGCATGACGTGTCGTTCCGAGTCAATCGCGGCGAAGTGCTCGGCGTCGCCGCCCTGGAAGGCCAGGGACAGGAGGAACTGTTCGATTGCATCGCCGGCGTCCGGCGAGCCGATGCAGGAGAGGTGCGAGCGGAAGGACACGTGCTCAAATTGCGGCATCCGGCGGACGCGATCCGCGCCGGCCTCGTGCTGGTTCCGGCCAATCGGCTGGTCTCGCTCCTGCCCCAGCGCTCCGTGCAGGAGAACGTGGCGCTGGCCGCGTTCGGCCGATTGCGCTCTTGGGGGCCGATTGCGATGGGCGAGGAGAGACGCCGGGTCGACATGGCTGTGCGGAAATTGCAGATCGACACCCGCGCGGCCTCGGAAGTGAGACGGCTCAGCGGCGGCAACATGCAGAAGGTCGTCATCGCCCGCTGGATCGCCGCCGGATTCAAGACCCTGCTCTGCTTCGACCCGACTCGCGGCATCGACATCGGCACCAAGAAGCAGATCTATGCGCTCATGCGCGAGATCGCTGATCAGGGGCTCTCCGTCCTGTTGTTCACATCGGAACTGCCGGAAATTCGCCTCGCTTGCGATCGGGCGATCGTTCTGTTCGGCGGCCGCATCTCCGGCGAAATGCCGGCGGCGGAAGCCGACGAAGCGCGCCTCTTGCGGGCGGCGCACGGCCTGACCAGCGCAGAGGCCGCAGCGGCGCTCGCATGACCGATGCGGCGGCTCGAAACACGGGCGCCTTCCTGGCGCGCGCTAGCCCGGGCCGGCCGATTTCTCGGCATGCCGCTTCTGCTCGCAGCGGCGATGGCTGCGACGGTCGCGATCCATCCCGATTTCGGTTCGTTCGAGATTCAATCCCTGGCGCTCGGCGCGCTTGCCGCTCGCCCTTGCCGCAGCGGCGCAAGCGATCGTCGTCATCAGCGGCGGCATCGACCTCTCGATCGGCTCGATGATCGCGGTGTCGAACGTCCTCTCCGCCAGCCTCATGCACCACGCCGACTTTCGCCAGTCGCTGGCCCTCTCCATCGTCGTACTGATCGCCGGCGCCGCCGCCGGATTGCTGAACGGCCTCGTTGTCGCCTTCTCCCGCATTCCCGACGTTGTCGCCACGCTGACCACCGGATTCATCTGGGGCGGCGTGGCCTTGCTCATCCTTGAACGCCCCGGCGGAGGCGCGCCGGCCGCCTATCTCAATATCGGCGCTGGCGCTGATTTCTGGCCATGGCTGCCGAACGCGCTCGTGATGATGGTCGTCTCGATCGCCGCAATCTGGCTGCCGATCCGGCTCAGCCGCATCGGCCTTCTGATCTACGCCGCCGGCAGCGATCCCGTCGCCGCGTTTCGGAGCGGCGTCGACGTCATGAGAGCGCGCACGATCGCCTATGTCTTCAGCGGCATCGCCTGCGCGGTCGGCGGCATGGCGTTGACCATGACAACCGGTATCGGCGCGCCCCTGGCGGGCGCGTATTACACGCTGAGCAGCGTCGCCGCCGTCGTCATCGGCGGCGTGAGCCTCGCGGGCGGCCGCGGCGGAATGGTCGGCCCGGTCATTGCCGCGTTGCTCCTGACGCTTGCGCCCATGGTTTTGGTGTTCCTCGGCATCGACCCGAATTACGGCCAGGTCATCCAGGGCACGCTGATCGTGCTGGTGGTGATGATCGCGGGCCTCTTCGCCTTTCTGCAGGAACGCAAATGAAGCTGGTCCTAAGCTTCCTGCGCGGGCACACGATCTATGCGCTGATCCTGTTGCTGGCGATTTTCGTCGTCGGCGTCGAGGTCGTGCGGCCCGGCACGGTGACGCCGCTTTGGGCCTCGAACACGATCCTGTTCGCCGCGCCGCTCGCGATCATGGCCGGCGGACAAACGCTGGTGATGCTGACGGGCGGCATCGACCTTTCGGTGGCGAGCGTGGCGACGGGAGCGGCCTATCTGCTCGCGACCAACGCCTCTGCCGGCTCGGCGACCGCGATCGGCCTGGCGCTTCTGGTCGGGCTTATCGTCGGCCTCATCAACGGGATCGGCGTCGCGCTCTTGCGCGTGCAGCCGCTGGTCATGACGCTCGGCACCGGGCTCATGACCGGCGGCGTGCTGATCGTCTACAGCCAGCACATGATGGCGAGCCAGCCGCATGTCCCCGACATCATCCAGACGCTTGGCGCCGGACGTGTGTTCGGCCTCGTGCCGATCGACCTCTTCCTGTGGCTCATCATCGGCGCGCTGATCCTGTTCGGCCTGCAGCGGACGGGGTTCGGCCGTCTTCTCTATGCGGTCGGCGACAATCGCGAGGCCTGCCATCTCGCAGGCGTCAGGGTGTGGCGCGTCCTGTTCGCCAATTATGTGCTGTGCGCGATTCTCGCGGCGATCGCCGGGCTCGTCGTGGTCGGGGGCACGAACGCCGCGGATCTCAGTCTCGCCGACAGCTACCTCTTGCCCTCGGTCGCCTGCGTGGTCATCGGCGGGACGTCCATCTTCGGCGGACGCGGCGGCTATGCGGGGACCATCATCGGCGCGCTGATCCTGACCGTTCTCACCGGTCTTCTCACGCTGCTCGATGTCTCCGAGCCGATCAAGCAGATCCTTTACGGAGCGATCATCCTCTCGCTCGCCGCGGCCTACGCGCGCCTGACGGAGTGATGGAGCGGCCATCGCTCCGGCGCTCGAGTCCCATTTGGCGGTCAACCCCTCTTCTTGTCCTCGTCGCCGCCTTCAGGAATACGTGCCGCTCCCGCCATTCCTCCGGCCCCGCTTTATGCGGCGTGTCCAGCGCCATCACCGGACTGCCCTCGCTGCGGTGGGACGGCCAATGCGGCAGGTCCGAGCCGTTGGGATCGCCATTCCT
The DNA here is from genome assembly GCA_963707355.1 of uncultured Alphaproteobacteria bacterium. Classification (GTDB taxonomy): domain Bacteria; phylum Pseudomonadota; class Alphaproteobacteria; order Rhizobiales; family Beijerinckiaceae; genus Roseiarcus. The sequence continues at coordinate 19,296 of CAVPPX010000071.1, read as the reverse complement.
GACAAAGTTGACCCAGTAGCTCGACGCGAGCTTCGCCAGCTCGCGATCGGCGTCTTCATGCAGCCACGGAAAAGCGTGGAGATTGTCGAACACATAGAGGAGCTCGCCCGCATGGAAAGCGCCGGCGTCACGACTGTCGCGTTCGCCGAACCACCCCTGAGGCGTGAGAGGCGCACGGTCGAAACGAAAGCGGAAAATATCGGCGCGACCGCTCTGCTTCTGCGCCTCGATCCAGGCCCAGGTGGGATGGATGATGACGAGGTCGCCGCCAAGCGCGCGCGCCGAGGCGGCGTCCGTCTCCGGCGATCCGTCCGGGTAGTGCTGCAGCAGCGCCTCCGTCCGCTCGCCAAAGATCGCGCGCGCCAGCTCGGCGTAGGGTCGCTTCGCGTCGTCGCCCTGAAGAAGCGTGAAGTTGAAGCCTTCGTCCTTGTTCCAGCCGGCCATCAGGGGCACGTCGCTGTGCTCGCCGGCGGCGAAGATCTCGGCCGGCGCGCGCGGCAAAAACCATCCGTCGATGATCGGCCGAAAGCCGAGCCCCGGGCTCGCGGCGAGGATGGCGTCGGCAGGGAGCGGCGCGCATTTCGGCAAGCGAACGCGCTCCGACCTTGCGCATGAAGTCGAGGCCTGCGGCCTCGGCCTCCTCGAGCGACGCGAGCGCACGGCTCGGAGACGCAAACATCGCTCCGCTCTCGCCGATGACGCGGGCGAAAAGCCCTTTGGCGAGCGGCGAGGCCATCAGCGCGCTCGTCGCGTGCGAACCAGCGGATTCGCCCGCGATCGTGACCTTGTCGGGATCGCCGCCGAAGGCTCCGATGTTGCGTTTGACCCATTGCAGCGCGGCGACAAGGTCGAGAAAGCCGTAGGCGCCGGACGAATGACGCTCGGATTCGGCGGTGAGCTCGGGATGAGCCAGGAACCCCAGCGCATTGAGGCGATGGTTGACTGTGACGACGATAAGGCCGCGCGCTGCAAGACGCGCGCCGTCGTAGCGCGGTTCGGCGCCGGAGCCGACGACGAAGCCGCCGCCGTGAATCCAGACCATCACCGGCAGACGCGCTTCTGTCCCGGACGCCGCCGGCGTCCAGACGTTGAGATGGAGGCAATCCTCGGAGGTTGCGGCTCCCCTGAGGTCGATATCGTCCCACACGACGCCCTGGACGGAATGCGCGCCGAACTCGTGTGTCGGCCTCACCCCTGTCCAGGGCGCAACCGGCTCAGGCGGACGCCAACGCGATCGCCCGATCGGCGGCGCGGCATAGGGGATGCCCCTGTAGACGCGGACGCCGCTTGCATCCGGCTCGGGGACCGCGAGCGCGCCGCTCTCGATCGCGAGATTTTTCGTCATGACGCTCCCCTGTAGCCGCGATCGTTGATCGCGGCGGCGCGGTCAGTGACCGCGCCTACAAACGCAGCCTGGCGTCGCATCGGCATTTCATCGAGGCCGGCGAAGCGCGCCTTCGAGCCGAGCGCTTCCTCGATGCGCAACGCCTCGTTCCATTTCGCCATCCGCTCGGAGCGCGCGAACGAACCGACCTTGAGCTGTCCTGCACTCCAGCCAATCGCGAGGTGAACGATCGAAATATCCTCGGTCTCGCCCGAACGCGCGGAGACGATCGCGCCAAAGCCCAAGCGGCGTCCTTCGTCGCAAGCCGCTTTGGCTTCGCTGACCGTTCCCGCCTGGTTGACCTTGATCAGCACCGCATTGACACTGTGGCGGCTGGCCGCCTCGCGCACGCGGCTGGCGCTGGTGACGAGATAGTCGTCGCCGATCACCTGAATGCGGTCGCCGACCGCAGCGGTGAAGTGCTCGAAGCCTTTGTCGTCGTCCTCGGCGAACGGGTCTTCGATCGACAGGATCGGATAGCGGGCGCACCAGCCGAGCAGCATCTCGGCCAGCGCGTCACGATCCAGCTCACGCCCTTCGAGACCCAGACGATAGCGGCCCCCTTGGCCGAATTCCGATGCGGCGATGTCGAGCGAGATCGCGACGTCCTCGCCTGGAGCAAAGCCGGCGCGCTCGATTGAACGCATCAGCGTTTCCAGCGCTTCCTCATTGCTCGAAAACGCTGGCCACCAGCCGCCTTCATCGGCCACGCCCTGCAGGAGGCCGCGCTCGGCCATGATCGCGCCCGCGGAATGATAAACTTCCGCCGTCACCTCGAGCGCCTCGGCGAAGGTCTTTGCGCGCGGCGCCATGACCATGAAATCCTGGACGTCGGTTCGCCGTCCCGCATGGGCGCCGCCGCCAAAAATCTGGATCTCCGGCAGCGGAATGATCGCCGGCTTGTCGCCAAGACAATAACGCCAGAGCGGAACGCCGCGGCTTGCCGCCGCCGCATGAAGAACGCCGAGCGAAACGGCGGTCAGCGCGTTTCCCCCGAGCCTCGCCTTGTTCGGCGCGCCGTCGAGAGCGACGAGACGCGCGTCAATCGCGGCCTGATCGAACGGATCGAGGCCCGCGAGAGCCGGCGCGATTTCGGTGCGAATCCCTTGCAGCGCATCCTGCACGTCAAAGCCGCCGAAGCGCTTTCCGCCATCGCGCTTGTCGATCGCTTCGCGCGAACCGCGCGATGCGCCGGCCGGCGCAATGCCCCGCCCGAGCGCGCCATCGCTCAGCGTGATTTCCGCTTCCACTGTGGGACGTCCGCGCAAGTCCCAGATGCGCCGCGCGACGACGGATTGGATGGCGGGTTCGCTCATCGCGCATGGCTCCATGCGTCGGCGACGTCGATGACACGACGTGGCGGGTTGGCGACCAGAGGTTCGGCGCAGCGACGCACGGCCGCACGCTCGCTCTCGCGGGTGAGGTATTCGACCGGCGACTTGCCGTCGACCCGGGCGAGGAACAGAGCCGGCAGCAGAGCGGCGGCGCGCGCTTCGAGGCCATTGGCCCGCTCCCAGTCGACGCCCGCCAGATAGGCGGCAGCCAGCGCGGAAAACGCGGCGATGTAGTGCGTGCGATCGGCGCCTTCACGCGCGCCTTTGAGCAGGAGATGGTTGAGACAGAAGGCAAGATCGAAGGCGGGATCGCCGAACCAGGCGCATTCGGCGTCGAGGAACACCGGGCCGCCCGGGCCTTGAAGAATGTTCTTCGGACTGATGTCGCCGTGAACGAGCGCGCGCTTCGTCGTGAGTGTCGTGTGCGCGAGTTCATCGAAGCGCGCTGCGAGCTCAGGGTGCGCGCGGCCGGTCGCGCGCAAGTAAGGCTCGATGCGGATCGCCTCGAACGTGTCGTCGTTGGCGAACACAGCCGGAATGGTCGGGTTGGCGGCGCTGCGCGCATGGATGAGGCCAAGATCGCGCCCGACCGCGGCGGCGAAATCCACGTCCACGACCCCGGCCAGAAGTTGCGTCTTCCACAGCGGATGGTTCTCGGGCGCGAGATAGTCCATCGCGAACCAGCCTGCTTTCGCATCCTCGCCGAGGACGCGCGGAACGGCATGCGGCGCCCAGCCCGCCACAGCGCGCAAGTAAGCCGCCTCGGCCGCATTGCGTTCGACCGGCGCCTCCCACAGCGCGGCGACCTTGAGCCTCGGCAGCGCGCGCTTGACGCAGAACCGTCGCCCGCCTGCCTCGACAAGCGAGATGTCCGAGGACACCCCGCCGGTCAGAGGAATGAGGCGGGCGGGCTCTCCCGCTTTCACAAGGCCCATGCGGCGCAGGGACTCGATCAGGTCGCCGGTTTCGATGAGCGCAGGCCCGCTCATGTCCGATGCGCCTCAATAGGTCGCGCGGCCGCCCGAGAGATCGAAGACCGCGCCGGTCGTGAACGAGCATTCGCGGCTCGCGAGCCAGCAGACGATCGCCGTCGCCTCTTCAACCGTGCCAAAGCGCTCCATCGGAATTTTCGATCGCATATAGGCGATATGCGCGTCCGACACTTGCGAGAGAATGGGCGTGTCGATCGTCGCCGGCGTGATCGTGTTCACGCAAACGCCATCCTTCGCGAGTTCCTTGCCGAGCGACTTGGTGAGGCCAATAACCGCGGCCTTTGACGCGCTGTAAGCCGAGGCGGTCGGATTGCCCTCCTTGCCGGCGATCGAGGCGATGTTGACGATGCGCCCGTAGCCTCGATGTTTCATGAGTTTCGAGACAAAACGATTGCAGTAGAAGAGGCCGTGCACGTTGATGTCGAACACGCGCTTCCATTCGTCGATCGGGTAGTCGATGACCATGGCGTTCTTGCCCGCCACGCCTGCCGAGCAGACGAGGATGTCGATATGGCCCATCTCGCCTGCGGCGGTGAGAGTCGCTCGCTCGACGGCGTTCGGGTCCGTGACGTTGACCTCATCCGCTCGGGCGGAGTTGCCCCCGACTTCTGCAACGGCAGTCTTCAAACGCGCGGGATCCATGTCCCATATCGTGACTCGCCCACCCTCTGACGCGATCCGCTTTGCGACACCGAGCCCGATCCCGGACGCCCCGCCCGTCACCACCGCCGTCATCCCCTCAAACCGTTTGCCGTCCGACACTTTCAAATCTCCTGTTCTTGCTCTTAGCCGTTTGTCATCCCGGAAACAGCGTTTCCCCGCCGTCCACCCGAAGAACCTGGCCGCTGATATATTTGCTTCTCGGTCCAGCGAGGAAGGCGACCGCGTCGGCCATCTCATCCGGCTCTCCATAGCGGATGAGCGACTTGATCGACGAATCCATCTTTTTCGGATCGACGACCCGGGTCGCCTCGAAGCGCGCGGTCTTGGTCGCGCCCGGGCTCACCGCGTTGATGCGAACGCCCTCGGTCCGGACCGAGGCCGCGAGGCAGCGCGTATAGTGGATGACGGCGGCCTTGAGCGCCGCGTAGATGACGCCGTTCGTCACCCCGAATTGCGCCGCGGCCGAGCCGATGTTGATCACCGATCCGCTGCCCGCCTTCACCATCGGCGGCACGAACGTCTGGCAGACGAGGATGGTGCCATAGAGGTTGTTCTCGGTCAGCGCCCTGATGTCCTCGAGCGGAATGCCGAGCGCGTCGTTCGGCTCGGGCTTGCCGCCCGCGGCGCCAATGTCGCCGCCGGCGCAATTGACCAGGATGTCGACCCGCCCAAGCTTGGCTTCGATCTCTTCCCTCATCTTCGCGACCGCCGCCTTGTCGCCGATGTTGCCGCTGACCGCCGCGACCCTTCCGCCGTGCCGTGCCAGCACCTTGGCGACGGCGTCGAGATCGGCCGCCTCGCCATACTTCGCGGGCGCGGTCCAGGTCAGGTCATGGATCGCGACGTCCGCGCCAAGCTCGGCCAACCGGTCCGCCATCACGCGCCCGAGGCCTCGGCCCGAGCCGGTGACGAACGCAATTCTGCCGGCGAGCTCTTTGGTCATGCCTTCAGTCTCCAGTCTTAAGCGCCCAGGCCAATCGCGCGCATGTTTTGTGCGCTGCGGCGGATCATGGCCAATTCGTAGTCCGAGATGCCCATATCCTCGCCGCGCTCCCAGGGCGTGCGAAAGTCGGCGTCGTCGGCGAGGCGGTTCACTCTCGCCGCGGCGAGGCAGGCGGCCAATGCCGACGCCGTCTTGGGCGCGTAGAAGCGCCACCATTCCGGCCGGAGAAACCGCACGTGGCGGGCTTCGAGCGCTCCGGGCTCGAGCACCGCGTTGAGCTTCCGGCCCTGCCCTGCCAGAATGTCCAGCATGGGGACAAAAGGCACGGCGCCGTCGCCGATGGCGCAGCGCACGAGACGATAGCCCTCGTCGGTGAACTGCACCCGGTAGTCCTTCAAATGCACGTGCCGCACGTGCGGAGCGACGCGACGGACGAAATCGAGCGGCGCCTCGGCGACCGGAAAGGTGTTGCCGGTGTCGAGACAAATGCCGAGGCCAGGCGTCGTCTCGCAAAAATGGCTAAGCTCGTCGCTGCCGAAATCCTGGTGATTCTCGATCGCCAGCACCCGGCCTTCGTCGGCCGCGCGCGGACCGCGATCGGCGAGCGCGGCGCGAACTTGGTCTACGAGCTCTTTCCACTTGTCGCCAAGCGCGTGACGATCGCCGCAGAGCACCGTCGTCAGGCCATGGCGGATGACCTTGGCGTCGAGAATGCGGGCCGAGCGCAGCGCGCTTTCGAACGGACCCATCATCAGCCCGGAGCTGACGATGGGCGTCATGCCGAGGCTCGCGAGCCGATCGCGGAGCGCGCGAAGCTCATCGTCGCTCAGCGCCCTCAACCACGGGTCGTAGATTTCGAGAACCTTCGCGCCAAGCCCGGTCGCGATGGCGATGAACCCTTCGAGGCCCGCGCCCTTAGGGTTGGCGCGCGGACCGCCGGCGCCTTGCAAGCCCAGGTGATAGGTCAGACCATAAGGATTGAGGCCGAAGGCGAAGACCTGTCCGCGCGCCTCCGGCTGAAGCGCTTTCATCGTGTCGTTCATCGAAGCCCCGCGTCGACAATGATCGACTGCTTGGTGATCATTCGGCTGTCGTCGGCGCCAAGAAACAACGCCATCTGTGCGATGTCCTCGCCAAGCAGAATCGTCTTGATGGATTGGCGCTGGACGATCGCGTCGACCGATTCCGGCGTCTTGTACCACAGCCGCCGCTGCCGGTCGGTCATCACCGCGCCGGGTTCGATCGCGTTCACGCGAATGTTATCCGAACCGAAGGCGCGGGCGAGCGAATAAGTCAGGCCGACGATGCCGGCCTTGGCCGCGGCATAAGCCGGCATCTCGGCCGCGCCGCGCCAGGCGATCGACGAGAGATTGACGATCGAGCCGTGCCCAAGCTCGCGCATCTGCGGATGAACGGCCTGGGCGGCAAAAAAATGATGGCGCAGATTCACGTTCTGGGCGTGGTCCCAATAGTCGGCGGTGACGTCGGCGACGGCGTGGCGCTCGTCGTTGGCGGCGTTATTGACCAGGACCGCGATCGGGCCGAGCTTCTCTCGCGCCTCCGCGATCGCGGCTTGCAGCGCGGGGATGTCGGTCACGTCGCACTTGAGAAAGAGCGCCGTCCCGCCCTCGCTCTTCACCGCCGCCGCGATTCGCTCGCCCTCCGGGCGCTGCACGTCGACGAAAGCGATGCGCGCATGATTGCGCGCGAAGGCGCGCACGATGTCGGCGCCGATGCCGGTCGCGCCGCCGCTGATGAACACATTGCGCCCGGCAAGGCTGGGATAGATGGCGAAGGTCAATGAGCGGCCTGCGGAATGAGCGCCTGAGTCTCGGGATCGAACAGGCACGCATGGCCCATGTCGATCCCGAGGGCCAGGTTTTCGCCGAGACGAGGCGCGCCGTCCGGGTCGAAGCGGCCCACGATCTCCTGCTCGCCGATCTTCAGAACCGCATGGGTTTCGGCGCCGGTCGGCTCGACCACTTCGACGGGCGCGGTCAGCATTGCGAGTCCGGCCTTCTGCGCCTTCAGGTTCGGATCGTAGCGGAACAGGTGCTCCGGCCGCACGCCGAGCACCACCTTGCCGTTCGCGGGCTCGCGCCCGAGCGTTTGGGGAAGCGGCAATTTCGCGGTTTCGCCGTGGCCAAGCGCAATCACGACGGCCGTACGACCTTCCAGCGTCACGAGTTCACCGGGTATGAAATTCATCGATGGCGAACCCATGAAGCCGGCGACAAATATATTGGCGGGCCGGTCGTAAACGGCCTGCGGTTCGTCGAATTGCTGGATCGCGCCCTGATGCATGACAGCGATGCGCGAGGCAAGCGTCATCGCCTCGATCTGATCATGGGTGACGTAGATGGTGGTCTTGCCAACCCTCAGGTGCAGCTTCTTGATCTCGGTGCGCATATCGACGCGCAGCTTGGCGTCGAGATTGGACAGAGGCTCATCGAACAGAAAGAGCTTCGGATCGCGCACGAGCGCGCGTCCCATGGCGACGCGTTGGCGCTGCCCGCCGGACAATTGGCCGGGCTTGCGATTCAGGAGCGGTTCGATCTGCAACAGCGCGGCAACGCGCGCAATCGCGGCGTTCTGCTCAGGCTTGGGCACGCCCCGGCTCTCCATGCCGAAGGTCATGTTCTGGCGGGCGGTCATCGTCGGATAAAGCGCGTAGGACTGAAACACCATGGCGATGTCGCGATCCTTCGGCGCGACCGCATTGACCATTCTTCCGTCGATGCGAATCTCACCCTCGCTGGCGGTTTCCAGTCCTGCGATGATGGCGAGGAGCGTCGACTTGCCGCAGCCGGACGGGCCGACGAGCGCAATGAACTCGCCTGTCTGCGCCTCGAGATCGATTCCCTTGAGAACCTCGACCGAGCCGAAACGCTTGGTGAGCCGCGAGACGGTCAGCGTCGCCATGATCGCATTCTCACTTGATGGCGCCTTGCGTCAGTCCGCGAACGAAATACTTGCCGCCGAACAGGTAGATCAGGAGCGGCGGAACGGCGCCGATCATCACCGCCGCGCTTGCGACGTCGTAAGGGTGGGCGTTCATCTGACTGGTCGAGAGCGCGACCAGCGCGGCGGTGATCGGCTGTTGGGTTCCGCCGGTGAAGACGACGCCGAACAGAAACTCGTTCCAGATGCCGGTGAACTGCCAGATCACGGTGACGATGAGGATCGGCGGCGACAAGGGAAGGATGATCTTGAAGAAAATTCGCCAGAAGCCCGCGCCGTCGATGCGAGCCGCCTTGATGAGGTCGTCGGGGATGTTGACGTAATAGTTGCGGCAAAACAGGGTCGTGAAGGAGAGCCCCTGGATCACGTGAACGAGAATGAGGCCATAGACCGAGTTCGACAGATGCAAGGCGCCGAGGATGTAGGCCCACGGCAGAAGCGCAACCTGGCCCGGCATGAAGACGCCGAGAACGATGCAGATGAACAGCGTCTCCGATCCCGGGAAGCGCCATTTCGAGAGGACATAGCCGTTCATCGCGCCGACCAGCGTCGAGAGGATCGTCGCGGGGATGGTCATATAGAGTGAGTTGAAGAAGTTGCGCTTGACGCCTTCGCAGGTTCCCGCGACGCAATAATGCGCCCAGGCTTGCGGCCACGCCTTCAATGAGAAGCTGCGCGGCAGCGCGATCAACCCATTCTGCGTGATCTCCGGCAATTCGCGAAACGAATTGGCGACGACAACGAACAGCGGCAGCAGATAAATGAGCGCGAACAGTGCGAGGAAGGCGTAGATCGCGGCGCGTCGCAGGGAATAACGCAGGCTCGCGCTGCGCGCCTGAGAATCGAGCGCCAGATCCAAGGTCGCGTCAACCATGGGCGGCCTCGCGGCGCGAGCGCCAAACCGTCCATAAAGCATAAGGAACGAGCACGACCGCCAGCGCCGCCAGCATCATGATCGCGGCCGCCGCGCCGACCGCGATCTCGCCGCGCTGGAACATGAGATCATAGACGTAAGTCGCCGGAAAGGTCGTCGATATGCCCGGTCCACCGTGCGTCAGAGCGATGACGAGATCGAAGGTCTTGATGGCGAACTGCAAGAGCACCACGACGACGGCGACGAAAATGGGCGCGATCGAGGGCAGTATCACTTTCCGATAGATGCGCGCCGGGCTCGCGCCGTCGATCTGCGCCGCCTTGACGAGATCGGGATCGACCGACCTGAGGCCGGCGAGAAAGAGGGCCATCGCGAAGCCGGAAGACTGCCAGATCCCGGTCGCGATGATCGCGTAGATCGCGGTCGAGCGGTTCGTCGTCAGGCGGAAGGTGAAATCGTGCCAGCCAAGGTTGCGCACGAAAAACTCGATGCCGGCGTCGGGGCTATAGAGCCAGCTCCATACGGTGCCTGTGACCACGAAGGAAACGGCGAGCGGATAAAGAAAAATCGTCCGCCATATCGCTTCGCCTTTCACGCGTTGATCGATGGCGATGGCGAGAGCGAGACCGACCGCGAGGCAAAGCACAACATAGAAGGCGCTGAAATAGAAAAGGTTGCCGTAGGCGATCTTCCAGCGCGCATTGGACCAGAGATCGAAATAGGGCTTCAGGCCGACGAATTTGTAGGTCGGCAGCATCGTGCTGTTGGACACCGAGATGTAGAGCGTCCACAGCGTGAAGCCGAACACATAGATGAGGCTCGCGATCACCCCTGGCGCAATCGCCAGCCTCGGAGCCCAGGCTCCGAGCGTTTCGCGAAAGCCCGCTTTCGCCTGAGTGACCCCGTTCGCGCTGAGGGCGTTCGACATGGGCTGCGTTCTATCGCATGGGGAGTACTGGTCGCTCGACACGAAGCGCCGAGCGACCGGCTTCCGGTCTACTTTTGTGCGTCGACGGCGTCCGCCATCGCGCTCGCGGCTTCCTCCGGTGTCATTTTCGGGTTGTTGACGAAGGATGTAACGGTGTCGAGGATCGCGCCGCGATATTTCTGCAGGATGGTCATGTTGTGGGCCATCGAGCGCACCAGCATGCCGTCGGCGATCGAGGCCTGCAGATCCTTCTGCGACTGCTGCTGGCAGGGGTTGAAATCTTTCAGATCGATGTCGAGCCGAGCGGGGATCGAGCCCTTGGCCTGATTGAACACGGTCTGGAATTTCGGCGACATGATGAGATGGGCGAGCAGCTTCTGGCCCTCGACGTAGTCAGGATCCTTCTGTTTGAAGAACACGACCGAATCCGAATTGAGGATGAAGCCTGGCTTGCCCCAATCCGTGGCGCCTGCGCGCACTGGTAGTCCGCCCCTTGCTTCAAACCGGCGGCGGTGAAGATGCCGACCTGCCAGTCGCCCATGATCATGAACGCGGCCTTCCCCTTGGCGATCATGGCTGTCGCGCTGTCGTAGTCGCGGCCCGCGATCCCCGGGTCCATGTATTTCGAGACCATCAGCCGGTACTGCTCGAACGCCTTGATCATTTCAGGCGAGCGCATCGCCGCGGTGTCGCCCTCGACGAACGCTTTCTTGAACAGGCCCTCGTCCATCCCGTAGACGATGACCTCGAACGTCGTGGCGTCGGTCCAGTCCTGGCTGAAATGGGCGAGGCAGATGAGATGCGCCGCGACCGCCTTGTCGCAATCGGCGTTGAACTCCGCCCAGGTCTTCGGCAGGGTCTTGATTCCCGCCTGCTCCATCGCCTTGGTCGAACCCCAGATCCAGTTGATGCGGTGGATGTTCATGGGCGCGGCGACCCAGTGGCCGGTCGGCTTCATGACCGGCAAGAGTTCGGGCGCCACGACCTTATCCCAGCCCTCCTTGTTGGCGAGGTCGTCGAGATTGGCGGTCATGCCCGTCGCGTTCCATTCGGCGATCTCCGGGCCCTTGAGCTGCACCGCCGGCGGCGCATTGCCGGCGACGACGTCAGCGCGCAGCTTGGCCAAAGTGTTCGCGGTATGGCCCGCGATCGAAGTCTGCTCCCATTTGCCGCCGGCGGCGGTGAACATCTCGCCAAGCTTGGCGATGGCGGCAGCGTCCGAGCCCTCGGACCATTGGCTGAGCAGGTTCGTCTTGGGTTCGGCAAGCGCAGCGGTCGTCGCCGTCGCGTAGACAAGAGCCCCGGCAAGCGCCGCCTTGATCGTGACCATCGTTTCTCTCCCACCTGCGAGCCGCCGCGTCGGCGCCGGCTCTAGCGATTTCGTTCGAATTTCTGCTATTTGCGCGCGCTCGCCGCGCGGGGTCTTATCGATAAGGAGATAAAGCCATTGATTCGAGGCGTCAAACATTGAACGGGGTGCAGATTGGAGGCGCCGGCTGTTCACGCAGCCGTGAAGGCGACCGATGGGGAGTGCAGCGGATGATACGAAGGTCTGCGCCATTGGCGGCGCTCTTGACGATCGGCGCGAGCAGCGCCTCGCTTGGCGCGCAAGCGACGTATCTCGGCGACTGGGCGCGCAGCGACGGCAAAACCAGGATCCATGTCGCGTCCTGCGGCGCTGAGATTTGCGCGCGCAACACATGGGTCAGGCACGGCGTCTCCGGAGAACACGTGGGTGACCGGCTTGTTCTCAAGGTCAAGCCGGCCGGCGCTGGAAATTGGTCGGGAAGCGCCTTCGATCCGCAGCGCAAGCAGAACTACGCGATCAACGTGCACGTCACCGCCAAGCACATGACCACGCGGGGATGCGTGATGGGCGGTATCGTGTGTCAAAGCATGGGCTGGAGCCGGATGCATTGACTGTGGTGCAGCGAATGGCGAGCGGAACGCCCGGCGATCATCCTCGCCAGTTCACGAACAACAGCACCCCGGCGGCGACGAGCGTAGCCATTGCGACGAGATAAGCGATCTGGAGGGTTATGTTCTTCCAGAACAGAATGCGCGACAGAAGCGCGCATCGAACCGGCAGCTCCTGAACGTCGAGCACTGGATCGGCAACGAATGCGAAATCTTCCGGGTTTGAACCGCGCCAGATCGGGAACCGTGTTCGTCCCGCGCGCGGAAAGCGCGGATAGACCGAGGCCAGCAGATTGAAGAAGATGACGATGAACGGCGCCAGCAGCACTGGCACGTTCAAATAATGGGGGTAGTGGTCGCGAAACTGCAGCACCGTCCCCATCATGATGGCGACGAAGAGAACCGCGATATTCGCCTTGATGTCGCTGAGGCGAATCGAGTCGCCGTATCCGGCGATCAGGTTGCGCAACTGAGCTTCGTGATCCTTGGATATCACCGGCATGGGGGCGCCCGCCATGCGTCGGGCGAAGCTGCGATGATTGGGCAAATGTGGCGGCTCGAAATGGGATGATTGCTCATCGAGCGCGCCCGCCTAAACGTACCAGATGTAGACGAGCAAAAACATGCTGGCGACGATGCTCGCCATCGCGACAAAAAAGCTGATGCGAATGTAGAGCGTCTTCCACCACAAGAGTTCGGAAAGAACCGAGCAGCGCAGCTTCAGCTGCTCGAGCTCATCCTCGGCCTCGATGACATTGGCGAAATCGCCGATCGTGGCGTTGCGCGAGACGATGAAATGCTTGCCGCCGCGCTTGGGATAGCGAGGAATGAGCACCGCCAGCAGGCCTATGTACACGATGAGGAAGGGCAGCATCACGAAGGGAATCGGCAGATAGTGAGGAAATTTGGGATAATTGCCGAGCACCGGGCCCATCATGAAGGCGACGAACAGGATCGCGATATTGGCCTTGAAATCGCTTTGGCGGATCGCATCGGTATAGCCGGCGATCAGGCCGCGATAAGGTTGAGCGGGATCGGCGGCGACCTTGTTCATCCCTTAGCCGAACACTCCCATGAAGGCGGCCCGGCGGACGCGCCCCTTTGCGCGAATCCTGGGGCTCAGGCCCACCGAGGTCCCTCCGGGCCGAATTGGCGTGAACTGCGACGCCCTGTCAAGATCGGTTGAATTCGGCCGTTTTGGGCGCGATCCCAGCCCGGAAACGGCGGTGGCTCAAGCGGCGGCTGCGGTGTCGGAATTTCGAATCGCGACCGCCGCCAGGAGCACCACCACGTTCGCCGCCATCACGTAATAGGTCGAAGCCAGCGGATCGCCGGTTACGCCGACCAGCCAGGTGACGACGTAGGTCGCCGTGCCGCCAAAGATCGCGACGCCAACGGCGTAGGTTATCGCCAAGCCCGTCGAGCGGATGCCGGGCGGAAAGACCGAGGGGATCAGTGCAACGATGACGGCGACGCCGGCCGCGTGCAGCAAACTCAGGATCGTGATCGCCAGGACGAGCGTCGTCGCGCTCGGATTGGCGACGAGAAACTTCATCACCGGAAATAGCACGATCATCAGCACGATTTGCGATGCGATCACGACCGGGCGTACGCCCCAGCGATCGGCCAGGGCTCCGCCGGCGAGCGACCCGAGGCAGCCGGTGATTCCAAGCGTGATGGCGCCGAGCATCGCGGAGGACGGAGGCAAATGAAGCGTGCGAATCGCATAGGGCGTCATGGTGATCAGGAAATATTGGGTGATCGTGCCCCCGCTGATCAGCGCGAGACCGAGCACGAGGCCACGCCAGTTTGAGCGAATGACGGCGGAGAGAATCGCGGACGCGCTACGCGCGCGGTCTTTCGCTGGCTTCTCGAGCGTCTCCACGAGTTGGCTGCGAATGGTGATGCCGACCGGGGCGATCAGGACGCCAAACGCGAACGGAACGCGCCAGCCCCAGGCGTTCAAGCTGGATTGGGACAAAGCCAACGCCAGCATGAAGCCAATCAGGCCGCCCAACAGGCTGCTCAGGTTCTGGCTTGCGAGCTGCCAGCTCGCAAAGAGGATGCGGCGATCCTTCGGCGCCGCCTCGAGCAAGAACATGGTCGCGGGCCCCACTTCGCCTCCGACCGCGAATCCCTGAAAGAGGCGCGCGATGATCAGGAGGATGGGCGCCAGGACGCCGATCGTGCGGTAACCCGGCGTGAGCGCAATGATCGCGCTGCCGATGGCCATCAGCCCGATGGAGAGGGTCATCGCCGGCTTGCGCCCGGCGCGGTCGCCGTAAGCGCCAATCAGGGCGCCGCCAAGCGGGCGCGCGACGAAGCCGACGCCGAAGGTGGCGGCCGACGCCAGATCGCTCACCAGCACATTGTCAGACGGAAAGAACGCCTGGCCAATCATGCCCAGGAACGTGGCGTAGACGGTGAAGTCGAAGAATTCGAAACCGTTGCCGAGGACCGCCGCGAAGACTCCTCGGGCTTTGAGCGCTGGCCGGGCCAAGGCGGGTGCGGAATCGCCCCTGCGGTCAAGCGTTTCTCCTCAGATCCCGACGCAGCAACGTCTCAGGACCGAGGGTCGCCTGTCAAACGCCATGAGCGGCGTCGCCCGATCACAAAGCGGGGGCGGCGGATATCAGGGAATCAAAACCGTAGAATTCCCGCCGCAGCGCGTCTTCATAGAGGCGCTTCCGGTAGTCGGCTTCCTTGTGCAGCTTGTGCTCGCGGAAATGAGCCGCCTCCCATTGGTCGAGCTCGGCGACATTGTGGTTGCCGGAGGCCAGCGCCTCCTCCTCCCGGATCGCGGCCACCCAATTGTCCACGGCTGCCTTATAGGCCGCCTGCAACTCGTCCAGTTCCTGCTGAAGATCCGCTGCAATGTCCGACATGGGCTTCCCCCGCTCCCTATGCCTTATCGCCGCTTCATGAACAAAACGACAGTGAAGCGCTTTGCGATTTCAACCCGGTATGGCGGGCAGCTTCAAAGGCTACGCGCGGTCACCACAGCATCGTCCAGGGGAGGGCGCTGGCTTCGGGGGAGCCGGCGGAAGGCTGGCAATCCAGAAGGATCTCTCGAAGCCCGTGCCCGTCTGGGCTGCCATGCTCGAGCAATTCGTTCATCTTGCGCAGGCGCCGCACGAGCGTCTTCATGAACCCGACGGCGCGTTCCGGGTTATCCTCGATTGCGGCGACGAAGTCTCGATAGGAGGCGGCGAGGCATTCCGTGTCGCAAACCGCGGTGACGGTCGCGGATCGCGGTCCCGGGTCGATCAGGCTCATTTCGCCGAACACTTCGCCGGTCTCAAGCCTGCCGACAGTCTGGGCCTTGTCGCCGCGGCCGACGGCGACGTCGACCGCCCCGCTGACGATGAAGAAGGCGGTGTCGCCGTCGTCGCCCTCGCGGATGATCGTTTCTCCGGCCTTGAACGCAACCTTTTGCATGGAACCTCCGAAGGCGCTTCGAGCCCGGCGACGTCTGTCATATCAGGTCTTAGCACGGCTGGCGGCGAGAGGATTGGCGTCTTCGGCCCCTAGCCTTGCTTCCTACTCCTCGAACCGTTCGCTCGTGCCTGTCGACTTGGCCGGCGCGATCGACGCATCCGGCTTCTGCGCCTCAAAGCCCAGATCGCGGAAGCGGTTGACGATCGGATAGCGCCGGTCGCGACCGAAGTTCTTCGGCCCCACCTTGACCCCGGCGCCGACTGACGGCGCTTGTATTCGGCGAGATAGAGCAGGCGCTCGACTTGGCGCACCGTTTCCAGGTCGTAGCCGTCCGCCACAATGTCGGCGACGCGCATCTCCTTTTCGACGAGGCCCCGCAGAATGCCGTCGAGCACCGGATAAGGCGGCAGCGAATCCTCGTCCTTCTGGTTCTCGCGCAGTTCCGCGCTCGGCGGCTTGACGATGATGTTCCCGGGGATCACCTCGCCGTCCGGCCCGAGCGCGCCGGCTGGCTTCCACCGGTTGCGCAACGCGGACAGGCGAAAGACCTCCATCTTGTAGAGATCCTTGATCGGATTGAAGCCGCCGTTCATGTCGCCGTAGAGCGTGGCGTAGCCGACCGACATTTCCGACTTGTTGCCGGTCGTCACCACCATCGCGCCGGTCTTGTTGGAGATCGCCATCAGGATCAGGCCGCGCGCGCGGCTCTGGATGTTCTCTTCGGTGATGTCGCGCGCCTTGCCGGCGAACATGCGCTTAAGCGCATGCTCCACGCCTTCGACCGGCTCGGCGATCGGCACAGTGTCGTAGCGGAGGCCGAGCGCCTTCGCGCATGCGGCGGCGTCGGAAAGGGATTCGTTCGAGGTGAAGCGATAGGGCAGCATCACCGCGTGCACGCGCTCAGCGCCGAGCGCGTCGACCGCCATCGCCGCGCACAGAGCCGAATTGACGCCGCCGGAAAGGCCGAGCACGACACCGGGAAAGCGGTTGTTTTCGACATAATCGCGCAGGCCCAGGACGCAGGCGGCATAATCCCCTTCATCCCCCTCCTCGACCACTTCGCGCGGACCCTCGACGCAAGCCCAGCCGCTCTCGCCCCGCTCCCAGACCGTGCGCGCCACCATGCGCCGGAAGGCCGGCAATTGCGCGCCCAAGCTGCGATCGGCGTTGAGCGCGAACGAGCCGCCGTCGAACACGAGTTCGTCCTGTCCGCCGACCATGTTGAGATAGATGAGCGGCAGCCCGCTCTCGACGACGCGGGCGACCGCGACATTCTGGCGCGTGGCAAGCTTGTCGCGTTCGTAAGGCGAGGCGTTGGGCACGAGCAGGATTTCACCCCCGGTCTCGAGGATGCACTCGACCGGGTCGGGACCCCAGATGTCCTCGCAGATGGGAACGCCGACGCGCGCGCCGCGAAAGACGATCGGCCCCGGCGACGGTCCGGCCGCGAAGACGCGCTTCTCGTCGAACACGCCGTAATTGGGCAGATCGACCTTGAACCGCACCGCCTCGATCCGCCCGCCATCGAGGAGCGCCATGGCGTTGTAGAGCTTGCCGTCCTCGACCCAGGGCAGGCCGACCAGCGCCGCCGGGCCGCCGTCCGCCGTGTCGCGCGCAAGCTCCTCGCAGGCCGCCCGGCACGCCTCCTGGAAAGCGGGCTTCAGCACCAGATCCTCGGGCGGATAGCCGGAGAGATAGAGCTCCGGCGCCATCACGATGTCGGCGCCGAAGGCGGCGGCCTCCTTGCGCGCTTTGCGGAGACGGTCACGGTTGCCCGCGATGTCGCCGACGATCGCGGGGATTTGCGCAAGCGCGATGACGAGGCGGTTGGCTGCGGAGGAGGGCATGGAGGAGACTTAGCGCGGGGGCTGCGGGAGGCGCAATGCGGGGGCGTTGAGGAGGATCAAGGACGAGCGTCGGGTCGTTGCTGCAATAGCCATTCGTCGTAATCCGCCCGCCTAGTCGTTCTGCGAGTTTCTCCATTTGCGCCATAAAGCCAAGGTCAAGAAGAATGCGACAATAGCGGCGAGGTCATATCCAACCCATATCGAATTGCTGTCCGCTGTGACTTTCTTCTCGGCATCCATTGAAGAGTTGCCTCAACGCCACAGAAAATCCCGTATCCAACTCCGATCGAGGCGAGCGCGAAGTATCCATATTGCAAAGATTTAGATCGAAGTTTGTGCGCAAAGACTTCGTACGTGCAAAAGAAATGCCAGAAAAAATGCACGGTACATGCAGCACATGCCCAGCTAAAAAGTGTTTTTGCGACCAAGAAAAAAGTCGTTCCGGCACGGACGTCCGCCCTGTCAAGCACTTCATCGGGGTGTTAGCTCTCGCGAGCGACGGCGATCCTTGTCAACAATACGGAGGCCGAGTTGGCAACCAAGGTCCCGGACGAGAGTAAAGTCACTTTAACGAAAAGCGTGCGCGAGGCGGCGATTGTTGAGCCCAAGGCGGCATTGGAGACTTCCGACGCCTACATCATCCAGCTGAAAGACATGAGCCGCCGTCGACCGTTCCGCGGATTTTCAACCGCGGAGATCATGGCGATGACCCGGGGCGACGATTGATCTTCGGTGACACAGAGGCGGCGCCGTTGCTCACGCGCGACGTGCGGCGCTATCGCGCCTATTTTCCGGAGCTGACGCTCATCGCGCCAGAGGGGTGAGAGGCTGGCGCATCAGACGGCGCGCTGGCTGAGAGCTTGCTCGGCTTCGCATCCGCGCGCCAGCGGGCGAAGGGCGCCGCGGCCGCGCTCAGCGCCCGCGTCGTGGCCTCGGCGCAGACGTCCTTGAGCCCCATCGCCCGCTTCTCGACCAGGTTCCAGGAGCAGAAGGCAAGGGCGAACGAGATCAATCCGGCGCTTCCGGCCATCGCCAGGATCGTGATCTTGGGAAAGAGAAGCGCAAGCGTCTGCTGGACGGGGAAAGCGTAGATATAGACGCCGTACGAATAGTCGCCGCAGGCATTGAAGCGCCTGATCCGACCGCCGGGGATATAGGCGAGATGCAGCATGAACGGCGCGACGCACAGGAGATAGAGCGGAAAGGCGACGATCGGTCCAATCAGCAGCGACGCGGCTATGACGACGAGCGGCAGCGCGACGAACGTGATCCAATTATGAACAGCTTCTCGCGCCAGAAATAGAGCGAGGAGCCCATGAAAAACATGAAGATCTCGACGTTCCCGTTGCCGAGCACCCCTTGCGCGCGGGCGCGCAGGATTACGACGAACATCATTGCGGCGGCGACCGGCGCGACGTAACTCAGGGTGTGCACCCGGATCCGCGGCCACCAGGCAAAAGCAATCCAGCCGACCGCCAGATAAATGTACATCCGCGCTTCGATCGGCAGCGTCCACAGCGAGCCGTTGAACTGACCCTTGAGCGGAAGCGTGTCGAACACGCCCGGCAGCGACCAGCGCACGCCGCCAACGATGGTCCCTGTCTTGCGCACGTATTCCCACGTCGTCGGCGAGGTCAGATAGTCCTTGACCGGCATCGTGGTCAGCGCGGGGGCGAGGACGAACACGGTGAGCGGCACCATGAGCCAGATCGCCGGAAAGAGCCTGAGCGCGCGGGCCCACAGGAAATGGGTGAGGTCGCCCCGATTGAACAGGCTCGCCGTCACAAGAAAACCGCTGGTCACGAACAGCATGTCGAGGGCCATCTCGGCGATCTCTCGCCCGACATAGTCGTAGGCAAAGTCGCGCCCGTCGACGCCGAGGGCCGACCAGCTGTGGGCAAGCACGACGGTGAAGGCCGCGAGCAGCCGCAGCAAGGTGAAATTGTTGTCGCGGCTGCGCGCGTATTCAGAAAGGCGCATCAAGCCCCCAGGCTGTGGTCCGGGCTGCGACCGGT
>CAVPPX010000070.1:0-20860 GCA_963707355.1 uncultured Alphaproteobacteria bacterium | reverse complement strand
ACCCAGTCTAGGATGCGCCCACCATGAGCAGCGAAAATCAACAAAACGCGCCCCTCTCGGCTGAGCACGCGCGGCTCGCGGAGGGATCAGCTGCCGCCGCTAGGAGCGATTGGAAGCTCATCGGCCCATACGTTGCCGACCGGCCTGGGGCACCGTGCGCGAGGACTATAGCGCCGGCGGCGACGCCTGGCGGTACTTTCCTTCGACGACGCGCGCTCACGCGCCTACCGCTGGAGCGAGGACGGCCTGGCGGGCCTTTGCGATCGCGAGCAGCGCCTCTGTTTCGCGCTGTCGTTCTGGAACGGACGTGACCCCATCCTGAAAGAGCGGATCTTCGGCCTGAGCGGGCCGGAGGGCAATCACGGCGAGGACGCCAAGGAATACTGGTGGTCTCTCGACGCGACGCCGACCTACTCCTGGCTGCGTTGGCGCTATCACTATCCGCAAGCCGAATTTCCGTATGCGCGCCTGCGGCAGGAGAACGCCAACCGCACACGCGAGCAGCCGGAATTCGAGCTTCTCGACACCGGCGTGTTCGACGGCAATCGGTATTGGCAAATCACTGCGGACTACGCCAAGGCGGGGCCGGATGATGTCTTGATTCGCATCGCCGCGCGCAACGCAGGGCCAGAGCCAGCCGAGCTCCATATTCTGCCGACGCTCTGGTTCCGCAACCGCTGGTCCTGGGAGGACGGCGTTCCCAAACCTGTCCTTCGCGACGCTGTCCGACGAGACGGGCTCGGTGGTCATCGCTGAGGACGAGAAGCTCGGCGCATGGAAGCTCGCCGCCGGCCCCGATCCCACAGGGCGTCGGCCCTCGCTTTTGTTTTGCGACAACGAGACCAACGTCCCGAAAGTCTTTGGCGGCGCCGCTTCAACGCCCTACCCCAAGGATGGCGTCAACGACCACGTCGTCAATGGCGAGGCGTCGGTCAATCCCGAACGACGCGGGACGAAGGTGGCCTGCTGGCACCGCGTCACGGTCGGAGCCGGAGAGACTGCCGAGATCAGGCTCCGGCTGGCCCGCGACGCTCCAGGCAGGGCGATCGATCTCGGCGAGGCCTTCGCGCAAACGCAAGCCGACCGAAGCCGCGAAGCCGACGAATATTACGCGGCGCTACGCCCGCAAGGAACAAACGACGAAGAAGCGATGGTGATGCGGCAAGCCTTCGCCGGGAATGAACTGGAGCCTGCAATTCTATAACTATGACGTCCCGCGTTGGCTGGCGGGCGACAAGGTGCCGCCGCCGAAGCGCGGAAATCCGGCCGTAACTCGGGATGGCGCGACCTCAGCAACCACCATATCGTCGCGATGCCGGATAAATGGGAGTACCCTTGGTATGCTTCGTGGGATCTCGCTTTTCACAGCGTGGTTCTCGCCCATACCGACCCGGCGATGGCGAAGAATCAGCTGCTGCTGCTTGCGCGCGAATGGTACATGCACCCGAATGGCCAGCTGCCGGCGTACGAATGGAACTTCAGCGATGTGAATCCCCGGTTCAGGCGTGGGCCGCGCTGGCGGTGTTTCGTATCGACGGGGCGAGATTTCGATTTCCTCGCGCGCGTCTTCAACAAGCTGTTGATCAATTTCACCTGGTGGGTCAACCGCGAGGACGCGCGAGGAGATAATATTTTCGAAGGCGGTTTTCTGGGGCTCGACAATATCGGCCCGTTCGATCGGTCGGTGATGCTCCCGGGCGAAGTCCTTGAACAGTCGGACGGCACGGCCTGGATGGCGAAATTCTGCCTCAACATGCTTGAGATGGCGCTGCTGCTCGCAAATCGGAACCCGGTTTACGAGGATGTCGCCATCAAATTCTTCGAGCACTTCGCGCTGATCGCCGCCGCTATGGAGAACTTGTGGGACGAGCAGGATGGATTTTTCTACGACCGCCTGCGCACGAAGGACGGCTCCTCGATCACGGTGCGGGCGCGTTCGATGGTCGGGCTTCTGCCGGTCTTCGCCGCGGTGGAGCTGGACGCCTCGCTATGGCAGCGATTGCCTATGTTTCGCGAACGGGCGCGCTGGTACCTTGAGCATAAACTGCGGACGAAAAATCATCTCTACTACCTCCCGTCCAGCGGCCGCCCCGGTCTGATCTCGCTGGTCGAGAAGTCCCGCTTCCAGCGGATCCTGGCTCGTATGCTCGATGAGAGCGAATTTCTATCGCCTTACGGGTTGAGATCGCTTTCGCGCCACCACCAAGAACATCCTTTGGTTCTCGATTTCGACGGTCGCACCTGCCGGCTCGACTACGACCGGGGAATGACGCTCCGGTCTCTTTGGCGGCAACTCCAACTGGCGGGGGCCGATCTGGTTTCCGCTGAATTTCCTCGCCATCGAATCGCTGAGGCACCTTCACGACTTTTTCGGCGATGACCTGACGGTCGAACTGCCGACGGGATCGGGCAAGCGCACAAATCTTGACCAAGTTGCTACGGAGCTCAGGCGCCGTCTGCTCGGCCTGTTTCTGCTCGACGCGAATGGCCGGCGGCCGGCGCACGGCCCAAATCCCCGCTTCCAGAACGATCCAGCCTGGCGAGATTTACTCCTCTTCTATGAGTACTTCCACGCCGAGACGGGAGAGGGTCTTGGCGCGTCGCATCAGACCGGATGGACGGCTCTCGCCGCGTCGCTACTGGCGTACAGCCGCCTTCACGCGGTGCCCAAACCGCAAAGCTGAACCTGAGCAAGTTGGCGCGAATTTTTGGATTCTCGCTCTCCCCGATCGCGCTGGCGCAGCTCACCCTTGGAACGTTTCTAACCGTCCCGAGTTCATGGCTATACAGGCGCGTCGCTTTGCGCCTCCTCGTGTTTGGAAAAGGAGCGTTCGATGAACGCGCACGAACGTCCAGTCGTAACCGAAGACAACAAGACCGCTGTGCGGGCGGGCTCGACTGGAAACAATGTCCGCTATGTGCTCATTGGCAGCGTCGCGCTCGCCATTCTTGCATGGATCCTTGTAGAATATTTCGTCAGGCCGTGAAGGTTAGCGCCAATCGCGATGCGAGCGGCAAGCTCGACGCGTTGAGCCGCAGAGCTGCGTCCTGCCAGGCGTGCCCACTTTGGAAAGACGCCACGCAAACAGTTTTCGGCGAAGGACCGCCGAATGCAGACGTGATGTTCGTTGGCGAACAGCCCGGGGATCGAGAAGACCGCGAAGGCCGACCTTTCGTAGGACCGGCAGGGCTTCTATTGGATAACGCGCTTGTTGAGGCAGGCGTGGACCGCAAGCGCATCTACGTGACGAACGCGGTCAAGCATTTCAAGTTCGAGCGAAGGGGGAAGAGACGACTTCACAAGCGGCCGAACGCAAGCGAAATCAAGATATGCCGATACTGGTTATTTGAGGAGATCGAGGCGGTAAGCCCGCGTCTCATTGTCGCTCTTGGCGCCACGGCCGCGCAGGGGCTGGTAGGTAAAGCGATCCCTGTTCAGCGCAGTCGCGGTTCGGTCTTCACTGCGGAGAACGGGCTTCGGGTTTTTATGACGATACATCCGTCCGCGCTGTTGCGCTTGCAGGGCAAGGAAGAAAAGCGTTCCGGGTACGCAAGGTTCGTGAACGATCTGCGATCAATTGAACGCCTGCTCGATTATTCTCCCGGTGAGACAAAATCGGATATTCGCGCCGCTGGCTAGCGTCCTGTCATGTCCAGCCCTTAATCCTTGACCTCAGTGTCAGGTCGATCGTCTCCCCGTTCGTCTTCCTCATGCCAGCGGCCAGCGCTGTCTTCGAATTCGATCGGGACGCTCTCCCCTGGCGCCCGCTGCTCCTGCGCTGCTCGTTCAGCGGCCGCGTGAGCCGCTTGGCGGGTGGGAAACGTCTCAGAAAAGACGTCACCGACTTTATAGGCCCAACCCCCGTCGTGCTCGACGATCGTGTAAGTAAAATGGCTCATGGCCCTAACCTTCTTCTCATCGCGCTCGCGCCGACACGGCTCACGACGCTAAGCCCATCTGGCGGCTTTATCGCCGTCTTGCAATGGGGCCTGGTTAGTGTGAGTCTGAGAGTGGGGCATTATTTCCGAAGTTGCCCCGCGCGCTAACGGGGCTCGACGCGGTCGGACCCGAAAAAAATCGGAGGTCGGAAGGAAAAGTCGCCGCAACTCATTGAAATATCACAAAACGTGGAAGAAAATGGCGGATCATTTGACCCGGGTGGTGCAGGCTGAGCCGGTTGGACTGAAGTAGCGCCCCGGTTTCTTCCGAAAGCGCGCGAAATTTGCGGGAAATTGACGGCGCTCCGAGCCTTGGGCGGTCCTATCAATCGCCCGGGGCTTCGGCAGGCTTGCGATCGTTCAAGGCCATGCTTCGACACTTAATCGCGCGGTCGCATCAAGTGCCTGGAACGCAGCTCAAGCGGCAGTTCGAAAACGCGTCCCTTTACATCCACGATCTTGGGCACGAGCAAGCCGAGCGCTTTGGCCGTGGCTTGATCGAACGGTTCGGACCGGTGCGGGACTGCGAAGTTCACATCCGGCAACAGACCATAAAAAAATGAGAAGCGACGCGCGACGGCGCTACGAGTGCGACATAGGTGCGCCTTACGCGTTAGAATTCCTTTCGTATCATATCGGGGCGTCTTATCTGCCAGGCGAAGACGCCGCATTTGTCTATGATCTGACCGCCCATTATATTTCCCAAGCCGGCGATGCGGCTCGCAGGATGGTGCGCGAACCGCGGGAGGAAAGCGAATCCGGCTCGAGCGGCTTTTGACTGCGCCGCTTCCGCGTTTAGAGAAGCCATAAGAACGAGGCGTGTCGGAATGCGATTGGCGCTGCTTGCTGCCTTAGCGGCATGGGTTGGCTTGGCCGAGCCGGCTGTGGCGCTCGACAAGGTGAAGTTCGCGACCAACTGGCTCGCCGACCCAGAGGCAGGCGGGTTCTTTCAGGCCGTGGCTGACGGCACTTACGCTAAGTACGGACTCGACGTTGCCGTCATTCCCGGCGGCCCGCAGACGAACGGCGCGCTGATGCTGCTGTTCGGCAGGATCGACTTTTTTATGGGCGGGGATCTGATAGGCGATTTCATGAGCGCCGAAAGCAAACTGCCTCTCGTGGCGGTTGCCGCCGACTTTCAGAAGTCGCCGCAGATCCTGATGTCGCATCCAGGCGTCGGTCTCGATAAGTGGAAGGATCTGCCGAAAGCCAATCCCATTTATCTCGGCGCCGGCTCGATCAATACCTTCTACGCTTGGCTCAGACTTGTTTACGGGTTCGAGGACGAGGCGATCAGGCCGTATAATTTCAACTCAGCCCCGTTCATTCACGACAAGATGGCTGTCCAGCAAGGTTATGTCACCTCGGAACCATACGAAATCGAAAAACAAGGTGGCTTCAAGCCCAACATCTTCTTGCTTTCCGACTACGGCTACTCGACGTATTCAACTCTGATCGAGGTTCGTCGCGACCTCCTAGAGAAGAAGCCTGACCTCGTGCAGCGCTTCGTCGACGCCTCATCAATCGGCTGGTATCACTATCTTTACGGCGACAATTCCAAAGCGAACGCGATAATCAAAGCGGAGAACCCTGACATCAACGACGATCAGATCGCCTACTCGATTGAACAATTGAAAAAATACGGCGTGGTTGATTCCGGTGATACGCTTACGCTCGGAATTGGTGCGATGACCGATGCGCGCTGGAAGGATTTCTTCGAAAAAATGGTGGCGATCGGAATGATCGACAAGCGCACCGACTACAAAAGCGCGTACACCCTCCAGTTCGTAAATAAAGGGGTCGGTCTCAATCTCCGTCCACAATGATTGCGCGCGATAGATCCGCAGTGTCGCGCACCCTGATCATCCTTGGCGTCGCTATTGCGTTGGTCCGCTTACCATGACCGTGGATCACTCGCTCGGGCTCGGCCGGCTTCCGGCGACAGTTTGGTCCAGCGAGAATAGTTCACCCTTTGCGCGCCGGTCACGACTGGCATTCTCCTGAGCACAGTTCTCGGTCGTGTCCCCAGGCGTGGTGTAGCCGACGGCGGATGGTCAGCGTTCTTCCGGCGGTGGCCGGGTTGGTCAGATGACCATTGCAGGCAGTCCGACGACGGGATCATCGCTTAAGGGCCGCCATGGTTTCCAGCGTCATGTAGCGGGCGCGCTGGACGGCCCATTCGTCGTTTTGCTCGAGGAGGATAGCGCCGACCAGCCGGACGATGGCGTCGTCATTGGGAAAGATGCCGACGACGTCGGTTCGCCGTTTGATCTCGCCGCTAAGCCGTTCGAGACCGTTGGTCGAGTTGATTCTCGGCCAATGATCGGCTGGAAAGCTCATGTAGGCGAGCCCGTCGGCCTCGGCTTCGTCCATGAACAGGGCGAGCTTGGGCAGCTTGGGCCTGAGCTGGTCGGCGACCCTTCGCCACTGCGCCTTGGCGGCTTCGGCGCTGGCTTGCGCGAAGGCGGTGGCTATGAAAGCGGAGACGACCCGGCGGCTGCTCTTACCGGCGTGGGCGAGCGCGTTGCGCATGGTGTGGACCCGGCAGCGCCGCCAGGTGGCGTTCATCAGCTTGGCGACGGCGGTCTTGATGCCCTCGTGGGCGTCGGAGATCATAAGCTTGACGCCGCGTGGGCCCCGGCGGCGCAGCTTGCGCAGAAACTCGGTCCAGAACGTCTCGGCCTCCGAGGAGCCGATGTCCATGCCAAGCCCTTCGCGCCGACCGTCGGCATTGACGCCGACGGCCACGATCACGGCGACCGAGACGATGCGGTGATTGCGGCGGACTTTGATATAGGTGGCGTCGAGCCAGACGTACGGCCAGTCGCCTTCGAGCGGCCGGTCGAGGAAGGCTTTGACTCGCGCGTCGATCTCCTCGCACAGCCGCGACACCTGGCTCTTGGAGACGCCCGTTCCGCCCATCGCCTTGACCAAGTCGTCGACCGAACGGGTCGACACGCCTTGCACATAGGCCTCTTGGATCACCGCGGTCAGAGCCTTCTCGGCCAGCCGCCGCGCGCCGGGCTCTCAGGGGCCGACGAATTGCAGCAGCGCCGGGTCGTTGCCTTCGGAGACGCTCTTCGCCACGCTGCTTGCGATCATGGGATAGAGGACGACGAACCCCGCGGCATAGGCCAGGAACGCGGCCAAGAGCAGGATCGTCCTAAGGGTGCTCCGGCTGGACGCAACGTTTGGATCAGTGGTGTCGAACTGGGTCGGATTCTCGAAACGGCTCACGACGAATCTCCTCTCGAGCTGGTTTTCCTCTTGAGCGGGCGTTCGTCTCAAGGCCGAGGTTGCAAATGCCCGTGCAATGCGTTGGGCGCTCCTCGGACCAAGGAACGACGTCTCGCACGCGGAGTCTCGTAAACCTGCGAGCCTCGCGGCGCCGTGACGGGGCTCACAGTTCTGATTTGGCGAGCGACGCGAAGGGCTGGCGAGCCAATGGTTTGGGTCGCCGCGAGGCAGATGCGCGATTTTGCACGCGACCCAAGTTTTTCAAGCTCTTAGGCTCATTTTTCTGCAACGCGAACACACCGTGCGGCGTTAGGCATAAATAACATATACGACTTGTTTTAATCGATATCAGGCCGGCTTTCCTCCACCTTTCGGGCCCCGTCGGCGCGCCTCGTCAAACGCAGACCCAAACGACTGTCCTTCCGCGGCGGCCGCCAGAGCGCGACGCAGCTACTCGAAATGGCGCCGCTAGACTGATATCGCTCGATCCGGACTCGGGACAGCGCCCGGCCGCGGCGGGATCAGAGGCCGCTGCCCTCGTGGTTGATTTTCGCCGTCGCCACGTCGTCCATCATGCTCAGCAGCTTGTCGGGGACCGGCATCGGCGTGCAGGCCTTGTCGCCATCGATGAAGAAAACGAGGCCGCCGGAATCGCCGTCAACCTTGGCCAGCGCGGCCTTGTCGCCATAGGGCAGCCCAGGCGGCGTCAGCGGATTCATGGCGTAGATGCCGCGCAGGAACTCCCACTGCTCCGGCGTCAATTGGATCCATTTGCCGTTGTGCGCTTCGATCGCCTTCTTCGGCACAGAAATGTCGGTGCAAACCCCGCTTTCAGCCGCAAACGCGTATTGAGGCGCGATCGCCAGAAGGGCGGCGAGGGCCAGTGAAGGCTTATTCAACATGAGGACCTCCTTAAGGTCGGAGCCCTCGCTGGTTGTTTTCCTCCTGACGAACCTTTCGAATCGTCCTTGCGCCGATTGACGCGGTCACCGAAGCTCAAACCCTAGCACAACAGGTTTAATCAAGAATTATGCCAAGACCAGCCGCGCTTCTCATTTGCCCGTGATGTAGGTCGCCTCTCCCGCGAATACGACACGCCTCTCGGAATTGTGACTGCGCGCCCGCTTGCATGATTTCGCGTGGAAAAGCGGTCTCTAAGACCCAAGACTTCGCGCCGATGCGCTTGATTTCCCATTCCAGCGCAATCCCGCTCGTCTCGAGGACCCGCCGCCTGACCTCCTCGCCGAGCGCTTCGAGATCGGCGGCGGTCGCGGCCCCCAGATTGATGAGAAAGTTGCAATGTAGGGTCGACACCTGGGCCCCCCCCACGCGCAAACCCCGGCATCCTGCCTTGTCGATCAATTCCCACGCCTTCTTGCCCGGCGGATTCTTGAACGTCGAGCCGCCGGTCTTCTCGCGGATTGGTTGCGAAGCCTCGCGGGCGCGGGTGATCCGCTCCATCTCCGCTTCGATCGCCTTGGGCTCGCCGGGGCGGCCCTGAAACGTTGCGCCGGTGAACACAATGTCGTCCGGCGCCAGGCTATGGCGATAGGAAAAGCCCATTTCCGCGTTCGAAAAGACGCGTTTGGCGCCGGTCCGGTCGAACCCGTGCGCTTCGATAAGCGCGTCCTTGACCTCGCCCCCATGCGCGCCGGCGTTCATGACCAAAGCGCCTCCGATCGAGCCGGGCACGCCGCGCAGGAACGCCAAGCCATCGACGCCTGCTATCGCGGCGGCCTTGGCGACATAAAGGTCGGGCGTCGCGGCTCCGACGACGATCCGCGAGCCGTCCATGATCTCGACCGCGCCGAAGGCCCGGCCGCCGAGCCGAATGACGAGCCCGGCCACGCCGCCATCACGCACGATCAGGTTCGAGCCGAGACCGATGGTCGTAACCGGGATCTCGCGCGGGAGAGCCGACAGGACATAGGCGAGATCGTCCTCGTCGGCCGGCGAAAACAGGGCCTCAGCCGGACCGCCGACCCGAAACCAGGTCGCCTCCGCGATCGCGACGTCGGCTGTGAGGCGTCCGCGCAGCCTGGGCGCCCGCGCCTTTATCTCGTCGACCAGCCCGGGAAAAGGCATCGGCGAAGCGTCAGGCCTTGTCGAGCACGGCGAGTTCGCCGGGCAGCGCGTAGGCCCATTGGGTGATCGATCCGGCTCCGAGGCAAATGACATAGTCGCCCGGCTTCGCCAGCGAATGCACCATGCCCGCCAATTTCTCGGGCGAGGGCAGCATCAGCGCGTGGCGGTGGCCGTGGGCGGCGATCGCGGTCGCCAGCGCCGCCTTGTCGACGCCTTCGATCGGCGCTTCGCCGGCCGGATAGACGTCGGCGACGATGACCGTGTCGGCGTCGTTGAAGCAGGTGGCGAAGGCGTCGAACAGCGACGCGAGCCGGGTGAATCGATGCGGCTGCACGACCGCGATCACCTTAGCCTCGGTCGCCGCCCGCGCGGCTCTCAAGACCGCGGCGATTTCGACCGGATGGTGGCCATAGTCGTCGTAGATGGCGACGCCATTCCATGTCCCCGTGCGGGTGAAGCGTCGGCGAACACCGCCAAACCCGGCGATCGCCTTGCGGATGACGTCGATCGGCGCGCCGAGCTCGTGCGCGACCGCGATCGCCGCGGTGGCGTTGAGCGCGTTATGCCGACCCGGCATCGGCAGCGCCAGATCATCGATGAAGGTCGCGCGCCCCGTCGCCCGATCACGGATCAGCGCCGAAAATCGGGTGACGCCGCCGGCAAGATTGACGTCCATAAGGCGCACATCGGCTTGCGGATTCTCGCCATAGGTCAGAATCCGGCGGTCTTCGACCTGGCCGACGAGTTCCTGCACGGTCGGATGATCGAGGCACATGACGGCGAAGCCATAGAACGGCAGGTTTCCGATCAGCGCCAGAAAGGCGTCCTTGATGGCGTCGAAGGTCTTGAAGTGGTCGAGGTGCTCGGGATCGATGTTGGTGACGACGGCGATGTCGGCGGGCAGCTTCAGGAACGTCCCGTCGCTCTCGTCCGCCTCGACCACCATCCAGTCGCCAGCGCCAAGCCGTGCGTTGGTGCCATAGGCGTTGATAATGCCGCCATTGATCACCGTCGGATCAAGCCCGGCGGCGTCGAGCAGCGTCGCCACCAGCGACGTCGTCGTGGTCTTGCCATGCGTGCCGGCCACGGCCACGCATTGCTTGAGCCGCATCAGCTCGGCCAGCATCTCGGCACGCCGAACGACGGGAATGCGCCGCGCCCGCGCCTCGACGACCTCGGGATTGTCGCGCTTCACGGCGGACGAAATGACGGCCACCGCTGCAGCGCCGAGGTTGGCCTTGTCGTGGCCGACGAAGACGGTCGCGCCCTGCTCCCGCAAACGCTTGACGTTGGCGTTGTCGCTCAGGTCCGAGCCCTGAACCTGATGGCCCAGGTTGAGAAGCACCTCGGCGATGCCCGACATGCCGATGCCGCCGATGCCGACGAAGTGAATGGGGCCGATCTGGTTCGGCAGTTTCATGCTTTCAAACCCTCAGCGGACCCGTCTCCCGCTCAAGCGGCGCGAACAACGTTCGACCGCATAAGGTGATTCCATTGATTTGGGAAACACGGGGGCCCTTGACGCTCACAGGGTCGAGCGGTCAATGGCCCTGTCCGCTTCCGCGATGCTCTCCGGCCGCCCGACATGCACCCAGAGCCCATCGAGGCGAACGCCGTAAAGCCGGCCCTTGGCCGCCGCGGCATGAAAGAACGGGGCGAGGCGGAACACCTCCGCCGTCTCGCCTGCAAACAACTGCGGCTTGACGATCCCGACGCCGGTGTAGACGAAGGGCGCCACGTGGCGCGGCTCCCGCGGGGCGAGCCGTCCGTCATGGCCCATGACGAAATCACCCGGCCAGTCGACGCCGACTGCGCCTGCGCCGGCTGCGACCAGGAGCAGGATGTCCATCGTCTCTGGATCGAAACTCCGGGCCAGGCGCGCGATATTCGAGCGCGGCCCCTCGATCCAGAACGCGTCGGTGTTGCAGATCAGGAACGGATCCCCGCCGATCAGCGGCAGCGCGCGCTTGATCCCGCCGCCCTGATCGAGCAGCTTCGACCGCTCGTCCGAGATGACGATCTTCGGCGCCCGGCGCTTGACGAGGTGCGCCTCGATCTGGTCGGCGAGCCAATGCACGTTGACGATCGCCCGCTCGACCCCGTTCTCCGCCAGGCGATCGAGGCAATAATCGATCAGCGCCCGGCCATGAACCTCGACCAGCGGCTTCGGCAGCGTCTCGGTAATTGGCCGCATCCGCATGCCCAGTCCGGCGGCGAACACCATGGCCGTCTTCGGAACGGGCGGGCTCATCGGGCCTCAGCAATCAATCTTCAAGGTCGGATTGGACCGGCGGTGGGCCAAGCGCCCGCGGAAGGTGGTTCCGATACCAGACCGCAAGCGGTTGAAGCAACGGATGGGCGAGGTTGCGGGCCAGATAGCGCTCGATCCGCGGCAGGTGGCGCAAGTACTCAGGCTTGTGATCGCGCTTGTCGAGCCGGGCGAACAGGCCGAGGATCTTGGTGGCGCGCTGGGCCCCCATCGCCGCATAGGCGGCGGCGAAGCGCTGGGTGTCGAAAGCCGAATTGGCGGCCGTCCTGCGGCGCATATAGAGGGCGGCGAGACGCATCTCGAGATCTTCGGCCACGTCGACGCGCGCGTCCTGCAACAGCGAAACGACATCGTAGGCCGGCGGCCCGATCACCGCATCCTGGAAATCGATGAGGCCGATTCGCTGCAAGCCCTGCCGCTCCGCCAGCCAATGCAGATTGGGCGAATGATAGTCGCGCAGCGTCCAGGTCGTCGGCTCGGCGAGGATCGGCGCCAGAAGCTCGCGCCAGACGCCCAAGAACTGCATGCGCGCGCCCGACGGGGGCACCCGGCCCATTGCCGGCGCATACCAGTCGAGCACGAGCTCGACCTCGACCAGCATGGCTTCGATGTCATAGACAGGCAGTTCATAGGGCTCCTCGCCGGCCGACAGGCTCGGCGGCAGTTCGCGGCCGTGCAGATCAGCCAGAAGAGCAACCGCCGGCGCATAACGCGCGCCATCCGGAACGCCGTTTTGGGCGATGATGGCTGAACCGAAGTCCTCGATCAGGGCGAGACCCTCGCCGACGCTAGTGTCGATGAGAGCCGGCGCCGAGTAGCCGAGGCCACGCAGGCCCTCGGCCATGGCGATGAAAGCGCGGATGTCGGGCGACAGCTTGGCGATGGCCGCGTAGGGCTTGCCAAAGCGGATGATGGGCCCCTCAGGCCGGGGCGGGGAAATCATCAAGATCGCGGTCTCGCCGGTTGGCTTGGTCAGCCGCTCATAGGCGCGAATGGACGCGTCGCCCTGCAGGAATTCGCGGCTCGCGTCGCTCCAGCCGGAGCGCTCGAGCAACCTCGCGACGCCAAGCGCCAGCATCAGACGCGGGCGGACCGCGCCGAACCCACGCAACGACAGCAAACGAAAATCGGGACCGCGTTTGGCGTCAAATCGGATGTCGATCTCGAGCCGGTCCGCGGGCAGCGCTTGCGCGACCTTCTCCGGCCACTCGACGATCGCAATCGCGCCGTCGACAGCTTCCTCCCAGCCCAGATTGGCGAGTTCCGTTGGACCGCGCAGCCGGTAGAAATCGGCGTGCACCACCGGCCCGCGCGGGGCGTCATAGACCTGCATCAGGGTGAAGGTCGGACTCGGCGCCTCGAGCTCCGGCGCCTCGGCAAGGGCCCGGATAAGCCCGCGGGCGAAAGCGGTTTTGCCGGCTCCGAGGTCGCCGGTAAGAGCGACGAAATCGTCCGGCTCGAGCCAGGCCGCCTGCGCCGCGGCGATGGCCAAAGTGGTCGCTTCGTCGGGGACTCGAAGCTCCAAACACCCGCTTCTTCTCTTACACCGGCGAGACCGTTCATGCCCTCTACTGAACCGATTGGGTCTTCGGCGGCGCAATGAGTTGCGAGCTCGGCGCCGTCGCTCCTATTGGATCAACGGGAAAGATGCAGGTGACTGTCGTCCCCTCCCGTGGCGCTGTATCGATCAGAACGCGGCCTTGATGCAGTTCGACCATAGCTTCACGATCGAGAGGCCGAGGCCAGGGCCGCGATGCCGGGAGCCGTTGGGAAAGGTCTCGAATCGCTCGAATACGCGATCGATCATCTCGGGGGGAATGCCGCGGCCGCGATCGCTGACCTTGAACACGATCTCATCGCCGCGTCGCATAGCGGCTAACGTAACGGTCTGGCCCGCCTCCGAATAGTTGATCGCGTTGGAGAGAAGATTGAACAGGATCTGGCGCACCCGCCGGCTGTCTGCGTGCAGCGATCCAACCCCGTCGGTCATGACGATGCGCAATTCGATCGCGGCCTCGCTCAAGCGATCCTGCACGCCCGCCGCCGCGGCCTTCATCGCCTCGGCGACATCGACGTCCTCGAGCCTAAGCTCCAGCGCCCCGGCGTCCATCGAGGCCAGATCGAGAATGTCGTCGATGATGGCGAGCAGCGCATGCGACGAATCGGTGATGAATCCGGCATATTCGACCTGCTTCGGGTTGAGCGGGCCAACGCCTCCGCCCGCCAGAAGCTGGGTGAAACCGATAATGTTGGTGAGCGGCGTGCGCAGCTCGTAGGAGACGTGGTTGACGAAATCGTTGCGCAGCTTTTCCGCTGCGATAAGCGCCTGATTGCGATCGGTCAGCGCGCGTTCGATGTTGACGCCCGCGGTCACATCCAGTGACGTCATGAGGGTCGCACCGTCCGGCAACGGCAGAGCGGCGCAATCGAGGATCAGCCCGTCCGTGCGCTCGATTTGCACCGTCCGGTTCTTGCGGTGCTGCGGAAGATCGACGATCACCGCCCTAAGCGCGTCGAACAGTTCGGGGTCGCCGCACAGCGGCTTGCAGGCGCGCGCGATCTCGTCGACATGCGGGCGTTCGCCGAGGACCGTCGGATCGATTGGCCAGAGTTCCGCGAAGGCCGGGTTGAACAGCTTCATGCGCCCATCCGCCCCGAAGGCCGCCACCCCTTCCTTGAGCGCGTCCAGCGTTTCGCCCTGCACATGGGTGAGCGCGGTCACTTGGGAGGCGAGCGCGTAGCTCTGCGTCGCGTCGTCATAGAGATAGGTGACGCCGCCTTTCGGATTGGGGCTCACGACGACGCGGAGCGCCCGCCCGTCGGGCAGATGCCACACGGATTCGCTCGGCTCGATCGCCTGATAATCGATCATTGCTGCGCCTTCCAGCCGCGGAAGTCGACCTGTTCCGGCAATTGCCGCTTGGCGCGCAGCTTATCGAGGATTTCGCCGTCGCTCGGCCCTTGATCGAGAAAGGCCGGCTCAAGCGACCAGATTTGCCGGTAGGCGGCATTGTACAAGGTGAGCCGCTTGGACTTGTCGAAGATCGCAACCGCCGTCGACAGCCTGTCGATCATGCGCGAATAGTCGTCCTCGTTGCGCTCCATATCCGCTCTCAGCGCCACGATTTCGGAAATGTCACGGGCAACGCCAGCGGAGCCGACCTGAGCGCTTGCCTCGACGGCTTCGAAGGTCCGGCGGGCGCCGCCGACGACCGCCGACCCACGGCGCTTCCAGGCCCGGTCTCCTTGAGGGCGGATGCCGCTTCGCGGCGGACCGCGGGATCGAAGATTTCGCCGCCGGCGGCGATCGCGGCCTCAGCGTCGGGGGCGTCAACGGCTTGAGCATAGGCGGTGTTGCACCAGATGATCCGGCCCATGGCGTCGCGGGTCCATGCCGGCATATCCGCGGTTTCGAGCGCGGAGCGCAGGCCGTCCAAGGCGCGCTCGGCTTCAGCGAATGATTCCCGTAACTGGGCCAACCGAAGCCGCTCGCCCGAGACATCGCGGATGCGCATCACCGCACTGCCGGACACCGGGCGCCCGTCGAGTTCGAGATAGCGGCCCCGCAAGCTGACCACTGCGGCGGCGAAGGCTTCACCGCGGGTCAGCAGCCGCTCCATCGCCTCCTCGATCTTGGCCGCCTGGGCCGGATTGAGCCACGAGCCGAAGGCGAGCACGCGCGACGACAGCGGCGAATCGGCGACGAGGGCGAAATCGCCCTCGATCGTCGGCTCCGCGTCCGGACGCTCCCAGGAGACGAGGATTTGCGGCTCGCTGCGCAGCATCAGCGCCGCGCGGTCGAGTTTGGCGTTGGTTCGCGCCAGCTCCGTCTCGAGCTCGACAACGCGGCGGGTCCAGATCCGGCGGCCAACCAGATGAAGGACCGCGGTGATCGTCGCCAGCAGCATCAGCGTCAATATGACAAGGCCGATGACATTGGCCTCGACTGACGCCATGTCGAACGCCAGCCGCGCCGGCCCGCTTAAGGACTGGGAGAGGTCTTGCGCACAGGCGAGCGCCCCCGCAAGCAGGTAAAGCGCCAGGCCTGCGGCCGCCCGGGCGGCGACCGCCCAGTTGAGCCGTCGCGTCTGCTGGCCAATTCCGGAGCGCTTCGCCCCGCTTAGCCCCCGCAACGAATCGCCTCCTAGAGAGCCTGACGACGATGTCTCGAGCGCCGGGCGGCCGACCCTTTCCCTTCGTCAAGAAGGTCGAAATCAGCCCCTCAACAGGATTACGAAATGTTTGCCGCAAAGTCGTTAACCATGGGCGGCGTGAGGGGAAGGCCGTTTCGCCGATCGGGCGCTAGCGCTCGTGGTAAAAGAAGACTAGCGAGCAACAAGATGTGCCGATTTGCGCCTTCCGTCGCGCTCGGGGCGCCTTCATCTTTGTTTAAATTTGTTTGTGTCTCGGCGGCTTATCGCACGAGGCCGAGGATATCCTTGATCGCGTCCATATTCGGACGCGCGATCGCGCGCGCCTTCTCGGCCCCATCGGCGAGGACGGCGTCGGTATGGGCCGGATCGGCCGCGAGCGGGCGGCATCTTCGGCGCGGAAACGGCGCCAACTTGTCGATCGTCAGATCGGCCAGCGCGCTCTTGAAGGCGGAGAACTGGGCGCCGCCGAAGCGCTCGAGCACGTCGGCCTTCGTCTCGTCGTTCAAGGCCGGCGAAGATGCCGATGAGATTGTCGGCTTCGGGACGCCCCCCCAGCCCCTCGACCTCGCTCGGCAACGGCTCGGGGTCGGTCTTGGCCCGACAAATCTTCTGCGCGACCGCGTCCGCATCGTCGGTAAGCGCGATGTAGGCGTTCTCCGAGGTGTCGGACTTCGACATTTTCTTCGCCCCGTCGCGCAGGCTCATGACCCTGGTGGCCGGCCCCTGGATCAAAGGTTCGGGCAGCGGAAAGTAGGCGTCGCCGTGGCCGTGAGCGGCAATCGACGCGGCAAAGTCATTGTTGAACTTCTGCGCAATGTCGCGCGCCAGCTCCAAATGCTGCTTCTGATCGTCGCCGACCGGAACGTGGGTCACGCGATAGACGAGAATGTCGGCGGCCATCAGCACCGGATAGTTGTAAAGGCCGACCGACGCGTTCTCCCAATCCTTGCCCGCTTTCTCCTTGAACTGGGTCATCCGGTTGAGCCAGCCGAGCCGCGCGACGCAATCAAGGACCCAGGCCAGTTCGGCGTGCTCGGCGACCCGGCTCTGGTTGAAGACGATGTTGGCCTTCGGATCGATCCCGCAGGCAAGAAAGGCCGCGGTCACTTCGCGGGTGGTGCGGGCAAGCTGCTCCGGGTCGTGGGGCATCGTCATCGCATGCAGATCGACCACGCAATAGATGCACGGATGCGTCTTCTGCATCTCGACGAAGCGCTTGATCGCACCGAGATAATTGCCGAGGTGCAGATTGCCCGTCGGCTGAACGCCGGAGAACACGCGCTCGGGAAACTTCGCCATTTTTTCGCTTGGGTTCAGGGCGGGAAGGGCGGCCCTTATGGCAATGAGGGCGCCGAGCCGCGCAAGGGGACGCAGCCCCGGCCCGGAGACGCTTCGGACGTCGGGCGATCTCAGCCGCCCCCAAGTCCGCGAAGAGCCATCATGGGAAAAGAACCGGCGGTGCCCAAGCCTAGCGGTAAGTTTACCGGCGCGCCCTAATGTTTTCAGCCACTTGGGACCCCGTTTAGTTCCGCCCTTCGGTTTTCGGGCGCCTGGATGACGCATAATAAACATCATACATATGTTATATATCGATTGGGCCCTCTCAAGAGCAATCCAGCGTCGGCGCCAGACCCAGGCTCGCCCTCGCCCACGTTAAGATCGACCATGATCTCGCGCACATTCTTTTTCCAGCGCCTTGCGCAATTCGTCGAGCTTAGGCCGTCGGGAACGCCGAGGCGGGCGGTGGCGCGAAACATCTCGACGCCAGTGAACGGCTCGCCTTCAAGGCCGCTCATGAACTCTTCGATGTTGACGCCGAGGTGAGTGAGCGCCTGCGTCACATCGCGCACGATACCCGGCCGCTCCTTGCCGACGATCTCCAGCGTGACGAGGCGCGCCAGCTTTTCGGCCTCCGCCACGGCGCCGCGCTCGATCGAGACGCGCAGGCCTGAGAGGCGCGAGCTTCGCCAGCGCTCATTCGAGCGGGATCAGGTTTTCGTCCGGAATTCTAACCAGCACCACGCCGGCGAATTTGCCCGCGAGCCGCACCGAGCGGCTCTCGAGCCAGGTCCCGCCGAAGTCGACGACCTTCTCCGAGACGGCGTTGACGAGGCCTGGCCTGTCGTCGCCAACGAAAGTGAGAACAAGCGTGTCATGGGCGGCTCCTTGGCGCGATGCTGACGATCGCGCCGAAACTCTCTGAAATCCACCATGGCCGTCAGCGCCAACTCGATCGTATTCCCGGCTACGGCCCTCTGAACACCACTTTTAAATGACGAGGCGGCGAAGCATGACCGCTATCGAAGCCGGTCTTGCCGAGTTGCTAAGGACGACAAGCGCGCCCGCTTTGGAGCGCCCGTCGCGTCAGCTGTTCAGCTTCGTCGATGATCGCCTTGTCGTTGCGTAGCGACGGCGTGGCGATCAGCTGCATCCCGGTTCGCGCAGCACGGCTACAAGAAAGACGGCGGCAGCCGTCGGATCGACATCCGATCGAATTGACGGGATCCCCCATCCCGTCGCGCACGCGCTGAGCGAGGAACTCCCGGAACTGCGCATCGAGCTTGGCGAACCTCGGCTTAAGGACCGGGTCGCCTGCGATCGCTTCACCCCACATCTGCAGGAACGCCTTGGTAACGGGAGCGCGCTTCGCGATGTTCTCCAGGTAAGCGCAAATGGTCGCGGCGAGCCACTCCAGCCCGTCCTTGGCGTTGTCGGGAACGTGAAAGGTCTGGGCGTCGCGGAGGACGGCGTCGAGAAGCTTCTCCCGGCTTCCGAAATTGTGGGTGACGATGCCCCGGCTGTAGCCGGCGGCCGCCCCAACTTGAGCCAGGCTGACCGCGTGCGACCCATGGCGGGCGATGAGATCGATAGCCGCGTCCAAGACACGACGTTCGGTCTCGGCGCGACGCTGTGCCTGCGTGCGTTTAGGAGGCGACATCGGGGCGGCGTACAAGTCGCCGCGCGGGTTGACAAGCAAGTCAGGGAACATAATAAACTTGCGTGTTATATCACAAGTTATTAGGAGCGAGTATGCCGTATCCACCGTTGGTGCTGGTCCATGGAAAACCGGAGACCGCAGCGGTTTGGTCCGCGTTTATCGGTGCGCTTGGTCGCGTCGATGCGATCGCGCTAACCCCTCCTGATTCTTGGGCCCAGCGCCCGGCGGCTTTGATGTTTCGGTCAGAGGCTATCGCGACTGGCTCGCGTCCCAGCTGGAGCTTTTCCGCGAGCCCGTCGATCTCGTCGGGCACGATTGGGGAGGCGCGCATGTCGTGGCGGTCGCGATGGCCCGCCCTGACCTCATTCGCAGTTGGGCTTCAGATGCGCTGGGCCTGTTCGCTCCGGACTACGTCTGGCACAAGCGGGCCCAGGTGTGGCAGCAAGAAGGACCGGGCGAAGCGTC
This sequence comes from uncultured Alphaproteobacteria bacterium, assembly GCA_963707355.1. Lineage (GTDB taxonomy): Bacteria > Pseudomonadota > Alphaproteobacteria > Rhizobiales > Beijerinckiaceae > Roseiarcus. The sequence continues at coordinate 1,773 of CAVPPX010000070.1, read as the reverse complement.
CGTGAGGGAGATCTTTGGCGGCTGCCTGCAGAAGCGCTTCGAGATCGCGGCGGTTCTCCGGCATCCAGGGACCCGTCGCGGAACGGGTGGCGGCCGGCATGGACGACGCCATGGGTAGAGCCGTACTGTCACTTCTCCGCTCTGCGGTTCAGCCGGTGATGGCTATGGCCGGACGAGGGCTCGCGAACGCGCGCAAGCGCCCCGGGCTCGCGCTGATCGCATCCGGAGACGTCAGCCAGGCAAGCGGGACGGTCGAGCAACACCGCTGGGCGGCCCAGCACGCGGGCGCCCAGTCGCCCTGATTGATGTCGGTCACTGGTGGCCGGTCCAGGATCCCCAACCGGTCGCCGAGACGTTCTCAAAGTTCTGGGCGAGCCTGGGACCTGTGTAAGTTTGCCCTGATCTCGCGGGCTGGCGCTGGTCGAAGCGCCGTTTCGTACGCAAGCGTGTTTAAAGTATGAACCGGCTCAGATCGGCGTTCGCGGCGAGGTCGCCGATGTGGCGCTCGACGAAATCCGCGTCGATGCGGACTTTCTCGCCGGACCGGTCGGCGGCGGTGAAGCTCACCTCGTCGAGCACGCGCTCCATCACCGTCTGCAAGCGCCGCGCGCCGATGTTCTCGACCGATCCGTTGACCTTGGCGGCGAGGCGGGCGATCGCCGCCACCGCATCGTCGGTAAACTCGAGCTCCAGGCCTTCGGTCTGCATCAGCGCCACATATTGCTTGATCAGGCTCGCCTCGGTGTCGGTGAGGATGCGCTTGAAATCGTCCTCGGTCAGCGAATTGAGCTCGACCCGGATCGGCAGGCGGCCCTGCAGCTCCGGCAGCAGGTCGGAGGGCTTGGCGATGTGGAAGGCGCCGGAGGCGACGAAAAGGATGTGGTCGGTCTTGACCGCGCCGTGCTTGGTGGCGACCGTCGTGCCCTCGATCAGCGGCAGGAGGTCGCGCTGCACGCCCTCGCGCGAGACGTCGGCGCCGCCGCGGCCCTCGCGGGCGCAGATCTTGTCGATCTCGTCGAGGAAGACGATGCCGTTGCTCTCGACCTCGGCCACCGCGTCGCGCACGACCGCGTCCTGATCGAGCAGCTTTTCAGCCTCGGCGGCGACCAGCGGCTCGTGCGCCTCCTCGACCGTCATGCGTTTGGCCTTGGTGCGCTGGCTCTTGCCGAAAATATCGGCGATGTTGATCGCGCCGATCGAAGCGCCGGGCATATTCGGCAGTTCGAACATCGGCATGCCGGAGCCGCTCTGCGGCAACTCGACCTCGATCTCCTTGTCGTTGAGCTCGCCCGCGCGCAGCTTGCGGCGAAAGGCGTCGCGGGTGGCGGCCGATGACGTCGAGCCGACCAGCGCGTCAAGCACCCGCTCTTCGGCCGCCAGCTCGGCCTTGGCTTCGATGTCCTTGCGCTTGCGGCTCTTGACCAGCGCGATGGCGACCTCGACGAGATCGCGCACGATCTGCTCGACATCGCGGCCGACATAGCCGACCTCGGTGAATTTGGTCGCCTCGACCTTGAGGAACGGCGCGCCGGCGAGCTTGGCGAGGCGACGCGCGATCTCGGTCTTGCCGCAGCCGGTCGGGCCGATCATCAGGATGTTCTTCGGCATCACCTCCTCGCGCATCGGCGAGGTCAGGCGCAGGCGACGCCAGCGGTTGCGCAAGGCGATGGCGACGGCGCGCTTGGCGTCCCCCTGGCCGACGATGTAGCGGTCGAGTTCGGAGACGATTTCGCGAGGCGACAGATCCGTCATGAGGTCAGAGGCTTTCGACGA
>CAVPPX010000069.1:0-74471 GCA_963707355.1 uncultured Alphaproteobacteria bacterium | reverse complement strand
GAAAAGGCGGCTGTTGGTCTGCGGCATGGTTTATACTCCAGGCGGCGCCCGCATCAGGGCGAAGCGGCTCGAAATCCTATGTGGCGCTAGCGCATTCGCGGCGCAAGAGCGGCGTCGCCATGCGCGAATTTTCCGGTTGCCCCGGCCGCGGATCTCGCCCAGCATTGGCGGTTCACATCCCAGACCCTGATCCCAGACCTGATCCCCATGCGCATTCAAGCCGCCGTTCTCCGCCAGCCCGGCCTTCCCCCGCCCTACGCGGATTCGATGCCGCTCGAGATCATCGGCTCGACCTTAGCCCCCCCGGCCGGGGCGAAGTCCAGGTGAAAAGGCGGCCGCGGGCCTCTGCCATTCGGACCTGTCGGTGATCGACGGCTCGCGGCCGCGGCCGATGCCGATGGCGCTCGGCCACGAGGCGGCGGGAATCGTCGAGGCGGTCGGCGACGGGGTGACCGACCTCGTCGCCGGGGATCACGTCGTGCTGGTGTTCGTCCCGAGCTGCGGCCGGTGCAGCCCGTGCGCGTCAGGACGGCCCGCGCTCTGCGAGCCGGCCGCCAAGGCCAACGCCGCCGGAACGCTGCTCTCCGGCGAGCGGCGGCTTTCCTATCAAGCCGAGCCGGTCAACCATCTGCTCGGCGTCGCGGCCTTTTCAACTCATGCGGTTGTGGCGCGCGAGTCGTGCGTCAAGATCGACCCCGACCTGCCGCTCGAACTCGCGGCTTTGTTCGGCTGCGCGGTGCTGACCGGGGTCGGCGCGGTCGTCAACACCGCCAAGCTCGAACCGGGCCAATCGGTCGCGGTGGTGGGCTTGGGCGGCGTGGGCCTGAGCGTTGTGCTAGGCGCGAGGCTCGCCGGCGCGCGCCAGATCGTGGCGGTCGATCTCTCGGACGAAAAGCTCGCCTTCGCCACCAAGCTCGGCGCAACGCAGACGGTGAACGCGCGCTCGAACGACGCCGTGGGCGAAATCCGTCGCCTCTCCGGCAATGGCGTCGATATCGCCTTCGAGATGGCGGGCTCGGTTCCGGCGCTCGAGCTGGCTTATGCGGTGACCAACCGCGGCGGCATGACCGTGACCGCCGGCCTGCCCCATCCGGACAAGCGCATGGCTCTTTCGCCGCTCGTTTTGGTCGCCGAGGAGCGGACGCTCAAAGGCTCCTATGTCGGCTCGTCCGCTCCCCAGCGCGACGTGCCGCGCATGATCGCGCTCTTCCGCGCCGGCCGGCTGCCGGTCGACCAATTGCTGACCCATCGCCTGAAGCTCGAGGAGATCAACGAAGGCTTCGACCGGCTGCGCGAAGGCGTGGGCGTTCGCCAGGTCATCATCTTCGACTAGGACGCGTGCGTCTTTCCGGGATCGCCAATGAAACAGAACAGCGTCAGCGCCGCGGTGATGACGGCGCCGGGAAAGTTCGAGGTCCGGCGCTATCCCTATCCGGAGATCGATGACGTCTCGATGGTCATCGAGCTCGAAATGTGCGGCCTCTGCGGCACGGACAAGCACACGTTCCGCGGCGAGACGGTGCAATATGCGGGAACGCCGGCGGAATCCCATACGCCCTTCCCGATCATTCCCGGGCACGAGATCGTCGGCAAGGTGGCCGAGATCGGCAAGACCGCCGCCCACTCGCTCGAATACGCCGGCCAGGCGCTCAAGATCGGCGACCGGGTCGTCATGTGCCCCGACATTCTCTGCGGCAAATGCTGGTATTGCAGGAACACATTCGGCTTTCCGCTGTGCCAGAACATCAAGGGCTACGGCAACGCCTTCACCTGCGACGAAGGCCCGCATCTCATGGGCGGCTGGGCCGACTACATCTACGTCCGCAAGGACGCCTTCGTGTTCAAGGTTCCCGAGGACATGGAGCCGCGCATCGCGGTCATGTCGGAACTCATGACCTGCACCTTCAATCTGGACAAGGCCAAAGAGCTTTACACCATGGGCGGGGAAGGGTTCGGCTCAGGCGCGACGATCGTCATCCAGGGCGTCGGCCCGCTGGGCCTCCTGCATGTGCTCAAAGCCCGGCTCATGGGCGCTGGCGCCATCATCGCGATCGACCGTTCCGATTTCAGGCTTCGACTGGCGAAGGATTTCGGCGCCGATTCCGTGATCAGCCTCAACGGCACGACACGAGATCAGCGCGTCGCGGCCGTGCGCGATCTGACGCAAGGCCGCGGCGGCGACGTGATCGTCGAATGCACCGGCGTCGCCGAGGCGATCCCCGAGGGGCTGGAGATGGCGCGGCGCGGCGGCGCCTATTTCGTCGCCGGCGTGTTCGCCGATGTCGGCGACATCCCCATCAATCCGCACCGGCATCTGCTGGCGAACCAGATCCGCCTCTTCGGCATGACCAACCACCCCCCGACCGGCTACCCGAGCAGCCTGCGTCTCCTCAACAAATTCAAGACAACCTATCCGCTGGAAAAGTTCGTCACCCACGAATTCCCGGTCGATCAGGTCGACAAGGCGATGGCCCAAGCCTTCGACATCGATTCGTGCATGAAGGTCGTGCTGACGCCGAGCGGGGGGTAGGCGAGGCTGGTGCCGCAAGGGGAAGTCCTTCGCGGCTGAAATTAAATGCCGCAGATCGGCGTAAACCGGTCATTGCCGATCGCAAAGCTGACTGCGGCCCCGTTACTGGCGCGCCATGGCGATGCGGATAGCGTCCTCCGGCGAGACGAGGTGGTCCGAGCTCTCCGCGGCGTCGGCAATGGCGAGCTGGACGCCCTTCACTCGGCCGTTGAAAGCGTTGCCCCGCGACCCGTAATCCGGGGAAACAGGGGCGCCGGTGTCCTCGCCGACGTCACAGCCGTCGTCGGCCGAGAAGACCATCGCCTGAGTCATCGGCACGGCGCCCTCGCCGACCTTCTTGCCGTCGACGAAGAGCGTCGCCTGGCCGCCTTTGCCAAGGCCCCCGCCAGCGTAGGCGAATTCCATACGCACCTGATGGTCGCCGGCGGGCAGCGGGTCTGCTGACTCGACGTAATAGTGGTTCACGCCGGCGACGTTGTAGCAGTATTTAAGCTTGCCGCCCTTGGCGTACAGGCTCCAGCCGCCGATGTTCGCGCCCTGTGCGATGATGACGCCTTCGGCTCCCGCCTTCGGCACTTCGATTTGCGCCGTGACGGAATGGGACTTGTTCTTGATGCTGAGGACGCAGTTCTCGGACAATCGTCCCATGCCGCCGAACAGGATCTGCGTGTTGCCCTTGATCAGCACCGGCCGGCCGGCGGTATCCGGGTTCATCTTCTCGACCACCCGATCGTCGATCGGCAGCACGTTGTAGCGCGTCGCCTCGATCAGCCACAGACGTTGGAGTTCACGCAGCTTCTCCGGCATCTGTTTGGACAGATCGTTCGCCTGGCTCCAGTCTTTGTTGGTGTCGTAAAGCTCCCAAACATCGTCGTCGAGCGGCACCGTCTTCCGGCCCATCAGCACCCAGGGCGTGCCGTGCTTCGTCACCGCGGTCCAGCCCTTGTGGTAGACGCCACGATTGCCGAACATCTCGAAATACTGCGTCTCGTGCTGTTCCGCCGCCTTGGCGTCGTTGAACGAGTACAGCATGCTGACGCCCTCGATGGGGCGCTGGTGGATGCCATTGACTGAGACCGGTTCGGGCAGTCCTGCGGCCTCGAGTATTGTGGGCGCCACGTCGATGAGATGGTGGAACTGCGAGCGGATTTCACCCTTCGCCTGAATGCCCTTTGGCCAGTGCACGATCGTGCCGTTTCGTGTGCCGCCCCAGTGCGAAGCGACCTGCTTCGTCCACTGATAGGGCGTGTTCATCGCGTGCGCCCAACCGACGGCATAGTGGTTGTAGGACTCCGGGCCGCCGAGCTTGTCCAGGCGCTCCATCAGGAATTCAGGGGTCTCGAGCGCGGCGAGGCCGTTGAAATTGGCCATCTCGTTATAGGCGCCGTTGAGCGTGCCTTCGGCCGAAGCGCCGTTGTCGCCAATGATATAATAAACCAGCGTGTCGTCGGAGATTCCGAGCGTCTTCAAGCCGTCGAGCAAGCGTCCGACATGGTGGTCGGTGTACTCCATAAAGCCCGCATAGACTTCCATTTGTCGGCGCAGGACCGGCTTGAGCGCCTCCGGCATGTCGTCCCAACTGGGGATTTCCGCATGGCGGGCGGTGAGTTGCGCATCCTGGGGGATGACGCCAAGCGCCTTTTGCCGGGCGATGGTCTCCTCGCGCAGCTTGTCCCAGCCCTGGTCGAACTTGCCCTTATACTTGTCGGCCCATTCCTTGGGCACGTGGTGGGGGGCGTGCGTCGCGCCCGGCGCGAAGTAGACGAAGAAGGGTTTGTCCGGGGCGAGCGCCTTTTGCTGCGACACCCAGGCCATGGCCTTGTCGGTCATGTCCTCCATGAAGTGATAGCCCTCTTCGGGCGTTCTCTTCGGCTCAACCGGCGTGGTGCCTTCGTAGATTGTCGGGTACCACTGGTTCGCCTCCCCGCCGATGAAACCGTAGAAATATTCGAAACCGCCGCCCCCGGTCGGCCAGGCGTCGAACGGCCCGACCGGGCTCGTCTCCCACACCGGCACTTCGTGACATTTGCCGAACTGCGCCGTCGAGTAGCCGTTGAGCTTCAAGGTCCGCGCCAGCGGCGAAATCGTGTTGGGCAGGACGGAATTGTATCCCGGCGCCCGGTGGCGATTTCTGTGATGCCGCCCATGCCGGCGGAATGGTGATTGCGCCCGGTCAACAGGGCCTGGCGGCTTGGCGAACACAGGGCGGTGGTATGAAAGCGATTGTATTTCAGACCGACCGCCGCCAGTTTTTCCGCATTCGGCGTCTGGCAAGGGCCGCCGAACGCGCTCGCCGAACCGAATCCGGCGTCGTCGATCAGGATGATCAGGACATTGGGCGCGCCCTTGGGCGGACGCAGCTGCTCGATTGGTGGGAATTTGCTGTCCGGATCTTTCGCATCATAAGCGATGAAGCCGGTTCGCTCAGGGGTGGCGATGGGCAGATGCGAGCGATGTTTTTTGTCTTCGAGGCCCATGGTTCCCAACCCCTTGCGTGATGGAAAGAGACCATCGCCGGGATGAAGCGCTCACGCAAGCCTGATCACAGGCGTGCCGCCCGTAAGGGTCGACTTGCCCTCGCCCCGCGGCCAGGGAATGACCGCCATTTGCGCATTTCTGTCATTGCCGCTGGTGTTTGTAACGACCGCAGTGCCCAGCGCTTACGGTGAGATCGTGAAAGCGAACGGGTCCGCGTCCAGCGAATCCACGCCTCGTACAACTCGCCCTTCTACGACGGTCCGCGCCCCCTCGCGGCCCGCAGAAAGGCGATCAACAGCAGGACCGCGACGGGCCATTGAAACCAGATTTGGTGCAGGCCGCTGAACACGTTGATCGCAAACAGGAAGACACTGACGGCGATCAACACGGCGCTGGCGCGAGGCAGCCGCGTGTACCATTCCCAGGCGCGAGCAAAGCCGGACTCCGCGCTTTCCGGAGGCGCCGGGGGGTTCCTGTTCGGTTCGGGCGGCGGCGCCTGGGGCCGCGACGGCGCGCCGCCTGGAAGGACGCGGTAGCCCGTCACCGGATGGGCGACGTTCTTCAGGCTTTGCTCGCCGAGGCGCTCGAACCCGATGGACAGCTTGTTGTGCACCTGGTCGTAGACCGGGCCGGAGATCAGGATGCCCCCGGGTTCGGCCAATTCCTGCAGTCGCGCCGCGATGTTGACGCCATCGCCATAGACGTCGTCGCCCTCCAGCATCACGTCGCCGAGATTGATGCCGATGCGAAAATTCATCCGCTGCTCTTCGGGCAGTTCGTCGTTGTGGCTGGAGAGTTCCTGCTGCGTCTCGACCGCGCATTGCACGGCCTCGACGACGCTGGCGAACTCGGCGATGACGGCGTCGCCCCAGGTGTTGACGATGCGCCCCTCGTGGCGTTCGATCAGCGTCGCCATGGCGGCGCGGCGCCGGCGCAGCGTCGCCAGCGTGCCCGCTTCGTCCGCCCCCATGAGGCGGGTGTACCCCGCGGCATCGGCGCAAAGGAGCGTCGTCAGCCGCCGCCTGACCTTGTCCGTCATGGGAGTGACTTTAGCGCAAAAGCTCGCGGATGGCGCGCCGCATCGTCGCGGGTCCGCGGGAGCGGATCGCTTGGCGCCGGAGAACAAAAACCGACAATGTCTTGCCAAGCCGACTGAAGCTGTGTATTGTTTTTCAGAAATACTGGCGAACTTGGCCTGCGCTTTCTCGGGCGTCGCGATTTCTGGGTTCAGCGTACCGGACGACTCGTTAATTACGCCGCAAGTCTTTGAAATCGCTCAAAACGGACTCGTTAGCAACGGGCCGGCGTTTCTAGGAGGAGAATAGACAGGGCGAATATCGGAACGCTAAAAGTTGCGCGAAAGCGCACTTAAAGCCCTGAAATCATTGGCGCGCGTAAACTTGTGCGGGTCACCCCGCGGCGTCGACCTCGCTCAGCCCGCGACCGCCCGCCCACACCTCCCTGACCTGAAGGGCATCGGTCAGATGCACGAGGTCGGCGCGATGGCCGGCTTTCAGCCGTCCGATCCGGTCGTCGACGCGCAGCAGTCGCGCAGGCGTCAGCGTCGCCATCGTCAGCGCGTCGGCGAGCGGGACCTTGAGCACGTTGACGACATAGTCGACCGCGTCGCGCATGGTGATCGCCGCGCCGGCGAGCGTGCCGTCTTCGGCGACAAGCTTATTGCCGACGCGCGTCATCCGCCGCCCCTGAAGTTCGAACACGTCCGGGCCGCCGGCGGCGGGCGGCATGGCGTCGGACACGAGCGCAATGCCGCGCGGTCCCTTGGCGGCCAAAGCCACGCGATAGGCGACGGCATGCGCATGCTCGCCGTCAGCGATGAGGCCGCAGATGATGCGCGGATCGGCGAGCGTCGCGCCCACGACGCCCGGCGCCCGCGAGGAAAGCTGGCTCATGGCGTTGTAGAGGTGGGTGGCGGCGCTCGCGCCGGCGTCGAACACCGCTCGCGCCTCCTCCGCGCTCGCGTCCGAATGGCCGAGGCTGACGATGGTCCCGGCTTTCGCCAGGCGCGCGATGAAGTCCAGCGGGGCCGAGGCCGGAGCGAGGGTCACGACCATCACGCCCGCGCGGGCCGCCACGAGCGCATCGGCGTCTTCCTTGCGCATCGGGCGGATGAACTCGGGCGGATGCACGCCCTTGCGCTTCATGTCGATGAACGGTCCTTCGACATGGATTCCAAGCGCGCCGGGCACGCGTTCGCGCGCCTCGCGGGCGGCGGCCAGCGCCGCGTCAAGCACGCGCGGCGCGTCGGTCACCACGGTCGGCAGGAAGGCGGTGACCCCGGCGCGCCGATGCGCGGCGGCGATCGCCGCGATTCCCTCGACGGTCGGCTCGGCGTTGAACAGCAGGCCGCCGCCGCCATTGATCTGCCAATCGACAAAGCCGGGGCTTAAGATCCCGCCACCGAGATCGACCTGCTGGCCGCCGCGCGGGCGGTCCTCGAAGCGAGTGAGCGCCTGGATCGAGCCGCCCTCGACAACGAGCGCGCAATCGTCGTGCAGTCGCTCGCCGTCGAAGACGCGCGCTCCGGTGAGAACCTTCATTGCGCCGCTTCCCTTTGTGGCGCCACGATTCCGCCAACGAGCAGGATCGCCCCGTCGGTCGGATCGTACAGCGGCGGCGAGAGCCGCGCGGCGACATCGGGCTCGAAATAGGGACGCATGGCGTCGCCCACGCCCCCGACCAGCGCGACCCGCTCCGCGCCAAGGGCGACAACGCCGCGGATCAAGGCGCCGATGGCGCGCGCCGCGGCGTTCACGATTCCCGCCGCAATCGGATCGCCGGCCCCCGCATGCTCGAACACGCGCGGCGCGAACGCGCCGAAATCTCCCGGCTTCGCGTCACGCGCCCAATTCATCATCGCGACGGGATCGCCGCCGAATTCGGCCAGGATGTCGTCAGTCAGGGCGCTTCCCCGCTGAAGGCCGTCAAAGGCGCGCATCGCGGAACGCAACGCATCGAGGCCGATATGGGAGCCCGATCCGTCGTCGCCGAGCGCGAAGCCGCGTCCGCCAATGATGGTTTCTTGGCCTTGAACGCGCGCGATCGCCGCCGAGCCGGTGCCGGCGATCACCAGCCCGCCGTCGGCGCCGGCGTGCGCGCCGATGCAGGCCGTGGTCGCGTCGTTCGCCGCGCACACCAGCCGAAAGCCGGGAAAAGCCGCCGCCACTCGCGTCTGGTCGCTTCCCTGCTTGAACCCGGCAAGCCCCAGTCCCATTGCGATCGGCCCCCGATCGCCATCGGCGAGTCCAGCCTTTCCCAGAGCCTCGTCGACGACCGCGCGCATGGCCGCGACGGCGGCGGCGAAATCGACATGAATGTTCGCCGCCGCGCCGACCGCCTCGGCAAGCGCTCTTCCGTCGGCGTCGCGCAGCCGCGCGCGGCAGCGGGTCGCGCCGCCGTCGACCCCAAGAAAGAGCGGCGCGCCGGTCACGCCGCTGCGCCCACTTTCAATTCGTCGAGCATCGCCGCGGCAGCCGCCCGAAGCGCATCCGAGGCTTCGGTCGGCGTGAGCCGCTTTGCGTTCGCCCCTCGCGGCGCCTGCTCGGGCGTCACCGGCAGATGCACAAAGACGGCGGGGATCGCGGACCGCTTGTCGCCAAGATATTGCAAGGCCCCGAAATAGAGATGGTTGCAGACAAATCCTCCGGCGTCTCTCGACACCCGCGCCCGGATTCCCGCCCCTTTAATTGCTCTCGCTATTGTCCTGACCGGCGCCCTCGCCTCCAGCCATTCGGGCGCGGCGCGGGAGATCCTGAGCCCTCTGCGCAGGGCGCCGTCATTGTCCGGCGCGCTGGCGTCATCAAGATTATGCGCGAACCGCTCGACGCAGACGACGGCGCGGCGCGCAGCCTGACCGGTCATCAGAAGCGCCTCCGGCCGAAGGACCTCGATCGCGTCGATGAGTGTCTTCACCGAGGCGTCGTAAGCGCAGGGCAGCAGGCGCGCGACCGCCACCGCGGCGCCGTGGCGCCAACCCTCGAGCTTTTGCGCCGCTTCCCACGACGCGTTGACGGTCTCGCCGCCGAAGGGCTCGAACCCGCTGACAAGAATTGTGCGCTGGGCGCTCGACAAGGTCAGGCGAACAGGCTGGTGCGGTCGGCGAGACGACGCACATGAACGTCCGCGTCGCCGTAAGTCCCATCGATCATAGTCAGGCGCTTGAACAGATGGCCGGCCTTGTACTCGTAGGTCATGGCGATGCCGCCGTGCATTTGCACCGCCTGCTGGCCGATGAACTTGGCCGACCGGCCGATTTGCGCTTTCACCGCCGACATGGTCTTGGCGCGCTCCTCCGAATCGTCCTCGTCCGCCATCATCGCCGCCAGAACCATCATACTGCGCGCCTGTTCGAGTGCGACCGTCATATCGGCGGCGCGATGCTGCAGCGCCTGGAACGAGCCGATCGTGACGCCGAACTGCTTGCGCGTCTTGAGGTACTCGACCGTCATCGTCAGCGCCTCGGACATCGCGCCGACGGCTTCGGCGGCAAGCGCCGCGATCGTCTCGTCGACCGCCCGCTCGATCACCGGCAGCGCCCCGTCGGGAGCCCCCAGAATGTCATGCGGCGCCACGCGGACATTGGCGAAGCCAATTTCCGCCGCCCGCTGTCCGTCCTGGGTCGGATAGCCGCGCCGGCTCACGCCCGGAGCATGGGCGTCGACAAGGAAAAGGACGATCCCGTCGCGATCGCGGCGCTCGCCGCTGACGCGGCCTGAGACGATGAGCTTATTGGCGCTGTCCCCCTGGCCGACGAGCGTCTTTTCCCCGTTCAGCACGTATCCGCCACCGCCGTCCTTGACCGCGCTCAGAGCCACATCGTTGAGATCGAAGCCCGACTGCTTCTCCATATGCGCGAAGCTCAGCCTGAGCTCGCCCGCGGCGATCGCGCCGATCAGTTCGGCGCGCTGCTTGTCACTTGCGCCGTGCTTCACCAAGGCGCCGCACAGGACGACGGTTTGAAGGTAGGGCTCAAGCGCCAGCGCCCTGCCGAATTGCTCCATGACGATCATCGTCTCGACCGCGCCGCCGCCAAAGCCGCCGTCAGCTTCAGCAAAGGGCGCGCCGAGCAGGCCCATCTCGGCATAGTCGCGCCACAGAGCCTCGCTCCAACCGTGTGGGCTTGCTTGATAGGTCTTGCGAGCCTCGAACCCGTAGCGGTCCTTCATCAGCCGCGCGACATTGTCGCGCAATAGCTCCTGTTCCGGATTGAGCTCGAAGTCCATGTGTTCTCAGAGCCCCAGTATCGCCTTGGCGATGATGCTGCGCTGGATTTCGTTCGATCCGCCGTAGATCGAGACCTTGCGGGTGTTGAAATAGATCGGCGCGAGCGGCGACGCCCAGTCCGGACCGACCGGCGGCTCGTTGCTCATGTCGTCGGACTCGCGATAGGGCAGCGCGTAAGGTCCGACCACCTCCATCAAGAGATCCGTGGTCGCCTGCTGGATCTCCGAGCCCTTGATCTTGAGCACCGAAGACGCGGGATCGGGCTTGCCTGCGGTGCGGCGGTTGGAGATCACGCGCATCTGCGTCATTTCGAGCGCCTTCAGCTCCACTTCGACCTCCGCGAGCTTGGCGCGGAAAAAGGGGTCCTCGATCTTCGGCCCCGAGCCATAGACCGGGATCGAGGCGAGCTGGCGCACCCGGTCCAGACGGGCTTTCGACACCCCGACGCGGGCGATGCCATTGCGTTCGTTGGCGAGCAGGAACTTGGCGTAGTCCCAGCCCTTGTTCTCTTCGCCGACAAGCGCGTCGGCCGGAACACGCACGTCGTCGAGAAAGACCTCGTTGACCTCGTGACCGCCATCGATCGTCTGGATCGGCTTCACCGTAATGCCAGGGGTCTTCATGTCGACGAGGAAGAACGAAATACCTTCCTGCTTCTTCGCCTGCGCGTTGGTGCGCGCGAGGACGAAGATCCAGTCGGCGTATTGCGCCATGGTGGTCCAGGTCTTCTGGCCCGAGATCACCCAGTCGTCGGCGTCGCAGCGGGCGGTTGTCCGCAAGCTCGCAAGATCCGATCCGGCGCCGGGTTCCGAGAAGCCCTGGCACCACCAGTCGCTGAGATCGATGATCCGCGGCAGGAATCTCTGTTTCTGCGCCTTGGAGCCAAAGGTGTAGATCACCGGGCCGACCATGCTGACGCCGAACGCGACCGGTTCGGGTGCATTGCCGCGTTGCGTCTCATCGAGGAAGATCGAGAGTTGGATCGGGCTCCATCCGGCGCCGCCCCATTCCTCCGGCCAGTGCGGGGCTCCCCAGCCTTTCGCGGCGAGAATGCGGGTCCAGCGCTCATAGTCGTCTTTGGAAAGGCGCCGGCCGGCGACGGTCTTCTCGCGGATCGACGCAGGCAGGTTATCGCGAACGAAGGCGCGAACTTCGGCGCGAAATGCCATCTCGTCTTCGGTCAATCGAAGGTCCATGGGGATCGCCTCCCGTGTCGCAGCGCGCCCGAAACGGGCTTGCTCGCGCGATTTGCGCCTTGGCGCCAATGTCGGGCCTTAGCGCAACGCCGTCAACCATTCACAAAGTCGAATCGACGGCTTTTGAGGGCCATCTAAGGGTATAGGCTAACGATTATCTGCCGGCTCCCGGGTGGCCCCGGCGTGCCGATCTCCATTGCCCAATCGTTCGCATGAGCCGCAGGAGGCCGCTTTTATTGTCAAGGTCATACTTTCGCGGCATTTTGAATCGCGATGGTCGCCGAATCGTTCTTGCGACAGTTCGTCCAAGCGGAGTGGAAGTCATTTCCCCGTGCGCACTATCCTGACCATCGTCGCGGTCGCGCTCGTCGCGGTGATGTCGGTTGCGCTGGTCGCGCCGTACCTCATCGACTGGTCCGCGCAGCGCGGTGAGATCGAAGCGCGGCTCAGCGCAATCACCGGCGCCGACGTCGCCTTGAGCGGGCCAGTCGAACTCAGGGTGCTTCCGACGCCCTATCTGGCGTTGGGCGAAGGTTTGGTCAGCGCGCCAGGCCCGGACGGGGCGAAGCTCTCGTTCGCCTCGGCGCGTCTGGAGCTCGCGCTGGTCAAGCTTGCGAGCGGGCAGATCCGGTTCTCCGACATTCATCTCGAGAAGCCGGTTCTGACCCTGACCCGCGGCCCTGTCGGCGCGCTCAAACTGCCGCCGGTCCGGATGGCGGGCCTCCACTCGACCGGGTTTGACCGCCTTGGCGTGCGGGATGGGCGCGTGAAGATTGTCGGCGCCGCGCGCCGGAACCGAGATTTCCGGCGTCGAGATCGATGCGGCCGCGCCGTCTCTCGACGGACCCGCGCGTCTAAACGGCCAATTTTCCGGCCCGGACAATGCTCCTGTTGTCTTCAGGCTCGCATCGGAAAAACCGGGACCGGCAGGCACGCCGCTCCGCCTCTCGGTCGACGCCGGTCCGAGTTGGCCTGCGGCCGAATTCGATGGCGCGCTCGAAGGCGACCCGGCCGCCGGGCTCGGCGGCCTTCGGTTCGTCGGCGCAGCGACGCTCGCAGGAACGGCGCCCGGCGAGGGTCCGCCGACCCCCTGGCGGGTCGCCGGGCCGATCACCGTCGATTTCGACCAGGCGACCTTTCGACAGGCGGAATTCCGTCTTGGACCAGAGGAGCGAGGGATCCGCGCGGATGGGGACGGCAAACTGGTTTTCGGCGCGCCTGCCCAAATCAGCATCGCGCTGAGAGCAAAACAGGTCAATTTCGACTCGCTCATGCGCCGCAAGGGCGAGGACGGGGTCGCGCCCGCGCGCGCCGTGGCCCTTATGACCCGCATTGTCTCGGCCGCGCTTCAGGGCCGTGAGAATGAGGCGGCGATCGACGCGCAGGTTTTGGCCCAGCCCATCATTCTTGGGTCACAGACGCTGCCTGACGCCAGCGTGACGCTGAAGGCTGCGCCCGGCGCGCCGCTCAATCTCGCTTTCAACCTAGGCCTTCCCGGGCAAAGCCGACTGCGCGCGGAGGGGGAGCTCAATACCGGGGCAGAGGCAAAGTTCCGCGGCGACGTCGATTTCACAAGCGTCGACTTTGCTCTGCTACGCGAGTGGGCGGGTCTGGGCGCGCCGCCGGCTGTGGCGAGGGTGGCCGCTTTCGCCGATGCGCTGCCTTATCGCAGCGCGTCGTTATCGGGGACGGTGGAAGCCTCGCCGACTGGATTTTCAGGACGCAATCTCAAGCTGACGCTGGATCGCTCGACGCTGACCGGCGCCCTGGCTCTCAAGGGGGCCGATGGCGGCCAACCCGGCCGCCTCGATGTCGATCTCGCGAGCGATTCGCTCGACGTCGACGGGTTGCCGAGCCTCGCGGCGGGCAATCTGATCGGCGATCTCGATCTCTCGCTTTCGCTCCGGGCGAGTTCGCTGCATATCGCTCGCGTCGGCGAAACGCAGATCGACAGCGGCTCGCTGGCGCTGAATGTGGCCAAGAGCGGGCCGAACGTCACCCTCAAGCGCCTGAGCGTGGCCGGCCTGGATGGGGCCTCGTTCGATATCGAAGGCGCGACCGGTCCGGGCTCGACTACGGCGACCGGCCACTTGCGAGCCGATCGTCTGCACGATTTCGCGGTGCTCGTTTCGCGTGCGGCGCCGAGCGATTGGAGCCGAATGCTGGTCGCGCGAGCCGCCGAGCTTTCGCCGGCCGCGCTCACCTTCGGGGCTCATGGCGCAGCAACCGACGTTGGGGCCGTTCCCACGATCGACTCGCTCAGGGCCAACGGATCGGCGGGCGAAACGCAGTTCTCAGTCACCCTCGATCCTCGGCCGAGCGACACCGGGCGCGCGCTCACCGTCACCCTCGATTCCCCAAACTCCGGCGCCCTCTTGCGTCAACTCGGCGTGCATACGCCAACCTCGGGAGGGGGCCGCGCCCACATTGCGGTGAATGCGAACGGGGGGTGGGAGAAGGGTTACGACGTCGATGCGACCTCGCAGCTCGCCGGAGCGGACCTCACGTGGCGCGGCCGGTTCTTGCCCGCCGCGGAGAGTGACGACGCGAAGCTGTTTGGCTCCGCCAAGGCCAAATCGCCAAACCTCGCCCCGCTCGCCGTCGCCCTTGGCCTTGCGCCCGCCAATGGCGGCGCGCTCGGTCCCGCCGATATCGGATTTGATGCGACCTTGCGCGGCGATCGATGGGGTTTCTCACGGCTTGCGGCGACGATTGCCGGGGTCAAGGCGAGCGGCGACCTCACCTATCAGCCTGCCAGGCCGCTCGAGGTCGTGCCTGAGGCGAACGTCGATATTGCTCGCGCCGAGGAGGCTGTTGGCTCCGGGGCCGCCCCCGGGAAGCCGACGGCGCCTACGCCGGCGGAGATCGAGGGCCAGCTCGCGGTCGAGCGCATGCCGCTCTCCGGCGTTCTGGCGCTCGCCCTCGGACCGCCCCAACCCGGGCGGACGGGCGCGCGCTGGTCGGACGTGGGATTTGCGCCCGTGCCGCTGCGCCCCCCGTCGGCGGCCGTAAAACTTCGGGTCGGAACTCTTGATCTGGCGGACGCGCTCACAGCGCGCGAATTCGCGACGACGCTCCGCTTCGACAAGGGCCGGCTCGATCTCGACGATTTCGCGATGCGGATCGCAGGAGGCGGAGCGTCCGGCCATGCGGCGCTGCGTCGCGACGGGGACAATGTGACGCTGACCGGCGCGCTCGCCCTTGATTCGGTCGCTCTCGACCGGACCGGGTTCTCAGGCCGCATCGGCGCCGCGCTCGATTTCGCTTCGACCGGACGAAGCCCCGCCGCGCTGATCAACGGACTCGCCGGCTCAGGAACAATGACCTTCGCCGGCGCGGCGCTGGCCCGCAGCGATCCCACGGCTCTCGACCGCGTGCTCGCGAAGGCGCAGACCCCGGACGCCCCACTGGATGAGACCAATATCGCCTTCGCCTTCGGCAACGAGCTCAATCGGGCGCCGCTGGCGATCGCCGATGGATCGGCGCCGCTTTCGCTCAGCGCTGGCGTTGCGAAAATCGGTCCAATCAAAATCCCCGAAGGACAAGGGGATGAGGCTCTGAACGCGGATTTCGATTTGCGCACGCTGACAACACAGACGCGCTTTACGCTCACCTCATCGGCCCGCGATTTGAAGTTCTGGTCCGGGCCGCCGCCAAGCGCGGGGGTGACCGTCGACAATGCGTTGGAGGCGCCGAAGCGGCAGATCGACGTCAGCTCGCTGTCGGCCGCGCTCGCCGCCCAGGCGATCGCGCGCGAGACCGATCGCATCTCCGCCCTGGAAGCCGACATCCGCGAGCGCGCGTTCTTCAACCGGCGTCTCAAGGGCGAGCGGTTTATGGATCGAAGGCAGCAGGAAATCCAGGACTGGGAGGTCGAACAAGCGCGACTGAAAGGGCAGGCAGAACGCTTGCGCTCTCTGGAGGACGCGGAGAAAGCGGATGGGGCCGAGGCGGCGAAGAGGGCGGCGGAAGCCGCCGCGGCTCAGAAAGCCGAGCAGGAAAAGGGCGCCGTGGACAGCGTCGACCCGGCGAAGGACGGCGAAGGCGGCCAATCGAGAACGGCGCCGTTCGCGTCCGCGCCATCGCCGAAGAGCGACGAAGTCGGCGCCAATGGACCCAGCCCCTCGGCTCCGACGCCGCCGCCCAGGCCCAAGGGGCGCCCGACGCAAGCCGACCCGGAGCCAGGCAAGCTCTACTGATCCGGATGAGCAGCGCCGTCTGCCGCCGGGCGGGACGCCCTTGCGCCTTCGGCCTCGAGCACGAACACCCGGATGGCCGATGACAGGTTGGCGCCGTCGCGTGAGGCGTCGATCATCGCCGCGAGGCGATTGAGAGACAGCCCGCGATTGGCCGCGATGGCGTGCAGCCGCCGCCAAAACGCATCCTCGAGGGAGACGCTCGTTCGGTGTCCGGAAATAACCAGGGAGCGCTTGACGACGCGCGCGTTCGCGCCGTCATTCGCCATCGGGCTCGGCAAGGCGGCGGGCGTTAAGGCTGGCCTCGGCGAGCGCGCGCTCGCTCTCGTTGAGCCGCTTCTCGGCCTTCGAGCGGCCGAAGAGGGCGCGGTTCTGAGCCGCTTCCGCTTGGGCGCGCTCGCGTTCCTTCATCTTTCGCGCTCGACGCAGATTGACGATCTCGGCCAAGAGGGCGCCTCGGCTACTTCTTGCGAAAGGCGTCGATCGACACGACTTTTGTCTGCCCGTCAGGCTCCGCGGGCTTTTGCGCGTTCTGAGCCGACTTCGGGGCGGAGGCGGGCCGTACGGACGGCTTGACGGGCGCCGGCTTTGCCACGACCGGACTCGAAGGTCGCCCCCTTCTCCTCCTCGACCGACGCGCGACCCGCCGTCTCCGAAACGCGCGGCTCGAGCTTGAAGCCGAACGGAACAGACGGGTCGGTGAAGCCGGTGATCGAATTGAACGGCACGATCAACCGCTCGGGCTTGCGGGAAAAGTTCAGGCTGACCTCGAACGCGTCCTGGGTGACGACGAGGTCCCAGAACTCGTGCTGGAGGATGATCGACATCTCATCGGGGAAGCGCTGCTTGACCACGGCCGGCGCGACCACGCCAGGCGCCTGGGTCTTGAATGCGATGTTGAAATGGTGGTCGCCGACGAGCCCGTTGCGCGCCGTGTCGGCAAGGACCTTGCGCACCACGGAGCGCAGCGCGTCCTGCACCAGAAGGTCGTAGCGGATGAGATCGGTCGCCATGAACAAGCTCGAAGCCCTATCAAGATTTAGCTGAGGGCTCCCGGCGTTGCAACGCGGGACCCGCGAACAGCGTCATGGCCGATGCCCGGAACAGCAAGAATTTGGCCTCAACCCCTTTCCTCCCGCCCGGCCATGTTGGCCGGCCGGCGATTGTCGCGCTTCCCGACGCGAGCCTCCCCGGCCCGGAAGGGCGACCTCAGGCTCTCGTCAGCCTTCACCGGCGGCGGGATCGAGCGCGGCGAGAATCCGGTCGGCGAGAACGCGATAATCGGCCGACTCGGCTGCATTCGCCCGCAAACCGAGTTCGCCAATCGTCTGTTCCCAGCCAACCGAGGCGCGCGACATCTCCCCCTTGAGACCAAGCAGATCGACGGTCAGCGCCACTTCGCGCATTTCCGCCGCCCGCCGGACCCCGTGGGTCATCACCCGCTCCAGCATATAGGCCGAGCGCTTCTTCCAATCGAAGCCGGGATAGGTCTCGTCGAGCGAATCGAGCACCGTCTCGATGACACCCGCCTTTCGCCCCGCCAGCACGCATTCGCAGACGAGCGCCTCGAGCCCCTTCATCATCACGGAGCGGATCATCTTGACTGACGAAGCGGCGCCGACCGGGCCCTCGTGGATCCTCGCCGACATGCCGAGGGACGCGAGCGCCGGCGCCGCAGCTTCGACGTGTGGGCCGCTGATCAGGAGCGGGGTCCGATGCAGGCGCGGATGGACCGGCGCCATCACCGCGACGTCGACATAACGCCCGCCCGCGGCCTTGACCTCTTGCGCCGTGCGCGTCTTGGTTTGCGGCGCACAGGAATCGCAGTCAAAGAAGAGCGCGCCTTTGGCGAGGCCTGGCAGAGCCGCTATCGCGGCTTCGTGCGCCTGGTCGGCGGTGACGACGGAAAAGACTGCGTGGGCGCCGGTCACCGCTTCGGCCGCGGTCGAAGCGCCAAGCACTTTTAGCGCCGCATAATTGGCTCGCTTCGCGCTCCGCACTTCGTGATCGGGCGAATCGGTCTTGATGTCGTAGGCGCAAATGCGCGCCTTGAAGTCCGCATTGGTGCGCCAGCCATCGAGAAAGGCATGCGCAGCCTCGCCGAAGCCGAGAAAGGCGATGGAACCCGAACTTAGCGTTGAATCCGGCATGCCGTCCTCGGGTCTCGGGCTCCAGGTCGCCAAGCGACGCAATCGATTCTGACCCGCGCCTTGATCTGGCGGGAGAGGCGGCCGTTCGGCCGCGCTTCGGCGGCGGCAAGGTCGAGCATGGCGAGCTCATTCTCGCCATGCTCAGACAATTCGGCAAGGCGCGCCGAGCCCTCCCGCGCCGCCGAAGAACCCTGAGGCCGTCTGGCGCACTCGCCTTTACGCGAGACCCGCGTCGTGCAAACCGTGGCGAAGATCGTCGGTCGTCATGCAGGGCGTCAGGTGAGAGTTGCAGCCAGCGTCGAAGAACGCCTCGGCCACCTCTGGGCATTGCTGGAAGCTCTTCATGTCGAATACGAAGAAACCGGTGCGCCGACCGCCTTCGAGCGCGAAATATGTCGCTTCCGGTTTGAACTTCTCGGTGAAGGCGCCAATCGCCTTTTGCATGGCACCCGACTTTAGCGCCGAGCTCCCTTGCAGGGCGTCGATGTGAATTCGGAGCATCATCCGCACGAGTCGCCTCCCAGTTATCCTCTTTGACAACGAGAAATGCTTTTCACGTTGGCCGGAATAATGTCAACATGCCGTTCTGGCGTCCTCGAAGCGGCCTCCGCGCGGCGCCCTTGCGGGAGGGGCGGGGCCGGTAATATCGCCCGCGGCGGACGGCCCGGCGGAATCGCTTTTCTGGGCGAAAGGGAGAAAAGGCCCCGTCCGGGCTGCAGCGGAGGAACGGCGTGGGACGCCTCGGGCATGGCTTTTCCGAACCTGCTTGGTTGCAGCGTCGCCATGTCCTGAAATCGAGGCGCGCATGAGTTGAATTACCGGCCTTTCGTCGATGGCGACCCGTCACCTCCTCGCCGACCTCGCACGCGAATATGAGCACCGACACGGGCTGAAAGTCGACGTAAGGTCGATGGGCGGCGTGGAAGCGGCGAAATTGGTGCGTGCCGGCGAGGCGACGGACATCGTCGTCCTGGCGTCCAAAGTCATGGGCGCCTTGGAGGCCGAAGGCCATCTCGCGAAAGGCGATACGAGGGACTTCGCGCGATCGGAGATCGGCATTGCGGTCCGCGCGGGCTCAGCCCTGCCCGGCGTCGCGGATGAGAAGGCCGTCAGGCGGGCGATGCTCGACGCACAAAAGATCTGCTACTCGACCGGCCCGAGCGGCGACCATTTGAAGGCTTTGTGCGAAAAATGGGGCGTGCCGCTCACGCGCGCGCTGGTCGCGCCGCCAGGCGTGCCCGTCGCGGCATTGGTTGCGAACGGCGAAGCCGACCTCGGCTTTCAGCAGCTCAGCGAGCTCATCGACCAGCCGGGCGTCCAGATCGCGGGGCCTCTCCCGCCCGAAATTCAGGCCATAACCGTGTTCTCGGCGGGAATATCGACAACGTCACAGGAACCCGAGGCCACGCGCGCGTTCGTCGCCTATCTGGCGTCTGCCAAGACCGGCGATGCGAAACGACGCTGCGGGATGGAGCCGGCATAAGCCCGTAACTCAGCATTTTTGGGCCTTGACACCGGGACGAAGATTCGATCACGAAGTCGTGAACGGAACGCGCGCGGGTCTCCCACCGCGCGGCGCCGTTGGCCCCGTGCGGAGGTCTTGCGCGGGGCCGTTTTGCTTTCTCTGTCCTGCGGACCGAGGCTCGGAGCCGGCCGCTCACCCCAGATATTTGTTGATGATCGAAAGGCCCTCATTGCGGACGTCGTCGGGGGTCATCTCATCGACGATTGCGCCGTGCGTCATGACGTAAAGCCGGTCGCACACGCGCACCGCGACGTCGATGCGCTGTTCGACCAAGAGGAGCGACGCGCCACGCTGGCGCAGTTTGAGCAGCGCGTCCACCATGAGGCCGACGGCGACCGGAGATAGCGCGACCGAGGGCTCATCGAGCAGCATGACCTTCGGGTCGCTCATCAGCATGCGCCCGATCGCGACCATCTGCTGCTCGCCGCCGCTGAGGTAGGACGAGAGCCGTCGACGGTACTCGTAAAGGACCGGAAACAGGTCGTAGACGGATTTCAACAGCGCCTCAAGCCGGCCTCGGTCGCGGCGCAGATGCAGTCCTCCGAGCAGGAGATTATCCTCGACGGTCTGGTCGAGAAACAGACGCCGCCCCTCGGGCGCAATCGCCGCGAAGCCGCGCGCCACGCGATGCGCTGGAAACGCCGAAACATCTTCGCCAGCCACCCGGATCGAACCGCGGCGTTGACTGACCAGGCCCATGATCGCCTTGAGCACTGTCGTCTTGCCGGCGCCGTTGGGCCCGAGCAGCGCGACGGCCTCGCCCTTGGCCACTTTGAGCGCAATGTCATGCACCACGTCGAAGCGGCCATACCCCGCGGAGAGAGCCGTGACGTCGAGCGCCAGACTTTGGCTGTTCATCATTGGTCCAGCCTCATTCACCAAAATAGACCTGCCGGACGAGGGCATGCGCGCGCACTTCTTCCGCCGTTCCGGTGAGGATCACCTCACCGGCGTTGAGCACCGTCACCCGGTCGCAGAGAGGAAACAGGAACCGCGTCTGGTGCTCGATGATGATCATCGTGACGCCCTGCGCCTTGAGGTGGGTGAGGATCTCGGCGAGGTGGTCGACCTCGCGCGCGGATAGGCCTGTCGCCGGCTCGTCAAGGACGATGATGTCGGGGCCTGCGACGCAGACGGATGCGAGCTGGGTCAATTGCTCGACGCCGTGCGGAACGTCGCCGACCGCCCGTCCAACCCACGCGCCCGCGCCGACCATCTCAAGCGCCTCGCGGGATCGGTCCTGCATCCAGGCGAGGTCGCGCCGGCCCGACGGCAGAAGCGGCCAGATAGGCGCCCGGGGAATGATGCCCGGCTTGAGGTTGAACAGGCCAACCATCACGTTTTGGATCGGCGTCAACTCACGCACGAGTTCGGCCGCCTGAAACGTCCTGCGCATGCCAAGCCCGGCGCGCTTGCTTGGCGAAGCGCCGTCGACGCGCATTCCCTTGATGAGCGTGGCGCCGGCGAGCGGCTGCAGGCGCCCGGCGATCACATTGGCAAGCGTGCTTTTGCCGGACCCGTTCGGCCCGATGAGCCCATGGATGTCGCCGCGCCTCACCGCGAGGTCGACATTGCGCAGCACCATGAGGCCGGTTCCATAACTGAACTGGACCCCGCGGCACTCGACCGCGTATTCGAGCTCAGGACCGCCTGCTTCGGCCGCGCTGGCGCTTCCGCTCACGAACTTGCGAAAGAGGTTCGCCGCGACTGGCGCCTCTGCGCGATCCAGGGCGGCGGCGAGCTCCCCTTCGGACGTGGCGCCTGCGCCAAAAGCTGCGACTCGCTTCAAGAGGCTCATCACGCCGCCCGGCAGCAGGGTCACCGCCAGGATCGAGAGCGCGCCATAGGCCATCTCCTGCAGCCAGGGATTGATGTTGACGAGCGCGGGGAACATCGAAACGAAGGCCGCGCCGATCACAGGCCCCAGGGTCGTGTTGATGCCTCCAATCAGCACCATGACGAGAATGTTCAGCGACACGGCCCAATCGAATTGCCCGGGCGAGACGACCCCGAGGAACGAGAACAGCCATCCGGCGCCGCCAGCCATGGCGGCGGAAACGCCGAACACGCCGATCTTGATGAGCGAGGTGCGCGCGCCCGCCGCCTCCGCGAAACGCTCGGCGTCGCGGATCGACAGGAGCACCGGATAGAGCGGCGACTGGCGAATGTTCGAAACGAAGCCGATGCAGAGCAGCAGCGCAAGCATGACGCACCAAGCGACCGGCGTTCCAAGCGCCTCGAGACCCTCCGGGAAGTCGGGAAATGCGGGGCCGAGCAATCCCTGCAATCCCCCGGTAATCTTGAGATCGGTCGCCAGCACCGTGAGCACGAGCGTGAAAATGAACGTGGTGATCGCGAAGTAAAGCCCGCTGACCCTCAGCGACATCGCGCCGACCGCGAGCCCGATGAGGCCTGCGATCAGGAGCACGATCAGAAGGACCAGGAACACGTTCCAGCTGAGATCGTTGACGACGATCGTCGTGAAATAGGCGCCAATCGCGAAGAAGCCGCCCTGGCCCAGCGAGTAAAGGCCCAGCATGCCGGCGACGAGGTCAAGGCTGATGGCGAGGACGCCGAACACCGCCGCGACCAAGACGAGGCTTTGGACGCCGATGTCCGAGCGCGCGACAAACGCAGTCGCCGCGACGTAGGCGGCGACAAACACAGCGGCGCCGACAGGCTTGAGCCAAGGCTTAAATCCCGCGCCGGCCAAAACGGAAGTGGCGCGCGGCGCCTCTATGCGCTCCGTTTCCACGGCTCCCCTTAGGCCTGCGCCGACGCCGCGGCGCGTGCGCGAAACCGGAACAGGTTTCCCGCACTGAACAAACCGCGCGGCGAGACAATCAGGACGACGACGAGGATGATGAAAGGAAACCAGTCGGAGGCTTGCGAGTTGATCATGGCGTTGGCGCCTTCAGCGCAGACGCCCAGCAAAACGCCGCCGAACATCGCCGCGATGGGTTTTTCGGTTCCCCCGCCAATCATCATCGCGATGAAACCGAAGGTGCCGAATGTGTCCCCGAGATAAGGATTGGCGAAGGTTGTAGGCCCGATCAGGAGGCCGGCCATCCCTGCGTAAAAGGCCGAGGCGGCGAAGGCGATGATCGCGACGACGGTCGTGTTGACGCCAACCGCGGTCGCCATCTCCGGATCGGCGGCTGTGGCCATGCCGATCTTACCGAACAGCGTGCCGCGCCGCACCAGCTCGAAGCCCACCGTCAGGACCGCGGCAGTCACGATCGCCATGAGCTGCTGACCTGTCACCACCGCGTCCAGGAGGTGAAAGCTCGTGCCCTCAAACATTGGCGGAAAGGCCTGCGAGGTCGGCCCCCAAATATAGGCGGCTGCATTCTCGAGAATCACGGCAAAGCCCAAGGTGCTGACGAGCCAGCCAAAACTGAACCGGTTCAGCGCCAGAATAGGGCGAACGGCGATAAGATAGGAAAGAACCCCGAGGACACAGGCGCAGCCAAGGCCGAGGAGCGCGGCCGCCCATGTCGGATAGCCGGCGGCGTAAACCTCCGCCGTCACCATCACCGTCGCCATCATCATCTGCCCCTGGGCGAAATTGATGATGCGGGTGACGTAGAAGGTGATGGCCAGCGCCATTCCGATGAGCCCGTAGACGGCCCCGATGGCGACGCCGCTCACCACGAATTGCAGCACTGGTCCGTTCCCTGGCGTCCCGCGATACGATGGGCGCCGGCGCGCTTCTCACGGCGTTTCGCCGGACGCAGTCGGGACGCCACAAGCCTTGCTGTCGTCCCGAAGGCGCGGCGTGAAGCCTATCAGGTTTCCCCGGTCAAGCGAGTCGCACCCACTCTTAAGCAGAGTAGCTAGCCGCGACGTTACGGCGGCAGCAATGAATAGGTGTGACATAACAGGTATGTGAGCGCCGTCGGGAAGGCTCCGGCCATGGCGCGCGGCTTTCAAGGTATGGAGCTTCAGCCCGCGTGCAGTCGAGTGCGAACTGTGGGTGCGCCGCCTCGCCTCTGACCAAAATAGCTTAGGGATTATTGGCGCTTAGGGGTCCTTCTCGCATATCTAAGTTTCGCCCGCGCCGCGACCTCCGTGCGCGAACGATCAGTCCGTCGCCGGTTAGTCGGAAGCGCTCGTTTTCCCGTTGCCGTTGCTTTGACAACACCCCCGATCTGCGCGAGGAAACACGAGGCTGACGGACGGCTTCGTCAGGCGCGTCGCGTTTTGCGCCCGACGTAGGCCGCTCACGTTTCAAGGGAGGAATAAGGCTCATGAAAGCCATCATTGGGGCGACACTCGCCGCCGCTGCCGCATTATCCGCCGCCCAGACTTCGGCCCGCGCCGCCGGGGAGCCCTACCTCATCGGGCTCATCGCCGGAACAACTGGCGCATATGGCTCGACAGGCGTCGCGACCGTCAACGGCGCGCAGATGGCGGTCGACAAGATCAACGCCTCGGGCGGCGTGCTCGGCCGCCAGTTCAAGCTCGATCCGCATAACGACGATGCGTCAGCGACGGTCTCCGGGCAATTGTACGAGAAGCTCATCGCCGCAGGCGCGATCGCGATCGCCGGTTCCCCCGACACCGGTCCGGTCACTGCGCAACTTGCGATCAGGCACAAGTTCCCGACCATCGGCGTCGTCGACGACGGCGGACTCACCGTCAACACCGAAGGGCCGAACGCTCCGCCGAACCCTTGGGTGTTCGACTTCGGGCTCAACACCTTCGCCTGGGGCGAGAAGATCGGCGACTATGCGCTCAAGCATTGCCCCGACGGCATCGCGGTCCTGCATGATCCGTCGACTTATGGTCAGGGCGGACTCTACGGCATCCAGCTTGCCTATGATAAAGCTGGCAAGAAGATCGCCATCGACCACACGATCACCGAGAACTGGTCGACCGGCGCGACCACCGGCCTCATGCCCGAAGTCAACGCCGCCAAGGCCGCGGGCGTCAAGTGCATTGACGCGTGGCTGACGCCGCAGGACCAGGCGGCCTTCGTGCAGGACCTGCATTCGGCCGGCTACAACGCCACCGTGTTCGGCAATGACGAGACCAATTCCGACGACACCTTTTCGAAGCTGGCCGGCGATATCGCTGATGGCACGATCAGCGCGGTGCTCACCTCCGATCTCCATCCGAGCCCCGAGCTCGCGGCG
Source organism: uncultured Alphaproteobacteria bacterium (assembly GCA_963707355.1). GTDB lineage: Bacteria > Pseudomonadota > Alphaproteobacteria > Rhizobiales > Beijerinckiaceae > Roseiarcus. The sequence continues at coordinate 50,014 of CAVPPX010000069.1, read as the reverse complement.
TTCCGCGAGGACTACAAGAAGAAGTTCAACATCGATCCGACGCCGTTCGCCGAGACGAGCTACGACAGCATCATGATGCTGGCGCAGGTGGTCAACGACGCCAAGTCGACCAAGCCGGCGGACCTGCAGAAGGGGTTCAACGCCGTCAAGGGGTTCAAGGGCATCACCGGCGATCTCGGCTTCTCGGAGAAGAACCACATCACGATCAACGCCGAGCAGCTGACGCTGGTCAAATATGACGCCGCCAGCAAGCAATGGGTCGAGGTCAAGGACTGAGGTTCTGCCGCGGGCGGAAAACGACCGCCGCCCGCGCCACTCGCGCCGGACTAGATCTCGACCATCCAGGCTTCCGGCACGAGCTGGAACCCGCGCCCATTCGGGATGACATGAGCGAAGCCGGGCAGATGCAGGTGCCCGCCGGTCACGAGAAGGCCCTCCTTCGCGACATAGTCGAAAATCTTGAAGCGGTTCTCGGCGGCGAGGGGTTCGCTGATGTCATACTCGCTGGTGACTTCGGGCCGGGGAATCTGAATCTCCGGCACGTGGACGGTGTCTCCCCACATCACCAGGGTCTCGCCCGCGAAATCGAGGCGATATCCGCTATGCCCCGGAGTATGGCCAGGAAGCGGCAGTTGCGTCACCCCGGGGAGGACAGTTCCGCCCTGGCTCGGACGGAACCTTTCGCGATAGGCTTCGAGGACCCGGTCGGCGGAATCGAGATAGGGCGTCGCCGCGGCCGACCGGCCGTCGCGGAGGCTCTTGTCCGACCAGAACGCAATCTCATCCTCATGCACGATCACTTCGGCGCGCGGGAAGGCTGGCTTTCCTTCCGTATCCAGAAGGCCGCTCGTGTGGTCGGGATGGATGTGGGTCACGAGCACCGTATCGAAGTCGTCGGGCCTGAAGCCCGCGGCGCGCAGATTGTCCGGGAGCCGCCCCATGGAATAGACAGTGGTCGAGCCGCCGCCCGAATCGACAAGAATCGTATTGCGGTCGGTCTCGATGACAAAAGCGTTGACCGTCAGCCGAGGCGGCCCGTCGCGGAACGCGCTGCGCATCAGCCCTTGGAAATCCTCGAGGCCCGCGCCCCTCAAAATCTCGAAGCTGATATCGAGGAAGCCATCATTGATTGTCGTAACCAGCGCGTCGCCAACGCGCCGCCTGTAGACGCCCGGCGTCTGCTTGTCGGTCTTGCCCGTCGGATTGGCCATCGTCGTCTCCTCCCGGTGAACACGATCAACTGTCTGGTCTCGGCCGCACTTTGCCAACCGCCGGCGGCGAAGTGAAATGAAGTGACTGCCTAAGATCGCTATAACTGTTATCCTGTGGGTCTGAATGCCTGACAACGCTCATCATTGCTAGCGTAAGGGAGTGAAGTGGGCGCCCCGCGAACCACCAACCCAGGCGTTCCAGCATTGGGCGAGGCCGCGACGCAGACAAAGCGGAGCCCCGCGAAGCTTCAGGAGGAAGGCGCGCTTTGAGTCAGGCCGATCCGCTCGCGCGCTACGTCTGCGAAGCCCAGCCCCTGCATGATCTGCTGCGTCGGGGTCTCCTCCAGCTCTCAGGCTTCCTGCTGAAGCGCACAATCGCTGGCTCCCGCGCAATCGTCGACTACGAACCTATCGGGGTGCTCGCGAACGAATTCGCGAAGCGGCCGAAGGCTTGAGAAGCCTTCGCGCGCCGACAGGCGCCGTCCACCATCGGGGTCATTTGCTCGCCGCCCTCGTCGCGCTCGAGAGCGCGCTCGCGGCGGCTCTGTCCAAGACCGATGAGGATGGGGACGCGCTGTTTCACTTCGTGCAGGAATCCGAGCGGCATCTTCGGGCGGTCGGGCGGGCGACGCCCGGATTCGAGACCGTCGACTTCAGGCAGGCGTGCTGTGCGATGCACGGCGTTAGCGCTCCCTTCGAAGCGCGGTTTGCCGGATAGAACGGCCACGAACGGCGAGGAGCGTCATGGGCAAATATTCGATTTGGGTGCTCGACTATGCCGCGGTGAACAAGTTTCCGCAGAGCGTCATGCTCTATGGTCCGCAATATGTCGGCATCCGCAATTTGCCCTACGCCTATGCGCTGATCAAAGGGCAAGGTCAGGTGATCCTCGTCGACACCGGCTACGACCACAAAGAATACGGCAAATATCTCGCCGATCTCTATGGCGTCTCGAACTGGCATGCCGCTTCGGAGGTTCTCGCGGAATGCGGCGTTAAGCCGGCCGATGTCACGACGGTTCTGATCACCCACGCTCATTTCGACCACATGGGCGGGCTCGACCTCTTTCCCAACGCAAAGTTCTATATTCAGAAGCGCGAAATCGATAAGTGGGTGTGGGCGCTGACGCTTGGGCGGGAATTTCGCTTCCTGGTCGGCGCCGCCGACCCGGCCGACATCGTCAAGGCGACGCGCCTTGCCCGCGAGGGTCGCATGATCGTGGTCGACGGCGACCTTGAGGACGTCTTACCCGGCATCGACCTCCATCTCGCCGCGGACACGCACACCTATGGCTCGATGTACGTGACCGTGCGCAACGACGGCGCGCGAGAGAGCGCGGACGCCTACATCCTGGCGGGCGATCTCATCTACACCTACGATAACCTTACCGGACTGGATAAGAACGATCCTCAGCTGGTGCCGATCGGCCTGGCGACCGGCAGCCAGGCAAACCTCATGTTTACGAGCGCGGACATGTTGAAAGCGGTCAGCGGCGAGCATAAGCGCGTCATTCCCGTGCACGAGGACCGGCTCAAAAGCGTCTTTCCTTCGCGCGCGACCGCGGCAGGCCTGCACGTCGTGGAACTGGCTCTCGCGGACGGCGAGACGAGCCGTGTCGCCTGATGCAAAGGCCGTCGAACGACGACTGCATGCACCCGCCCGTGCTGCAAGCTCGATATTTCTGTTATGTCCGGGCCGGCGGTGCGGCCAGTGAGGCATGTGGGCTAGACTTCGCGAGCAATTACAAGGTCGGGCTCTTCACCCGATCATGATGGCGCAAGGATCATTCGGGATGGCGACGCCAAAAATCGGCTTTATCGGACTCGGGCGAATGGGCGGCCCCATGAGCCTGCGACTGATCAGCGCCGGCTTCGACCTCGTGGTCTTTGACACAAATCCGGATGCGCAGGCGCCTCAGAAGAACGCCGGCGCGGCGGTGGGCTCGTCGCCCAAAGACGTTTTTGATTCGGTTGATGTCGCGTTCGTGAGCTTGCCCACGCCTGAGATTGTAGAAAAGGTGGTTCTGGGCAATGTCGGGCAGGGCTCGCGAGTGAAGACAGTGGTCGATCTGTCGACCAGCGGACCCGGCATGGCGACGCGTGTTTCACGCGGTCTTGAGTCTTACGGCGTTGGATGGATCGACGCGCCGGTTTCAGGCGGGATCGCGGGCGCCAAGAACGGAACGCTCGCCGTGATGGCCTCCGGTCCGCGCGCGTCATTTGAAGTCGCCGAGCCGTTGCTCAAAAACTTTGGCAAGGTTTTCTTTGTCGGCGAGAAGGCCGGCCTTGCCCAGGTCGCGAAGCTCGGCAACAATCTGCTCGCGGCGGCCGCGATGGTCATTTCGTCCGAAGCCCTGGTGATGGGTGTCAAGGCGGGCATCGATCCGAAGATCATGCTCGAGATCATCAATGCCGGCAGTGGCCGCAACAGCGCGACCCAAGACAAGTTTCCCCGTTCGATTTTGCCGGGCACCTTTGATTTCGGCTTTGCGACCGGGCTCTCCTATAAGGATGTCCGTCTGTGCGTCGACGAAGCGGAGAGTCTGGGGGTGCCGATGGTGGTCGGCGCGGCGGTGCGCCAGATGCTCGCCGTCACCAACGCTAAATTTGGGCCGACGTCAGACTTCACTTCGATCACGCGCGTCGTAGAGGAGTGGGCCGGCGTCGAGGTCAGGGGCTAAGCGCAAGCTAGCCGGCGAACGACGTCGCTTCCGTTTGCTGCCGAGCGTCGACACACTGGAGACTGAAATGAACAAGGAATTATTCGATCGCGGCCTTGAGATTCGCAAGAAAGTCCTCGGCGCCGAATTCGTTGAAAAATCGCTCGCCTCAGCCGACGACTTCAACATGCCGATGCAAGAGCTGACGACCGAATATTGCTGGGGCGCCGTTTGGGGACGCGAGGGGCTGCCTCACAAGACGCGCAGCATGCTCAATCTTGCCATGATCAGCTGCCTCAATCGTCCGCATGAGCTCAAGATGCACGTCAAAGGGGCGCTGAAGAACGGCGTCACCAAGGACGAGATCCGCGAAGTGCTGCTGCAGGTCGCGATCTATGCCGGCATCCCGGCGGGGGTCGACGCGTTCCGCATCGCTCGCGAGGCGTTCGCCGAAGTCGAGAAGGGCGCCTGACGCAACAAGCTCAGGCGCGGAGATGAGCTTATGAAGCGCTATCAGATGTTGATCGGCGGCGAATGGGTCGACGCCGAGACGCGTGAAACGTTCGAGACTGAAAACCCGTATCTCGGCGCGGCCTGGGCGTTTGTTCCGCGCGCCAAAAGCGGCCGACGTCGACCGCGCGGTGGAAGCCGCGTGGAAGGCCTTCCGCGCGCCGTCGTGGGCCAAGATCAGCGCGAGCGCGCGCGGCGCGCTTCTCCGCAAGCTCGCCGATCTGATCGCAACCGAAGCCGATCGGCTGGCGGAGATCGAAACACGCGACAATGGCAAGCTGATCACCGAAATGCGGACGCAGCTGCGCTACATACCGCAATGGTTCAACTATTTCGGCGGCCTCGCGGACAAGATCGAGGGGCGGGTCATTCCGATCGACAAGCCCGGGATGATCAACTTCACCCGCGAAGAGCCGCTCGGGGTCGTGGCGGCGATCACGCCGTGGAATTCGCCGTTGATGCTCGCTGCCTGGAAGCTCGCGCCGGCTCTCGCCGCGGGCAACACAATCGTCTGGAAGCCGTCGGAATTCTCGTCAGTGTCGGCGCTTGAGTTTGGACGGTTGTTCGAGAAAGCTGGCTTTCCTCCCGGCGTCGTCAATATCCTGACCGGGTTCGGATCCGAGATTGGCGAGCGCCTTGTCACCCATCCGCATGTCGCGAAGGTTGCTTTCACCGGGGGCGACCGCACCGGACAGGGCGTCTACGAGCTTGCCGCGCGGTCGATCAAGCCGGTCACGCTCGAGCTTGGCGGCAAATCGGCCAATATCGTGTTCAAGGACGCCGTGATCGACAACGCCGTCAAGGGCGTCGTCTCGGGCATTTTCGCCGCCACCGGGCAGACTTGCATCGCAGGCTCCCGCGCGCTGATCCATCGTTCGCTCCACAACGAGTTCGTCGACAAGCTCGTCGCGCTCGGCGAGACCGCGCGCATGGGCGACCCGTTGCTCGACACGACTCAGGTCGGGCCGATAACGACCCGGCCGCAATTCAAGAAAGTGCTCGACTATATCGAAGTCGCGAAGAGCGAGGGCGCATCCTGCGTGCTCGGCGGCGCCAAAGCCTCGCGTCCCGAGTGCGGAGAAGGGTGGTTCGTGGAGCCGACCGTCTTCACCGAGGTCAAGCCCGAGATGCGCATCGCGCAGGAGGAGGTGTTCGGGCCAGTCCTCTCGGTGATCACTTTCGACGACGAGGAAGAGGCGATCGAGATCGCCAACAACACGCAGTACGGCCTTGCGGCCGGCGTCTGGACCCAGAGCATCGGCACCGCCTTCGCCATGGCTGAGCGCCTCGAGGCCGGCACGGTCTGGGTCAACACCTATCGCGCGGTCAGCTACCTTTCCCCCTTCGGCGGCTACAAGCGCTCCGGCATCGGGCGCGAGAGCGGTCTGACCGCGATCCGCGAATATTTGCAGGAAAAGAGCGTCTGGATCGATACGGTCGGCGAGGTCGCGAACCCCTTCGTTCAGCGCTAACTTCGGCCGCATTGCGGAGCGAGATTGTGCTTGCTAGTTTCGCCCTTTCCGGCGCTCGTGCGCCGAGCGCCGCCGGTCCGAAACCCATTTCGATGGAATTGAAGCAGCTCGACTACTTTCTGGGAGTCGCGGAATCGGGGAGTTTCTCCAAGGCGGCCATCCGTCTGTCGGTCGCCCAGCCGATCCTGAGCCGTCAAATCAAGCTCCTGGAGTCGGAGCTTGGGGTGGAACTCCTCTATCGGAACGGCCGCGGAGTGGTCGTGTCCGAGGCGGGCAAGGTGCTCGAGACTTATGCCCGCAGCGTTGTTGGTCTGGTCGAAAAGGCCCAGTCCGAAATCGGATCGCTGAAAGCCGAGCCGAGAGGCCGTGTCGCCATCGCGATGCCGCCTTCGATCGGCTGGATGCTCACAGGTCCGCTCGTCGTGCGCTGCCGTGAGGCGTTCCCCGGGATCATTCTTCATCTCGCGGAAGGCTTCAGCGGCCATGTCGCTGAATGGCTCTCCACCGGCAGGGTCGACATTGGCGTCGTCTATCAGGCGCCGCGGCTGTCGACGCTGCAGACCGAGCCTTTGCTCACGGACGAGCTCATCCTCCTCGGCGCGGTTGACGATCCGGCCGGCCTGGGCGGCGACCGCGTGCCGACCAAGCGGCTCGCCGACATTCCCATGATTTTGCCGGCGCGACCGCATGGGCTTCGCGTCCTCATCGACAACGAGCTCGAGAAGCTTGGCGTCGTCGCCAATGTCGTGTTCGAGGTCGACGCCATGCCGTCGACGCTGAGTCTCGTGGAGCGGGGCGTCGGCTATACCGTATTGTCGGAGGGCGCGGTGAAGCACCTCTTGAACGCTGGGCGCATCCGGAGCTGGTCGCTAACGAATCCGACCTTGATGCGGGAACTTTTGCTTGCGACTTCGACCCAACGGCCCATGAGCGTTGCGACGCGTCTTGTCGCCCGTCTCATCCGTGACGAGGTTCAGGCGATCCTTCGCGGCGGCAATCAGCTCGCGGATCGCCCGCGCTCCGCGGCGAAGCTCACGCCGAGCTTGCCTATGTAGACCTGCTGACCCACAGCAGTTGAGAGAAACCAAGACCCGGGAGGTCTCAATGTCGAGTTCCGTCGCCCTAGCGGAAGCGCCCACAACCCACAGCGCCCCGCTCTCCGTCCGCATGGCGTCCGCGATTGCAATCAAGCGGGAGGGCGACATTTCCGCCGCCGCTCGCGACAAGCTTAAGGTTTGCCTGCTCGACTTCCTTGCCTGCGCTTTTGAAGCGCACACGCTGCCGTGGGCGCGGCAGGCGCAGGCGCTGGCCACGGCGGGAGCCGGTCCGTGCTCGATCATAGGGACGAGTGTCAAAGCTCCGGCGATCGACGCGGTCTTCGCCAACAGCGTCGCTGGACATGGGCTGGTGCGCGAGGACATGCATACTGGCAGCGTCAGCCATCTCGGCATCGTCGTCCTGCCGCCTCTGCTTGCGCTCGCTCAGCAGCGGCGCGTGGATGGGCGCAGCTTCGCCGCCGCGGCGATCGTCGGATATGAGGTCGGCGGTCGCATAGGCCGCGCGATCGTGACGCCGGAATTCGCCCGAACCTTCCGGCCAACCGGTTTCACCGGACCCCTGGCCGCAGCGGCCGCCTGTAGCAGGCTGCTCGGTCTCGATGAGGCCGCGACAGCGAACGCGCTTTCGCTTGCGGCCAACTTTGTCGGGGGGCAGAATCAATGGCCTCACACCGGCGGGGATGAGATGTTCTTCGAGGCCGGGGTGGCGGCCCGCAACGGTCTGACCGCCGCCCGACTGGCGGCGAGTGGGGCTTACGGCTCGGAAAAAGCGCTCGACGGGGAAGCGGGATTGCTCACCGCCTACCGGCCCGACCATAAGGCGCCCGATGTTCGCCTGTTCGACGGCGAGCCGGAGATCATGTCCGTTTTCTTCAAGCCCGTTCCGGTCTGCAATTTCGCGCAAACCCCTTGCCTCGCGGCAGTGGCGCTGGCCAAAACAAAAGGTTCGATCATTCGGATATCATTTCGGTCGAGGTCAGCGCCTCGCGGGCGGCCAAGGCCTATCCCGGCTGCGACTATCCCGGCCCGTTCGCGCGCGTCCTGCAGGCGAAGATGAGCATCCACTATGCGGTCGCGAGCGCGCTTCTGCGCGGATCGGTCGACGAAGCGAGTTATCTCAAGTTGGATGATCCTGCGCTGCTGGCCCTGGCGGCGAAAGTGACGGTCAAAGCGGGTGACGATTTCACCGCCGCCTTCCCGGCTAAGCAGGGAGCCGAAGTGACGGTGCGCCTCAAGGACGGGCGCGTCTTCTCGCATCGGCTTCAGGACGTCGTCCCGGCGGATCTCGACCTCATCCGCCGTCGGTTCCGCTCCGCCGCCGCCAAGGCGATCGGCGCCGACGCGGCCAGGGCCCTCGAAGCTGCGGTCGACGACCTCGACCGCAGCACGGATGTGGGCGCCCTGATGCAACTCGCTCTGGCGCCGGTCGCGAAAGCTGGCGCTGCGTAGCTTGGGACCGGCCGATAGCGGATCGACCTGAGCGATAAAGGGCGCGGGAGCTATGCCTGACGATAACAACCTTCCGCGCTATCAGGTTTATGCGCTGCGCTATGCGACCCGCGAGGGCCGCCGGCAAGACAATTTCATCGGCGGCGACCCGCATGACGGGCCGATGCGGATGGATTACTTCTGCTGGCTCGCGATCAGCGACGAGCGCCGCTTCGTCATCGATTGCGGCTTCACCGAGGAAGTCTCGGCTCAGCGCAAGCGCACCTATCTGCGCAATCCCGTTGATGCGCTCGAGCTCCTGGGCGTGCGCGCCGCCGACGTAGAAGACGTCATCATCACCCACCTCCACTACGATCACGTCGGCAACTTCGATCGATTTCCCAAGGCGCGCTTTCACCTTCAGGAGACCGAACTCGCCTTCGCGACCGGGAAGTACATGGCGCATCCTTTCCTGTCGCACGCGTTCGAGGTCGAGGACGTGGTCGGCATGGTTCGGCTCAACTACCGGGGGCGCGTCGTCTTTCACAATGGCGACACCGAGCTCGCGCCCGGTCTGCGCCTGCATCTTGCGGGCGGCCATTCGGCGGGTTTGCAGTTCGTCAGCGTCCATACTGAGCGAGGTTGGCTGGTCCTGGCGTCGGACGTGACGCACTATTACGAGCACATGGACAGCGGCCGGCCGTTCACGACGACCTTCCATGTCGGCGACACGCTCGAGGGTTACAATCGGCTCCGCGCCATTGCGCCGAGCCCCGAGCACATCGTGCCAGGTCACGATCCGCTCGTGATGCAGCTCTATCCGCCGCCCTCTCCCGAACTCAAGGGCGTGGCGGTGCGGCTCGACACGCCGCCCATGGAGCGGCCCTCAAACGTCTGATGGAACCAACTCCGACATGTTGGACGCAGGGATCCCCTACGTCTCTTGAGCCGTGTAGCCGCAACCCGTTCTGAGGTTGACGCTGTCGACAAGCTCGGCAATACTCGTTAATTGATGTGTTGATTTTCCGCGATTGGAATCGGCGATGTGCGCGACAAAGAGGCTGGCTTGGGTTTGTTTCGCCCCTCGCTCTTGGTGCGACCTTCACGCTAGGGCAATCGTCAGCCCAGGCCGACGCCATCTGCGCCTGTTTTCAACTGGTAGAAAATAATTTCCCGCCAGATTACTTCACCCTAACCGATCCTCCGCAGGTGGCAATGGCGGTTCCGGAACCATCGACGTGGGCGATGCTGCTCGTCGGGTTTGCCGGTGTGGATTATACGGCGATTCGGAAAGCGCGTACAAAAGCCACGAGCGCCCCCTAAGCAAGATTGCGTTGGCGGATCCACGCAAACTTGCTCAGATTCCTTTGATTTCGCAGGATTTTGAGCCGAAAACCGGCATCCACTTTTCGGCAATCCTGCTTAGGACCAAGGATCATCCTTGACGCATCGGGGGCGGCCTTCGGGCCGCCCTTTGGTTTTGAGAGCGGGAGCTCCGCGTCAAAACCTTCTATCGCAGGCTTCAGCCTTGGGAGCGACGAGAAAATGAGACGGCCTGATCCTTACGAGGAGCGAGCGCGCGAGCTGTGTCTCGCAGCTGGGGTTGACCCTGATAGCCGGGTAGGCGAAGGCCGCGGACGGCCCGCCTGGGTCGATTACCGGCAGTCCGCGCGCAATGAACATATTGCGCGAGAACAGTCCGCGCTCACGTCGACGCCGATGCAGAACCCCAACGCTCCTGACCCGATCGTCGTTGGGCAACACGATCGAGGGCACGATCGGCCAAATGCGGAACTGCATGAGCTATGGCGACGCGGTCGCGGGCATGATTTGCGCTGATGGCCATCTCGGCTACGCACAGCCGGTCGGTGGCGTGATCGCCTATCGCGATCAGATCTCAGTCTCCGGCGTCGGGTTTGACATTGCCTGCGGCAACATGGCCGTCAAACTCGACACGAAGTTCGCGCAAATCGAGGATTCTGGTCGGGACGATCATTTCCGACATCGCAAAGACCATCTCTTTTGGCGTAGGCCGCACCAACGAGGAGCGCGTCGATCATGAGCTCTTCGAATCAGACTTGTGGCGCGCGAGCGACCGCAACGATTATAAGCAGAAAGCCCGCGCGCAGCTGGGGACCGTGGGGAGCGGCAACCACTATGTCGATCTGATGCGCGACGAAGACGATCACGTTTGGATTGGCGTGCATTTTGGCTCGCGCGGTTTGGGGGCATTCAACTGCGACGAAATACCTGAAGCTCGCCGGCGGGAAGGACGGCATGAACGTCGCGCCGGCCATTCTCGACGTTACGAGCGACCTCGGGCGCGCCTATCTCGCGGGCATGGAGCTCGGGGGCCTCTATGCCTATGCCGGTCGCGAATGGGTTGTCGAACGCGTTCGCAAGATCGTTGGCGGCGAAGTGATCGAGAGCGTCCACAATCACCACAACTTCGCATGGGCCGAGGAGCACAACGGCGAACGGCTCTGGGTCGTGCGGAAAGGCGCAACACCGGCCTTTCCGGGTCAACGAGGCTTCGTCGGCGGGAGCATGGGCGATGACGCTGTGATCCTCGAAGGCGTAGCGACTGAAAAAAGCGCGGAATTGCTCTATTCGACCGTTCATGGCGCGGGGCGTCTGTTCGGGCGGATGGAGGCCAAGCGACGCTTTCAACGCGTCGAAATGGACAACTGGCTCAGAGCGCGAGGCGTGATGGTGATGGGCGCCGATCTGGACGAAAGCCCGATGGCCTATCGGCGGCTGCCCGACGTGCTCGCGGAGCATGCGGGGACCGTCAGAATCCTCCACACCATGCGGCCTTTCGCGGTTGTCATGGCTGGACCCGGAGAATTCGATCCGTTCAAGGACTAGGGGAGAAATCCGATCAGTTTCCCGGTTAAATCTTTGATCTCGATTGGCGTCCCGGAGAGGACTTGAACCTCTGACCCCAGGTTTAGGAAACCTGTGCTCTATCCAGCTGAGCTACCGGGACTCCGATCAACCGCGCGGCAGACATCCCCTATGGACAGGGCAAGCCCAGCGCGGCATGCCCTTAGCATGAATTTTCGTTTTGCGCACCGCGGCGGCGTATCGTTCGCCGACGCCAGACGCAGGCTCCGCGGCGCTGGCGTGGCGCTGGCGGCCATGGTTTTCGCCTCCCCTTGCCTTGCGGCTTGCGGGCGCCCCGCCGGGCGCGTTGAAGCGGTCGGCGTCGATGAGCGCCTCGATATCGAGCTCGGCGATGGCAGAATTGTGCGGCTTGGCGGGTTGGACGCCCCCAACGCCGAACGCGGCGCGCCAGACATCGCGGATGCTGCGCGTGAATTCTTAAGCGAACGCCTGCTCGGCCGGGACGCGGACCTTATCCAATTGGCCGGCGGAACCGATCGTTGGGGCAGGACCGTCGCCGACCTCGTCCTCGCCGATCCGCGGGACGGCTCCGCCGGCTCGACCGCAGCGGCGCTGTTGGCGGCGGGCTATGCGCGCGTCCGGCCGGAGTTCGAGACCCGCGGCTGCGCCACTGAGCGGCTCGCCATCGAAGCGCAAGCACGCCAGGAGCAAAAGGGAATATGGAGCGATCCGCAATTCGCCGTGATACAATCGTCCAACTCGGCCGAGCTCCGACGCTGGGCCAGCAGATTTGTGGTGGTTGAAGGCATGGTGCGCAGGGTTGGCTTCGCGCGCTCGCGCATTTATCTTGAGCTCGTCCCCCGCGACGGTCCGACGATCGTGGTCGCGCGCAAGCTGGAAACGGCTTTGGCGCGAGAGGGACGGCCGGTCGCCGCCATGGTCGGACAGACGATCAGGGCGCGCGGCGCCCTCGATGATCGGTTCGGCCCGAGAATCGAGGTCGCTGATCCGGCAATGATCGAAATCGCGCGCCGCGCCGACGAGTCAGGAGAGGCGAAGCCCCATCCATGAGTGGTCAGCCGGATAATCTGGGACGCAGGCTTGCGTTCTGGCGCGGCCAGCGCGCCCTGATCGCGCTTATGGCCGGTCTGGCGCTGGCCTTAACGGCTTGCGCTTCGATCGATCCGCCGCCGGCGCCTGCCGACATCGCCCCAACGCCCGTTCCGCGCCCTGTTTCGACCGAAAAGCCCAACCCGGAGCGCAGGCGGCTGATCGAGGCGTTCGGCGGCGTCTACTCGTATCCGGCGACGCAAACGTATCTCGACGGCGTTCTTACGAAGATCGCGCCGCCGTCCGACGCCACGGGACCCTCGTACCATGTCACCGTGCTGAATTCGCCGATCGTCAACGCCTTCTCTTTGCCGTCGGGGGACATCTTCGTCACCCGCGGCCTTTTGGCTCTCGCCGAGGACACATCGGAAATCGCCGCGGTCATGGCGCATGAAATCGGCCACATCACCGCACGTCACGCCGCCCAGCGAGCCGAGTTCGAAAAGACGACCGCGCTGTTCTCGCACGTCAATTCGCAATTGCTTGCCCAGCGCGAAGCTCAGGACGAAGTCGAGGCGCGCTCGAAGCTCGCGATCGCCCGTTTTTCTCGCGAGCAGGAATTCGCAGCCGACCAGATCGGCATCAAGACCATCGGCAGGGCGGGATATGACCCCTACGGCGCCGCCCGATTCCTCACCGCGCTCGGCGAGTGGAGCGCGCTACGCGCCTCGGTCTCGGGCGCCGGCTCAGCCGATCGCCCGGACATGATGGCGACCCATCCCTCGACGCCGGAGCGCATCGCCCAGGCGACCGAGGCGGCGCGGCAATTCGGGCCGCCCGGGACCGGCGAAACCGGACGCAACGCCTATCTCGCCGCCATCGACGGCCTCGCCTTCGGCGACGACCCGTCCCAGGGGCTGGTGCGCGACAATTCCTTCATTCATCCCAAGCTCGGCTTCGCCTTCAAGGCCCCGGACGGCTTCACGCTCGACAATCAGTCGGCGGCGCTGATCGGCGTCGGCGAAACAGGCGGCGAGGCGCTGCGCCTCGACAGCATCGCGATTCCGGAATTCGACGCCTGTCGCCAGCGCCATCGGTTCGGACTGGATCGACGGCGTCAAAACGACATCGATCGAATCCAGGAAGATCGACGGCCTGGAAGCGGCCACCGCGGTCGCTCAGGGCGACCAGTGGAGCTTCCGCCTGGGGGCCGTGCGCCTGAACGGGCGGCTCTATCGGCTCATTTTCGCCGCCCACGATCTTTCGCCCGCCGTCGATTCGCGGTTCATGGCCTCGCTCGACTCGTTTCGTCTTATCAATGCGCAGGATTTCAGCCTTGGCCACGCCGGAAAAGATCAGAATCGTCGAGGCGGCGAACGGCGACACCGCCGAAACGCTCGCCGCGCGGATGGGCTTCCTGCCGCAATGGCTCGATCAGTTCTTGATTCTCAATGGCCTCGAGCGGGACGCCGCCCTCGTTCCCGGCCAGCGCTACAAGGTCGTCGCCCGTTGAGTGCGGTCGGAAGCGCAGGCGAGCGGGCGCGCCTTACGGGCCGCCTTGTCATCGCCAGCCACAATGCCGGCAAGCTGCGCGAGTTTGACGAATTGCTCCAGCCCTTCGACGTCACGGCGCTTGGCGCAGCCGCGATGGGTCTCGACGAGCCCGAGGAGACGGGATCGACCTTTCATGACAACGCGCTTCTGAAGGCGCGAGCCGCCGCGCGGGCTTCCGGGCTCGTTGCGCTCTCCGACGATTCGGGCCTCTGCGTCGACGCGCTTGACGGGGCGCCGGGCATTTACTCAGCGAGATGGGCCGGGCCGGCGAAGGACTTTGGCGCCGCCATGGCCCGCGTCGAGCGCGAACTTGAAGCCCGCCGCGCTCCCCCGCCGTGGCGGGCGGCTTTCGTCAGCGTTCTGGCGCTGGCCTGGCCGGATGGCGCAAACGAAACTTTCGAGGGCCGCGTGGATGGCATCCTTGTCTTCCCGCCGCGAGGAACGGCCGGATTTGGCTACGATCCGATCTTTCGGCCGGACGGCCATGACCGCACCTTCGGCGAGATGAGCGCGGAGGAAAAGCACGGGCTTCCGGCTGACGGGTCGCTGGCCCTGTCGCATCGCGCACGAGCCTTTCAGGCGTTCGCGCGGGCGCGGCTCTAAGGGCTATTTCGGGATGGCCGTGGGCCGTCGCTTCTGGCAAGAAGAGCCGCGCCTGGGCCGGTCGGGCGGCAAGGACGGGGGTCCCTGATGCAGGTAGAAGAGACGGCTATCCCAGCGGTCAAGATCATAATTCCGAAGAAGCACGGCGACGCCAGGGGGTTTTTTTCGGAGGTGTACAATCGCTCCGACTGGGACAAGGCGGGCCTTCAATTCACTTTCGTACAGGACAATCATTCGTTCTCGGCCACGGTCGGCACCTTGCGTGGGCTACACTTCCAGACCCCGCCTTTTGCCCAGGACAAGCTGGTGCGTTGCACGCGCGGCCGGATCCTCGACGTCGCGGTCGACATTCGTCGCTCGTCGCCGACCTTCGGCCGCCATGTCGCGGTCGAGTTGTCGGCTGAAAACTGGCGCCAGTTGCTGGTTCCGATCGGGTTTGCCCACGCCTTCATCACCTTGGAGCCCGACGTCGAGGTTCTCTACAAGACGACCGCGCCTTATTCGGCCGCCAACGACCGGGGCGTCGCCTGGGACGATCCGGCCATCGGTATCGCCTGGCCGGCCCCGCCCGGAGGCCCGGTTCTCTCCGACAAGGATCGCCGGTTGCCGCGGCTCAAGGACGCGCCGGAGCTGTTCGAATGATGCGCATCGCGGTCACCGGGTCGAAGGGCCAGGTGGCGACCTCGCTCATCGAGCGCGCCAAAGGTAAGGTTGAGGTGGTCGCGCTCGGCCGGCCGGCGTTCGACCTCACCGACCGCGCCGCCGTCATCGCGGGCCTCGATGCGGCGCGCCCGCACGTCGTGGTCAACGCCGCCGCCTATACGGCGGTCGACAAAGCGGAGGCGGAAGAGGCCGACGCTGTTCGGGTCAATGGCGCGGGGGCAGGGCACGTCGCGGAAGCCGCGGCCCGGCTCGGTGTTCCGATCCTGCATCTCTCGACCGACTATGTGTTCGACGGCGCTCTCGACCGGCCCTATCGTGAAGAGGATCCGACCGCCCCCACAGGCGCCTACGGGCGCTCCAAGCTTGCCGGCGAAAGGGCGGTCACTGAGCGTTGCGAGGACAGCGTCATTTTGCGCACCGCCTGGGTCTACAGCCCGTTCGGGACGAATTTCGTCCGCACGATGCTCAGGCTCAACGAGACGCGCGACGAGATTGGCGTTGTCGCCGATCAGCGCGGCAATCCGACATCGGCGCTCGACATCGCCGACGCCGTAATCGCCATTGCGGCAAGGATGAAGGACGACGCGTCACCGGGTTTACGGGGCGTCTTTCATATGACCGGCTCGGGCGAGGCGACCTGGGCCGATTTGGCTGAAACCGTGTTCCATGAGGCCGCGGCGCGAGGCCGACGCTTGACCCACGTCAGGCGCATCGCCACCGCCGACTACCCGACGCCCGCCCGGCGTCCGGCAAATTCCCGCCTCGACAACGAAAAGCTTGCTCGCGTATACGGCGTCAGGCTGCCGGAATGGCGCCAGTCGGCGGCGGATTGTTGCGACCGCCTTCTGTCATGATCGCCGGAATGGTCTCCGCCCAGGCGGACGATCATCGGTCAAATTCATTCAGAGGTGTCATGCAGCGCAAAGTGCTTGTGACCGGAGGCGCGGGATTCATCGGCTCGGCCGTATGCCGGCGCCTGGTGGCCGACGGCGCCTCGGTGCTCAACCTCGACGCGCTCACCTATGCCGGCAACCTGCAATCGCTGGCGATGATCGACAATGCGCCGAACTATCGCTTCGCAAGGATCGACATTTGCGATCGGCGAGCGGTCGCCGAGGCGTTCGAGACCTTCGCTCCCGACCAGGTCATCCATCTGGCCGCCGAGAATCACGTCGATCGCTCGATCACGGCCGGCGACGCATTCATCCAGACCAACATCGTCGGCACGTTCTCGATGCTGGAGGCGGCGCGAGCCTATTGGCAGGCGCTGGCGCCCCAGCGGCGCGACGCATTCCGCTTTCTGCACGTGTCGACCGACGAGGTTTACGGATCTCTGGAAGACGAGGGCGCGTTCGTCGAGGAGACGCGTTACGATCCAAGCTCACCCTATTCCGCCTCCAAGGCGGCGGCGGACCACCTGGTCTCGGCCTGGGCTCGAACTTACGGCTTTCCGGCTGTGATCTCGAACTGCTCGAACAATTATGGCCCCTATCATTTCCCCGAGAAACTCATTCCGCTCGTCATTCTCAACGCCGTCCACGGCAAGCCGCTGCCGGTCTATGGCGCGGGAGCCAACGTGCGCGACTGGCTCTATGTCGAAGACCACGCGCGGGCGCTCGATGTCATCGTGACGCGCGGCCGGATCGGCGAAAAATACAATGTCGGCGGCCGCAACGAACGGCGCAACATCGACGTGGTGCGGCGCATTTGCGCAATCCTCGACGAGCTTCGGCCGAGGCCAAGCCCGCACGACTCCCTCATTTCCTTTGTCACCGACCGGCCCGGGCATGATCTTCGCTATGCGATCGACGCCGCCAAGCTCGAGCGCGAGCTTGGCTGGCGCGCCCACGAAACGTTCGAGAGCGGCATCGAGAAGACGGTGCGCTGGTATCTCGACAACGAGTGGTGGTGGCGCCCACTCAGGGACAAAGTCTACGCGGGCGAGCGTCTCGGCGTGATCGCCGAGGCGGGAATTGTGGCTTAGCGCTTGCTGCAATTTGGCAGAATCGATGGCGTTAGCGCACCCGCCCCCTCTTGTGGGGGCGGGCAGGGGTGGGGGGTCGCGCAGGTCATTGTCGCATGCGTCGCCGCGCGCTTGCTTCGTAGGATAGCGCGACCCCCTCCTTGTTCCTCCCCCGCCATAGGGCGTTCGGAAGAACGCCCGTCTCTCGACGGGCTAAGGGGGGAGGAGACGCGTCTGCACGATCTCCGCGTAAACTCAAGCAAAGGGCTCTAGAGGAGCGGCGATGAAGGGCATCATTCTGGCGGGCGGCGCAGGCACCCGGCTGCATCCGATCACGCTTGCGGTCTCGAAGCAGCTCGTCCCCGTCTACGACAAGCCGATGATCTATTATCCGCTGTCGGTCGTCATGCTCGCCGGGATCCGCGAGACGCTGATCATTTCGACGCCGCATGATCTGCCGATGTTCCGGCGCCTCCTTGGCGATGGCTCGGAATGGGGCATCCGCATTGACTATGCCGAGCAGCCCGAGCCGAACGGGTTGGCGCAGGCTTTCGTGATCGGCGAGGCGTTCGTGGCCGGCGAGCCGGCGATGCTCGTCCTTGGCGACAACATTTTCTACGGCGCGGGCTTGAGCGACCAGCTTCGCCGGGCGTCACGACGCGATGAGGGCGCGACCGTGTTCGCCTATCACGTGCCCGATCCGGAGCGCTACGGGGTGGTCGAATTCGATTCCGCCGGCCGAGCGATTTCGATCGAAGAGAAGCCCGCCGCTCCCAAGTCGCACTGGGCGGTGACCGGCCTCTATTTTTACGATTCCCGAGTCGTCGAGATCGCCAAGCGGCTCAAGCCGTCCGCGCGCGGCGAGTACGAGATCACCGACGTCAATCGCATCTATCTCGAAGCCGGAGAACTGAGCGTCGAGCGGATGGGGCGCGGCTTCGCCTGGCTCGACACCGGAACGCCGGACTCGCTGATCGACGCCGCAAGCTTCGTCCGGACGCTCGAGCAGCGACAGGGCACCAAGATCAGCTGCCCGGAGGAAATCGCCTTCGACCTCGGCCTCATCGACGCCGCCCAGTACAAGCGCCTCATCGCCCGCTTCGGCAAAAGCTCGTACGGGCAATATCTTCAGTCCGTGCTCGACGAGCGTAGCCGGGGTTCCGGCCCGGCGTGATTTAGAACCCCGCGTTGCGCGATCGGAACGAACTGCGCCACAATTATGGGTCAGATATGCGGGTCGAGGCCTTGATCGACGTCAAAGGACGGGCGAACGCGTGCGGCGATCGCTGGCAACCTTGTCGAGCCGGTGGTTTGATCCGCATCTTGGAGCCGAAGGAAAAAGGATAGGGCCAATGACCGAGAAGCGGCGGCGCGACGAACCGCAATCCGGCTTGCCGAATGGCGGCCCCGCCTCCAACCTGAAGCGCGCGCTCAAATCGATCGTCACGGTGCAATCCCAAATTCCCGAGGACGCCTTCACCGCTCAAACGCTGGGCGAGCAGCGTTCGGGCAGCGGCATCGTCATCCGCGAGAGCGGGCTTGTGCTGACGATCGGCTACCTGATCACCGAGGCCGAGCATGTCTGGCTCGCCGACGCTGACGGCCGGGTCACCCCGGCGCACGCGCTCGCCATCGATGCGGAGACCGGCTTCGGCCTCGTTCAGGCGCTGGGCGACCTCAATTGCCCGGCGGTCGAGCTCGGCCGCTCGAGCGAGGCCAAGCTCGGCGATCCGGTGACGGTCGCCGCCGGCGCCGGGACAAAGCCGGTGCGCGCGATGATTGTCGGCAAGCAGCAATTCGCCGGCTATTGGGAATATTTTCTCGACGAGGCGATCTTCACTTCGCCCGCCCATCCGTTCTGGGGCGGCGCCGGCGCGATCGACGCGGAGGGCAGGCTCGTTGGCGTCGGCTCGTTGCATGTCGAGCAACTCAGCGAAAAGGGCGGCCCGCGCGACATCAACATGATCGTGCCGATCGATCTTCTGCCGCCGATCCTCGACGATCTGCTCACCTATGGTCGGGTCAATAAGCCGGCGCGGCCTTGGCTTGGCGTTTTTTCGGCGGAAAACAGCGATGAAATCATTGTCGCCAGCGTCGCCGAACACGGACCGGCCGCGGAAGCAGGAATCCGCCGCGGCGATGTTCTCGCTGGCGTCGGCGGATCGGAGATCGAAAGTCTGGGCGACTTCTATCGCAAGGTCTGGAGCCTTGGTCCCGCCGGAGTCGAGGTTCCGCTCGAAATCGTGCGCGACGGTCGCGTGATCGGCTTGCGGCTGCGTTCGGCCGACCGATCGAGCTTCATGAAGCGCCCGCGCCTGCAGTAAACCGTCCCACCCGCTCAACCGGGCGGACGCGCGTCCGAAATCTCATTGACCAGCTTGCGCATCATCGCGTCGCCGAAGGTCTTGAAATCGTCGATCTGGACCACGAACGCGCCGGGGCCGCCGATCACGTTCTCGCGGTAATATTGGGCGAGGCCGCCGGGCGGGTTGGTGTGCATGGCGAGATAGCCGCCCGTCGCCGCCGCCTTGCGGTTGAAGATGGCGAGCCCGTTGATCACCGCGCCCGCCCCGACCGCGGCATCACGCGCTTCGGTCACGAGGCGGCCCTGGTTGCTGGTGCCGTCGCCGGAGACGTCGATCACCCGCCGGCTGGTCTCGATGGCGCTCTCGGCAAACAGGGCGAAGGAGAAATCGATCGCCGCGCCGATCGCGGTGCGGCCGATGAACGAGCGCGGCGCCGCGCGCATCGCGGCGACGAAGGCGCGGGCGTCGGTCTGGTTACGGATCACCGCCCAGTCGACCACCACCCGCTCCTCGCCATCGCCCGCCCACTCGACGTAAGCGAGCGCGATCGCGCCGTGCGGCCCGGTCGAGATTGCGTCGAGGAGTTGCTGGCCCTGGATCGCGTCCCCATAGCCACGCCGCTCAAGCGCGAACTCGTCGTCGTCGATGCTCCGGGAGACGTCCGCGGCGAGCACGATCGCGGCGTCGACGGCGACCGGCGCGCCAGCAGCGCTCGCCCGGGACGCTTGGGAGATTATGAGCGCAAGCGCGATTGCGCCGCAAACCGCCGGGTTGATCCGCAAGTCTTTGCGCATCAAAGCCTCCTCCGCGCGCCCGCCGGGCAAGCATAGGGCGGCGAGACGCGCGCCGGAAGGGCCGCGCGCAGTCACTTTGATTTGAAGGACGGCGCCGGGCCGGCTCGCTTCGTTCCCGGCCACAGCGAGAGCGGCGACGCGCAGCTTCCTCAGTCTGCGAGAAGAAAACGCGAGAGGAGAACCAAATCAAGGACGATCCGAAAAAGACCGCCGCGAGCGGTGCGTCTGCTGCCCATTAACACGGGATCTTACGCCATATGACGCATCCTTGATTTAGGCCTCCTCTCGCGCCTGAGTTTCGCGACGGACCGCTGGCAATCGTTTGCGCTAGTTCGCCGCGAGCATGCCGCGCAGGGTGTGGCTTTCGCCATCCAGCGTGGCGTATTTGATGTCGTCGATGCGCCATTCGCCGCGTTCGAACAGCATGGCGTAGGTCAATTGTTCGCGCGCGCCGTCGCCGCGGGCGAACTCGGCGCAGCACCTTGGCGGCGTCGTGGGTTTCCGAAATCGGCGCCACGCTGAGGGCGACAAGGTGAGGCGCCTGGTCGGTGAACGGATCGCGGATAAGCGCCGGCAAACATTGCCGCCGCTGGCGATGATCTCTCCGGCCGCGATCGAGCGCAACAGCGAACGCGAGAAGAAGCGGGCGCGAAGCGTATTGTCGCCCATGACGCCCGCGCCGCGACCCTGAAGGGCGACTTCATCGGCAACGTAGACGGCATTGACGGCCGCCTCGGGAGAATGTCGGTTGATGCCCGCTTCCGCAGCGAGGCCGAAAGGGAGGAGGCAGGCCACAGCGACCAGGATCCTCTTCATGGTCCAATTCCTTCCAATTCGTTAAGGCGAAGTTAACGCCATCCCGGCTTGTCCGCTGTGACGGCCGTCACACTTCGGAACGAGGCGAAGGGGAAGGAGCCGCGTGGACTTTCCGGCCCGGAGCATTTGGATGCTCAAAAATGGAGCCGTTCGGACGACAATTATTATTGCAGAAAATCAGAAATACGGTTAAGCTTGCCCCATGAGCAATCCTCCGAACGCCAGCCCCCGACAATCCTGTTTAGAGGTCTCCCGACGGAAAAGCGGGCGCGAAAAATTTTTCGCCGTTTAGTCCTCGCAACTCATTGAAAGTCTCGATTCGGACGAGAGAATCCAAGGAAATCCAAGGAAATCCAACCTTCATAATCGGGGGTTTTTGCAGCGAAACGGCGACGGTCCAAGAAAATCCAAACCCGCGCCGCCAGGAAGCAATAAAACACACCAAATCTTCGTACAAAACACCTAGCGCCTTCGGTCCGCGAACGCCTTGGCGAGGAAGAGGCCGCCCTGGCGCAAACCCTCGGCGTCGATCCCATGGCCGACGCCGAGCGAGAGATGCCACTGGGTCGGGATCGACGCGCCGGCGAGCGCTTCCGCCGCCATGAACATCGCGTCAAACGGAATCATCGGATCCTGATCGCCGTGGACGAGCAGGACGGGCGGCGCCGCGCCGCGCGCGTCGCGCGCCGTCGCTTCGCCGAGATGCTCGGGGCCGACCAACAGGCCGGAAAAGCCGAGAATCGCCGCCGGGGCCCGCGGACGACGGAGACCGACATGCAGCGCCATCATGCAGCCCTGGCTGAAGCCGACCAGCGCCAGCTTCGAATCGTCGAGACCGAGCCGCTTGAGCTCGGCGTCGAGAAAAGCGTCGATCGCGCCGCGCGCGTTGACTGCACCCGTCCAGCGTTCGCCGCCGCCGGCGTTATCGTCCGGCGACCGGTTGGAAAGCGCGAACCATTGCCGGCCCATCGGCGCCCCCGGAGTGCGCTCGGGCGCGTGCGGCGAGACGAAGGCCGCTTCGGGCATCAGCCCGCGCCATTGCCGCCCAAGCTCGATGAGATCGTCGCCGTTCGCGCCATAGCCATGCAGAAACACCACCAGCTGGCTGGTTCGGCCGGCGGCCGCCGGAATGCGGGGTCCGTCCAAGGCGGCGGTCATTAGACATTCGCTCCGGGGCTTAGCCGAGTCTCGCTTATCGCGAACCGTCGGCAAGAGCCATCCCCGAGCGCGCCTTGACGCCCCGATAATAGGCCCACAGCATGCGGGCGGCGACGCCCCTCAGCGGGCGCCAGCGTTCGGCGATCCGCTCGAGCCGCGCCGCGTCCGGGCGCTGCTTCAGGCTCAAGGCCACCTTGGCCGCCTCCTGCAGCGCGACATCGCCGGCGGGAAAGGCGTCCGGGTGGCCGAGGCAAAACAAAAGGAAAATGTCCGCCGTCCATGGACCGATTCCTTTGACCGCGACCAGCGCCTTATGCGCGTCCTCGGCGTCGAGACCGGCGAGGCCCTTGAGATCGAGGCCGCCCTCGACAATCGCTTGGGCGAGCGCGCGCAAAGCGCGGATTTTCGCGTTCGACAAGCCGCAGGCGCGCAGCTCCTCCTCTGTCGCTTTGGCGATTTGAGCGGCCTCGAGGGGCACGATGCGCGCTTGCAATCGGCCAAAAATCGCGGTGGCGCTGGCGGTCGACACCTGCTGCGCCACGATGATCGCGGCCAGCCCCGCAAAGCCCGCCTCCCTGCGGCGAAGCGGCGGCGGGCCGCCGATCGCAACCAGACGTTCGATGAGTTCCGGGTCTTTGGCGCGCAGGCGCTCGGCCGCTTCCCGCAGCGTCGCCTCATCGTCGATCGGGGGACCGGGATGGTAGATCCTTCTCTTCGCTGGACGGCGTTTGGCGCGCCGGGTTTTTGCCCGGATCCCCGGCTTCGGTATTCGCTTTGCCCCCATGGCCGATGACATGCTCGCGACTGCCCCCGTCCTCCGCTTTGCGCCGTCGCCGAACGGGGCGCTCCATCTCGGCCACGCCTATTCGGCGCTGATGAATGAACGCATCGGCGCCGAAACCAACGGCCGCGTGCTGCTGCGCATTGAAGATTTAGACCGCACGCGCTGCAAACCGCAATTCGAGGCCGCGATCGTCGATGACCTTGCGTGGCTGGGGCTTCGCTTTCCGGCCCCGCCGCGCCGGCAGAGCGAGCATGGCGACGACTACGCCGCGGCGCTCGCGCGCCTCGACCAGCGCCGTCTGGTCTATTCCTGTTTTTGCAGCCGGTCGGAGATCGCGCGCGTCTCGAAGGGTCAGCGCGATCCAGACGGCGCGCCGCTTTATCCCGGAACCTGCCGGGCGCTCTCTGCGGCAGAAGCACGCGACCGCCTCGCCCGCGGCGACAAGGCCGCGTTCCGGCTCGACATGCGGCGCGCCATCGACGCCGGACCGGCCCATCTGAGCTGGACCGAATATGGCGAGGGCGCCATTCCATCGCGGCATTCGGCGGCGCCGGAGGTCTGGGGCGACGTTGTTCTCCGCGGACGCGATCTGGCGGCGAGCTACCATCTGGCGGTGGTGGTCGATGACGCGCTGCAGGGCGTGACCGACGTCGTGCGGGGACGCGACCTGCTCGCTGCGACGGCGGTCCACCGCCTGCTGCAGGCGTTGCTTGGCCTTAGCCAGCCGCGCTATCGGCACCACCGGCTCATTCTCGACCAGACCGGAGAGAAACTATCGAAAAGCCGTCAATCCTGGTCGCTTGCCGAATTGCGCGCGACAGGCTTGGCGCCGGCGAGACGTTCGCGCCGCGCTGGGGTTCTCTTCAGGCGCCAGCGTCGGACTTGCGGTTGAGTTCGGCTGAGGCTCCGCAATTGCGGAGAATGAAGTGGACGCGGGTTTCTCCGCCGACATCGCCACGGCGGAGGGAGCCTCGCCCATGAGCTGGTCGATGCGATCGCGTTCGCGCTTGAACGCCGCGAGCATCCTGCCGTCAAACTCGCGGGTGCGCGGCAGTTTGATCGCCATCGGGTCGACGAAGTTGCCGTTGATGATCACCTCGTAATGAAGGTGCGGGCCCGTCGCCAGCCCGGAATCGCCGAGATAGCCTACGGTTTGGCCTTGAACGACATGCGCGCCCTCGACGATCCCGCGACCAAAGCTGGACATGTGATTGTAGGTTGTCACATAGCCGTTGGCGTGTTGGATCTCGACCCGCCGCCCATAACCGCCATCCCACCCCGCCTTGATGATGGAGCCATTACCCGCAGCGTAGATCGGCGTGCCGATTGGCGCCGCCCAATCGACTCCCGTGTGCATGCGCGCATAATGCAGAATGGGATGAAAGCGCATCCCGAACGGCGAGGTCATCTCGCCCTCGGCGATCGGCTTGCGCACCAGGAACTTGCGCATCGAGCGACCGTTTTCATCGTAGAAGTCGACCATGTTGTCGTCGGGCGTCTGGAAGCGGTAGTATTTGAACGTCTGATCCCGGACCGTCATCGAAGCGCGTAGCAGCTCCGGCCGCGGATTGATGTCGTCGGGATCGGAGAAGAAGGCCTCGACCGAGTCGCCCGGCGCCGTTGCGCGCTGGAAATCGACATCGTTGGCGAAAACCCTGGTCAACACGTCAATGATCGATCGCGGCAGCCCCTGTTTGAGCGCCGTCTCGTAGAGGCTCTGATAGAGGCTCATGCCGCCGCCCGAGCCCTCGTCGTCCGCCGCTTTCGGCTTTCGCGGCGGCTGTGCGGCGCGCAGCGCCACTGGCTTGTATCCGCCGCTGTCGGTGATTGCGACCGTCGCCCTGAGCTGGTCGTCCGCGTAGACCGAGATCCGGGCTATTCCCGGCTTCTCGCCGCGAACCGCAGGCTCCTCGGGCAGGAGAATGATCTTCTGCCCCTCGCTGACCGGCGATTTGCCGCGCTTGAGGCCGAAGGCCGCCAGAATACTGAGTATAGCGTCGGGGCTTGCGCCGTTGGCCTTGAGCACGTCCTCGAAGCTCTCACCGTGATGGATTTGAACGAGCTTCTCGTTCGGAGACGCGTCTTCGGGGCTCGCCTTGACCACGTTGCTCACGTTCTCGGGAATCATCCGCACTTCGATCGAGGCGAAAGGCGTGCTGGGACTGACGCTGCCCACGGTCGCATAGGCGGAGAGCTCGCGCAGGGCTTCGCTGGCCCGGCTCGTTCGCATCAACAGGAGCTGCGGCGGCAACGATTGGGAAGCCGCCTTTTCGGTCGGCGCCTTCAGCGTTTCCACGACCTGGGCTTCGGCCTCGGCCTGCGTCAATTCTCCCGAGATCTGCTCTGCGTCGCTCGGACTGAGATCCTCGACGCGAAACGTCACCTCCGCGCTGTCCTGCACCGGACCGGGGTCGGGCGGCGCCTCGGCGACGTCCGTTCCGCCGTTCACGATCTTGAGCGGATTGAACGGGGGCACCGCGTCGGCGAACCCGGTCGGAGTCATGGTCAAAGTCGTTTCGAGACGGGTGAACGGTCGCGCCTTCACCACTTCCTTGTCGCCGACCTTGATGATCGTCGGGGCCTTAAATGTCTGTTTGTCCGAGACAATGTCGACCGGCCGGAGAAGCCGATCGCCCTTGCTGGGGTTGACGCCCGCTTCCTGCGAGTCTGCCGCCGGCTGCGACGCGGCGAATTCAGGCGCCTCGGCGAAATCGTATTGGCTGTCGAGGTCGAGATACAGAGCCGCGCCGATCAGGGTCACGCCGCAGAGCCCGGCCAGCGTCGCGCCAGCCAGCCATCTGAGCGATGCGAGACGCCGCTGGTTGCGGTCGAGCCGATCGTCGCCCAATCGTATCGGCGGCTCGACTCCGAGGTCGGGGCCGACCGTCGTGCGGTCACCGCGGGAGCCCAGCCGCGGAAAAGAAGCCGCCAAGGTCGTCAAAACAGGGGTTTCGCTCGCTTTTGACGCCCGCGTTGAGTTGAACGGGCCGTGAGATTAGTTACCGCGCACGGCCTGGGAGCGCAAGCTCTCGCGCCCGGTCGCGTTCTTCCATCCTCCCGACGTCCCTTGCGTTTTGGCTGTTTTCCTGCCCTAGCACCCGGCGCTCGAGCGAGGAAACCTCATGCAACTGATCGGAATGCTTGATTCGCCCTACGTGCGCCGGGTCGCCATTGTGCTGATCATGGCCAAAACTCCGTTTATACATCGGCCAATTTCGCTCTTTCGGCACATTGACCAGTTCTCAAAGCTCAACCCGCTCCTGAAAGCGCCAACCCTCCTTACGGATGACGGCGTGGCGCTGATGGATTCGAGCGTGATTCTCGATTATCTCGCCGGCGTCGATCCGCCCATCGCCGCGCTGACGCCGTCGACGGCGCTGAGCCTCAGCGCTTGGCGGCGCTGCGGGCGACCGCCCTTGCCCTGACCGTCATGGAAAAGCGGTGCAGCGCCACTATGAGCGCATGCTACGACCGGCGGAAAAGCAATACGGGCCGTGGGTTGATCGGGTCACGGGCCAATTGACCGCGGGTTTGAGCGCATTGGACGTCGAACTGCCCGGGTCGGGCTGGATCGCCGGCGAATTGGGCGTCGCCGACATAACGCTGTCTGCGCCTTCGGCTTTACGCACTCCTTCTGGGTGACGTCGTCGATACCGGCCGATATCCCAATCGGCGCCTTCAGCGCCCGCGCTGAAGGCTTCCCGCGTTTCGCGCCGCGCCGGCGTGGATGGGGCGACAGCCTCGACGATCGGCGACTGACGAAGGGCGGCCCGCCAATGAGCCGCCCGGACGCCGAGCATGCCGATCTGTCGGCAAGGTTGTGTTGACAATGCAAACACTCTGCCGAATGGCGAGCTTGAAATGCGCAGCGGGAGGTCGCATGTTTCGTATGCGCGGCGCGAATTGACCCCGCGCAAAAGGAATGCGACGCTGAACTTGACGCCTCACCCCCCGGCCCGCCGCCGGCAACCCGGCCCCCTCCGGGAGCGCGCGAACAGCCGACGTCCTGTCGCAAATTATCGTTGAAGGACTTGAAGACGCCAAGGCCGAGGACATCGTCTCGATTGACCTCTCCGGCCGGACGACGCTGGCCGATCGGATGATCATCGCCTCCGGCCGCTCGAGCGTGCATGTCGGCGCCATCGCCGACCGGGTGGTAAAAGCCTGTCGTGACGCCGGCTATCCCTCACCGAAAGTTGAAGGAATGCCGCTTTGCGATTGGGTGCTGCTCGATGCGCAAAATGCGATCGTGCACGTTTTCCGCCCAGACGTTCGCCGGTTCTATAACCTTGAGAAGATGTGGAGCGCCGATCGGCCTGGCGAAGCCGCCAAGAGCTGAAGCGGCCGATATCTGAACATGCGCCTCGCGCTGATTTGCGTGGGCAGACTGAAGGCGGGGCCAGAGCGCCTGCTGTTCGATCGCTACTTCGAGCGACTGGCGCAGAGCGCGCGGGGCGCGGGCCTTGTCGGCGTTGACTTGCGCGAGATTGGCGAATCGCGCTCGCGTCGGCCGGACGAAAGGCGAGCCGAAGAAGCCGCCGCAATCCTCGCCGCCACGCCCAAGGGCGGCGCTTTGGTTTTGCTTGACGAGCAAGGGCCGGCGGCGACCAGCGAGGAATGGGCCGCCGACATCGGCCGGGAGCGTGACGCGTCGCGACCGGCCTATGCGGTCGCGATCGGCGGGCCGGACGGGCTCGACCCATCGCTTCGCGCGGTGGCGCATCGAGTGCTGAGCTTCGGCCGAATGACCTGGCCCCACCAGCTGGTCCGGGTGATGGCTGGCGAACAGCTGTATCGGGCCATGACAATTCTCACCGGGCATCCCTATCACCGCGGCTGACCCGGTCGTTCTATCAGCTTCCGGCAACCACGATAGGCATTATTGCCCTCAACCGCCTAGATATTAGCTAGATTTGATGATCCATGCGCCCGTGCAGCGAAGGCGAACATGGACAGATCGCGCGGGGGCGGCCGTCCTGGCCGCCTCGCTCGGCGCATGCAACGGCGCTTGCTGACCCTGCCCCGCCGCAGCCCGCCGCGGCGCCGATCATGCCGGCGCGGACAAGCCGGCGTCGATCAGCAACGCGCGGACAAGGAAATGGAGCTCCGCGGCGTCGAGGACACGCTGCGCCAGTCGGAGGAGCAGCGGCGGGCGATCGAGACCGAAATCGACTCCGTTCGCGCCGATCGGGCGCGCCTTTCCGCGGCGCTCATCGAGACGACCGCCAAGGTGCAGGACGCCGAGCGCGGCGCCGCCGCGGCTGCCGATCGATTGTCGGGCCTCAACGCAACGGCCGATGAACTCTCGCGTTCGCTCGAGCGTCGGCGCGGAATGATCGCTGACGTGCTTGCCGCCCTTCAGCGGATGGGAAGCAATCCTCCCCCCGCCATTCTCGTCAAACCAGACGACATGTCGGAGGCGGTGCGCGCGGCGACCGTTATGGGCGCCCTCATCCCGGAGCTGAAATCGGAGATCGAAGTCGGCTCGGCGGGATCTCGACGATCTCGCCAAAACCCGGGAATCCATCGCGCGGGAGCGCGACGAACTGACCGAGAAGGGCAAGGCGCTCGCGGCCGACAAAATGCGCCTTGGGGCGCTCATCGACGCGCGCCAGCAGTCTCTGGCCTCGGCGCAGGACGCGCTCGGCTCGCAGCAGCAGCGCGCGGCCGAACTCGCCAAAAAGGCGACGTCGCTCAAGGACCTTATCTCGAGGCTCGATAGCGAAACGGCCGCTCGCAACGCCTCGGCGGCGGCGGCGCATGCGGCCGAGGTCGCCGTGGCGAACGACATCGAGGCGCGAGCGCAAGCCGCGCACGGCGCCGAGACAGCGCGTCTCAAGCCCGAAATCGCCTTCGCCGACGCGAAAGGACGCGTGCCGCTGCCCGCCGCGGGCGCGATTCTGAGGACATTCGGTTCGTCGGACGACTTTGGAGGGATCGAACGGGGGGTGTCCTTGGCGACGCCTGCCGCAGCGACCGTCTCCGCGCCGGCGGACGGGGCGGTGCTTTTCGCCGGAGCATACCGGAGTTATGGACAACTCTTGATCATCGACGCGGGCGGGGGATATTATGTCCTGCTTGCCGGGATGGATCGAATCAATGTTCAATCCGGCGAGTTCGTACTGGCGGGAGAACCGGTCGGCGTGATGGGCGACGGGTCCGCTCGCATGGCGACGGCGGCCGCAGTTGGCGCGGGGCGGCCGGTTCTCTATATAGAGTTTCGCAAGGACGGAACTGCAATCGATCCGGGGCCGTGGTGGGCAAAGTCAGACATCGAGAAGGCGCGCGGATGATTCGTAAAGCTGGTTACTTAGGAGTTGGAGTTGTTTTGGGAGCTGCAGCCGCGGCCACGGCGCCGCAAGCGCTGCTGTTCGCCAGCCCCGCCGCTTACGCTGCGGCCGCCGACACGTATCGGCAGCTCAATCTGTTCGGCGACGTGTTCGACAAGATCCGAAACGACTATGTCGAGAAGCCAGACGAATCGAAAATGATCGAGGCCGCGATTAACGGCATGCTGTCCTCGCTCGATCCGCATTCGAGCTACATGGACGCCAAAGCGTTTCGCGACATGCAGGTCCAGACGAAGGGCGAGTTCGGCGGCCTTGGCATCGAGGTGACGCAGGAAGACGGGCTTCTCAAGGTCGTAACCCCGATCGATGATACGCCAGCCGCCAAGGCGGGCGTGCTCTCGGGCGACATCATAACGGCCATCGACGACACGTCCACCCAGGGGCTGACGCTCGATCAGGCGGTCGAGAAAATGCGCGGCTCGATCAATTCGCCGGTGAAGCTCAAGATCGTTCGCGGCCCCAAGAAGGAGGTCAAGGATTTCACCATCGTCCGCGATCTGATCCATGTCCAGTCGGTCCGCTCGCATGTCCAGGATGACGACATCGGCTACATCCGCATCACTCAGTTCACCGAGCAGACCGAGGACGGCCTGAAGAGTGCGATGGAGAAGCTGCACAGCGAGATCCCGGCCGACAAATTCAAGGGCTATATCCTGGATCTGCGCAACAATCCGGGAGGCTTGCTCGACCAGTCGATCGATGTCGTCAATTCGTTCGTCGACCGAGGCGAGATCGTCTCGACCCGCGGCCGAACCGCGGATGAGACCCAACGCTTCGACGCCAAGCCGGGCGGCGACCTGTCGGGTGGCAAACCCCTCGTGGTCCTGATCAACGGCGGCTCGGCCTCGGCCTCGGAAATCGTCTCCGGCGCCTTCCAGGACCATAAGCGCGCGACGCTGATCGGCACCCGGTCGTTCGGCAAGGGCTCAGTGCAGACGATCATGCCGCTTGGCGAGAACGGCGCGCTCAGGCTGACGACGGCGCGCTACTATACGCCATCGGGCCGATCGATCCAGGCCAAGGGCATCGAGCCTGACATCAAGGTGCTGGAGGACGTGCCTGACGACCTTAAGGGCAAGGACGACATGAAGGGCGAGGCCTCGCTCAAGGGCCATCTCGCCAATGGCGCCGAGGATACATCGGCGTCCCAGGCCTATGTCCCGCCGAACGAGAAGGACGACAAGCAACTCACCGCCGCCATCGACCTGTTGCACGGGATCAAGTACCCTGAGCCGGCCGTGAAGGCCGATGCGGCGCCGGTGAAGAGCGATGCTCGGCGACGGCGACGTCCCCGACGCCGACCGACCCGGGCCAGCGACCCCCGCCAAGCCGAATTGATGCGCTCGACACGAGCCAGGGAGCTGAGCGTACGTCGATGAGGAAGGGTCTCTCTTATCTTGCCTATGGAGTCGCCGCCGGCATTGTGCTGGTTGGCGCCTCGCACGATGTGCTGCGCGCCGCCGGCTCCAGCACGAATGACAAGCTCGCGCTCTTTGCCGAAGTGTTCAACAAAGTGCGCGACAACTATGCCGAGAAGCCTGACGACGAGAAAATGGTCAAGTCGGCGATCGACGGCATGCTGGCGTCTCTCGACCCGCATTCAAATTATTTTGATCCCAAGGCCTTGCAGGACTTCCAGAGCAGCATGAAGGGCGAGGAATTCGGCGGCCTGGGCCTCGAAGTGATGATGGAAAATGGGCTGGTCAAGGTGGTCAGCCCGATCGACGATACGCCCGCGGCGCGCGCCGGCCTGATGTCCGGCGATCTGGTCACCCGCATCGACGACACGGCGGTCAAGGGCCTGCAGCCTCAAGGAAGCGGTCGAAAAGATGCGCGGCCCCGCCAAGTCGCCGGTGAGACTGACCGTCGAGCGCGGATCGAACGGGGACCTCAAGGAGATTCACGATCGTCCGCGAGATCATCCATGTTCAGTCGGTGCGCTCGCATCTGGAGAGCGGCGACATCGGCTATATCCGCATCACCCAGTTCAACCAGGAAGCGTACGACGGGGTGCGCAAGGCCTTCGATCATTTCCGCGCCGAACCCGGCCAGGCGAATTTGAAGGGCTACGTCCTCGACCTGCGCAACAATCCCGGCGGCCTGCTCAACCAGGCGGTCGAGATCACCAACGCCTTCGTCGATACCGGCGACATCGTTTCGACCCGCGGCCGAAATTCCGACCAGGTGCAGCGTTACTCGGCCCGTCCCGGCGTCAACCTGTCGCAGGACAAGCCGGTGGTGGTGCTCATCAATGGCGGTTCGGCCTCGGCCTCGGAGATCGTCTCCGGCGCCTTGCAGGATCTGAAGCGCGCAACGCTGATCGGCACGCGCACTTTCGGCAAGGGGTCGGTTCAGACCATCCTGCCGCTCGGCGAAAATGGCGCGCTTAAGCTCACCACGGCCCGCTACTACACGCCTTCCGGCCGCTCGATCCAGGCCAAGGGCATCGATCCGGACATCAGGGTGCTCGAAAACATTCCCGACGACCTGAAGGGCAAGGTCTCGAGCATGGGAGAAGCCTCGCTGTTCGGTCATTTGAAGAACGACGGCGAGGAAGAGAAGGGCTCTGACGCCTACGTGCCGCCGGATCGCGACAAGGACACGCAGCTCGACGCCGCCATCAAGTTCCTGCACGGCGCCAAGGCCGAGACGCTGCGAAGCCCCGACGCGCCCGCGAAAGTGACCACGGTGCAATGACCTTTGGCCGATGGCTCGTCGCCGTTGCGCTTATCGCCGCGCCTGGCTTGGCTCAGGCGCAGGAAGGTTCGGGCTGCGATGGCTTCAAATGGCCGCTCGACCATGAGCGCGCGGCGCTTGTCCGCGCCGACAAGGCTTCGCTCCCCAATGGCGGCGCGCTCCCCTACGACGTCGCGATGATGCTCGAGCTCCAGCCGCTCTCGGCCGCTGGATTGCCGAAGGCGCCCGAACGGGCGCCAAAGTCGCCTTCCGCCTTCGCCGGCCATTTTACCCTCGCCGCGCCGGCCAAGCCGGGCGCTTACAGGCTCACGATCTCCTCGGAAGGCTGGGTCGACGTCCTCGATGGCGGGGCGTACCTGCATCCGATCGGGTTTACCGGCTCGAAGGGATGCGAAGGCGCCCGCAAGAGCGTCAAGTTCGACCTGCCGGGCCGGCCGCTCGCGCTTCAGTTCAGCGGCGTTCCCAAGGATCAAATCTCCGTCATCGTTTCGCCCGAGCAATAGCCCGCGCCCGGCCCCGGCGGTCCTACCCGTTGCGCGCGAGCAATCCGACTGACGATCCGTCAATGCCGGAAGTGCCGCATGCCGGCGAAAACCATGGCTACGTCCGCTTCATCGGCGACGGCGATCACCTCGGCGTCGCGCACCGATCCTCCGGGCTGGATGACCGCGGTCGCGCCGGCTTCGATCGTCGCGACCAGACCATCGGCGAACGGAAAGAAGGCGTCGGAGGCGACGACCGAGCCGCGCGTGAGGGGTTCGGGCAAGCCCGCCATCTCGGCCGCCTCCTCAGCCTTCCGCGCGGCGATCCGCGCGGAATCGACCCGCGACATCTGGCCCGCTCCAACGCCCACGGTGACGCCGTCCTTGGCGTAGACGATGGCGTTCGACTTCACGTGCTTGGCGACCGCCCAGGCGAACTTCAGGTCGGCCAGTTCGCGCGAAGTCGGCGCCCGTTTGGTCACGACTTTGAGCGTTCCCTCTTCGAGCACGCCATTGTCGCGATCCTGGACCAGGAGTCCGCCGGCGACCGATCGCACCGTGAGCGTCGCCGCTCTCGGATCGGGAAGCGAGCCGGCGAGCAGGAGCCTCAGGTTTTTCTTCGCCGCGATTATCGCCAGCGCCTCGTCATCCGCCTCGGGGGCGATGATCACCTCGGTGAAGATCTCGACAATCTTGCGGGCCGAGGCCGCGTCAAGCTTGCGGTTCAGCGCCACCACCCCGCCGAACGCGGACACGGGATCCGAGCTCAGCGCCTTTTCGTAGGCCTCGAGCAGCGACGGGCCGACGGCGACGCCGCACGGGTTCGCATGCTTGATGATCGCCACCGCGGCGCTTTCCGACGGATCGAACTCGGCGACCAGCTCGTAAGCCGCGTCGGTGTCGTTGATGTTGTTGTAGGACAGCTCCTTGCCCTGGATCTGGCGCGCCGTCGCGACGCCGGGGCGCGCCTCGGCGCTGAGGTACAGGGCCGCGCGCTGGTGCGGATTCTCGCCGTAGCGAAGCGCTCCGAAGCTCGGATGCAGAACGCCGCCGAAAGCGCGCCATTTCGGCGCGGGCTCGTGAATTTCGTGGCCGAGCCAGTTCGAGATCGCCGCATCATACGCCGCGGTGCGGGCGAAAGCCTTCTGAGCCATTCTGCGGCGGAAAGCGAGGCTGGTCGCTCCCTGGCCGCGCTGAATTCGTCGACCAGCGCTGGATAATCGTCCACATCGACGATGACCACGACATCGTCGTGGTTCTTGGCCGCCGAGCGGATCATCGCCGGCCCACCGATGTCGATGTTCTCGACCCTCTCCTCAAACGAGGCGTCCCGCTTCACCGCCGCTTCGAACGGATAAAGATTGACGACCACGAGGTCGATCGGGGTGATGTCGTTGGCGATCATCGCCGCCTGATGCGCCGGCTCGGATCGGATCGCCAGCAGGCCTCCGTGCACCCGCGGGTGCAGAGTCTTGACCCGCCCGTCCATCATCTCCGGAAAGCCGGTGACCTGCGCCACGTCGACGACCGCGAAGCCGGCGGCGTTCAACGCCGCGGCGGTCCCCCCGGTCGAAAGAAAATCGACGCCAAACGGCTTCAGGGCGCGCGCGAGATCCAGAAGGCCGGTCTTGTCGGAAACGGAGAGGAGCGCCCGCCCGATTCTGACGATATCCGTGGCCATTAGCGCGAACGCCCCCAGGTCGATTGTGCCCATTTTGTTGCAGTGCAATAGCACAGCTCGAGCCACGTAGGAAATGCCGGGGATTGCCGCTTGGATCACCAAAATGTCATGGCTTTCATGGGTCCGTGGAGCATTGTCCGATCTCGAACGTTCCTTATGTGAAAGTCCAAGCACTGCATCGAAGGAACAGCTTATGCTCAAGACAATCGCGTTGATCGGCCTTGCCGCCGCCCTCGTCGTCCCGTCCGTCCCGGCGTTCGCCGTCAGCGGCAATTCATCGGCTTACGGAACTCAGGATTACGGTCCCACCATCCCGACGCAGTCCCTGACGCCCTTCCAACGTTCGTATAACCACGCCAATGAGAGTAAGGAGCGCGCTTACGCCGGCGCCGAATGGCTTCGCCAACATCGGAAGGGCCCGTTTCCCTTCTTCTGACGATGTGACAGTTCAAGCACTGGATTGAAGGAGCAACCCATGCTCAAGACAATCGCGTTGATCGGCCTTGCCGCCGCCCTCGTCGTCCCGTCCGTCCCCGCGTTCGCCGTCAGCGGCAATTCGTCGTCCTATGGCTCGGAAGGCTCTGGTCCGACCGTTCCGACCCAATCTTTGACGCCCTTCCAACGTTCGTGGAACCACGCCAATGAGAGCAAGGAGCGAGCGCGCGCCGGCGCGGCCTGGATTCGACATCATGGCGGCTACAGCCGCTATTAACTGCCGCTAGCTTTCGGCCGGGCGAATATTCCCTGAGCTGAGGGGTTTATAACCCGGACCGTTCTCACGCGCGCTCGGCGCCGCCGGTCGCGCGCGCCATAGGAAAAGATCAATGTTCAAAGCGGCTTCGTTCATCGGTCTCGCTGCCGGGATCGTTCTCCTGTCCAGCGCGGCGCTCGCACAACAGGGCAATTCCTCTTCCTGGGGCACCGTCGGCTGGGGACCCGTGATCCCGACCCAGTCGCTCACCCCAAGAGAGCGGCAATGGAACTTCGACAATCAGGCCAAGTACGAGGCGCAGGACAGCGCCGAATGGCTGCGCCAGCACGGACTGGGCCCATTTTCCTTCTTCCGGTGAGGGCGGCTAGGCAGGATTGCCGAAAAGTGGATGCCGGTTTTCGGCTCAAAATCCTGCGAAATCAAAGGAATCTAAGCAAATTTGCGTTGGTCCGCCAACGCAAACTTGCTTAGTCTGCCTTCACCAGCCGGGCGGCGAAGAACCCGTCCAGGCCCGAGCGCCGCGGATTTTCGCCCCACAGGTGGCAGGGGAGCGTGCGCAAATCCCCCGAAGGGGTGATGCACTCGGCAAGGCCGCCGATCTCTTCGGCGGTGACGGCCAGGCGCCGCACGTCCGGGTTACGGCGCAGGACGGCGGCGATCTGGGCTTCGCCCTCCTCCGGTTCGAGCGAGCATACGCAATAGACAATGGCGCCGCCCGGCCGCGCCAGCGCGATCGCCTTGTCGAGCAAATCCGCCTGAAGCTTGACAAGCGGGGTGAGGTCGCCCGGACGCTTGATCCAGGCGACGTCGGGATGACGGCGGATGGTGCCGGTCGCGGTGCACGGCGCGTCCAGGAGCACGGCGTCAAACGGCGGCGCGTCGAACGTGAGCGCGTCGGCGACCACGACCTCCGTGCGAAGGTTCAGGCGGGCGAAATTGGCGGCCAGCAGCTTGAGCCGCTCGGCCGAGCGATCGACGGTGATGAGATCGGCCCCCGCCGCGGCCAGTTCGGCTGCTTTTCCGCCCGGCGCGGCGCAGAGGTCGACAATCCTCATGCCGGGAGCCGCCCGCAGGAGCCTTGCCGGCAACGCCGCCGCGGCGTCCTGCACCCACCATTGGCCGTCGGCGTAGCCTTCGAGCTCGGTAATCGGCGCGTGGGTCTCGAGGCGCACCGAGCCGGTCGGCAACACCATCCCCCCGAGTTTCTCCGCCCAACCGGCGGGGTCGCTTTTGAGGCTGAGGTCGAGGGTCGGCTCCGAGCGGTGGGCCAGGGCGATGGCGCGCGCGACGGTCTCGCCATAGGTCGAGCGCCAGCGCTGGGCGAGCCATGCCGGCGTATCGTCATCGAGGGGATCGGAACTCGCCAGAATGTCATCCCGGTCGCGGGCGATGGCGCGCAGCACCGCATTGGCGAGCGCGGCGAATGGAGCGCTGGCCGGCTCGGCGCGCGTCGCCTTGACCGCGAGGTCGACCGCCGCATGATCGGGAATATCGAGGAACAGGATTTGCGCCGCGGCGACGACGAGCGTCCATTCCAGCGCGCCGCCGCGCTTGGGCATCCCCTTTTCCAGTCGGCGCGCCAGCGCCTTGCGGATCGTGCCGAGCCGGCGGAGCGACACGGTGGCGATCGAGCGCGCCAACCCCCGGTCGCGCGCGTCGAGGCCGCCTCTTTGCTGGGCGAGATCGGCGGCCAGCCGCTCGTCGAGCGGCCGCGACAAGGTCAGGGCTTCGGCCACCGCGCGGGCCGCGGCGACCCGCGCCGCCAGGCCCGGCGGCGGAGGGGCCGGCGCTTCGGCGCGGCCCGCATGAAACCCGCCCGATTGTCGCGCCAACGAGCCTCGCCTCGAATCAAAATTGCCGACCGCCCAGCACAGGACTATACGCGAAATCTACGGCGGCCTTGCGTCCGGCTGAATGGGAAACGGCAAGCGGCGGTCCGGCGTCGGCTGGCGAGCCGGTGAAACGATGGCGAGGCGAGCGCGATATGAACGAGGACCCTCCAGAGTCAGGCCTCGAGGCTGACGAGCCGCCCGCGCGCGAACTCCCCGCAGCGGCGCGAAGGGCGCTCAAGGAGGCGGAGGCGAGGCGCGCCGGCGCCGAACCGAGCCTGCCGCGAGAGCTCAACGGCCGCGGCGGCCTCGACCCGGCGCGCTATGGCGACTGGGAGGTGAAGGGGCTCGCCAGCGACTTCTAGGGCTAGCGCCCAATTGGAACCTGGCCTCGCCTTAGTGCACAAGGGGCTTATGGAACAGCGCTTTACATTCGATCAAGTCGCGAGCGTGTACAACACCGCGCGTCCCGACTATCCAGAGACGCTTATCGAGGATGTTGTTTTATACGCTGACCTGAAGCAAAACGATAGAATTGTCGAAGTTGGCTGCGGCACGGGCCAGGCGACTAGAAGTTTTGCCAAGCGAAATTTTTCGATCCTTGCGATTGATCCAGGAGCAGAAATGCTCCGGACCGCACGCGAAAGCTTAGTGGACTTCCGCAATGTCGAGTTTGTGCAGACCACGTTCGAGGCATGGACTCCGAACCGAGGCGGGTTCCGACTGATTGTCGCTGCGCAGTCTTGGCACTGGGTGTCCCCTAGAACTCGCTTTACGAAAGCCGCGGAGGCGCTTTCGCCCGACGGTTCGCTCGCGGTATTTGGGCACGTTCCAGTGGGACTCCCCGCTTCTTTGCTTACTCGGTTTAAAGAAATTTACTTGCGTCATACAGGCAAGTGGGGCCCTCCACCGGAATCTTGGTACTTGCCCCAGGGTCCATTCGCCGGATGGTTCGATGAGTTTGGGCTCTTTGGACGGGTAGAGCACAGAACGTATTCTTGGAAGTGGCATCATAGTACATCCAGCTATATCGATTTCTTGCGCACGAGATCGGAGCACCGGATGATGGAACCTGCGAAACGTGAGGGGATCATTGGCGAGATTGCTAAGGCAATTGACGATCAAGGCGGCAAGCTCAGTATGGATTATGAAACGCACCTCTATATTGCTCGCCGCTTGAGCCACGGGTGAATCGACCATGCGCACTACCGCTCTCCTGAGGCCGTCTTAGCGGAGGAGGAGGCCTGCCAATGGCGTTACGGATGGCTGCGAAAGCCTTGCTCATCTCGGCAATGATTTTTTGCTCTCGCGCCGCGTCCGCTCAAGACATTCGGATCGCGGTCGCCGGCTCGATGACGGGTTCGCTCGCGGAGGCGGGCGATCAGGTCAGGCGCGGCGCTGAGATGGCGGCCAAGGACATCAACGAGGCTCGCGGCGTGAACGGGCGGAAGATCGTCCTCACGATCGAGGACGACGCCTGCGATCCCAAGCAAGCCGTGTCGATCGCCAATCATGTGATCGGGGAGCAAATCTCTCTTGTCGACGGCCACGTCTGCTCGGGCGCCTCAATTCCCGCTTCCCAGGTCTATGCCGAATATAGCGTGCTGATGATGACGCCGGCCTCCGTCAATTCAAAGCTCACCGACGCCGCTTTCGCCAAGAATTGGCCGACCATCATGCGGTTCTATGCGCGGGACGACAGTCAAGGCAAAATGGTGGGCGCCTGGATGGCGGACAGATACAAGGGCAAAAAGATCGCCTTTGTGCATGACAAGAGCACCTACGGCAAAGGTTTAGCCGACCAGGTCAAGGCGAATTTGAACGCCGCGGGGGTACGGGAAATCCTCTACGAGGGGATCAATCCCGGCGAGAAGGACTACAGCGCCATTGTCGGCAAGCTGAAAGCGGCTGAAGTCGAAGTCCTCTATTACGGCGGCTATCCAACCGAGGGCGGGCTCATTCTGCGCCAGGCCGCCGACCAGGGGGTCAAATTCCAAATGGTGACGACGTCCGGTTTCGTGACGCCCGAATTCTGGCAGATCGCCGGGACCGCCGGCGAGGGAACCTTATTTCCGTTTGTACGCGATCCGGTTGGTTTGGCGACAGCCAAACATGTCGTCGACGAGTTCCGGGCGACGGGTTTCGCGCCTGGAGGCTTCACGTTGTTCAGTTACGCGACCGTGCAGTCGCTGGCGGAAGGCGTCCGGCGCGCTGGCAGGGTGGATGGCGCCGCCGTCGCGCACGCACTGCGCGCAGGCGGTCCTGTGGCCACCGTGTTCGGGCCGGTGGCCTTCGACGCCAAAGGCGACGCCGAGGGCATGACCTACGAAATGAACGTTTGGCGCGCTGGGCGCTACGAAAGACTTCCGTGAGGCGTCGCACGAGCATGAGGCGGGTGGCCGACCGTCGCCTTGGGCGGCCAAGCCATGTCGTGGCGCGACGGCTTGAGCAGCGGGAGGAGCGGCATCCCGTCCGGAAGGACGGGCGTCTCGCGACGCCCTAGGGCTAGCAAATGGCGGAAAAGGCTTATCGCGCGACGGTTTACGCCACGAAATGCAGTTGTATTGTGCTTCCAGTCGAGCGCCGCGGGCGGTCAGAGCGTTCCCCAAGGCTGTTGACATGAGACCTTCAGCGCCGTCTATCCGGCGGCTCCCAGGCCTGATCCCGCGGTGGTTCAGGCAGTTCGCTTAGCCTCGACATACACCGTCAAAACCCAATCAACTTGATCGTGCGAGAGGCCGTTTCCCCTTGAAGCGGATTGCGATTTCGTTGAATTGGGCGCTGTAGGCGCGGTCGCTGACCGCGCCGGCCGCGCTTATCGAGCGCGGCTACAAGGCCCAGGTCGACCCCAATGCAATTTGCCTTAGCAGAAATTGAACTCGAGTTGGTCAGGCTTGCGCTTATGCTCCCCGAACGCCTCCGCAATTTGCCGTATCTCGTTCACACAAACAGGGAACTTGGCTTAATGCTGAGGGGGCTTAAGCCGCTCGCGTACTTTGCTGAGGCCCGCGGTTATGAATTAGACTGCTGTATTCGTTATTGGCGAATGTTTGACAGGCACTCGGCGACCGGCCGTTTGCTCAAATGCGAATTCGTCGAGCCCGCTCCGCAACGCCCTGAGATCCAAATCCGAAGCATCTTCTACGTTCTTCCCGGCGAGGAATGGCGGGTCGATGCGATGCGTAGCCTACTCCGGCAGTCTGGGGTGGTCTCGCGAAAAGGAGCGGCGGTTCGGTGAATTGCTCGGGTACGACGATTGGCAGAATGATTATTGGCTAAGCCATTTGCCGCAACCAGTAAGTGTTTAGCCTGCTTCCTTGCCTTGGCAGATAGCTCCACGCGGGAGAGCAGAAAGTCGGTTCAATTATTTGCTAAAACAGAACCTACGTGTTAGGCTTTCTCCTTCGACCGATCAGCCGTCTTGGCCGCCTCCAGGGGAGACAACGCGTCAGAATAAGCACCTTCTATAGATGTGTTATTGGTTTTGGGCGGCGGGAAAGGATTTTTTTATTTGGATTCGCCGTAACCCATTGAAAAGCCCCGATTCGGCCAAAGGAATCCAAGGAAATGCAAGCTTTTTTCCTTGGATTTCCTTGGTTTTGCTTGGATTTATTTGGCGTTGCCGGGACCCCGGCGTCATCGCGCGACAGCGTCGCGCCGCCTACCCCACATGCTTCTTCAAAAACTCCAGCGTCCGCGTCCAGGCGAGCGCGGCGCTCGGCGCGTCGTAGCTCTCCCGGTGGTCGCAGTTGAAGCCGTGATCGGCGGGATAGATGTGGACCTCGACGTCCGGATGGGCGGCGGCGACCTCTTTCACCCCGGCGATCGGGATATGCTGGTCCTTCTCGCCAAAGTGCAGCAGCGTCGGGACGCTGGGCTTCAAGTCCTTGAGCCCGATGATCCCACCGCCGTAATAGCCGACCGCGGCGCTGAGGCCCGAAAGCTGGCCCGCCGCCGACCAGGCGACCGTGCCGCCGAGGCAAAAGCCGACGATGCCGACCTTGCCGCCTTCCTTCGCGACCGCGATCGCCGCGGCGACGTCGCGCAGCACCTGCTCGCGATCGATCTTGCCGGCGATCGCCATGCCGCGCGCTCTCGCGTCAGCATCGTAGCCGGTCTCGAAATTGGGCTCGACATGCTCGAAAATGGCCGGCGCGACCGCGAGATAGCCGTCGGCGGCGAACCGGTCCGTGACCGCGCGAATATGGGAATTGACGCCGAAAATCTCCTGGATGACGACGATTCCGCCGCGCGGCTTTCCCGACGGATCGGCGCGCCAGGCTCGAATCGGGCCCGCTCCCTCCGGCTTCAGTTCAATCCAGGCCATGTCGATCTCCTTCGGCTTATGGGACGCTTAACGCTGAGCGCCGGCTGCGCCTCTTTGCGCGATCGCGATGCCGCCGACAACTAACAAGAGCGCGAGGACATGATAGCGGGCGAAGGGCTCGCCCAGGATGACAACCGCCATGATGGCGCCGAAGATCGGCACCAGATTGACGAACACGCCCGCCCGGCCCGGGCCGATCAGTTCGACCCCGCGCATAAAGGTGAGCTGCGCGATGAAGGCCGGCCCGAGCGCCGCGAAGGCGAGCGCCAGAAGGCCGATTGCAGTCGGCCAGACGAATCCGCCGGACAGGATTTCCCAGATCATCAAGGGAACGGAGGTGACGAAGGCGGCGAGCGCCATGGCCGCCAGCATGCTCACCTGAGAGACGTGGGGGCGTTGGCGAAGGCCGATCGTGTAGCCCGCGTAGAGCACCGCGCCCACGACCATCATGACGTCGCCGCTATTGAAGGCGAGCGCCGCGAGCCTTGCCAGATCGCCCTGCGCGGCGATCACGGCCACGCCGATCATGGTGACGAGCGCGCCGAGCGCCTGCAGCGCAGTGAACCGAACCCCCAGGAAGGCCCGCGCTCCCAAAAGGACAAGCGCCGGGATGGCGCCCTGAATGATCGAGAGATTGAGCGCGCTCGTATGATGGGCGGCGACATAGAAGAGCGCGTTGAAGGCGGTGAAGCCGGAAGCGCCCATGACGGCGAGATAGACCCAGCGCGCGCGAAGCGCCGGCCAGTCCCGCCTGAGCGAGGGGCGGGCAGTGATGAGTATGGGGATGAGGGCCACCGCCCACCGAAGCGTGACCAAGGTCATCGGCCCGATCTGGCCGACGGCCAGTCGGCCGACGACCGAATGGGCGCCCCAGACCAGCGTCGTAAAGACGAGCAGGAGGATCGGGTTCGCCCAGACCGATTGCATGAACCCGGTCCGTGGCGCGGTCGCGTCGGTCATGACTGTCTTCGAGGCTTAGAGGATCGCCCGGAACTCACGTATCGGCTGGAAGCGCGCCGTGGGTGAGGACGGGACTGGGCCCCGAAATAGGCCGAGCCGGGACGGAAGGCAAATTTCGGGGAGGTTCAACCGGGACGAATTCGGAGCTTCCTCAGGCGGCCTGGCGCGCGTCGGAGACGATGGTTTCGCGGATCGCATCGGCCAGCGCCTTGGCCTCCTCGCTCGGACGGCCCGGCGCGTGGATGAGGCCCATGCGGTTTAACGGCAAATCGGGCAGTCCTTCGGCGCGCCCGAGGCGCTTGAGGCCAGGACCGACCAGCGACGCGGGCAGGATGGTCGCCGCGAGGCCGGCGCGCAGGACCGTCCCGATCGCGCTGAAGTTCTTGGAATAGACCCGGGCTCGCGTGACGCCAGCCGCCACTGTGGTCAGCGCCTCCTCGGTCGCCCGCCGCCAGCAACAGGTCGTGCTGCCGAGCGCAAGCGGGATCGGCGTTCCCACTTCCACCTGGAATCGCTCGGCGGCGACCCAGACCAGGGGCTCCTCGCGCAGAAGTTCAAGACCTTTCAGGCCCTCGTAGTCGGTGATCAATGCGAGATCGAGCGCGCCCGCGGCGACCTGAGGACCAAGGTCGGTCGACGCCTCGCAGACGACGGAGACCTCGACCAGCGGATGACGGCGATTGAAGCGCGCCAGGATGTCGGCCAGGAAGGATTCCGCGTAATCGTCTGGAATGCCGAGCCGCGCCGCGCCCCTCAGGCCCTTGCGCGACAGCGCGGCGAACGCGCCCGCTTCGACCTGGACAATGCGGCGGGCGAATTCGATCAGCTTCTCGCCCTCGTCCGTCAGCCGGGCGCCGCGTCCCTGCTTCACGAACAGCGCGCAGCCCAATTGCTCCTCCAGCCTGCGGATATGCATCGAGACGGCGGATTGCGTCTTGTGCACCCGGTCAGCCGCTTTGGTGAACGAGCCGGAATTGACGATGGCGAGGAAAGATCGAAGCTGGTCGGTGTCGAGCATGGAACTCATCCGAAATTTTGATCGGTTACTCTACAAACATTCGTTGGACCGATCAATGGCGCTCACCATATAAATAAGCGTCCCGAGATAACCATCCCGAGATTGAACGACTTCCACCGGCGCGAGCTTCGCGCCGAACGGGGAATTGTCTCTTCGAATTGGAGGCGAACATGATTGATTTTTCTATGAGCTCCGGGGCCAAGGCTCTGTGGCGCGTCCTCACCTGGCCGGCGCGGGTCAGCGAGGCGCGGCGCACGATGTCCGACCTGGCGCGCATGTCGGAATATGAGCTGCGCGACATCGGCCTCACGCGATCCGACGTCAACGACGCGACGGCGCTGCCCTTGGACGCCGACCCGTCTGGCCTGCTCGTGAGGCGAAGGGCTTGGCGCGAGCGCTCGGTCGGCGAGCGAACCAACCTCGCGGCCTGAACGACGGCTCTCCACAAAGGCGGAGAAAAGGTCTAGGACGTGCGTCTCGGACCTTCCAACGCCTTTGCGGAGCCCCTCATGACAGCGCACTCGGCTGTAGCCGGCGTCGAGATCAACGCCAAGTCCAGCGGCCGGCAGGACGAAATTCTGAGCGCCGAGGCGCTCGCGTTCATCGCCGGGCTCCACCGGCGCTTCAACCGGCGGCGGCTCGAATTGCTGGTCCGGCGAATGGAGCGCCAGGAAGACTTTCGACGCCGGCAAGCTGCCGGACTTTCTCCCCGACACCAAATCCATCCGCGACGGCGACTGGACGGTCGCCAAGATCCCGGCCGACCTTCTCGATCGTCGGGTCGAGATCACCGGTCCCGTCGACCGCAAGATGATCGTCAACGCGCTGAATTCCGGCGCCAAGGTCTTCATGGCCGATTTCGAGGACGCGACCTCGCCCGTCTTCGCCAACATGGTCGAGGGCCAGGCCAACCTGAAGGACCGTGGGCCGGAAAAATCGACTTCACCGACCCGACAAGCGGCAAGGCCTACGCGCTCAAGACCGAGACCGCCGTCTTGATGGTGCGCCCGCGCGGCTGGCATTTGCCCGAACGCCACGTGGTCGTCGACGGCGAAGCGATGTCCGGCTCGCTGTTCGACTTCGGCCTGTACGTCTTCCACTGCGCCAAGGCCCAGATCGCGCAGGGCTCGACGCCGG
The DNA here is from genome assembly GCA_963707355.1 of uncultured Alphaproteobacteria bacterium. Classification (GTDB taxonomy): domain Bacteria; phylum Pseudomonadota; class Alphaproteobacteria; order Rhizobiales; family Beijerinckiaceae; genus Roseiarcus. Next base: position 5,945 of record CAVPPX010000069.1, on the reverse strand, counting down.
CCTTCTACCTGCCCAAGCTCGAGAGCCATCTCGAAGCCAGGCTCTGGAACGACGTCTTCTCCGACGCGGAGCGCGAGCTCGGCGTTCCCCATGGGACGTTCAAGGCGACCATCCTGATCGAGACGCTGCCGGCGGCGTTCGAGATGGACGAGATTCTCTACGAGCTGCGCGACCACATCGTCGGGCTCAATTGCGGCCGCTGGGACTATATTTTCTCGTTCATCAAGCGCCTCGGCAAGAACAAGGCCTTCCTCACGCCGGACCGGTCGGAAATGACGATGGGCAAGGCGTTCCTCAACGCCTATTCGCTGCTGCTGATCAAGACCTGCCACCGCCGCGGCGCCTTTGCGATGGGCGGCATGGCGGCGCAAATCCCGGTCAAGGGCGACAAGGCCGCAAACGAAGCCGCCTTCGCCAAGGTGCGCGCCGACAAGGAGCGCGAGGCCGGCAACGGTCACGACGGCACCTGGGTCGCGCATCCGGATCTCGTGCCGATCGCGATGGAAGTGTTCGACCGGATGATGCCGGAGAAGAACCAGCTCTCGAAGAAGCGCGACGACGTTCACGTGACGCAGGCGGACCTCATCGAGGTGCACAAGGGCAAGCGCACGGAGGAGGGCCTGCGTGAGAATATCCGGGTCGGGGTGCAATATATCGAGGCGTGGCTCAGGGGCCGCGGCGCCGTCCCGATCTATAACCTGATGGAGGACGCGGCGACGGCCGAGATCTCGCGCGCCCAGGTCTGGCAGTGGATCCACCTCAAGGCGAAGCTCGACGACGGCCGCGAGGTGACGCCGGCGATGTTCCGCGACGCGCTCAAGGGCGAAATGGAGCGGGTCAAGGGCGAGGTCGGCGCCAAGGCGTTCGACGGCGGCCGCTTCAAGGAGGCGACCCAGCTTTTTTCGGACATGTCGCTCAGCGACACGTTCGACGAGTTCCTGACCCTGCCGGCTTACAAGCTGATCGATTAGTCGCTCGGGGCGCAGGGTAGGCGGGCGGCGAAGCCGAGAAAGACAATCACGATGGCCAAAGCGTATTGGATCTCCACATATCGTTCGATCAGCAACCCGGATGCGCTGGCGGCTTACGCCAAGCTCGCCGGACCGGCGCTAACCGGCGCGGGCGGGCGTTTCCTGGCGCGTGGAATGCCGGCGAAGGTCTATGAGGCCGGCCTCCAGCAGCGCACGGTGCTCTCGAGTTTGACAGCGTGGAAGCGGCGCGGGCGGCGCACGACAGCCCGGCCTATCAAGAGGCGTTGGCCGCGCTCGCGGGCGGAGCCGAACGGGAGATTCGCATCGTCGAAGGGGTGTAGACCGCCTAGGGTTGGCGCCGCTGCCGCTCATGGAGCCGTCGGCCTCGATTATGATGCTCGTGGGCTTTACCAGCCTCGGCTATGCGGCGCTTCGACGAAAGGTTGTTCCCGCAATCTTCGGCCAAGGGCCCTCACATCCCGTAGCCGCGCGCCATCGCGGCGGCGCAAATCGGAATAAGCGCGAACAGCCCGGCCTCGACATACAGGGTCTGGCGCAATTGCTTGATCTCGTCCGCGGGCGGTCGGAAGGAGGGGTCGGCGCGGACACGCCGGCGCCAGCCGATGTACAGCATGGTCGGCGCGACAGAGACGAGGCCAACCCCGACGAAGAGCGCCATCTTGGCCCAAAAGAAGATGTTGACGTAATAATACTCGTAGCCCTTGGCCCCGAAGAACACCCGCAACACCCCGGCGGCCACCACGATCGCAGCCACAATCCCGAACCAGGCGTCAATGCGGGCGACCTCAACACCATGCGATCGTCGATCGGTCCCGCAGTCAGAAAGATCTCCGCCGACAGGATCGCGGCGAGCGAAAAGACCGCCAGATGATGGAAGCTTGCGAGCAGCCAATCGACGAACATATGCCCTCCACCCGATTCGTGTTCAACGTAACTGCCCGAGCGTCGCCAGCAACGTCCGGGAAAAGCGTTGACTTTGATCGAGGCTCCCCCTATAGGCTCGCCCTGCTCCAGCGCGGCCGCAAAGCGCGCTTTTGGTTTTGAACCCCTGAGCTCAAAACTTCGAGCATGAAGCCGCGGTTCGCGAGAGCCGCATTTTCGGTCAACTGCCAAAAAGCCGGCCGCGCATGGCTCGATGCGTAGCGAGCCGGGTGGAACACGGGAAAGAACGATGTTCGCAGTCATCAAGACCGGCGGCAAGCAAACAAGGTCGCCGCCGAGGATACGATCACGGTTATGACGCTGCCCGGCGAAGCCGGCGCGAGAATTGTGTTCGACGAGGTGCCGGCGCTGTTCGACGGCGCGATCAACCATGTCGGCGCGCCGCGGGTCGCTGGCGCAAGCGTGGTCGGCGAGATCGTCGAGCAGGCGCGCGGGCCGAAGGTTACGCCTTCAAGAAGCGCCGGCGCAAGAACCGAAGCGCAAGCGCGGCCATAAGCAGGACCTCACGATCGTGCGGGTGACCGACATCCTGACCGGCGGCGCGGCCCCGGCGAGAGCGGCGGCTTCGGCGAGCGAATAGGTAGAACGATCAATTCCCCGGCGCATTCGAACGCGCTATGGGTAGTTCAAGGTTGGCGGGCTGTTAAGGGCCGCCGCAGAAGGTTTCGGAGTGAAGATTATGGCTCACAAAAAGGCAGGCGGTTCGTCGCGCAACGGCCGCGATCTTGGCTGGCCGGCGTTTGGGCGTGAAGAAGTTCGGCGGCGAGCAGGTTATTGGCGGCATGATCTTGTACGCCAACGAGGAACCAAATTTCACGCTGGTCGAAATGTTGGCCTTGGCACGGACCATACCTTGTTCGCCACCGCCGCCGGCGAAGTCGCTTTTGAGCGAAAAGGCGACGGACGCCAATATGTATCGGTACGAACGATCAGCATTTCAGAATAAAGCGGGGAGCAAGACGAGAACCCCGCTTCGGCGACAAGCCCCCGCGGACGTTCTCGAAAGACCAGAAATTTCGAGATGAGACACAAGGCCAAAGTGCCTGCTCAATCGTCCGGTAAGCGAAGCTTACAAAGGGGATGCGGTCGCCGCGTCCCCTTCGTCATTTTTGGCCCCGGCAATGGGGCGCTGACCGGTGATTTCATGTTTCCCGATCTGGCACGAGACGATGTGTTCCGGCTTGAGACGCCGCGGCTCTGGCTGCGCTGGCCCAGGATCTGCGACGCCGCGGCGATCCACAAATTTTGCAGCCGATGGGAAGTCGCGCGCTACACCGCGCGCATCCCTCATCCCTATCCTGAAGGCTCGGCTGAGCGGTTCATCTACGCCGCGCGCGAAGCGAACTCCGCCGGGCGCGACCTCACGCTCGTGATGACCTCGATTTGGGGCAAAAGCGACGCCATCGGAGCGATCAGCCTCGAATTGCGCGGCACGGATCGCTTAGCGCTTGGCTTTGTGCTGGCGCCGGAGATGTGGGGCAAGCGCCTTGCGACCGAAGCGGCCGAAGCCGTGATCGCCGCAGCCTTCGCATTGACGCGGACGGTCGAGATCCTGGCCAGCGTCAGGGTGGAGAACGAGGCGTCGCAGACTGTACTTGGAAAGTGCGGGTTTGCCCGCATCGGCACGGGGCTGCAGGGCGCGCCTGCGCGCGGAGGCCTGGTCGAGTGCCACAGCTTCCGCCTCGCGCGCGCGGATTGGGTGGGCGTTGGCCTGCCTATGGTCGAGGCCGCGTCGCCGGTCGAACTCGCGCGCTCTCCGTGACAGGCTCACTGACTTCCCTTCTCCCTTTGGGAGAAGGTGGCGGGCGACAGAGCGTCAGGAAGGACGCCCGTCCTTCCGGACGGGCTATGGCCCCGCCGGATGAGGGATGCGCCCCGTATCGCCGGGCGTGCGCTAAACCCTCACCCCAACCCCTCTCCTGTAGGAGAGGGGACGCGGAGGACGCTCTATGAAGTTTCTCGACCAGGCGCGCGTCTACATCCGCTCTGGCGACGGCGGCGCGGGCGCGGTCTCGTTCCGGCGCGAGAAATTCATCGAGTTCGGCGGCCCCGACGGCGGGGACGGCGGGCGCGGCGGCGACGTCGTGGTCGAATGCGCGGACGGCCTGAACACGCTCATCGACTTTCGCTACCAGCAGCACTTCAAGGCCAAAACGGGCATGCACGGTATGGGCCGCAATCGCGCCGGCGGGCGCGGCGCCGACGCGGTTCTGAAAGTGCCGATCGGAACGCAGGTCTTCGACGAGGAGAGCGGCGCGATGCTCGCCGACCTCACTGAGCCCGGCGAGCGCGTGGTGGTCGCCGAAGGCGGCAACGGCGGCTTTGGCAACCTCCATTTCGCCACTTCGACCAACCGCTCGCCGCGCCGCGCCAATCCCGGTCTCGCTGGGATCGAGCGCACGCTCATTCTGCGACTGAAGCTGATCGCCGACGCAGGCGTCATCGGTCTGCCGAACGCGGGCAAATCGACCTTCCTCGCCACCGTCTCGGCCGCGAAGCCCAAAATCGCCGATTATCCGTTCACCATCCTCCATCCGGGCCTCGGCGTCGTCCGGGTCGACGGACGCGACTTTGTGCTCGCCGACATACCCGGCCTGATCGAGGGCGCGCATGAGGGTCACGGCCTCGGCGACCGGTTCCTCGGCCATGTCGAGCGCTGCGGCGCGCTCGTCCATCTCGTGGACGCGACGAGCGCCAACGCCGGCGCCGACTATCGGACGGTCCGCCGCGAGCTCGCGGCTTACGGCGAGGGTCTTGCGGAGAAAACCGAGATTGTCGCGCTGTCGAAGTCGACGCGGTCGACGAGGAGACGCTGAAGAAAGCAGACCGAGCGGCTCATGCGCGTGATCCGCGAGTTCGGGCCGCAGCTTGCGCCGGGGGCAAAGCGCCTCAGGCCGCTCATGCTCTCGACGGCGACGCGAGCCGGCGTGACCGAGGTTCTGCGCGCGACGATGACGGCGATCGAGGCGCGTCGAGGGGATGAAGCGGCGACGAGAGCCAAGCCTGTCCAGTGGGCGGCGACGCTTTAGCGCGCGCTTCTCTCTCCCCATAGGCCGTCGGGAGACGGGGTTCTTCCGACACCCTACGGGGAGAGGGGTTGGGGTGAGGGTTCAGCGGCTGGCTCCCTCATCCGGCCACGTTGCGCGCGGCCACCTTCTCCAAAGGGAGAAGGAAGAGCGTCCTCAATCGTCGAGCTTGCGCGCCTCCTCGGGCAGCATGATCGGAACCCCATCCCGGATCGGATAGGCAAGCCGCGCGGCGCGCGAAACCAGCTCCTGACGAACCGGATCGTAGGTGAGCTCCGCGCGCGTCACCGGGCACACCAGGATCTCGAGGAGGCGAGGGTCGACCTTCGGCCCGGTCGGCTCGTTTGACGAGGGGCGCTTCTCCGCGTCATCGCTCATGTCCACCTCCCTCATCAGGCGGGCGATAGCCCGTCAGAAGGACGCGCGTCCTTCCGGACACCCTTTCGCCCGCCACCTTCTCCCGTAGGGAGAAGGGAGAGGACGCCGCTAAGCCGATCGAAGTCAACTCAGAAGCGCAAAGCCGCGACCTGGCGCACGCCATCGATCTTGCTCACTTTCGCGACGACCTCAGGAGGCGCGGCCCCGTCGATCGAAACGAGCGCGATGGCCGTACCTCCCTGTTCGTCGCGCCCGAGCGCGAAGGTCGCAATATTGACGCCCGCGTCTCCCAGAAGGCCCGCGAAGCGGCCGATGAAGCCCGGCTTGTCCTCGTTGGTGACATAGATCATCGAAGGGGTGAATTCGGCGTCGACCTTGATCCCCTTATCGAAAGGATACGCGGTTTGCCGTCATGAAGACAGTCCGCCAATCGCCCGCGTTTGCTGCGCCGTCTCGACGGTCAACGTGATAAAGCTTTCGTAGTCGCCGGCGGCGGCGCGGGTCATTTCCTCGACGACGATGCCGCTATTGGCGGCCACCGCGGTCGCCGACACGACATTGATGTCGACCAGCGAGGGACGCAGGAGACCGGCAATCGCGGCCGAGG
>CAVPPX010000068.1:0-31725 GCA_963707355.1 uncultured Alphaproteobacteria bacterium | reverse complement strand
CGCCAAGGCCACCGAGGGCGCCGCCTAGGGGATATTTCTCGGACGGATCGATCCATCCGGCTTTAAGCGCGGCGCCTTGGACATTCGGCGGCGGGCGGCTAATTGTTTTGGCGAGCAGCGAAGCGCCGAAAGTTACCACTGGGGGAAGCGGAGACCGTCATGCCGGCCGCCAAAATCATGCTCATTCGCCATGCGGAGAAGCCGAATGGCGACGGCGCGCCTGGGCTGATGCCGAACGGCGTCGAGAACCCAAGGGCGCTGACCCTCATCGGATGGAAGCGGGCCAACGCTCTGGTCGGCCTGTTCAATCCCCCCGACGGCGCCTTGCCGAGACCGCCGCTCGCGAAGCCCATGAGCCTGTTCGCTTCGGGATCGGACAGTCTGCGGCCGAAGCAGACGCTTGCGCCGCTCGCGACGGCGCTCAATCTACCAGTCCGGACATTCCTCAAAGGCCAGGAGCCCGAGCTGGTCGCGGCGGTCAAGAAGGCCGAAGGCCCGGTTCTCATTTCCTGGCAGCACGAAGCGCTTCCCGCGATCGCCAGTCTCATTCGTGGCGGCGCGGACGGCGTTCCGCCGAGATGGTCGGGTCACGTCTACGACCTCGTCTGGGTGCTCGACCTTCAGGACTCCGGCGCCTGGAGTTTCACGCAGGTTCCCGAACTCGTCATGCCGGGCGACTTCGAGACGCCGATCGGCCTCGACGAATAGCGCGGCTTCCTGGATGACGGCGAAAACTCAAACGCGACCGGCGCGGGTCAGAGTCGTCTGGGCGTCCACCATCGGATTCGGGTCCCCGGTGATGTGGATCGACGGCGCGCAATAAGCGGCGATCTCGAGCAGGACGCCTGCGGCGACAATGAATGGCGCGCTCGGCGGAAAAAGCACCGCGACGACATCGAGCGCGACCTCGGCGTCGTCCGTGAGATTGCCGAAATTGGCGCTGATCGCGGTCGTGAAATTTGTCGATCCGAGTTCGCCTACCAGAGCTGTGAGCATACGCAATTCACCGGCTATCATTCGCTTCGCTTCCCTCTCTCGGCCCCGCGCACAAGTTTACGCACGCCAGTTGTTTCAAGGTCCTAAGTGCGCTTCTGCGCAACTTATCAGCTCCAAACCCGCGCCCATCGACGTCGCCCCGCAGCGCCGCTAAGCGGCCTCAAAAGGCGCCTTTGCAGGCGTGGTCATAGTCGTCGATACTTTGACGGCCCTTTCGGACGCCCTTTGGCGGCGTCCAGCGCCCTTGTAGGCGGGTCGCCGACCGCGACGGCGCGCTCCAAAGGGCGTTCGTATCAACGCCCGTCTCATGACGGGCTATCGAGCGCGGCTTGTCTTCGCTCCCGCCGCAAGGAGCGCCCTCTTAGCAGGAGCCGCAAACCGGTAATCCAGCAACCGCAGCACGCTTGACCTCAGCGATTGCTTCCGCGCCCTAATTTCTTCACTCCCAACCTACTATGCATAAAATTCTAATTTACGCAAGAAATTGTTCGTGATTTCTGCGGCTCACGACCGCATTCGGTGGTGGCGGCGATGATCCTCGCCTTCGCCACAGTGAAGTTAATAAAAGTAGAACAGCTAGTAAGTAAGTTGCGTCAGTCGATCAGTCCTTGTCCGTACAATCCTGCGGTTGCCGTAGGTGGACGCTGACGACGGATGTGTGACAAAAGGTCGGTCGGAGGATCACTCCCGTGCGTATCCACCACCTCAATTGCGGGTCGCTCTGCCCGCGCGGCGGAAAGCTGTTCGGCGCCGGCGGCGGCCTGCTGTCGCCCGCCCCCATGTGCTGCCACTGCCTCCTGATCGAGAGCGATGACGGACTGATCCTGGTCGACTCCGGGCTCGGGGTCGAAGATGTCAACGAGCCACGGCGGCTCGGATTCCTGTTCAACGCGATGGTGCGGCCACGGCTCGACGTCGCCGAGACTGCGCTCAGGCAAGTCGCGGATATGGGCTACCGCCCAAGCGATGTCCGCCACATCGTGCCGACCCATCTCGATCTCGACCATGCGGGAGGGCTCTGCGATTTCCCCGACGCCGCGGTCCATGTTTTCGCCGCCGAGCTGCGGGCGGCCTCCGCCCGGTCGAGCCTCGGCGAGCGAAGCCGCTACCGCGCCGTGCAGATCGCCGAGGTCAAAAAATGGGCCCCGCTCGAGGAAGAGGGCGAATCCTGGTTTGGCTTTTCGGCCGTGCGCGCGATTCCCGGAACGCGTGACGAAGTGCTGCTGGTGCCCCTGCCCGGCCATTCGCGCGGGCATTGCGGCGTTGCGGTCAGGCGCGCGGACGACTGGCTGCTCCATTGCGGCGACGCCTATTTTCATCACGCCGAAGTCGAGCCGGACGGGGGCGTCGCGCCTAAGGGCTTGCGCTTTTTCGAGTTGATGGTGCAGTTCAACGGCGCTGAGCGACGCGCCAATCAGGCGCGGCTGCGCGAACTCGTACGCCTTGCGCTCGGCGAAGTGAAGCTCATCTGCTCACACGACGTTGCCGACTTTTTCGAGATGAAGAGCGAGGCGCGGGAAGCTCGACCGGCCCCTGCACCCGTTCGCCCGCCTAGACTGGACGGCGCGTTGCGCGGGGCGGCGCGTCTGGCCCAGCAAAGCGACGCTCGGGCATCGCGGCGATAGGCGGTTCCCGCTCCGGTTCGGGCCCGCGCCAGCAGGAATTAATCCGCCCCCGTGGCCTTGCCCCGCAGCGCCTTGACCGCGCCTCGGCGCGTCTTGTCGTCGACCCGGCGCACCCGCGAGGCCATCGTCGGGCGCGTGGCAAGGCGCCGCTTCGGCCGCGCCTGCGCCTTAACCAGCAGGTCGGCCAGCCGGGCCCGCGCGTCTTCGCGATTGCGCGGCTGGCTGGCGAAGCTCTGGGCGAAAATGACGATCACGCCGTCCTGGGTGGCGCGCGACCCGGCAAGCTTGATCAGCCGGATCGCGACGTCGTTCGGCAGGCTCGGCGAGCCGCGGGCATCAAACCGGAGCTCGACCGCGCTCGCCACCTTATTGACGTTCTGCCCGCCCGGACCCGAGGAGCGCACGAAAGTCTCGACGATCTCGCTCTCGTCGATGAGGAGATCGCCGACTTTCATGGTCTCATCGCCAATCCCGCACGTCGACGAAGCGTCCCGCGATCGCGGCGGCGGCCGCCATAGCGGGCGAAACGAGGTGCGTGCGGCCCCGGTAGCCCTGCCGGCCCTCGAAATTGCGGTTCGAGGTCGAGGCGCAGCGCTCGCCTGGGCTAAGCTTGTCGGGATTCATGGCCAGGCACATCGAGCAGCCGGGCTCGCGCCACTCGAAGCCCGCGGCGAGGAAGATCTTGTCGAGGCCCTCGGCCTCGGCTTGCGCCTTGACCAGACCCGATCCGGGCACGACCATCGCGTTGACGCGCTCGCTGACCTTATGGCCGTTCGCGATCGCCGCGGCGGCGCGCAGATCCTCGATGCGGCCATTGGTGCAGGAGCCGATGAAGACGCGGTCGATGGCGAGATCGGTCATCTTCTCCCCGCCCTTGAGCCCCATATAGTCAAGCGCGCGCTGGATCGAGGCGCGCTTCTGCTCGCTCGCCGCATCCTCGACCCGCGGCACGATGCCGAAGATCGGCGCGACGTCCTGCGGGCTCGTGCCCCAGGAGACGATCGGCGGCAGATTGGCGGCGTCGAGCTTCACCTGGCCATCGAAATGCGCGCCCTCGTCGCTGCGCAGCGTGTCCCAGTGTCGCCGGGCCTGGTCCCACAGGTCGCCTTTCGGCGACTTCGGCCGACCTTTCAGATAGGCGTAGGTCTTCTCGTCGGGGGCGATCATGCCCGCCCGCGCCCCGCCCTCGACCGACATGTTGCAGACCGTCATCCGCCCTTCCATCGAGAGCGCCTCGATCGCCGAGCCGCAATATTCGATGACGTGGCCGGTTCCGCCGGCCGTGCCGATCTGGCCGATGATGGCGAGGATGATGTCCTTGGCGGTGACGCCGGCCGGAAGCGCGCCGTCGACCTTGACGCGCATGTTCTTGGCCTTGCTTTGGATCAGCGTCTGGGTGGCGAGCACATGCTCGACCTCGGAGGTGCCGATGCCATGCGCAAGCGCGCCGAAAGCGCCATGGGTCGAGGTGTGGCTGTCGCCGCAGACGATCGTCGTGCCGGGCAAAGTGAAGCCCTGCTCCGGCCCGATGATGTGCACGACGCCCTGCCGCTTGTCGAACTCGTCGTAATATTCGATACCGAATTCGCGCGCGTTCCTGGCCAGCTCCTCGACCTGCTGGCGGCTCTCCGGATCCGCGATGCCGCCGCTGCGGTCGGTGGTCTGGATGTTGTGGTCGACGACGGCCAAGGTCTTCTGCGGCGCGCGCACCTTGCGCCCGGACAGCCGCAAACCCTCGAACGCCTGCGGGCTCGTGACCTCGTGGACGAGGTGCCGGTCGATATAGATGAGGCTGAGATCGCCGTTCGTGTCCAAGACATGCTCGTCCCAGATCTTGTCGTATAACGTACGCGGCGTGGACATAACGATCTCCGGCGCCAATGGGCGCGAGTTGCAAGGAAAGTTGCGCTATCTATGCCTGATGGGCTGGCGATGGAAGGGGAATTGCGCCGATCCAGCCCTGCCTTACCGAGCGTCGCCGGCGGCCGGGCGGTTGGCGAGTTCCGAGCCGACTGGACGCGCTCCGCGCTCCCAAATGCAACCTGCACGCGAAATTCGCCCGCAGCAATTCCAAATAAACGCTCTTAAACATCTGTAAACGCGCTTAAACGCTAGTAAATTTGCTTGCGTTTAAGTAGCGTTTATTTTTTCGAATTGGGACTTTTCAATGGGTTACGGCCGATTTAAATAAAAAATTCTCCTTGTTCCTGTCTCGCGTATCCGGTTGTGACGACAGCCCCTCTTTTCCCTTTCGTCCGAGGAGCCGGCTCGATCCAGCGAGTGGGAAGAAGCATAGCACGAATTCTGAATTACGAAAAGACAAAAAATTCCCGACCGCACCGCAGAGACGTCGACCGGCGGCTCCCGATGTCTCGGGCGATCTGCTCTCCGTCACGGATTTCCTGCGATCGGCGGCCGGCAGCGCCCCTCGTTCGAGGCTCCGCGATCTGCTAGCCTGCCGAAGCTCGCGTAGCGTTTAGCCGCCTCGACGGGGAGGGCCTGATGGCGCCTGTGTGGAATTCGATCGCGCCGCCGGTCAGCTATTCGGCCTCGGCGAAATGGATGCACTGGTTCGTCGCGGTCGCCGTCATCGTGCTCCTGGCGTTGGGACCGGTGATGAAGCGGCTCGTGCCCGAGGGGGCGCTCAGAGACAACCTCTACCTCTTCCATGAGGCGCTCGGCGCGCTTGTGCTGATCGTCATGATCGTGCGGCTCGTCAGGCGCCTGGCCTTCGGCGTACCGGCCCCGGACGCGTCCATGCCGCTTATCGAGCAGCGCGGCTCGCTCTGGGCGCAATACGCGCTCTACGTGCTCCTTTTCGTCACGACCGTGCTCGGCTGGGCGGGAACCAACGCTTACGGGGATCCGTTTAGCGTCTTGTCTCTTCACTTTCCGACCATCCTGGGCAAGGATCAGGCGCTATCCGACCAGATCATCTACTGGCATCTCGTCTGCGGAATTGTCATCGGCCTGATCGTCGCGCTTCATATCGCCGGCGCCCTTTACCATTGGCGCGTCAAGGGCGACCGGGTTTTACAGCGCATGCTGCCGGAGAATTGATCCGACTGTTTTCCTGCATAAACGTTCGCGCGGCCAACAGTGACCGTTTCTCCGGTTGAGCGGACAATCTTTGGGTACACGAGTAGGCCGTCGAGAACTTGCTGGTGAGTTGTCCGCTGTGCTAGGCCGCAAAAGTAGCTAACGACATTAGACCGCCGAACGGGGAGCGATTGAAATTCCTGTGATATCAGCTGGATATAACGGCGCTTCTACGTTTACAATATTGGTTCCGATACAACCGGACAAAACTCCCGGACTTCCGAGACCATAGTCAAAGAGTGCTGACTGCATCAGGATAGCGCCTTGAGCACCGATCAAAACGGTAGTCACGAACCAAGCAAAAGCTATCGCGGTCTTTACTCCGCTATCGCTCAGACTATAGCTTCCCATATAATAGAAGGAGATCAAAGAAGGAAAGAAGAGCAAAACACCAATAAGCAGGTTGCGAATTGGACCAAATCGGTCGCAAATTGGACTAGATGGATGGTTATTATAAGCGGCCTTACCTGTATAGTTCTGTTCTTGCAATTCCGCACTCTCGTCAAAACCGATGAAACTTTTCAGCGACAGACGCGGGTAAGCGTCCGACCGTGGGTCGGACTCACGGATGATATGACTCCGTTGGTAACCTCTAATATTGGTTTTAATAAAGAAGGGGACGCTCAAGTCACTTATGAAATAATCTCTAAGAATTACAGCATTGCTGCAGCACAAAGTGTTTTCGCGCACGCGCAACTTTTGATTAGTGAAGATATTATGTATATTTTCCAAAAGGCTCTTGACGATGCTTGTAGTGATGGCTATTTCGGTATTAATGGCGGCACAGTATTGTTCCCCGGAAAATCGCACAACGCCATCAAATCTGGAGTCTTGTACGGAGATCCGATATAAAGCTCAGCCCCGAAGGCAAGGTCGAGGCTTGGTTGGTCGGGTGCATCGGATACAGGGACCAATTTGGCATTCTCTACAAAACGAAGTTCATTTATTGGTATGGTAAACCCGGCGCATCGGAGGGAATGGAATTCCTTCCCACTCCGGATACCGAAATCACTGGCCAATTTATTTTGCGCCACTCCTTCTTTAATGAAGGCTCCCCCGATCTCCGCCCCTGACACCACACATGGCTTTAGACAACCAGCAATTTCAGCGATCAGGAAAAGCGCAGCAATGGCGCGGACCATTGAATTGAACCGCCATTGTCGGGTATTCGAACCAGGGAACATAACGTGAACATAGATAGATTGTAAGGCCTTGTATAGATGCGCGCGCTCGAGTTCATTGGAATGGTTAGCGCGCGTTCTCGACGGTGACATCGTATCCACTGCGTCTTGCAGCACTTAGTGACACGCGACCCCACACTCGGACCTCACGTCGCTGCGCAGTTCAAACGGGCGAAGCGCCCGAGCAGCCCGTTCACATAGTCCGGCGAGGTTTCGCCGTTTGCGAACAGGATGCGGTAGCAGATCGGCGCGATCAGGATGTCGATCGCTTCGTCGACCGAGAAACCAGTCTCGCCGCGCTTGAGGGCGCGGTTGTTGAGGGTTTGCAGGTGATGGGTCGTGTAGGCGCAACAACGCTCGGCGGCGACGTCCGAATTCGTCTCGGCCAGCACGTCGCGCATCAAAGCCCGGCCGACGGGAGAGCCCATTTCCTCCGCATATTGCATGACGAAGGCGCGCAAGTCGCCCGGCAAGCGAGCCGGTGTCGTCCGGGTCCGCGATTGGGCGCAGCCGTTCGGCGGCGGTGTCGGCCAGCAATTGCGCGAGGTCGCCCCAGCGCCGATAGACCGTTGACGGCGTCACGCCCGCACGCTCGGCGATCATCGGGACGTTGATTGCGCTTCGGCCGACTTCGTTGAGCAGGGCCTGCGTCGCCGCGTGAACCGCCTCCTGGATGCGGGCGCTCCGGCCGCCCTGTCGAACCATTTCGCGCGCCATTCGCGTTCCTCGGAAAAACCGCGCGGCCGCTTAAAGCAAAGATATTGCATTAAGCCGCCGCTATGCTATGTGTACCTCTAACGCAATAATTTAGCTTTAGGGACGAAAATGTCCACCACCATTGCCGCCACGGTCGCAGCTCAGCCGGCCTCAAGATCGATCGCCGCCATCTATGCGACGCTGACGGCGATCACCGTCTCGGCTGTCTCGGCCGCGCCAACGCCGATCTACCGGTTCTATCGCGAGATCCTCGGCCTCACCCCGTTCGCGATCACACTCATCTTCGCCACCTATTCCTTCACGATGATCGCGGCCTTCCTGACGGTTGCGCGGCTGTCGGACTATGTCGGCCGCAAACCGATGATCGTGGTGGCGCTCGGGCTTAACGCTATCGCGCTCATCCTATTCTTCGTCGCTGGATCCGCCGGCACGCTCATCGCTGCGCGCGCCGTGCAGGGGGTCGCGACGGGCGTCGCGCTGGCGACGCTTGGCGCGCTCATTGCGGACACGGCGCCGCAATGGGCCGCGACGCTCAACAGCGTGACGGCGTTCGTGGGTCTCGCGCTCGGCGCGCTCGTTTCGGGCGTGTTCGTCACTTTTGCGCCCTCGCCTACGCATCTCGTCTATGCCGTGCTGCTCGGCGTGACGCTCGCCGAGATCCTTGCCCTCCCTTGGATCGTCGAAACGACGCCGCGAAAGGCCGGCGCCTGGACCGGCATCCGGCCCAAACTGAGCCTGCCAACAGCCGCGGTGGGTCCGATGGCGCGCCTTTTCCCGCTGACCCTCTCCGCCTGGGCGCTCGGCGGTTTCTACCTCTCGTTGATGCCCTCGCTGATGATCGAGGCGACCGGGATCCGCTCGCCGCTCATCGGCGCCGCCGTCGTCTCGGCGCTCATGGTCTCTGGCGGCCTTTCGTCCTTGGCGACGCGCACCCTCGACGCCGGGAAGACGGTGCGCGCCTCGGCGGCGTTGCTCGCCATTGGCATCGTCATCACCTTGTTCGCCATTGCGGCCGGTTCGACGGCGGGCATGTTTTTGGGAACGATCGTCGCGGGCTTAGGCTTCGGCGCATCCTATGGGGCGTCGCTGCGCGTGCTCCTGCCGCTCGCGTCCGCCCACGAGCGGGCCGGGCTGCTCTCGGCTTATTTCGTCGAGAGCTATCTCGCCTTCGCGCTCGCGGCCATCGCAGCCGGCCTGGCCGCGCCGCGGTTCGGGCTGGTTGCGACAGCGCTGGCTTACGGTTCGACGCTGGCGCTGAGCGCGCTTGTCACGCTCGCGGTCGAGACGGCCGCCGCGCGCCGATGAACGCGCGCTGAGCTTCCCATCTGCGTCGAGGGGCGAGAACGTCCGGATTGCGAGATCGCTGGTAAGCGGCTTTTGAAGCATGCCGGCATTTACTTTGCGCCCATTTGGCTCGACACTATCCGCGAACCGATCGACCCGCGGGCCGATCGGAAATCTCCAAAATGGAGGGGGATATGTCTGAGGAAGGCGCGAGCCAGGTTCGTTTTTTGCCCAGGCGCTCTCTTTGCGCCGCGATCTCATTAGCGACGCTTTCTTGCTCGGCGCCGGCCTTCGCGTCCTCGTGCGAGGATCTCGCCAGCCTGAAACTTCCCGACACGACGATCGAGACGGCGGAAACGGTTCCAGCAGGCGACTACACAACGCCGGACAAGGTCACCCGAAAGGGAATGCCAGCGTTCTGCCGGGTGACGGCCTCGGTCAAGGGCGCGCCCGATTCCGACATCCGCATCGAGATGTGGCTGCCAAAAGAGGGCTGGGCCGGCGTCTTCCACAGCAATGGCAACGGCGGTTACGGCGGCATATTCGATCTCGGCTATCCTGGCATGGAGGCGGCGGTGAAGCGCGGCTATGCTTCCGCCAACACCGACATGGGAACGGCGCCGTCGAACCCGCTCAATGGCGATCCGCTCATCGGCCATCCGCAAAAATGGAAGGACTGGGGAAACCTTTCGACCCATGTGATGACGGTGGTCGGCAAGGATATCGCCAAGGCCTTCTATGGCGAGGCGGCGAAACATTCCTATTACACCGGCTGCTCGACCGGTGGCCAGCAGGGCCTGATCGAAGCGGAATATTATCCCGACGACTACGACGGCATTTTAATCGGCGCGCCGGTCGTCAATCGCACCTGGGGGCATGCGGCCGTCGCATGGGACTATATCGCCGCAAACCTCGAGCCGGGGCACAAGCTTTCCGACGCCAAGCTGACGCTCCTCCACAAGGCGGCCGTCGCCGCCTGCAACGGCAAGAGCAACGGGCTCAAGTCGGATCCGTTCATCGCCGACCCCGCGGCTTGCGATTTCGATGCCGCAACGCTGACCTGCCAGGCCGGAGACACGCCCGATTGCCTGACCTCCGGCGAGGTCGCGACCGCGAAAGCCTTCTATTCCGGCCCTGAGGACCACGGCGGCAAGACAATCTATTACGGCTGGCCGCCGGGCAGCGAGACCGGGCCCCTCAACTGGTCTTTCCTCGAAGCGCCGTCCAACGCGCCGGGCGAGCCGTCGTTCGACGGCCTCTTCAAATGGGCGCTGGGCGCCGACTGGGACTGGCGCAAATTCGATCTCGAGCGCGACATGCCCAAGGTCGACACAGAACTCGGTCCCGTCCTGAACGGGGCGGCGACCGGGGATCTCAGTCAATTCAAGGCGCGCGGCGGCAAGCTTCTCGTCTTCCAGGGCTGGGCCGATCCGATCGTCGCGCCCTATCAGACCGTCGCTCTGTACAAGGGGCTCAGCGACAAGTTCGGCGGCGACGAGGAGACACAGAAGTTCGCGCGGCTCTTCATGGTTGCAGGCGCGGGACATTGCGGCCTCGGCGGCGGCCTCAACGGCTTCGACTCCGCCAATTTTGGTGCGCCAAGCCCGCCGTCGGAAGACCCGGAGCATGACTTGTTCACGGCGATCGCTCGGTGGGTCGAGGACGGAGTCCCTCCGCGCCATGTCATTGCGACGAGTTATGTCGGCAATGACGCCTCGAAGGGAATTGCGATGCAGCGCCCGCTTTGCCCTTACCCGCAAAAGGCGTGGTACAACGGCGGCGGAGACCCGAACATCGCAGCCAATTACACTTGCGCTGTCGAACACAAATAGCCACGGGATCGGCTCGCCGGGAGGAAACAGAAATGACGTTTGGCAAATGGCTCGCGACGGCCTCGGCGGCGCTCCTCATCTCGCTTGCGCCGTTCGCGGCGCGGGCGGCGGATAAAGTCGTCATCGGAGACATCGACGATCTGTCCGGGGTCTATGCGGACGTGAACGGGCCGAGGGCGGTCGAGGGGATCAAAATGGCGATCGCCGATTTCGGCGGCGCCGTGCTCGGCCAGCCGATCGAGTTCCTGACCGCGGACCACCAGAACAAGCCCGACATCGGCGCGAGCAAGTTCCGCGAATGGGCCGACACAAAGGGCCTGACAATGCTGCTCGGCGGCTCCAACACCGGCGTGAGCCTGGCGATGGCGCCGGTCGCCAAAGAGAGGAAGATCCCCTTTTTCGCCATCGGCGCCGCAGGCGCATCGCTGACCGGCAAGGACTGCAACGCCTACATGGTCCATTACGGCTACGACACGACGGCGCTCGCCAACGGCACCGCCAAGACCATCCTCGACCAGGGCGGCAAATCCTGGTTCTTCATCACGGCGGACTACGCGTTCGGCACCCAACTCCAGGGGGCGGCGACCAAGGTTGTCGAAGCGGGCGGCGGCAAGGTCGTGGGCGCGGTCCGAGTGCCGCTCTCGACCTCGGACTTCTCATCCTACCTGTTGCAGGCGCAGGGGTCCGGGGCGCAGGTTTTCGGCCTCGCCAACGCCGGCGCCGATTTCAGCAATTCTCTGAAGGCCGCGCATGAGTTCGGCCTCACCAACACGATGAAGCCCGCGGCGCTGCTCGCCTTCATCACCGACATTCACGCGCTCGGCCTCGAGACGGCGCAGGGCCTTTATCTCACCGCCGGCTGGTATTGGGACTTGAACGACAAGAGCCGCGCCTTTGGCAAGCGCTTCCTCGACAAGACCGGCGCGATGCCGACCTTCAATCAGGCTGCCTATTATTCGGCGACCATGACCTACCTCAACGCGGTCAAGGCCGCTGGCTCGACGGATTCCGACAAGGTGATGGACGAACTGGGCAAGACCAAAGTCGACGACATGTTCACGAGCGACGGGATCATTCGCCCCGACGGATTGCTGCAGCACTCGATGTTCGTGATGCAGGTCAAGACGCCGGCCGAAATCGAAGGGCCCCTGGGATTATTACAAGCTCGTCCGGACGATGTCGGGCGAAGAGGCTTACGGCTCGCTCGCCAACTCGACCTGTCCGCTGGTCAAGAAGTAGCGGACCGGGTCCGCGGCAGGGCTGGCGTCCAAATAAATGCCTATAAACGCCGATAAACGCGCTTAGACGCTAGTAAAATAGCTAGCGTTTATTTTTAATCGGGCCTTTTCAATGGGTTACAGCCGATTTTAATAAAAACCCTCCCGCTAGCGAGTCCGCGTCGCGAGCGACTGGAAGCTGCTTTCCAAATCCTATTCAAGCGCCATATGTCACGCCGCTGCAATCTAACCATTGAAGATCATAGCGCGCTTTTGTTTTTTCCGCACTCGATCGGCCGCTTTATCTTTCGCGGAATAGCGCGCGCCGCGATGTCGCGATATATCCGGAATGATACGGCGGCGCGTGCATTTTGGGCAGGGGCGGATGAAGAGACTCGGGATCGCTTTATTTGCGGCGGGACTCGTCACCGCCGCCCATGCGGCTGATTTGCCGACGACGAAGGCGCCCGACAAGGCCAAACCGAATTGCTGGGCGAGCGTTTGGGACTGGCTCAACACGTCCGCGGCCGACTGCCCGATCGGGGCCCACGGCATTACGCTCTACGGCACGCTCGACCTCAACGCGACCTATCTGAACCAGGGCGTCAACAAGAGTCCGGCCGCCGACAAGGTCAATTACAGCATTCAACGGAACGCCTACGAGAGCAAGTGGCTCGCCGGCTACAACGGCTTCAGCACGTCGGTGATCGGCCTCAAGATGAAGGAAGACCTTGCTCGGGTCGGTCTGCCGGGCTGGTCGCTGATTGGCGTCCTGGAAGCGGGCGTCAATCCTTATTCGGGGATGTTCTTGAACGGCCCGCGCTCGCTTGCGGACAACAACGCCCGGCCGGCCGGCACATTCCCCTTTCAGAATGCGAACTTCGACGGCAGTCGCGCGGGTCAGTGGGACAACTCGCAAGCCTATTTGGGGATCAGCAATCCGGTCTACGGCACTCTGACCTTCGGCCGCACCAATGCGCTGTCCGTGGACGTGACGTCAGCTTATGACCCAGTGGCGTCGACGGCGTTCTCGACGCTCGGGTTTTCCGCGGCGTTCTCAGCCTTCGGGACCAGTCCGACAGCCCGCCCGAATACGGCCTTCACCTATCGCCTCACCTACCAGAACTTCCGCGCCGCCGTTCAGGCCCAGGTCGGCAGCTATGGCATCGGCAACGCCAGCAACGGCATGTACCAGGGACAACTCGGCTTCGACTTCGGGTCGCTTTCCCTCGACGGCGTTTTGAGCTGGGCGAAAGACGCGGTCTCGCTATCGAGCTTCGCCGGCTCGAACATGACCTGCCTCTCACCCGGCAACTGCTTCATCAATGTCAACAACCAGTTCTTCGACCCCAACAATGTTCTCAAAGCAACGCTGTCCAATAATCTCGGCGGCGAGTTGGTCGCGAGATACAAGTGGGACCCGTTCACATTCTACGGCGGCTGGATTTACGCCCGGCAAATGAACCCGTCCGATGACTTCCTGACCGGATTCCCGACGATCTCCCAAGGCGTCTTCATACCCCCCGGCGCCTTCAACAAGAGCGGCGTCTACACCAACAGCGCCGTCACCGTTAACAACTACGATATCCAGAAGGTTTTGAACACGTTCTGGTTCGGCGCCCGGTGGAAGATACGCAGCGATCTCGAGGCCATGGGCGGCTTCTATTATCAGAACCAGAACAACTTCAACACGAGCGCCTGCACGGGCTCGGGCGCCTTCATCAGCAGCAGCAAGTGCGGGGGAAGCCAGACCGGACTATCGTTCCTGCTCGATTGGAAGCCGGTCAAGCGGGTCGACATCTACGCCGGCGTTTTGCTGAGCAATGTCTACGGGGGCCTTGCTAACGGCTTCTTCTCGACCTCGAGCGTCGTCGTCCCGGGAACGGCGACAGTCCTTACCGTCAATACGGCTCGGACGCAGAACTACGACCCGACCGTCGGCATCCGTATTCGCTTTTAGCTCACGGAAACGGCGCGCCGAGAGGGCGGCGCCAGACGACGATCAATCCGGCGTGTTGCCGTCGATGCAACCCTTGTTGCAGTCGTTCGGATCTTCACTCAGACCGTCCCCGTCGCCCTTGTTGTCCGGATAGGGCGCGATATGCGGTAGCGCCAGCCCAAACGGCGCCGCCTGAGGGGCCGGAGCGGCAGCCGCGGTCGCCGGGGTCGTGGCTGGGCCGTGCGCCACGTAGTGGTGAACCGAGTGATGCGGCGCGTAGTGGTGATGAACGGCGTGGTGATGGACGGTCGGCTGTTCGGTCTGCGCATAAGCCGCGAGCGAGCCTGACAGCACTGTGGCGAGCGCAAGCGCGATGGTCGACGATGTCTTCACTTCACCCTCCCGTGCAAGGCGCACGCAGCCACAGTCCACGATTGCGACAGGGTCGTTTCCGACGCGAATATAACGGTCGCGCAAATTGCGCCAGCTAAGATGTTTTTTATGAGGAGCACGAGTGGAACACCCGGTGCTCCTAGGGCTCCATTAGTCGCTCCGAACGCGAGGCGGACGGCCCGCGGACTAAGCGGGATTGGGAGTAAACCCCGTCCGCCGACAGCCGCTCGTCGTGAAGGAAAGGGAGGGATAACCCTCACGACGAAATTTTACCGCCTCGCGACCCCCAACGGGTGGGGGCCGATCATCACATCAGTCATGATGACCGCCCTGGTCCCGCATTGCTGACTAGCTCAATGCGGGTTATGTACCAGAGCATATAACGTGCTGCGAGTCCTCTCGGTAAAGATGGGGAGCTGGGGACCGGGGTCGTGCGTCCGGCGAGCGAGGGAAAATCGTCCATGAAACTGACCGCGCTCGCCGCCGCATTGGTAAGTTTTCTGATTTCGCTCGCGGGGTCGGCGGTCGCGGATGTGACCCATGTCGCCGTCGCCGCCAATTTCACCGAGCCGGCGAAAGAGATCGCCGCTTTGTTCAAGCAGAAGACCGGCCACGAGGCGGTTCTGATCTTCGGCGCCTCGGGCGCCTTTTATACACAAATCACCCACGGCGCGCCGTTCGAGGTCTTCCTGTCGGCGGATTCCGAGCGCCCGAAGATGGCGATCGACAACGGGTTCGCCGTTCCCGATAGCGTCTTCACTTACGCGATCGGCCAGCTCGTGCTGTGGAGCCGGGTCGTCGATGTGAACAACGGCGAAGCGGCGCTGAAGGCAGGGAACTTCCAGAAGCTCTCGATCGCCAATCCGGTCGCCGCGCCGTATGGGACCGCCGCCGTCGAGACGATGAAGTCGCTGGGCGTCTACGATGCGTTGAGATCGAAGATCGTCCAGGGCAACAGCATCGCGCAAGCGTTCCAGTTCGTTGACACGAGGAACGCGGAATTGGGCTTCGTCGCGCTGGCTCAGCTTCATGGAATGACGGCGGGGACGCGGTGGGAGGCGCCGTCAAATCTCCATGCGCCGATCCGTCAGGACGCCGTGCTGTTGAAGACCGGAGCGAACAGCGAGGCGTCGAAGGCCTTCCTCGCCTTCCTCAAGGGTCCCGAAGCACGCGCGATCATCGAGCAGTTCGGCTACGCGCTGGAGTAAGCGCGACGTGCTGGGCATGCCCGACGATATCTGGGTTCCGATCAAGCTCACGATCGAACTTGCGACCATCTCGACACTCTCGCTGCTCGTTGTCGCGACGCCGCTCGCCTGGTGGCTCGCGCGTTCGAAGGCCTGGTTCAAGGAAGCCGCCGCGGCAATCGTCTCGCTGCCGATGGTGCTGCCGCCGACCGTGCTCGGCTTCTACCTTCTGATCGCGCTCGGTCCCGACGGGCCCGGCGGCGTGATCGCCTCTCTGTGGGGCGGGCGCACGCTCGCTTTCACGTTCACCGGCCTCGTCATCGGCTCGATCCTCTCATCGATGCCGTTCGTCGTGCAGCCGATCCGCAACGCCTTCGCCGCCGTCGGCGACCGGCCGCTCGAAGTCGCCTCGACCCTGCGCGCCTCGCCCCGCCGCGCCTTCTGGACCGTCGCCCTGCCGCTCGCGAGCCCTGGCTTGCTCACCGGCGCGGTGCTCGGCTTCGCTCATACGGTCGGCGAGTTCGGCGTCATTCTCATGATCGGCGGCAACATCCCCGGCCGGACGCGGGTCATGTCGACTGCGATCTTCGACTTTGTCGAGACGATGCGCTGGCGCGAAGCCAACCTTCTCGCGGGCGGCATGGTCGCGTTCGCCTTCGCGGTCATCCTGGCGATGATCCTGCTCGAGAAGCGTTTCACGCGGGCGGGCGCGTGAACGCTCCTTCGGCGATCCGCGCGGAATTTCGCGGAACGATCGGCAAGTTCGCGCTTGACGCCGGCTTCACCGCGCCCGCCAAGGGCGTGACCGCCCTGTTCGGCCCATCCGGCTGCGGCAAGACCACGGTCCTGCGGTGCATCGCAGGTCTTCTTCGCATAAACGGCGTTTGCGAGATCGACGGCGAAGTATGGCAGGATGAGAACGGCGCGTTCCTGCCGACCCACAAGCGGCCGCTCGGATACGTCTTCCAGGAAGCGAGCCTGTTCCAGCACCTCTCCGTTCGCCGCAATCTTCTGTTCGGCGCGCCGCGCCATGACCGAGACGGGACCAAAGGCGGGATCGTCTTCGACGAAGTGGTCGAGCTGCTCGGCATCACGCGGCTGCTCGACCGCAGCCCGCGCAATCTGTCGGGCGGCGAGCGCCAGCGGGTCGCGATCGGGCGCGCGCTGCTGTCGCAGCCGAAGCTCCTGTTGATGGACGAGCCGCTCTCGGCGCTCGACCGCGCGACCAAGAACGAGATTCTGCCGTTCCTCGAGCGGCTGCGCGATCACCTCAATCTACCGGTCGTCTACATCACCCACGACATCGCCGAGGTCGAGCGCCTCGCCGATCAGATGGTGCTGATGGAGAAGGGCCGAGTGATCGGCGCGGGGCCGCTCGAAGACTTGCAGAGCGATCCGTCCCTGCCGCTTGCCGCTGCGCGCGACGCGGCGGTGAGCTTGGAGGGCGTCGTCCAGGCAAGCGATGAGGCTTATGGGCTTCTGACCGTCAAAGTGCGCGGGGCCGTCCTGACCGCCCCCGGCGCGCCGGCGCCCGTCGGCGAGCGGCGGCGCATCCGCGTCATCGCGAGCGACGTGAGCCTCACGCGCGAAGCGCCTACTCCAAGCTCGATCCTGAACGTCCTGCCGGCGCGCATCGTGTCGATGAAGCCACTCGACACGAACGAGGTCGTCGTCGTCGTGGCGCTCGGATCGGATGGCGCCGGCGCGCGGCTGCTGTCGCGCATGATGCGAAAGTCCTGGGGAGAGCTCGGCCTCGCGGAAGGGATGAACGTCTTCGCCCAGGTCAAGGCGGTCGCGCTCGCGCCTGGGCGGGGCGAACTGGGGTGACGCCCGAGCCTCACACCTTCCGACGCCTGGACTTGGCGAAGGTGTCGAAGGCGACCGCCAGCACGATGATGATTCCGATGATGATCTGCTGGATGTAAGACGACACGTTCATCAGCACGAGGCCGTTGAGCAGAACGCCGATCAGGATCGAGCCGATTACGGTGCCGAAGATCGTGCCGGCGCCGCCAAACAGGCTCGTGCCGCCGATCACCACCGAGGCGATGACGGTGAGCTCATAGCCGGTGCCGGCGACGGCTTCAGCGGAATTGAGCCGCGCCGCGAGCACGAACGAAGCCAGGCCGGCGAAGAAGCCCATGATCACGTAGACGCTCATGATGATGCGATTGACGTTGAGCCCCGAAAGCCGCGCCGCCTCCGGATTGCCGCCGACCGCATAGACCTGCCGGCCATAGCGCATGTAGCGCAGGACGATGTGGGCGATGAAAGCCGCGAGCAGGAAGATGAGGACCGGAACGGGAACGGGTCCGATCTTCCCCTGCCCCCACCAGGTGAACGACGGCTGGAAGCCCGAGATCGGCCCGCCGGAGGCGAACAGCAAGGCCGCGCCGCGGAAAGCCGACATGCCGCCGAGCGTCACCACGAAAGGCGGCACTTTGAGCCGGGTGATGGCGAGCCCCTGCAGCCAGCCGCAGGCGAGCCCGACCGCAATCGCCGCCAACGCGGCGGCGAACCAGCCATAACCGACGCCGCCTTCTCCCACGGTAAATCGATTTTCCATGCCGCCCTTCGCCACGGCGGCCGCAACGAGTCCGGCGAAGGCGACCAGCGAGCCGACCGAGAGGTCGATGCCGGCGGTCAAAATGACAAAGGTCATGCCGACCGCGAGCAGGCCGGTGATCGAAACCTGTCGCATCACGTTGAAGAGATTGATCTCCGACAGGAAGCGCGGCTGCAGAATCGCGAACAGAAGCATCAGCGCGACGAGGAACAGAGTCGGCGCGAAGCGCGCGATGAAGCCGAAGACGTCGACCCCTCTGTCCTCAGCCGATTCCAGCCTCGCCTCGCTCATCAACTTTTCCCGGTTCAAGCCGCTGCGGACGCGGCGCCGCGTTCATGCGCCGTCATCATCGCCATTAGGATTTCCTGCGTCGCTTTGGTTCTGGCGATCTCGCCGGTGACGCGGCCCTCCCGCATCGTGACGATCCGGTCCGAGATCGCCAGAATTTCCGGCAGCTCCGACGAAATGACGATAATTGCGATGCCGGACTTCGCCATGTCGATGAGAAGATTATGGACCTCGACCTTGGAGCCGATGTCGATGCCCCGCGTCGGTTCGTCGACGATGAGAATCTTGGGCCTCAGCGCCAGCCAGCGCGCCAGCACGATCTTCTGCTGATTGCCGCCGGAGAGCTGGCCCGCCGCCTGTTCCGGGCTCGCCATGCGGATCGACAGGAGCTTGCGGAACTCGTCGATCAGCACGTCTTCCTTCCGCTCGTCGATGAACCAGCCGCGGCTGACCCCTTCCTGCGCCGCGATGGTCATGTTGGTGCGAATGGCGAGGCTGAGGAACAGAGCCTGTTTCTTGCGGTCCTCCGGGACGAGGCCGATGCCATGCGACATCGCGTCACGCGGGCTTGAGAACTTGACTTGCTTGCCGTCGACGCGGATCGTCCCGTGATCGAAAGGGTCGGCCCCGAAGATCGCGCGGGCGGTCTCGGTGCGGCCCGCGCCGACGAGGCCCGCAAGGCCGAGGATCTCGCCGTGATGCGCTTTCAGCGAAACGTCGACGATCTCGATCGCGTTCGGATCGCGCGCGTTGCGGCGACGGGTCAGGCCCTCGACCTCGAGCGCGACCTTCCCATGCTCGGGGATCGGCCGTTCGCCGTAGAGCGCGCCGACGTCGCGCCCGACCATCATGCGGATGATCGCCTCGACATTGGTTTCGGCGACCTGTCCAGAGGCGACATAATGGCCGTCCCGCAATACGGTGTAGCGATCGCAGAGGCGAAAAACCTCGTCCAGCCGATGCGTGACAAAGATGATCGACAGGCCTTCGGCCTTCAGCGCCCGCACGATGCGGACCAGATTTGCAACCTCGGTTTCGCTCAAAGCCGCGGTCGGCTCGTCCATGATGATGAGCCGGGACTGCATCGAGAGCGCGCGGGCGATCTCGACGAGCTGCTGCTCGGCGACAGAAAGATCGCGCACCTGGGTCATTGGATCGCGTTTGAGCCCGATCCGCTCGGCAATCGCCTTCGTCTCCTGAGCCATGCGCCGCCAGCTCACAAACAGCTTGGAGCCGGGTTCGCGGCCAATGAATACGTTTTCGGCGATCGTCATGTCGGGCGCGAGCGTGAACTCCTGATAGATCGTGACAATTCCAGCGCGCTGCGCGTCGTGCGGCGTCGCAAAGGCGACCGGCTGGCCGAACAGCTCGATGTCACCCAAATCCGCCGCCTGCGCGCCGGACAGGATCTTGAGCAGCGTCGACTTGCCAGCGCCATTCTCTCCCAAGAGCGCATGGATCTCCGACGGCCCCACTTCGAGATGGACGTTCTCAAGCGCGAGCACGCCGGGAAAGCGCTTGCTGACGCCGGTCATCTTGAGGATCGGGTCCCCGGCGTGGGAGACGGGTGCGTTGGCCATTCAGGAGCGCTCGCTCATTGGAGTGCGAAGAAGAAGAAGGCACGGGAGTGCAAAAAAGGGGAAGGCGCGCTGCGGACCGCGCGCCTTCCGCGCTCGGGCTACTTCACTTCGTTCAGGCGCTCGGCAAGGTTGAGGTTATCCTTGGTGATCGCGACCGGGGTCAGCAACGTGATCTGCTGGTCCGGCTTCTTGCCGCTCTTGAGATACTCGGCCATGATATCGACGGCGGTCGAGCTCTGTTTGGCCGGGAATTGCTCGACCGTCGCGGTGAGTTCGCCGTCGCGCACCTTCCCAAGAGCCTCGGGCAGCGCGTCGAAGCCGAGGATCGCGACACCCTTGATGCCGCGCGCCTTGAGCGCTTCGATCGCGCCGAGCGCCATGTCGTCGTTGGCGGCGTTGATGACCTGGGGCGGCGCGCTCATGCCTGCGAGCAGGGATTCGGTGATTTTGAGGCCGTCGTCGCGACGGAAGTTCGCGGTCTGCTCCGCCAGGATCTTGTAATTGGGGCCGGCCTTGTCGAGCACGTTGTGCAGGCCCTTATTGCGGTCGATCGCCGGGCTTGCGCCGGGCGTCCCCTGCAGGTTGATGATCGTCGCGCCGTTCGGGAACATCTTGACGATGAGGTTGCCCTGAGCCTCGCCGCCCTTGACGTTGTCGGCGCCGACATGGCCGATGATATCAGTGACGGATGGCACCCGCCGGTCGATGGTGACGACCGGAACCTTGGCGTCGATCGCTTCCTTCAGCGCCGGCGCCATGGCGTCCTGATCCTTCGGGCTGATCACGATGCCCTTGACGCCCTTGGCGAGGGCCGCCTCGATGTCGGCGGTCTGCTTGGGCGACTGATCCTGGCCGTCGCTTTCGATGTAGCTCAGGCCGTCTTTTTCCGCCTGGGGCTTCAGTCCATCGTTCATCATGTGGACGAAGAACGGAAAGCTCATCGCCGGAACGGAGAGCAGGATCAGCGGTTTGTCGGCGGCGAAGGCGGGCGCGGAGAGCGCCATAGCGAGCAAGCTCGCGGTTACAACGCGGCGGGTTAAGCGCATGGATGAATACCTCCCTCAAGCCGGCCTGACATGTTAGCTGGCGGCCGGGGATCTATGTCGGAAATCGGGCGCGCCCACAAGGGCGAATGCGCCCGTCTTTCCAGGTCAATGAGGCGTGAGCGCGTTTCTCACGCCATCTCGATCGCCATTGCGGTTGCTTCGCCCCCGCCAATGCAGAGCGACGCGACGCCGCGCTTGGCCCCGCGGGCTCGGAGCGCCGCGATGAGCGTGACCAGAATGCGCGCGCCCGAGGCGCCGATCGGATGGCCGAGCGCGCAGGCGCCGCCGTTGACGTTGACCTTCTCGTGCGGGAGCCCGAGGTCGCGCATCGCCGCCATGGCGACGACGGCGAAGGCCTCGTTGATCTCAAACAGCTCGACCGAATCCTTGCTCCACCCGGTCTTCTCGAACAGCTTTTTCAACGCGCCGATCGGGGCGGTGGGGAAATCCTTGGGCGCGGCGGCATGGGTCGCGTGCGAGACCACGCGTGCGAGAGGCGTCGCTCCACGCTTCTCGGCCTCGCCTTCGCGCATCATGATAAGCGCCGCGGCGCCGTCGGAGATCGAGCTCGAATTGGCCGCCGTCACCGTGCCGCCGTCGCGGAAGGCTGGCTTGAGTGTCGGGATCTTTTCGGGGCGAGCCTTGGGCGGCTGCTCGTCGGTGGCGACAAGCGCCTCGGATTTGCCCGCCTTCACGCTGACTGGCGCGATCTCCCAGGCGAAATCGCCGTTGCTGATCGCGCGGTTGGCGCGCTCAAGCGAACTTACGGCATAGGCGTCCTGCGCGGCCCGTGTGAACTGATAGGCTTCCGCGCAGTCCTCGGCGAATGTCCCCATGAGGCGCCCCTTGTCGTAGGCGTCCTCGAGACCGTCGAGGAACATATGATCGAGGGTGCGGCCGTGGCCCATGCGGTAGCCGGAGCGCGCGCGGTCGAGGAGATAGGGCGCGTTGCTCATGCTCTCCATGCCGCCGGCGACGACGACGTCGGCGGAGCCGGCGCGCAGAAGATCATGAGCGACCATGGCCGCCTTCATGCCAGAACCGCACATCTTGTTGATCGTTGTCGCGCCTGCCGCCAGCGGCAATCCAGCACCGACCGCGGCCTGCCGCGCCGGCGCCTGCCCTTGGCCCGCCGGCAAGACGCAGCCCATCAGAATTTCGTCGACGCTGTCGGCGGCGATTCCGGCCCGCTCGACCGCAGCGGAAATCGCTTGGGCGCCAAGCGCATGCGCCGGCGCGTCCTTCAAGTCGCCGAGAAAACCGCCCATTGGCGTGCGCGCCGCGCCGACGATGACGATGGGATCTGGAGCAGTCATGGGGATCGCCTCTCCGCTGGGGATCGCCTCCCCGCTGACGTCGAAGCGGCTTGCGCCGTGTTTTTTCCGCGCAACGCCGCTCCTTCCATATAGGCGAGGGGCGAACGATTAGGAACGCCAGCCATTCGCGAAGGCTGGCAAGGGCTTTTGGGTCATCGCAGCAGCTTGAACGCGTGCGGCGACCAATCGTTCTTTCCGATGCCGGGAATGCACCAAAGCATGCAAAGCGCCTCGATCGGCCGCGCCGCCTCGATCGCGCCCATATCCTCCGTGTCCCAACCAAACTGGTCCAGAATTTGCGCGACGGTTGTCTTGCTGTCGTTATCATTGCCGCAGATGAACATGGTCGGCCTTCCGCTGGCGAACACGGGATTGACCATTTGCCCGCTGCCTACCGAATTGAACGCCTTGACGAAATGAGCGGACGGGTAAGCCTTTTGCAGCTGCTCCATCAGCGACTCGTTCTGGGGCGTGAAGAATGGCAAGACTCCATTGACGGGCGGTCCGCCGCCGATCGGATTGCAGGCGTCGATCACCGTCTTGCCCTGAAGCGCGTCAGGGCCGATCAGCGTCAACGCCTGTTGCGCGACCTCTCCTCCGACCGCCAGGACGACAACGTCGCCGAAACCCGCTGCTTCCGCGAACGACTTGACCCTCGCGTCCGGATTCTTCGCTGACCAATCCTTCAGCTTGGCCGGATCGCGGGTGCCGATCTCAACCTGATGGCCGTGTTTGACGAAACCGGCCGCCAGCGTTTGTCCGACCACGCCCGAACCGATGATCCCGACTTTCATTGATGGTTCTCCTCGTTAGGTCCCATTCGTCAGCTATACGCGCCTCAGGGCGTCCACAAGGATGGCTATGCCGCGGCAATGAAAGCCGATCGCTCCGCCTATTCTTTCCGGCCGGCCGCCGCTGTCGATCTGCCACGCCTTCGCCGATGGCTCAAGGCGCCCGAAGTCCGACGCTGGTGGGGAAACCCGAGCGAGCAATTCGAACTCCTGCGCAGAGATTTGAACGAGCCGCTGATGGCGATGCGCATCGTTTCACTCGGCGGGCGGCCGTTCGCCTACGCACAAGACTATGACGTGCACTCTTGGCCGCAGCCTCATCTCTCCCATTTGCCGAAGGGATCGCGGGCGATTGACAGCTTCATCGGATGGCCGTCGATGCTCGGGCGCGGTCACGGACAAGCGTATTTGAGGCTGCTGGCGGAGCGACTCTGCGCTGAGGGCGCGCCCCTGGTCGCGATCGATCCCGCAGAAGGGAATCTGCGTGCGCGCCGCGCTTATGAGAAAGCCGGGTTTCGCCTTGAGGCGAGGGTTGTGACCGAGGCCGGCCCGGCGGTGCTGATGCTGTACAAGCCTAAAGACGCGACAAGCGGCTTGCTTTCGTCGTCGCAATCCTAGCCGAACTGGCGCGCGAAGCCCCACGCCATCATATAGGCTATCAGCGAGCGATTAGGAACGCGGGAATGGACCATGAGTTTCGCGCAGAGGAGCGGCGCGCCGCTATCGTGGCGGTGACTTAGAAGGAAACGGGCATCGATGAGACGATGATCGAGACGCTCGATTCGCGCCTTCTACGCGCGGGTGCGCAAAGACCCGTTGCTTGCTCCTGTCTTCGATCGCGCATTTCAGACTGGGAGCCGCATCTCGACAAGATGTGCGCATTCTGGTCGTCGCTGACGCCTCACACGGGGCGCTATCGCGGCCAGCCGATGGCGAAGCATATGCCCTTTTCTGTGGGTGCGCGCCACTTCGATCGATGGCTGGCGCTGTTCCAGGAGACGGCGCACGAGATTTGTCCGCCCGTCGCTGCGGAGCGATTCATCGAGCGCGCCCGCCGCGTCGCGGAGAGCCTGGAGCTTGGCGTGGCGAGCGCAAACAATATTCTCCTACGCGAAGGCGAGGGTTATCTTCGCGAGGCATGATCACTTGTCGGAGAACAGCGTGAGCAGCACTTTTCCCTTGTCCCCGATCACGCACACAAGCGTTTGCGGCTTGGTTGTTTTTGTCCGCTCTACATAGGCGTCGCCGATGACGACGGTCTTGACGGGCACATTTTCAATCGTTGTATCGGCTTTGATGACCTTGGCGCTATCCAGATCGATCAGAACGTCCTTCACCTGGGGGAACTTTTGCTTCAACGCCAGCAGACCGCTTGCCTTGCAGGCATCCGCCTCGGGAGAGAGCGTTTCCGCCAAAGCGGGGCCACCAATCAGCGAGATGAGCAACGTCAGTGCAAATCTATGCCGTGTCATCTGATGATCTCCCTCCGCCATATTGGTTATGTAAACTTTGGCGGCTGGAACTTGTTCCACGCCCGTCTTTTCTCAAATCTGGCAGAATGCGCATCTCGTTCGCCCATGTCGCAAGATTTTGTTAACTGCGCGCGCTCATGACCCTCTCAAGCGAAGAGATCGAGCGCTACGCGCGCCAGATTGTTCTGCGTGGGGTTGGGGGACCCGGCCAGAACAAGCTCAAGGCCGCGCGCGCGCTCGTTGTCGGCGCGGGAGGCTTGGGCTCGCCGGCGCTGCAATATCTGGCCGGAGCCGGAGTCGGGACGCTGGGGATCGTCGACGACGATTGCGTCTCGCTCTCCAACCTGCATCGACAGGTGATCCACGCGACGGACGATGTCGGCCAGCCGAAGACAGACAGCGCTCAAGCCGCGATCGCCCGCATCAATCCGCATGTTACGGTCGAGCCGATCGCTCTGCGGCTCGACGCCGAGAACGCGCGTGCGATCATTCGCCGCTTCGACGTCGTGCTCGACGGCTCGGACAATTTCGCCACCCGCTACGCGCTATCCGACGCCTGCTTCCATGAGCGCCGGCCGCTCGTTTCGGCGGCGCTCGGCGAATTCGACGGCACGCTGACAACGCTGAAGCCGTACGAGGACGGACCGGACGGCAAACCCAATCCGACCTACCGTTGCCTCTTCCCCGATCCGCCCGAGCCGGGGACCATTCCCACCTGCGCCGAGGCCGGAGTGTTGGGCGCGCTGGCTGGCGCGCTCGGCTCGCTGATGGCGCTCGAGGCGATCCGCATTCTGGTCGGCGGCTTCGGCGACGGCGACGAGGGGCTGGTCGGGCGACTGTTGATGATCGATACGCGCGCCATGCGGTTCGAGACGCTGCGCTATGCCTGGGACCCGGACAACGCGCTCAGCGGCAGTGGCTCGCGAAGCGAGGCGCTGCAGTCGGGCGAGAGCTAGCCCCCAAGCGAGTTGATCGTCCGAAACGCTCACTTGGCCGGATTGACGAAGTCCACGCAATTGATGCGGCCCGAATCGAGGCAGCGCTGAAACCTGCGGCCGTGCCCTAAAGCGTTGATCACCCAGTAGCCGAGCAAGATCAGCGCCAGCGCTGCGAAAAGCACCGCGATGTTGGCGAAGCTGCGGCGCTCAAAATCTTCCGTCGCCTCCACGCCCTTCGGCGGGGAGAGGCGATAAAGTTTGAATTCCTCCGGCCGATCCTGCGCCATTGCCTACGCCCTCAGTCGAGATGGGGCGACAGTATTTGATGAAGTTTTACTCGAATTCCACGCCTCGGGCTAGTCTCCCTTCAAGCATGTCCACCACTGCCCTATCGTCGCTGCGGCATGAGAATGTGCAGGGGCGCGCATTTTAACATTAATTGTCGGTCTAACATAACGCTCCCGAGTCATGGTGAGGCCAAGTCAGTTCCTTGCCTTTTTTGACCCGGAGACAGGCATGCGCCGCCTCGCCACCCTTTGTTTTCCCGCACTTCTTTTCGCCGTTCCCGCCCCGGCTATGGCCGCCAACGATGGCGTTATCGTCTTCGTGCCCCCGGAGACTTCCGCCGTCCAAAGCCCGTCCGCCGCGCCCGCTTCCGTCCCCGCTCCGACGCCCACGCGCGGACGATACGGCGGCGGCTTCATCGAAGCCTTGCTGACCGGCGGCGCCGCGCCACAGCCGCAGATGGCCGCCGCAAATGCGAGCGAGCCCACATGGATGCGGAAGCTGAGCCCGAGCCGCAATTTCGCCGGCAGGAAGTCGAGTATTCAGGACCCGAGGCGCCGGGAACCCTTGTCGTCGACACGCCCGACAGGTTCCTGTTTCTGGTCGAGCCGAACGGGAGAGCGCTGCGCTACGGCATAGGCGTCGGGCGTCCAGGCTTCGAATGGTCGGGCGTCAAGCGGATCAGCCGCAAGTCCGAATGGCCGGATTGGACGCCGCCGGCCCAGATGCTGCTGCGCCG
Source organism: uncultured Alphaproteobacteria bacterium (assembly GCA_963707355.1). Classification (GTDB taxonomy): domain Bacteria; phylum Pseudomonadota; class Alphaproteobacteria; order Rhizobiales; family Beijerinckiaceae; genus Roseiarcus. The sequence goes on along the minus strand of CAVPPX010000068.1, from coordinate 5,234 downwards.
CCCCGATCTGCCGCGCCATATGGCAGGCGGGCCCGACAATCCGCTCGGCGCAAGAGCGCTCTATCTTGGGTCCTCGCTCTACCGCATTCACGGCACCAACGAGCCGTCGACCATCGGCCATAACGTCTCGTCGGGCTGTATCCGAATGATGAACGAGGACGTGGTCGATCTTTACGAGCGCGTCTCGGTCGGGACGAAGGTGATCGTGCTCTAAAAGCGGAAACGGCGAGGCGCGCTGGAGCACGCCTCGCCGATCATCCAAATCGAACCCGATTCTCAGACGTCGTCGTAGCCGCCGCCGTCGTCGAAGGACGATCCGTCCGAATTGTCGAAGGTCGAGTCGTCAAGGTTGTCGAAGTTGGCGTCCTGAACGCCTGGCGCGCCGGGATCGAACTGCTGGAAATTCGCGTCGCTGCCGCGGTCCGGCTTATCGTCGTAGTAGTTGTTGATCTCTGTGACCTCCGTCGGGTTGCTGCCGGTAAGGCCCGCGCCGCCCAATCCAGTAGCGCTTGCCCCGCCAAAGAGACCGCCGCCGCCGCCGTGGCCGCCAAACAGGCCGCCTAGCAAATTGCCGAGGACCACGCCGCCAGCCACGCCCGTCGCGGTCGAAGCTGCATTTTGCAGGAAGCCGCCGCCGCCCGAAGGCTGAGGCTGGCCCCATGGGCCAGGTTGCGGCGGATAGCCTTGTGGGGGCGGCGGGGGATAGCCGCCTTGGGGGGAGGCGGAGCGTAGCCTCGAGGCGACGGAGGCGCCGCGCGCTGATAGGCCTGCGGATCGGAGTCCGGCCGTGGCGGGGGAGACGACGGACCGCCGCCGAAAATGGACTTGCCCAGATTGCCAAGGAAGCTGCCGTGCTCCTCGGTCTGCGCGGCGCCTTGCTGCGCGGCCGCCTCGAGCTGGGAGATCCGGTTCGCAGCGGCCTCCAAGGCCTGCTGCTGAACAAGCACGGTTTGCGCCAACACATAGGGCGAGTGGGGCGCGGCGCGAACCGCGTCGTTGATGAAGGATTCGGCTTCGGGGTCACGCTGCGTCGCGGCAGCCGAGTTGACGCGCTGGAACAGGCCACCAAGCATCTGGCGTTCTTCGGGGGTCATGTCGCTCTCCCTGCGGCCGGATAGCCGCGCCCGGCATATAGCGACGCGTGCGCGCAATCCAAGGCGCCCGCTCAGGTTTTTCGCTTCGACCAGCGCGCTTTTCATGCGGGCTCGCCCGCGCCGCGCCTTTACTCAGGCTTGCCGATCGTTTAGGCGGTTGCCCCAGGGGCCCCGGCTCGGCTTTTCGCCGCTGCGCCGGGGCTTCGCTTGTTTTAAGCAATCGGAAGAGCAATCGACCTTGGCCAATGTTGTCGTTGTCGGCGCCCAATGGGGCGACGAAGGAAAGGGCAAGATCGTCGATTGGCTGTCGATCGGCGCCGACGTCGTGGTGCGCTTCCAGGGCGGCCATAACGCAGGCCATACGCTCGTGATCGACGGCAAGATTTACAAACTTGCGCTGCTTCCGTCCGGGATTGTTCGGCCTGGCAAGCTGTCGATCATCGGCAACGGCGTCGTCCTCGATCCCTATCATCTCGTCGAGGAGATCGAGAAGTTGCGTGGCCAGGGAGTCGAAGTGACCCCGGCCAACCTCAAGATCGCCGAGAACGTGCCGCTGATTCTGTCGCTGCATCGCGAGCTCGACGCGCATCGCGAATCCGGAAGCGTCGCCGGAACCAAGATCGGCACCACCAAACGCGGCATCGGCCCCGCTTATGAGGACAAGGTGGCGAGGCGCGCGATCCGCCTGATGGACCTCGCCGATCCCGACGCGTTGGACGACAAGATCGCTCGTCTGCTTTCTCACCATGTTCCTTTGTGCCGGGGCTTAGGCTTGCAACCTCCAACCGCGGCCGCGGTTCGCGAGGAACTGCTTACGGTCGCGCCCAAGGTTCTGCCATTCATGGCGCCGACCTTCGAGATCCTCGACGGCGAGCGGCGTGCTGGCAAACGCATTCTGTTCGAGGGCGCGCAAGGAGCGATGTTGGACGTCGATCACGGCACGTATCCATACGTGACGTCCTCCAACACGGTCGCGGCGAATGCAGCGACCGGTTCCGGCCTCGGGCCGAAGGCGATCGGCTACGTGCTTGGCATCGCCAAAGCCTACACGACGCGCGTCGGCGGCGGTCCATTCCCGACCGAACTCGACGACGAGGTCGGCCGGCTGATCGGCGAGCGCGGCCGCGAATTCGGCACCAACACCGGTCGCCCGCGCCGGTGCGGGTGGTTCGACGCCGTGCTCGCTCGCCAGGCGGTGCGCACTTCCGGCATCGACGGCCTGGCGCTGACCAAGCTTGACATTCTCGACGGCTTTGAGACCATCAAGGTCGCGACCCGTTACCGCCTGAACGGCGAGGAGATCGACTATCTTCCGGCCTCGCAATCCGCGCAGGCGCGCATCGAGCCAGTTTATGAAACGATCGAAGGCTGGAACGGCGCCACGAGCAAGGCGCGGTCATGGGCCGACCTGCCGGCGCAGGCGATAAAATATGTGCGTCGAATCGAGGAGCTGGTCGGCGCGCCGGTCGCCTTATTATCGACGAGTCCGGAGCGCGACGATACGATCCTTGTGCATGATCCATTCCAGGACTAAGGGACCCCTGCGCGGAATCGCGCGGGAAGCGGTTGAGCGGACGCTTCATGGCTGATTATCATTCGCTGCTCATGCGAGCCGTCGCCAATTTGCCCAACGCGGGCACGCCGGCGTCGCGCGGAGCGATCTATGAACGCGCCCGCAAAGCCCTGCTCGAGCAGCTCAGAAGCTTGCGTCCGCCGCTGCCGGAAGGCGACATCACGCGCGAAGAGAAGGCGCTCGACGCGGCGATCGCCGAGATTGAGAAAAGATACGCGCCGCAGGATCCGGCCGCGCCTCCCGCTTCGCCGACGTCGCCTGGCGCCGGAAAGCCAGTCCCGGCGCCGAGGGCCGTTCCGCCGCCGCCCCCGCAATTCGCCACGGTCCAGCGTCCAGGCGCGCCTGCGGCGCCAGGGCCGGCCGCCCCTTCGGAGCGATCGCCTTCACAAACCGGTGCGCCAGGCCAACCCGGGGCTAGAGCCACGCCCATTCAGAACGCGGCGCAGCGACCTTCCCCGCCAACGCAGGGAGGGAGCCAGCCAGCCGGGAGCCCACACCAAGCGCCAACTCCGGTTGCGGGCAGGCCAGCCGCGGTGGGGCCGACGGTGGCTTCGCCAGCTCGATCCCAGCTGGCTGCTGCAATGGCCAACCAGCCTTCTTCCGCATCGAGGACCGGCCGGACAGTTCCCTCCGTGGGAGCGCCAGGCGGCAAGGATGAGGGCTTGCCCGGATTGGCGGCGCTCGACCCGGCGAAGGCGGTCCGACCGAACAAGACCGACGATGGCGCCGGGTTCGACGCTCCGCCCGTCGTCGCGACCCGTCGCGATGAACCCGGGCAATGGGCCGACGCGCCCGAGGTGGCGGCGGAGTTCGACCGTCCCGGTCTGGCGTCCAGACCGGAAGCGGAGACCCAGCGCCCGGTCGCGCCGGGCGCCGAAGTCGCCAAGCCAAAACGATTGATCTGGGTCGCGGCGGCGGTCGTCCTTGGAATTGTCCTTGCCGTCGCCGGGGCCGCGATCCTGATGCGTCAGAAGCCGCAGGACCTCGCCATCAAGCCCCCCGTTGAGACGCAGCAACCCGCGTCGCCGGAGCCCTCGGCAAAGATCGCCGAGAGGGTGCAAACGACCCCGCCTGCTCCCGCTGCGCCGGCGAGCAGCGCGCCGCAAGCGACCCCGTCAAGTCCTCCGGGCTCGGCACCGGTGGCCCCAGCGCCCGAGACGTCGACTAAGCCTCAGCCGACCCAGTCCGCCCCGCCTTCGCCGTCGGCCGGGCGCGCGGCGATGTTGATCGCTTCCGCGGACAATCCGCAAAAACCGGCCGTGAGCTTGGGCTCGACTGTGTGGTCCCTGATTCCGCCGGCGCCGAACCAACCGGCGACGGTCGCGGTAAAGGCTGAAGCGGACATCCCCGATCTCAAGATGCATGCGACCATGACGTTGAGGAAGAACACCGATCCGACGCTCCAGGCGACGCATACGATCGACCTGAAGTTTTCCTTCGCCGAAGGCGCTCCGATCGCCGGCTTCAAGGACGTCGGCCTGCCCCAGATGCGCAAGGAGGAATTCGACCGCAGCCGAAGCGCTGACCAGCGTGAAGGTCAAGATCAGCGACACCTATTTCCTGATCGCGCTGGCCAAGGGCGAAGCCGACATCGCCCGCAACCTCGACCTGATGCAGACGCGCTCGTGGTTCGACTTTCCGCTGCTGCTCAACGACGATCGCATCGCCAAGATCGTCTTTCAGAAGTCGGCAGAGGGGCAGGCGTTGCTGGACAAGGCGTTCGAGGCGTGGAAGTGAGCGGAAGCCTTATCCGCGCAGATTGAATACCCGGGTCGAGACAAAATAGCCGTCTTCGACGACGCCGAAAGCGATTGGCGTTCCAAAGCACTCGACATAAGCGCGCCCTTGGGTTGGGGCTGGCCCGCGAAGCAGCAGTTTTTGGCCGCGCCGGAGGGTCGCGGCGGCAGAGCGATCGACGGGCACGATCGGGATCTCGCCCAGGCCCGCCTGCAAGGGCAGAATGGCGCGAGCCATCAGATCCGCGTCGTCCGGCAGACGATCGAGCGGAATGCCTGCTTCGACTGAAAACGGGCCGACGCGCGTCCGGCGCAATTCGATCACATGTCCATAACAGCCGAGCGCCCGGCCGAGGTCCCGCGCGATCGCGCGCACATAAGCGCCCTTGCCGCATTCGGCCTCGAGCACCGCGTGGTCGGGGTCAGCCGATATCAGGTCGAGCCGGTAGACCTGGATCGGGCGCGGTTCATCTCGAAGGTCTCGCCGTCGCGCGCGAGATCGTAGGCGCGCGCGCCAGCGATGCGGATCGCGGAGAAGGTCGGCGGCGTCTGGAGAATGGCTCCGACGAAGCGCGGGAGGAAGCTCTCAATCTCAGCCGGGGCAGGACGCCGTTCCGAGCGCGCGACGATCTCCCCTTCGGCGTCGTCGGTCGCACTTTCCTCGCCCCAGCGCACGCGAAACAGGTAGGATTTGGCTCCGTCCTGAACGACCGGCACGGTCTTGGTCGCCTCGCCGAGAGCAATCGGCAGCACACCCGATGCGAGCGGATCGAGCGTTCCGGCGTGACCTGCTTTCTTGGCGTTGAACAGGAACTTGATTTGCCCGACCGC
>CAVPPX010000067.1:0-9605 GCA_963707355.1 uncultured Alphaproteobacteria bacterium | reverse complement strand
GTGCGCTCGTCGGCGGCGCTCGCGCCATTGACCGGAGGTCCGCCGCCCGACTGCGCCTCTCCCGCCAAGGCGACGCCCAAGCCACCGTCGGCGCTCTCGGTCGATCGCGCCGCCGCCGATCGCCGCCCGCCCAACCGAGCGCCTGCCGTGCTCGTGGTCGGCGACCCCTTGACCGGGTCTCCCCTCGATCGGCGGTTGACCTTCGCCACTTTTCAGGTTGGGGCGCTCGAATGAGCTCGCCTTTAACGCCGCGCAGCGCGTCGCCAACCCCAGCCGGGGCGGGACGCCGGCCTTTTGTCCCCTCTATCTGCATTCGGCCGTCGGCCTCGGCAAAACCCATCTCTTGCAGGCCGTCGCCCATACCGCCGCACAACAAGGGCGTTCGGTCATCGATCCGACCGCCGAAAAATTCATGTACGGCTTCGTCGCCGCGCTCCAGTCTCAGACGGCGATCGCCTTCAAGGAGCGGCTGCGCGGGATCGACCTCCTGATCTTCGACGACGCGCAGTTCCTGCAGGGGAAGAACATCCAGGCCGAATTCGGTCACGCGCTCAATGCGTTGCTCGACGCGGGGCGCGAGGTGATCGTCGCCGCCGACCGCCCTCCGAACGATCTGGAATTGCTCGACGAGCGCATCCGCTCGCGCCTCAGCGTCGGCCTTTGCGTCGAGATCGGCGCGCTCGACGAACCGTTGCGGCTGAAGATTTTGGAGGCGCGCGTCGTCGCAGCGCGTGCGGAGGACACCCATTTCGACGTTTCGCCGACCATTCTCGCCTTTGTCGCGCGCGCAATTCGTTCAAATGGCCGCGATCTGGAAGGCGCGGTCAATCGGCTGCGGGCGCATTATACGCCGACGGGTCCCGCGCTACGGTCGAGACGGCGGAGACAGCAATCCGCGACCTCATCCGCACGCATGAACTCAAACGGGTGAAGATCGAGGATATCCAGAAGCTGGTCGCCAGCCACTACAGCGTCTCGCGGGCCGATATTCTCTCCTCGCGGCGCACCGCCGCGGTGGTAAAGCCGCGCCAGGTGGCGATGTTCCTCGCCAAGATCCTCACCCTGCGCTCGTTGCCGGAAATTGGCCGACGGTTCGGCGGCCGTGACCACACGACGGTTTTGCATGCGGTGCGCAAGATCGAGGCTTTGTCGCACACCGATACGATCCTGCGTGAAGAGCTTGAGCTTTTGAAACGGATGCTCCAAGAGTGAGCGAATTGGTCTGCCCGCGGGCAGCTGAAGGAATGGAGGGGCCGTCCTTCGCACAGCGGACACCGTCGATCACGACGTGACGCGCTTTTGCGGCGGCTCCGGTTGAGATGATTGTCTATAAGATCGTCGCCACCGAGGAATGGGCTAAAGCCCAGACGGCCGGCGCCTTCACGGGTGCAGCGGTCGATCGCGCCGATGGCTTCATCCATTTTTCGAGCGCGGAGCAGGCGCCGGAAACGGCGGCCAAATGGTTCTCCGGCCGAGACGATCTGACCCTGGCCGCAATTGACGCGGAAGCTTTGGGCGACGGCTTGCGCTGGGAGCCGTCGCGGGGCGGCGCGCTCTTTCCTCATCTTTATGGGCCCCTGCCGATGGGCGCCGTCGTCTGGTCGCGGCCGCTGCCGCTCGGGTCGGACGGGCGCCATGTTTTCGGGAGCCTTCAGCCATGAGGCTGGCCAAAGTCGCAGGTCCGGTTCTGAGACGCCTGCCGGCGGAGACGGCCCATCGCGCGGCGATCAACGGGTTAAAGATCGCGCCGCCGGCTCAGGCGCCTTCGTCCGATCCACGCCTCCTGGTCGAGGTTCTGGGCTTGAAATTCCCCAATCCGCTTGGGCTCGCCGCCGGATTCGACAAGAACGCCGAGGTTCCGGGCGCGATGCTGAGGCTCGGGTTCGGTTTTGTCGAGGTCGGCACGCTGACGCCGCGGCCGCAAGCCGGCAACGCCCGCCCGCGGCTGTTCCGCTTGCGGGAGGATGGCGCGGTCATCAACCGCTACGGCTTCAACAATGAAGGCTTCGAGCGGGCGCGCGCCCGGCTCGAGCGGCGGCCGCCCGGTCTCATCGGGGTCAATCTCGGTGCCAACAAGGATGCGGCCGACCGCGTCGAGGATTATGCCCTTGGCGTCAAGACCTTTGCGCCGCTCGCCGACTATCTGACCATCAACGTCTCGTCGCCCAATACGCCGGGATTGCGCGACCTGCAGCGGCGCGAGGCGCTGGACGATCTGATTGCGCGGGTGGTCGAAACCCGCGACGAGATTGAGCCGCGCCGCCCGCTGATGCTCAAGATCGCGCCCGATCTCGACGCAAGCGGGCTCGAGGACATCGTCGCCACGGCGCTCACCCGCCGCATCGACGGCCTCATCGTCTCGAACACCACGGTCGCGCGGCCATTGAGCCTGACCTCCAGGAATCGCGACGAAAGCGGCGGTTTGTCCGGACGCCCGCTGTTCGAGCCGTCGACACGGCTTCTGGCCCGGGCCTTTCTCCTGACCGGCGGGGCGATGCCGCTCATCGGTGTCGGCGGGGTCGAGGATTTCGAGACCGCGCTCGCCAAGATCGAGGCGGGCGCGAACTTGGTGCAGCTCTATACGGGGCTCGCGCTTAAAGGTCATGGAATCGTCGCGGAAATCCTCGAGGGCCTCAGCCGCGCGGTCGAAGCGCGCGGGTTGAACCGGATCGGCGAACTGGTCGGCGCCCAAGCGTCCGCCTGGGCCGGGCGGGAGCCGGCGACTGCCGAGGCCGACGCCTGCGCGACCTAGCCCATTCCGCTCGCGCTAAGGGCAGGTCACCTGCAAGGGCGCAGGCCGATCGGCGTCCAGAATCCGCCTGAATAAGCGACCGTAAACGTCAATAAACGCTAGTAAACGTTAGTAAATTTGCTTTCTTTTACTAACGTTTATTTTTACAAACGAGCCTTTCCGATGACTTATACGTGATTTAACTTAAATGATTTGGCTCCGTCTGACCCTCAACTCAAATCCCTCCATGCCTTCCCAGCGCATTGTCCCGGAGTTGCCAAGCGTCCCGGCCGGACACGCTGGGATCGCCGCGGTCGGGCGAGCTGAAATCCATGGCATTATTTTTCTGTTTTTGCAGAGAAATTGCCATGCCGGCCTGCTGCCGAAGCGCGCTGTGTTTGCGACCAGCCGATTGCACTCGCATTCGCGGGAGAATGCAGGCCACGTTCCGAAACTATCCACAGGCATCTTTTGGCTAGACACATGTGTTGGCGGAGCCATCCACAGGCCGCCGGCGGCGCGCTCGCCGAAGGGTGTGCACAACCCCAGTTGTACACGCAGGAAGTTGTATAACCGATCAGGCGCCCAAGCGGCGGCTTCCCTTGAAGCGCGACTGCGGGGACCGCGCCGGCTCCTCCATGGCCCATGAGAAATCCTTCGGCTTCGAGCCCGTCCCCTCGGGAAGATGGCTCGGTCGAAAGGCGGCCGCGAGCCGACGATGAGCTCATGGACGAGTTGAACACCCAGCCCCCCGAAGGGCCGAGGTCCGGGAGCCGCTGTGGCGCGGGTGCGTGGAGCCTGAGACTTGTCGCTGCGCTCCTCGGAAGGACGATTTCATCCGAACGCGGGCGCGCTTTAGGCCGCGGGATCGCCCTGTGCGGCGTTCGACACTTCGGCCCATTGCTCCCAGGTGTCGAGCCGCCCTTCATAGAGCCTTTTGATCATGGGAAGCGGACCCGCCCAAGCAAAAGGCGAAGCGGGGGTTTGTCGGCGTCGACCACCTTCAGGATCGCGGCCGCTGTCGCCAGCGGATCACCGGACATTTCCGGCTTGAATGCGCTGAAGACCGCTTGCCGCACGGCCTCGTACTCCGCCATCGTGGGCGGCGTCTTATCGAAGACCTGAACCCGGTGGCGAAGCTGCCCGGTTCGATGATCGTCACCTTGATGCCGAAGCTGGCGACTTCGCCCGCGAGGGCCTCGGTCATTCCCTCGACCGCGAATTTGGTCGCCACATAAATCCCGCCGGTCGGGAAACCAATGATTCCGCCAATGCTCGACACCGTGAGGATGTGGCCGCTGCGCTGAGGGCGCAAGAGCGGCAGAGCCGCCTGGATGACGGACAGCGTTCCGAACACGTTGGTGTCGAAGTTGGCCTGCGCCTCGCCGGTCACGACTTCTTCGAGTGCGCCCATGTAGCCGTAACCTGCATTGCAGAGGATCACGTCGAGGCGGCCGAAATGCCGATGCGCTTGGGCAACCGCCTCGAACGCCGCGTCGCGATCGGTCACGTCGAGTGGCAGGGCAAGGATGGAGTTGCCATGACTGCCGACAAGATCGTCGAGGGCGTTCAAGTCGCGAGCGGTGGAGGCGACTTTGTCGCCGCGCTGGAGCGCCGCTTCCGTCCAGATGCGGCGAAGCCGCGCGAAGCTCCGGTGACGAACCAAACTTTTGGCTGAACCATGGTTTTGTTTCTCCTGGTGAATATGCGTTCGATGGCGCCGCCACGAGCGCCGAGGCGTTGGCGGGCCTAGTGGAAAGCGACGCCCGAGAGCTGTTCCGAGGCGGCCGCAATTCGGCGGCGACCGTGAGATCCGATGGGAATATTGCTGGTGGTCCAGGTCGCCACGTTTGCTATCTTGCGCTTGGGATTGCCTGGAAGAAGGCTGCTCAGCAGTCTAACACTGCAGACAGTGCAATAATGCAAACAGTGCAAAAAATACCCATCCCCTTCGGTCTGCGTGAGCGCAAGCGCGCGGAGACCCATGCCCGGATTCAGGCCGAGGCCATTCGCCTGTTTTTGCAGCGCGGCTTCGAGACGACGACCCTGGACGATATCGCCGCAGCCGCCGATGTCTCGCGTCGCAGCCTGTTCCACTATTTTGAATTGAAGGAGGAGATTGTCCTCTCGGCCAGAGCCGATTTCCCCAAAATCGTCGCTGAGGCCATCGGCCGTCGGCCGGCGGCCGAGTCGCTTCTCGAAATGGTCGAGAACGCGCTGATCGACACGGCCACCCGCTATGGCTCGACACAGACGCGAGACTTAAGCCGGCTGATCCGGGACACGCCGGCGCTCAGCGCTGGTGAGCAGGCGAAGTACGAGCATGTCAAGCGGGCGCTGGCGAAAAGCTTTGGCGGATCGCGAAGAGTCTGCCGGAGATCGATACGGCGTGCCGGGTGACGGCGGCGACGGCCATCGGCATTCTGAAACTGGCGGTCGAGGCTTGGCTGGCGGGAAACGATCCGGTCCTGAGAAAAACTTCAAGGCCGCATTCGACGCACTCAGGCGCATTGCGGGCTAAAGTCGATGGCTATCGCCTGGAAGTCTAATTCCGGCCCGAATCGGCGCCGATCCTCTGGGCAAGCCTTGCCGATGAGTTAAAAGGTCGGCGGAGCTGTGCTCAATGCGGCCTGCCTTTTCCGCCGAGTTCAGACTTGGCGGGCGTCTGGAACAGAAGCTCGACGTACCGTTTCAGATGCTCGAACTCTCGGCCGCTGCCGCCGCGCTCCCCTTCGCCTTCGCCAGAATGTAGCTGCCCTGGATCACCGCCTGGAGGTGCAAGGCGAGGCTCTCGGGCGTCCAACTTCCCGGAGCGCCGTGCTCGCGCATCGCGGCGCGAATGTCGGCTTCGAGCGTTTTTGCATGGCCGCTCATGCTCCGCTCGCAGGCCGCGCCGAGATCGGGATGGGTGCGGTAGGCCTCCTGAACGATCGTGCCGACAAAGCAGGTGAAATCGGGCAGGTCGCCGGTCAGGATCGCTTTGCGAAACTCGATATAAGCAATCACGCGGCTCAGCGGGTCGGCGCGGTCATGGAAGGCGCCGTGGCGAAGAGGGCCGACGTGGTCGCATCCCAATGCGCGATCGCGGACAGCGCCAGGTCTTCCTTGCTCTTGAAATGATGGAAGAAGCTGCCCTTGGTCAGTCCTGCTTCGGCGCAGACGTCCTCGATCCGGGTCGCGCTATAGCCCTTGGCGCGCACGACCTTGAGCGTCGCGTCGAGGAGCTTCGTCTTGGATTCGTGTTGGTGCTGCATGATCGGATCGGTTTGCGGGTAGCTACCCATACCAACCACTTGGTACGGATGTCAAGCGTTTGAGCCTTGTTTCATCGAGCTTCGCTGGAACGCGTTGCCGTCAAGCCGAGGCTCTGTCATGGGGACGCTGGTCTTCGTGAAGGGGAGGCGAGTGCATGAAGCGGCTGACGGGCAAGGTTGCCTGGGTCACGGGCGCGGGAAGCGGCATCGGCGAAGCCGGGGCGCTGGCGCTCGCCGAGGAAGGCGCGACCGTAATGCTGACGGGGCGGCGACAGGAGCCACTCGAGGCGGTCGCGGCCCGCATCGAAAAGAGCGGCGGAGCGGCGCGCGTCCACAAAGGCGACATGTCTCGCCCTGAGGACGCGGCCCAGATTGCGGAAGCGATCGAAAAGGAATTCGGCCGCCTCGACATTCTGGTCAGTAATGCGGGCTCCAACATTCCGGATCGAAGCTGGAAGCGCCTGACGGCCGCCGGCGTCGACGAGCTCATCCGCGCCAACCTGTCGACCGCTTTTCATGGCGCGATAGCGGTCTTGCCGATCATGCGCAGGCAGAAGGACGGCGTGATCATCAACATCGCCTCGATCGCCGGGCGGTTCGTGAGCACGCAGCCCGGCGTCGGCTACATTGCCGCCAAGCACGGCGTCGTCGCTCTGAGCCAGAGCATCAACATGGAGGAGTGCCGGAACGGCATTCGGTCCACGGCGCTCTCGCCGGGCGAGGTGGCGACGCCGATCCTCGCCAAGCGTCCGGTTCCCGTGAGCGAGGAGGACAAGGCGCGGATGCTGCAATCGGAGGACCTCGGTGATCTCATTCGCTACATCGCCTGCCTGCCGGCGCGCGTGTGCCTCAACGACGTCCTGATCACGCCGACCTGGAACCGGGGCTACATTTCCGCGCAGGACCAGGGCTTCTAAGCGCACGCAGACTCGGATCGAGTCGTCATCGCAAGGAGCCGTAGGGCGTCGAAAGACGCCCGTCTTTCGACGGGCTATGGCGACGCGGCGATCCAGAGAACGAGGGGCAGCGGACGTTCCCCTGGATTGCTCACATGGGGATTTTCTCGTCAAGGGTGGTGTTTGCGATGGCGTCGCGTCCCTTGGCGCAGGTTTTCGATCCGTGGTTCGAGCCCGGTTGCGAGATCCGGTTATGCCCCGGATCAACCTCACATACGGTCGTCGCGCTGTGCGACTGCACCTTGATTCCGCTTTCGGCGGGCGCGGGCTCGGGGAGGCGGGACCATTCTTCGCATCGGCGTTTTGACGGCCATGCAATCCATCGGTTCGCCGACCCGGATCGGCCGAGGCTGATCAGGCCTCGGCGGATGGGAAAGAGTGCGGACGTCGTGATTTCAGGCGGAGGCTTTCATGACGGCGCCCTCGATGACGACGCCGGCGCGGGTGAACTTCCACAGGGCGACGAACGGCTTGCGGGCGAGCGCGACGATCAGCCGCTTGCGCGCGGCCTTGCCGCTCATGCCGGGAAGCCGCTGGTGATGCCAGCGCGCCAGCGCCGATTGCGGCTGATGGATGAGCCACAGCCAGGCCAATTGCAGCATTGTCTTGCGTGAGCGGCGGATTGCCGGCCTTCGACACGCCCTGCTCATGATCGATGCTTCCGCTTCGCCACGGCGTCGGCGTGAGGCCTCCGTAGGCGCCCGCCTGGCGGCGGTTGGCGAACGAGCGGCAAAGCCCTTCGGTCCACCGAGAGGCGGCGAACTCCGGCCCGATCCCTTTGAGCCTCGTCAGGAGGCCGACCGGCGCCGGCGGCGCGGCGGCTTCGGAGCGGACGTCATCCCGGCTGACGAGGTCCGCAAGAAGCGCCTCACGCTCCCGCTCGACCGCCCTGATCTGCTCGAGCAGCAGTTCGAGCCGGTCAAGCTCGCACAGGATCTGCGCTCTCAGGTGTTCCCCGAGCGGCCGGCCGTCGCCAGCGCGCATCTCGACGATCCGCGTGCGGCGATCGCGGCGCAACGGTTCATAGTCTCCCACCCCTTGCGAGAACAAAAGGCCCTTGATCCGGTTGACGTGCCGAACCCGCTCCTCGATCAGTTCGCCGCGCTCGCGACAGATCCGTCGCTCGTCCTCGGCCTCAGGCGTCGGCGGCCGAACCATCGAGCAGACCCGGGGTTCGCCGCGTTTGTAGGCGAGCAATGCGCGCAATAGCGCCTCGCCATCGAGCCGATCCGTCTTGGCCCGCTGCCGGCGCGGCGCTGCGATCGAGGCCGGATCGACAACGTGGCTCTCGCAACCCTCCGCCTCGAGGACCCGGTGCAGCCAGAAGCCGTCCAGCCCCGCTTCCTCAATCACGATGATCGGATAGCTCGTCCCGGTCCGCGCCAGCGCTTTGCGTCTCAACTCCGCCAGCCAAGCAAGCAACCCCGAGACGTCGCCGCCCTCAATCGCGTGTTTCGACAGCTTCTCTCCACTCCCCGGCGAAAGAGAGGTTGTCAGCCATGTCGAACGACTCAGAGCCTGACCCAAAAGCTTCTGGCGCTTGGGGTTAGGGCGTGATTTACCGCCTCCGAGATGGCTCGGGGCTTTGATTCGCGATGTCAGACGCAGGCGCACAGGGATTTACAGTCTCGGGCGAGGCTGCCGAGCGATTTGACTGATGCGCAGTGGGAGCGCCTTGAACCGTTGATCCCGGCGGCGAAGCCGGGCGGACGGCCGCGCAAGACCGACATGCGCGCGGCGATGAATGCGATCTTCTATCTTCTGCGCACCGGCTGTCCCTGGCGGTATCTGCCGCGCGGCGCATTTCCTCCGCGTTCCACGGTCTACAACATCTTCCGCCAGTTCCAGCGCGACGGCGTGTGGGAGCGCATTTGGGAAGAGCTCCACATGGCGCTGCGCGAAGCGCTCGGCCACGAGGCCAGCCCGACCGCCGCGATCCTCGACAGCCAGTCGCTGAAAGCGGCGGAAAAGGGGGAGCCGCGAGCCGGAGTGAAAAGGACGCAGTGGGTTATGACGCCGGCAAGAAGGCGAAGGGCCGCAAAGTGCACGCCCTCGTCGACGTCGAAGGCCTGCCGCTGCGGGTGATCGTCCACTCCGCCGGCATGCAAGACCGTGACGGCGCGGCGCTGGTTCTCGACAAGATCCGCCAGCGCTTCCCATGGTTGGAGCTCTCTGGGCCGACGCCGGTTACAACGCCCGTCAGGTCAAAGACGCCGTCGCCAGATTGCCGGGACTCCGGCTCGAAATCGTCAAGCGTTCGGATGACATGACAGGCTTCGTCGTGCTGCCCCGTCGATGGGTGGTCGAGCGAACCTTCTCCTGGTTCGGCCGCAACCGCCGTCTGGCCAAGGACTACGAGAACCTCGCCGAAACGCTCGCCGCCTTCATAACCTTGGCCGCCATCCAATTCGCCATCAGACGCCTTGCTCGCGCGTAGGCTTTTGAGTCAGGCTCTCAGTTCCAACGAAACGAAAATTGCCCCAAGCTGCGAACGGATAGCGGCGGTCTCGGTAAAAAAGCGATCAAGCGACATCGGTCGTCTCCAGAAGTGGTGGATGAGCAACCCCAGTCTGACCAAAGACCGGCCGCTATCCACCCCCATGGAATCTTGCCATAGCCCGTCCGGAAGGACGGGCGTCTCTCGACGCCCTATGGCTCGCAATG
>CAVPPX010000066.1:0-32013 GCA_963707355.1 uncultured Alphaproteobacteria bacterium | reverse complement strand
AGCGCAGCCCGGTCATTCTGCCGATCCCAGGCACCGGCAAAGTCGCGCATCTGGAGGAAAACGTCGGCGCCGCGGCGATCAAGCTCACGGACGAAGAGTTCGCAGCGCTCGACCGCGTGGGGCGAAGTAGCGGCGCCCGCTCGGCTGCGGCCGCTTAAGTCTTCCGGCTGCCCGACGGGGCGTCCCGCTTCACGATCGCAGCGGAGTCACACTGCCGATCCTCGGCCTAGGCGGATGGGAATTCGCGAGGGGAACCACAGCGGATCTCTTCTCGGAAGACAGGACGGTGGGTCTGATTTCAGCGCTTGGAGAAACCTGCTTTCCTGAAAAAAGCGTGCGAATACGGTCCAGAATAAATTAACTCCATCTTCTCCGGCTTGTCGGCAAGGTATTCGTCGCAGGCCTTCTTCACTCCGGGAAGCCTATTCCACCCCTTTGGGTTGATTTGCCGGTCGCAGTAATCGTCGATCAGGCAAACGGCGCCGGGGGATAGCTTTGGATAGACATATTGCAGGCTTACGAGAAATCGAATTGTAAAAATCTCCATCGAGGTAAGCAAAGGCAATTCGTTCCGGCAGCCCGTCCGGCAGCGTATCTTGAAACCACCCTTTATGAATTTCTGGAACCGGCAAATTATATTTCTTGAAGTTATTCCTCAGAACATCCTCATTGGTCTTGCAATAACCCTCCTTATAGATTTCACCGTCAATCTCCTTCGCGGGCGGAAGACCTTCAAAGCTATCATAAACCGCAAGCTTCTTATCTGAATTATAAGCTCGTAGCAATTTTGTTATTATAATAGATGAATTACCGGTATATTGCAGCTTAGCTCCGCGAAATCGCCCTCAACTCCGTAAGCCAAGACTTGGCTCACGAGGTGATACATGTTCATTCTCTGCTCAATATTCGTCATCACGCCCGATTTCGACGTAATAATCTCGTTGCCGGTCAAATTCGTGTAGATTTTGTCAACGAACTCGGCCGAGCGAAACTCAGTCTTTCCCACCACTTTTGACAGGACTCTCGAGGCAAGGCGATCCATGAGAGAAAACCGCCGAATCTTCCAGTCAAAATATTCGGCAATGAAAAAGTTATCCATTTAGCGGCTCCCGAGCTCTCGTTCCGATACAGACCTACGACCACTCGCTCTGAAAGTGATGGGTAATCTGCGCGAGGGGCGTGTACATAGTTAAAGGCCAAACCCCTAGCATGGTATCCGGAGACAGCACACCGCCGCTCTGACAGATCCAAGCTAGGTCGGTCCCCAATCAGCATCCCATTTTATCGTGTTTGGGGTCGGTTGAAAACCGGTATGTTGCGCTGCACGGTCGGCCTCCGTGGGCGTTGAAGGGCTGCATCAGGCGAGGCTGCCGGAAAAGGAATAGGCCCGCTCAACTCCTCAAGACGGCGCAGGCGCCGCCGACGGCCTGGATCCGAGCGCAAAGCCTTCTTGCTTCGCCGCCGGTCTGAGCCGGCAGGCGGACGCGGTAGAACGGGCGCCAGCCGCGGCTGCGCAGGACAGACCCGAGCACGAACGGGTTCATGTCTCCGATCACGCTTGCATATTCATGCCGCGCGCGGGCGAAAGCGCGCAGAGCAGAGCCTTTCGAGAAGCTGGCGGCGATCTGCACGCCCCAGGGCGCAAACCAGCCGGAGACGACGGAGGAGGGCGCCGTCACACGGAGTGTGGCGACGAGGCTCAGGCAGGACGAATTTTTGTCCGGCGCCGGCTCGGCCGGCGGCTTGTCGCTGCGCCACTCGTCGGCGTTATGGCCCGTGACGGCGAGCACGTAATCCTCCGTTTCGAACGGAAGCGATCCCTTCTTGGCGAGCCAGTGGGCGACCGCCGTGGCGCCGGCGTTGTAAGCGGCCGCCGCCAGGCCCAGATTGCCGAAGCGGAGCTTGAGCTCGTTCAGGAACCTGGCGGAGGCCGGGATCGCGGAGGCGGGATCGAACGGATCGATGAGTCCGCGCTCGTTCGCCGTCCCCGGCATGAACTGGGCGACCCCTTGCGCCCCTGCCGGGCTGACCGCGTTCGGCCGGAACGAACTCTCCCGCCAGATGAGCTTGGTGAAGAAGTCGGGCGGCAGCCCCTCCGCCCTGGCGGACGCTTCGACGATCCCGCACAAGGTCGCGACCGCGTTGTCCGTTTCGGGGCCCGCATCGGCGTAGGCGCGCCCGCTCAGGCAAAACACGAGCGCGGCAAGCACGATCGCTTTCCCCCCGCCGCCCTTCAAAGCCTGCCTGCGGCATGCGTCGTGCATGCCTTTGCCCGCCAAGGCGCCGATGCTATAGGGGCCCGTCGCCCGCACGTCGCGCGTCTCCCGCCAACGAGAGTTCCTCTGAGATGCCAAAGATCAAGGTCACGAATCCGGTTATCGAGCTCGATGGCGACGAGATGACGCGCATCATCTGGCAGCTGATTTGCGACAAGCTTATCCATCCCTATCTGGACGTCGATCTCAAGTACTACGATCTCTCGGTCGAGAATCGCGACGCGACCAACGACCAGGTCACGATCGACGCGGCGCATGCGATCAAGGCGGCCGGCGTCGGCGTCAAATGCGCGACCATCACCCCGGACGAGGCGCGGGTCAAAGAATTCCATCTCAAGGAAATGTGGAAAAGCCCGAACGGCACCATCCGCAACATCTTAGGGGGAGTCATCTTCCGCGAGCCGATCATCTGCAAGAACGTGCCGCGCCTCGTCCCGAGCTGGACCCAGCCGATCGTGATCGGCCGTCACGCCTATGGCGACCAATACCGCGCGACCGATTTCAAAGTGCCTGGAAGGGCCGCCTCACCATCCGGTTCGAGGGCGACGACGGCAAGGTGATCGAAAAGGAAGTGTTCAAGTTCCCGGGCGCCGGCATTTCGCTGTCGATGTACAATCTCGACGATTTCGATCCGCGATTTTGCCCGCGCTTCGCTGAATTACGGGTTGCTGCGCAAGTACCCCGTCTACCTCTCGACCAAGAATACGATTCTGAAGGTCTATGACGGCCGCTTCAAGGACATCTTCCAGGACGTGTACGATTCCGAGTTCAAGAGCCGGTTCCAGGCTCTCGGCATCACCTATGAGCACCGCCTGATCGACGACATGGTTGCTGCGTCGCTCAAGTGGTCAGGCGGCTACGTGTGGGCCTGCAAGAACTACGACGGCGACGTGCAATCCGACACCGTCGCGCAGGGGTTCGGTTCGCTCGGCCTCATGACCAGCGTGCTCATGACGCCGGACGGCCAGACCGTCGAAGCCGAGGCCGCGCATGGCACCGTCACGCGCCACTACCGCGAACATCAAAAGGGGCGCGAGACCTCGACCAACTCGATCGCCTCAATCTTCGCCTGGACGCGCGGTCTCGCGCATCGGGCCAAGCTCGACGGCAACGAGGCGCTCGCCAAGTTCACCGCCACGCTCGAGAAGGTCTGCATCGACACCGTCGAGGCCGGCTCGATGACCAAGGATCTTGCCCTCCTCGTCGGGCCTGACCAGAAGTGGCTTTCGACCGAGGGCTTTCTCGATAAGGTCGACCAGAACCTGAAGAAGGCAATGGCGTAGGACAAGTCGTTGAACAAAGATCAGGTTCTGGCTGAACTGCGGGGCTGTCTGCCGGGGATTAGAGGGCGCGGCGTCCGAGCGCTCTATCTCTTCGGGTCAACCGCCCGCAGCGTGGCTCGCGACGACAGCGACGTCGACATCTTCATCGAACCGGAGCGGGCGAACCGATTTAACGCGTTCGATCTGATTGGCGTCAAGACGATCCTTGAGAAGCGCCTTGACGCTCACGTCGATCTTACGACGCGCGATGGCTTGCATCCGCGACTGAGAGCGCAAATCGAGCGCGAGGCCCTCCAGGTCTTTTGATGGCGAGCGATCCCCGCGTTGCGCCTTCCTAGCGCCTTCTGCTCTTGAGTTTACGCGCAGGTCGCCCCACCCCAACCCGCCGCCCTTGTGGGCAGGGCTATCGCATATGAGCAAAGAGCTCGAAGAAGAAGTCTTGCCGCCAAGCCGCGAGTTCCATTTTTCTGGCTGGGGATCTTGTGTTGGGGTGAGCTCTGAAGATGTCGAGGGCCATTCAATGGATGACGACGAGGTTTTGCGGCGCGTAATTCTTGCGGGTGCGGGCGTCGTCTTCATGAAAGACGACGTCGAGGGGCCAGTGGCGCTGGTTCTCGACGCTCCAATGGGTCCGCATTGTTTCGAGACAGCGTTGCGGCGTCAGCGGCTTGGAAAGCGCGGCGTAGTGCCAGACTGTCTTCGTTGGCCTCGGCGAAATCGACGATGTCCACGCAACGCTTCGCCCCGCACAGAGTTGCCGCCAGAGCGATGAACAACATTGCCGCCAGATCGTGCCGCGCATTCAAGTCGGCGCGGATCGCGAACCTCGCGGAAAATCGTAATCAGCGACGTCATCAGGGCCTCCGTCCGAATTCGGCAAGCCTCTTCAGAATCAAATCTCTACTCGCCCCGCAATAGCCTTTACTCAAACGCGATTCCCCTGCCGACAAGAGGGGGCGGGTGCGCTAACGCCCTCGATATCCGCTTGACCAAGTCGCCATCTTCGGCCTCACCGATCGCGGCGACATCTTTTCGGGGACGGCGCTGACGATGATTTGGTCGCGGCGACCTTGGCGCTGCTGATTGGCCTCGAGCGTCTTCCGCTCAGCGCGGTCGGGCGCCGAGCATAAGCGAAGCCTCTGCCGTTTGGGGTGACCGACCGGCGCGCTTCGCCCTCGAAGGGCCGCCGAGGGAAGCGGGCTCAACGGCGCCGATCCTCTTAGTTTCATTTTGGTTTCGCGCCCCGAACGTTTTCAAACGCTTAGGACCCCGTTTAGTTTGCGCCGCGCGATGGCGCGGGCGTGACCTTGCGGAGTGAGGTCGAACGCAGCGATGCCTTCAGCCGACAGCAAATCGCTCTCGTTCGCGGCTGTTCCCCTTGACTGTCGTCGAAATACATATAAAGATATGCTTATGTCTGATGATCGAAGAGCGCCGCCGCTCGCCTTCCGGGCTCTGCTCACCGGCCTCGAAGCGGCCGGGAGGAGACGCGGCTGCGCATCCTCTGCCTGTTGGAAGCCGCCGAACTCACCGTGAGCGAGCTGGTCGCCATTCTCGGCCAGTCCCAGCCGCGCGTCTCGCGTCATCTGCGACTGCTGGTCGAGGCGGGGCTCGCCACGCGACAGCGCGAGGGCGCCTGGGCCTTCTTCCGTCTCGCCGAACCGGGCGGGGCGCTGGCGCACGAATGGCTGCGCCGCCTCGACCCGGCCGATCCGATCGTGAACGCCGACCGCGTCCGCCTGGACATTGCGCGCGAGACGCGTCGCAAGCAGGCGGCTGCGTATTTCGCCACGCGCGCCGCCGATTGGGACCAGATCCGCGCGCTGCATGCGCCGGAAGAGCGGGTCGAAGCGGCGCTCGTCGACATGATCGGCTTAAAGCCGTTCCGCAATCTGCTCGATCTCGGCACGGGCACCGGGCGTATGTTGGAGCTCCTCGCCCCGCGGGCCGCGCGCGCGGTGGGCGTCGACCAGAGCGCGGCGATGCTGGCGCTTGCGCGCGCTCGCATCGATCAGGCGGGCCTCAGGCATGTGTCCTTGCGGCAGGGCGACATCTACGCGCCTCCTGTCGAACGCAACGCTTACGATCTCGTAGTCGTCCACCAGGTGCTGCACTTCCTCGACGATCCGGCCCGGCGCTGGCTGAAGCCAGGCGGGCTCTGGCGCCGGGCGGCCGGCTCGCGGTCGTTGACTTTGACGCCCACGACCAGGAATTCCTGCGCGACGAGTTCGCCCATCGCCGGCTCGGCTTCGCGGTCGACGAGGTCGAGAACGATCTCGCCGAGGCGGGTCTCGCCGCCATCCGGGTGGAGCGTGTTCCGCCGGCCAGGGGCGAAGCCGGCAAGCTGACGGTCATGCTGTGGATCGCCCAGGATCCGCGAATCATCTCCGACGATTTCCATAAGGCAGACACGGAGTTCGCGTGATGGCGGCGAAACCCCTTCCGCTGAGCCGCGCCGGGGCGCAGGTTCATGTCTCTTTCGAGTTCTTCCCGCCGAAGACCGCGGACATGGAGGCGAACCTGTGGGAGGCGGCCACCCGGCTCGAGCCACTAAATCCCGCCTTCGTTTCGGTCACTTACGGCGCCGGCGGCTCGACGCGCGAGCGCACCCATGCGCTGGTCGAGCGCATGGTGCGCGAGACGACCATGGAGCCCGCGGCGCATCTGACATGCGTTGGCTCTTCGTGTGGTGAAATTCGCGAGACGCTTCGCGACTATCACTCAGCTGGCGTGCGCCATATCGTGGCGTTGCGCGGCGATCCTCCGACAGGTTTCGACGCGCCCTACGAAACCGTTCCCGGCGGCTATCGATCAACCGCCGAGCTGGTCGCCGACGCCGCCAAGATGGGCTTTGAGGTGTCGGTCGGGACCTATCCGGAGCGCCATCCGCAAAGCCCGACCTTGCTGCATGACATCGAGATCCTCAGGCAGAAAGTCGATTCCGGGGCGACCCGCGCCATCACCCAGTTCTTTTTCGACAATTCCGCCTATTTCCGTTTTCTCGACGTCGCTGCGGCCGCCGGCCTCGATGTTCCGATCGTTCCCGGCATCTTTCCGGTGCAGAATTTCAAGCAGACCGCCAATTTCGCCCGCAGAACCGGGGCAAGCGTGCCGCGATGGCTCGCCGACCGGTTCGAGGGCCTCGAGGACGATGCCGCGACACGCCGCCTGGTGGCAGCGGCCGTGTGCGCTGAGCAGGTGATCGACCTCGTCGATCATGGCGTTAAGGAGCTGCATTTCTACACTATGAACCGCGCCGATCTCGTGTTCGCGATCTGCCATCTGGTCGGCCTGCGCGCCACGCCAGCGCCGGTCGCGCTCGCCGAGCCAGAATCGGCGCCCGTCGCGGCGAGCGCATCGGGATAACAGGGCGGCCCCAGTCGCCGCTTGGCCGGCGCAGTTTCCGGTTTGCGAGCCAAATCCGGGCGACGTCACCCTCCCGTCAAAGGTTCGGCCCAAGGTCCTGGCTGGAACAGCCGCCTTCCGATCGGCTCCCTCATCGCGCCCACAACAAAGCCGTCAGCGCTATGTTCAGTTGGTGTCATCTGAAAATCAGAACAAAAACTTCCTTCCTCCGGGAATATCGGCTATCATAGCGGATTGCGTTAAGGCCGAGATCCTTATGTCCAACACTGTCCCAATCCGCCGCGACACTCGGCGGGTCCGCGCCGACGGCGCCTCGAGTGTGCTGCGTTCGGATGGAATCGTGATTGCGAGGAGCCACAGCGCGTCGAAGGACGCCCATCTTTCGACGGGCTATGGCGACGAATCAATCCAGAGAACGTGGGCTCACTACGCTCCCCTGGATTGCTTCCCCCCGGGTCCCGAAGCCCGGGGGTCGCAATGACGCCGCTGGTTCGACCCAAATGCAATTTGTTTTAAATCGAGGAATTCGCGATCTGGGACCCGCGCTTTTGGCCGAAAGACGGCGCATTAGCAGAGACCGCTCCGAACGAGGCGCCGGTCCGGCGTCTCCCGACGCTTATGGCGCTTCTCGATCGCGCGTGGAAATGGCGCAAAAGAGCACCTAAGGCCATGAAATCATTGAAGCGCGTAAACTTGTGCGCAGGCGCTTCGGTGCTCGTCCTGGCGGCCACATCGCAGGCGCTCAGAGCGAATTTCCACTTTCCTGGTTAACCAAACCTTTCGAAAACCGCGCTCACGCAGCGCCGAAACGTTGACTCGGATTTCGTATTTTTACATCTTGAACAAACCAAGAACATTCTGCGGCGAGGTTCGGGCAGGGTTGTTCCGAAACAATGCAGTTCACACAGAAGGTCACGCCACCTTCGTGCCTCCGACTGCAAACAGGAGCGGGCAATGTTGAAGTTGATCGAAGGTTCATATGCATCCTTTTTTCCAAAGGAAATGGACGCGATGTTTCGGAATAGAGCCGAAACCTTTTCCGACCGGCTCGGCTGGGAGGTGACGGTCAAGGACGGTTACGAGCGGGACCGTTTCGACGACGCAAACCCCCTCTATCTCGTGTCCGTCGACCCCGACACCGAAGAATACCGGGGTTCGTTGAGACTGCTCCCGACCACCGGCCCAAACATGCTGCGCGATGTCTTCCCGCAATTGCTTGACGGCGACTACATCGAGAGCGGCACGATCTGGGAATGTTCGCGGATTTGCGCGACTGCCGCGCCCGGCCAGCCGGAACGAAACGGCGGCGGCGTCAACTACGTCCTGAGCGAGCTCATCCTGGGCATCGGCGAAGTGGCGGTCACAGCCGGGCTGACCCAAATCGCGGCCGTCTTCGACGCCAGAATCCTTCGCGTCCTGAGGACCGCCGGATGCAACCCCGAGATTATCGGAACGCCGCAACAGATCGGCGAGGTCATGAGCTACGCCGGCCTTTTCGACACCGGCGAGGGTCCCCTCAAAGCGTTTCGCGCGGCGACCGGGATTGACCACTCGGTCCTTGCGCCGGGAGCACAGGAGATCGCGTTCGCCTGACAAGGCGGCGCGACGCGCCATCCGATCAGATATTCCCGCCAGGATCGGATTTCGCTCGCAACCCGTAAGTAGTAAAAATAGCTGAAATACTCGTTTGCAAGTGTTTCTACAATTTAGGTTGACGATGTTCCCGTTTTGTTGTCTACAGTTTTGTCGCTTGTCATTCTTTCCTTACGTCATCAAACTGGCTTTGAAGGCGGGAGTCAAGTATGGGGGGCGGATTGGCCAAGAAATCAAAAAAGAGCGCACCCGCTCTTATAGATACAAAGCGGCCTGTTGGAGAATTGAATCTTTCAGCCTGCGAGGCTCGCAGGTTATACGGCATCTGCGTTGAACTGCTTGAACTCTGCAGCCATGTCTCTGGTCGAATAGACCCTCAGGCAGGCTGGATGGTCGCTCATGCGCGCGACGAAGTCATGCTGGGGATCTTCGATGTTAAGCCTTAGCAAAACGCTCGACACGGCCATCAGCATCGAATTGGCCACGGCGCGACTGACCGAGACGATTCTAGGCAACGATGAGCATGATCTGGCCGAAACCCTGAGGACGATCGCCACCGATATCGGCCTCTCTCATATCTCCTATGTGCGCTTGTCGCCGGACAAGAGCCCCGATATGTGCCTGTTGGTTGCGATCGTCACCTATTCACGACTTTGGCAGCATCGATACTTCGTGAAAAAATATATGTCCAACGACCCGGTGATTTCTCACGGGCGTGACTCCGATCAACCCTTCGATTGGTCCAGTCTACCGGTTGACGATCCGGCGACGAAAGCTTTCTTCGCCGACGCCTTGAACCATAGCGTAGGCAGGAACGGCCTGACGATTCCTTTGCGCAATCGGCGAGGCGTATGCGCCCTCGTTTCCTTCACCAGCGACCTGCCGACGGACGAATGGGAGGCCTACAAAGCGGCCAATATGGCGAAGCTTAAGCTCCTGTCCGTTCTCATTGATTCCGCCTCGCACATCAATTTCATATTGCCCGCCTTTCAGGTCCATTTGTCGAATCGGGAAGAGCAGTGCTTGCTGTGGGCCGCGCGCGGCAAGACTTACCAGGAGATCGCTGAGATCTTGGGCCTGGCCTTTGGCAGCGTGAAAACGCATCTGGACGCGGCGCGCCACAAGTTGCGCTGCATGAATTTGACCCACGCGGCCGCGGTCGCTTTCGCCACCGGCGTCATTCCAGCCCAGGCGCTGAAATAGTCCGAGCTCACGCACCTCACGCGCGCGCGATGGCCGCGACCGGGCCGCCGCCGGCGGGACCCTGATGCTCGGCGCCGCCTGAGACGTAGACCGCGCCGGTCCCTGACACGCCCCCGATCAATCCGCCGACCGCCGCGCGCGCGTGCCGGGTGGCGTTGATGTCCGAATCCTCGAGCATGGTGTGACGAAGGCCGCGGATCGCCCCGTCGGGGGATGCTTCGGCCTTGGCGAGAACGTTGACGAGCCTCTTTTGCGATTGCGCGTCGATCGCGCTCAATCCCACGCTTGCAAGCGCCTGCATCACCGCCGGAAGGTCGATCGCATCTTGCATCACCGCATGGCCAATTTTGAACGGGCTCGACGAGAAGCGCGAATTGCCGATCAAGATGACGACATTGTGCATGAGCTCGATTCCGGCCGAACACGACGCGACGGATGAATAGAGCGTCCAGTCTTTCAGCACCTGGCTTTCGCCGGCCTCCGCGCCGATCTCGCCCAGCGCTTTGGCGACGCCCATGGCCGAAGCGCCGCGCGAATAGCCCATCGACGCATAGCCGCTCGCGGTGACTGTCGTCCTGCCGCGCGCGGCGGCCTCCTGGACGCGCTCGCTGGTCAGCAGCGGGCATTTGATCTGGACGAAATGCACGTCGCTGACGGCCTCGATCGCGGCGTCGCGCATCGCCGCCTCGACGGCCTTGGTCGTTTCCTCGATCTGCGCGTCGCGGCCAATCTCCTCCGGCAGAAAGTCGCGGGTATGCGCGACGCCGACGCTCAGCCGCTTCTCGCCGGATCTCTCGCCGAGGCCATCGGGAGCGCGGCTTCGCGCGAAAACGGTTATGTGCGGAGAGAGCACGCCCTCCGTGCCGCCCGACATGACGAACGCGATGCGGGCCTCGACCTCGCGCGAAGCGAGATTGAGTTGCGAAGAGAGGGCGTTGCACAAGGCGGCGACGGCGTATTCGCGCGTGAAGTCGTTGACCCCGCCATTGCCTTCGGTCTTGCCCAGCACCGCGACAATGCTCGAAGGCTCGAGCGCGCCGCTTTCGATGAGCGCCATGAGGCCCGACACGTCCCCGGGCCCGTTGGTCGGAATGCGAATCACGTCGAATGAATTGGGTTGCATGGCCCCTCCGTGTCATCTGCGGACTATGAGTATCAAGTTCCGTTCCGCTCAACTTTCTCCGGCTGCGCGAGGCCGACGGTCGGGTTAAAAAGAAAATCTCTCCACTTCTCGCTTGACCATCGCGAGTTTCTGCGCCCCGATGAGCCCATGAATGTGAGGCTTCCCATGGATCGGCGCGAATTCCTCGTCGGCGCGGCCGTGCAGGCGGCGGCGCTGGCCGCCGGCCCTGCTCTGGCCAACGTGCCCAGCGCCTATGACTGGAGCGCCTCGCCGCCTCGACAGAGCCGGGACGCCTTCGTCGAATGGATGGTGAAGAACCGCGGCGAGGACCCGCGTTTTCTGGGCGAACGCTTCGACCGGTTCGGTGCGCTCATCGCCCGCCATGACGTGTGGGACGAGGCGGATATGCGCGCGTTTCTCCTCACGCCGCGCGAAGAATTCGTGACCGCGGAAAACCTCGATCGCGCTTACGAATGGCATCATCTCAACATCGGCTTCGGCGTCACCATCACCGGCCCGCATACGGTCGCGCGCATGACCAACACGCTCGAAATCAAGCGCGTCGACAAGGTGCTGGAGATCGGCACGGGCTCAGGCTATCAGTCCGCCTATCTTTCGAACCTGACGCCGAATGTGTGGTCGATCGAGATCATCCCAGCTTTGGCGAAGCGCACGCGGGCGCTCTACGACAGCCTCATCGCGCGGGGTTACACCGAGTACCGCGCCATACACACCCGCAACGCCGACGGCTATGACGGGTGGCAGGAGAATGCCCCGTTTGACAAGATCATCGTCACCTGCGGCATCGATCACATCCCTCCGCCTTTGCTGCAGCAACTTACGCCGAACGGGATCATGGTCATTCCCGTCGGGCCGCCCGGCGCCCAGCATGTGCTGAAGGCGGTGAAGCGGCTCTCGCCCGACGGCCAGATGTCGGTCGCGCGCTCGGACATCTATGGCGACGCGATCATTCCGTTCGTGCCGTTCACGGGCGCTCACCAGTCATAAGGCCCGCGCGTCCTCAGCTCGAGCCGATCAGGATTCCCGCCGCCAGCACCAAAGCGCCGCCGACCATCACTTTCGCGGCCGCCGACAGCGGCGGCACGTCCATGTAGCGCCACTGGATCCAGGCGATCACGCTCAACTCGATGATGACGACGACGAGCGCGATCACCGTCGCCGTGTAGAAATACGGGATCAGGAAGGGCAGCGTGTGGCCAATGCCGCCCGCCGTCGTCATGAGCCCGCAGACGAGCCCGCGCAGCAGCGGCGCGCCGCGTCCCGAAAGCTTGCCGTCGTCCGACAGCGCCTCGGCGAAGCCCATCGAAATGCCGGCCCCGATCGACGCCGCGAGCCCGACCAGAAACGCGTTCCACGAATTGTGGGTCGCGAAGGCGGCGGCGAAAACCGGCGCGAGCGTCGACACCGAACCGTCCATGAGGCCAACGAGGCCGGGCTGGATGATCTGTAGGACAAACCGCCGGCGCTCGTTCTCGGCTTCGGCGCTCTGGCGGAGGTGGTGAGTATTTTCTCCTCGAGCCCGGCGGCGATCTGGTCGTGCCTCTCCTCTTCCTCCGCGAGGTCGCCGAGCAGCTTGCGGGTCGAAGCGTCGGTCGCGCGCGTCAGGGCCTGTCGATAGAAACGGGCCGCGGCGCGCTCCATCTCGCGCGCATGCGAGCGCGCTGTGTCGATGCCGAGCGGCCGCATATGCCAGACAGGCTTCGCGGGATATAGCCGCGGATGTCCTGGCGCCGCACCAGCGGGATGTGGTCGCCAAATTTCGCCGCGAACAGATCGATCAGCCGGCGCCGGTGACCGTTCTCCTCCGCCGCCATCTCGTCGAACACTTTGGCGCTTGCGGGGTAATCGTCGTGCAGGCCATCGGCGAAATCGGCAAAAATGCGCGCGTCCTCCTCCTCGTTGCTGATGGCGAGGGCCAGGATCTCACGTTCGGACAGGTCGTCGAACTTGCGCATGAATTGCGTCTCCAGGATTCGCGCCTGGTCGATTGGCTCGATCGCGACCCGCTGCGCCGCCGCGGCTCGAGAGCCGCCGTTCTAGGGTTGCGCGGTCGCCAGGGTCAAGACGCGCGCTCTAAGCGCCTGAGCCGCCCGCTGAAAAATCGCTCTCCGAGGCTTCCCGATCAGTCGGTATCGCTCTGCGCCAATCCCTGCCTGGTCCGGATCCCGCCCAAGTCGCGCTCGAGGAAATAATTGAGGAAGGCGCCGATGGCGGCGAGGACCGCAAGGCGCACGACCTCGTCCCAGTTCGTGGTGATCGCTGTCTCAAGAACGTCGGCGGCGAGCTGGAAGGCAAGCCCACGGACGAGCCAGGCCCAGGCGCAGCCATGCCTCGCGCTCGTAATGGCCGTCGCGCGACGAAAACATCGTCCACAAGCCCTGGAAGAAGGCCTCGACCGCTCCGACGACGATGAGGACCAGCGCCAGCCAGTCGATCGCGTCGATGGCAAGGTTGGTGGCGAGAACCAGCCATTCTCTCACCGAGTCGCCCTCATAGGGAAGCGCGCCGGCCGTTTCGTCCTTCGCTCAAGCATGGAGCAGGCGGCGGGTCTGAACCCGCCGCAAGCCATTCGCTCCGCCCCCTTAGTTCATACCGGCGGCTGTCTGGTGCATCGCCTTCAAGGCGTCGTCGAGCGTGAAGGTGTTGGGTTTCTGGATCGGCGGGAAATCCTTGAAGGTCGCCGCCCAATGCGAGGCCGCGAATTGCGCGCCATAGATCATCGGAATATGGTCGATGTACCACTCCCAGTACGAATTCGAGGTCTGGTCGGCGCGCTCGAACGGGTCGGTGCGCAGATTGAAAATCTTCGGAATCCGGAGCTTCGTGAACGGCTCCGCCCAGACCTGCAGGGTGCCATGGCAGCGCTGCTCCATGAATACGACCTTCCAATTGTCGTAGCGCAAACCGAGCACGTCGCCGTCATCGCTCAGATACATGAAGAAGTTGCGCGGACTCTTTTTCTCCTGGCCGGTCAGGTAGGGGACCAGATTGTAGGCGTCGAGGTGATTTTTGTAGGTGCGCCCGATCGCCTGATAGCCCTTCTTCAGCTTCTCGATGATGTCGGGCTCGCCGGCCATCGCGAGAAAAGTTGGGAACCAGTCGTGGTGCTGCACGATCTCGTTCGAGACCTGGCCCGGCTTGATCTTGTCCGGCCAGCGCACAAGCATCGGGACTCGGAACGCGCCCTCCCAATTCGTGTTCTTCTCACTTCGGAACGGCGTCATGCCGCCATCCGGCCAAGAGTTCATGTGCGGGCCGTTGTCGGTCGAGTACATGACGAAGGTGTTGTCGGCGATGCCCAGCTCGTCGAGATAATCGAGCGCCTGGCCGACGTTCTTGTCATGATCGACCATCGAGTCGTGATAGGGCGACTGCCAGCGCCCGGCCTGTCCGATGCTCTCGGGCTTGGTGTGCGTCTTGAGATGCATGTGGGTGGTGTTGAGCCAGACGAAGAAGGGCTTGCCCGCGTCGTTTTGGCTCTTCATGAATGCCTTCGCGCGCGCGACAAAATCGTCATCGCAGGTCTCCATGCGCTTCTTGGTCAGCGGGCCGGTATCCTCGATTTTCTGCTTGCCAACTCGGCCCCAGCGCGGCAGCTCGGTTGGATCGTCCGTTTCCGTCGCAAAGGAATGCATGACGCCGCGCGGTCCGAACATCTTCTTGAAGTTCGGGAAATCCTTCTCGTTGGGATAGTCGGGCAGTTCGGGTTCTTCCTCGGCGTTGAGGTGGTAGAGATTGCCGTAGAACTCGTCGAAGCCGTGGTTGGTCGGCAGCATCGAGTTGAGATCGCCGAGATGGTTCTTGCCGAACTGGCCGGTCGCATAGCCCTGGTTCTTGAGGGCGGCGGCGATGGTGATGAGCTTCTCATTCATGCCGATCGGCGCGCCCGGGATGCCGACCTTGGAGAGGCCGGTGCGATAGACGCTCTGCCCGGTGATGAAGGACGAGCGGCCCGCGGTGCAGGATTGTTCGCCGTACGAATTGGTGAACAACATGCCTTCCTTGGCGAGGCGGTCGATATTGGGCGTCTGATAGCCCATGAGCCCGTGCGAATAGCAGCTCAGGTTCGCGATGCCGATGTCGTCACCCCAGATGACGAGGATATTCGGCTTGTCTGACTTAGGCATTTTCCTCTCCTACCTTTGAAACGAATCTCTAACGGACGATTTGATCCCCACGCGCTCAACGAAAGCGCAAAACGACCCTTCAAGCTTGGGCCATGCCCCTCCTTACTCGAACGGTCCGACGTGAAACACCATGCTCATGATCGCCGCGACGCCGATCAGGAGAAGAACGAGCGCCGTAATCAGAGTGAACGACACTGGAAATACGGTCTCGCCGTGGATCAGCCCTTCCTCTCGCATCGACTTCCGCAAGCGGCGAAGCCCGATCATGAACTGCAAATGATAGACGATGCCGATAACAAGCATCACGATCCCGAGCCCAACCAGAGCGAGGCCGAAGTTGCGCGGCGCGGCAGCTTTGGTGATGATATCCTGATCGCGCAGCTTCTGAAACACCTGCGCGATGGTGAAGCCGAACCCGATCAGCGACAGCGACGTGCGAATGACCGACATCAGCGTTCGGTCGGCGCTCATGCGCGTGCGCTGAAACGACATGCCTGTGCGGCGTGATGATAGCTCGGTGTTGGTGTCGAACTTCAGATCAGGGCTCGCCATCGTCCTCTCCCTGACATAATGGCTTAACCGGCTGCTTGCCGGGCGACCCAATGACGCGCCACGCGCGCGATGGGCCCCCGCAATATCAAATAGGGCACAAAGGCGAGCAAAATCGCGATCACGACCGCCTGGACCGGATAGAACGTGCCCAGCTCCTTCCATTGGTAGATGATATCCATGACGACGCCAAGGATCAGGATTCGTGCGGTCGAGACGATTCCTTCCCAGAGACGTCCGCCGCGCCCCCCGGAGTCGCGGACGCCATGGATCAAGGCCCAGACGTACGGCCTGCGTCCAAGGCGAGCGTCGTGAATCCCGTCGCGTAACGCGGCGATAATCGCCATCGTCGGTTGCAGAATGAAGCGGAACGTCATGGGACCACCCGGCCGGTCGAGCATGTCCCTCCAGAGGCGGCCAAGGCTCTCGGCAGAGACCCCATACCAAGTCACGCCGAGGATGATCAGCCCGAGGAGCATCAAGACGGTGACCCGCGCCTGAAGGATCGCGTTTTTCGACGGCGCGTCGGTCAAAGCGCGGACACGTCTGGCGCGATGCGATAGACAAGACGCGAGGCGTCCAACATCTTTGCCACCCAGCCCGCGCCAATGTTGACCATGATCGATCGGGTTGTTTTGGATAGTTGTTGTCCGATCGGGTGTCAAAGCGCCTAGGGGCACGAACTCTTCGATCCCCGGAAGCTCAAGGTTCAGCAGGGATGGCAGCGGCGAGTGAAGACACAGATATGTCGACCGACCACGTCACCGCGATTCGCGCCTTCTACGAGTCGCATCCTTATCCGGCGCCGGTCGCCACCCTCGAGCAGCGGCTTGATCGCTATCGCGATCCGCAGCGGCGGCGCGCGCAATCTTTGCTGCTGTGGCCTCTGGAAAAGCAGCGTCCCGATCGATCCATCCTCGTCGCTGGGTGCGGCACGTCGCAGGCCGCGCGTCATGCGCTCATGGAGCCTGACGCGCGTGTCACAGCGATCGACATCAGCGAAACGAGCTTGCGCCATACCCGCGATCTTCAAGAGAAGCATGACATACGAAATTTGCAGCTCCACCGGCTTGCGATCGAGCGGATCGGGGAGCTTGGCGAGACGTTCGATCAGATTGTTTGCACAGGGGTGCTTCATCATCTGAGCGACCCCGATGCGGGCTTAAGGTCGCTGCGCGATGTCCTTACGCGGGATGGCGCAATGCACGTCATGGTCTATGCGCCTTACGGGCGCGCGGGCATCACCATGATGCAGGATTATTGCCGGCTGCTCGGGATCGGCATCGGGGACGAAGACCTGCGCGATCTTGGGCAGACGGTTCAAGCGCTGCCAGTCGACCATCCGATCGCCGCCGTCGTGAAGCGGGCAAAGGACTTTGCGCGACCCGACGCGCTCGCCGACGCGTTGCTGAACCCGCAGGATCGCGCCTATTCCGTGCCGCAGGTTTACGCTTGGCTCGAGCTTTGCGGCCTCAAGTTCGGGCGCTGGTACGAGCAGGCGGCCTACCTTCCGCAGTGCGGCGCGATCGATAGCGCGCCCCATGGCGCCCGCCTCGCAGCGCTTCCCTCGTCCGCCCAACATGCGGCGATCGAGCTCTTGCGCGGAACGATGGACAGGCACAGCTTCGTCGCCTACCGCGACGATCGCGAACGCGAAGCCCAGCCAATCACATTCGACGGCGACGCCTGGCGCGGGTTCGTCCCGGTCCGGCTTCCCTGGACGCTAAAAGTCAAGGATCGCGCACCCCGCGGCGTCGCCGCCGTGCTCATCAATCCGAACCACACCTATCCCGATCTTGCGCTTTTCGTCGACGCTGCACAGGAGCGGCTCTTTATGGCGATCGATGGCGAAATCTCTGTTGCCGAGATCCTTCATAACGCTGCCGGAGTGATCGGCGGCGAGCAGGGCCGCCAGTTTTTCAGGCGACTCTGGGAGCACGACCTCATCGTGTTCGACGCCACCGGCTCGCAATGATACAGGCGGCCAGCACTGTGCATTTGCCATAGGAAGATTGGCTATTGCAAGCGTACTGGCAGGATAATCTTTCAAATACACTTGTGGGCCGTCAATGTTCGACTAAAGGAGGCATTGACCCGAATGAGACGCAGGAAGATGATCTACAGTGTGTTAGTCAAACTTTGGGGAGGTTAAATGCCGTAGCAATATCTTCTCATTGTAATGGGAAGATAGGAACAGGCTGCTTAGCTCAATAGCTATCAGCGATCTCGAATTCCACAGACCATGTTGAAATTCGCTCACTTGGAGCGGGGAGAAAGCTATGTCTCAAAGAAAACTTTGGACCACTACAGCTATTGTTTGTTTGCTAGGAGGAATAACCGCGTCAACACCAGCGTCCGCGGTTGTGATCAATGACCTCTTTGTGTTCGGTGACAGCTATTCAGACACCGGCGCATATGTTCCACTCGTCAACCCCGGCGGAACCACTTGGGCCGGGTATTTGGCTCAGAACTTCAACATCACCCTTACGACTTCGAAAAACGCTGATCCGGGAACGGATGGCGTCAATTTCGCGGAGAGCGGCGCGCGTGTTGATCCTGTCCCGCCGCCGACTAAACAGCCACGAAGTCTGACCCAACAGGTGGCCGAGTTTCAGAACTATGTCGAAAATGACGAAGTGACCTTCAATCCTGACTCAACCTTGTTCTTCCTCGCGGGCGGATTGAACGACCACAAGAGCGACCCCGCCCAAATCGACGCAGCGACGACTGCGCAAATCACGACGCTCTACTCTCTTGGAGCTCGCATCTTCGAAATCGCGTTGCTCCCCCAGGACGTCCCGGCGTTCACCGACAGCGCTCTCAATCTCAATCCGGGCTATACGGCGTTGGTTCCCGAGTTGCAGGCTGAGTTTCCCGATGCCACCATCGAGCTCAGCAATTGGGGACCGGACTACGACGATATCCTTACAAACCCCTCGAACTATGGAATTACCAACACCACCACCGCGTGCGCGGGGCCGCCGGTCTGCTCCACGCCCGACACATACTTCTATTACTTCAATTCCCATCCGTCCGACGCCTCTCACCATATCGTCGGCGACGAACTGTATACGGAAGTCTTAGGCCTTGCCGCGCCGACTCCGGAACCCTCGACCTGGGCGATGATGCTTCTGGGCTTCGTCGGGCTCGGCTTCGCCGGTCACCGCAGCGCGAAGAAGCGCGCGGCCGTCGCGTAACGCGCGCTTAACCGAACAACAAAGGCCGCCTCCAAAGGGCGGCCTTTTGCTTTGAAGAAACCCATCCGAGGCGCCGCTTGCGTCGTTTCGTCTTCTCTTTAGGCCTTCGCCGGGCGCACCACGCAACGAAAGCCAACATGGCTCGTCGACGTGTCGATTGGCTCGGCGTGCCGCGCGGCCGGCCGGTAACGTTTGCAATAGTTCGGCGCGCAGAGGTGTGAGCCGCCCTTCAGCACCTTGCGGGGAATGCGGATCTCGGGCTGGCAGGGATCGTAGCTCTGAGCCTCCGGGCCGCCGCGCGGGTTCTGCGGCACGCAACACGCCTTGGAAGCATCCGCCGGATGACGGGTCGACCAGAAGTCGGTCGTCCATTCCCACACATTGCCGATCATGTCGTAGATTCCGTAGCCGTTTGGCGGAAACGACCTGACGGGCGATGTGCGCTCGAAGCCGTCCTCCTTCAGGTTCTGCTGCGGAAACGCGCCCTGCCAGGTGTTGGCCATCTGCTTGCCGTTCGGCGTGAACTGGTCGCCCCAGGAATATTCCGCGCCATCAAGCCCGCCGCGCGCCGCAAACTCCCACTCGGCCTCGGTTGGCAATTCCTTGCC
Organism: uncultured Alphaproteobacteria bacterium; assembly: GCA_963707355.1. Classification (GTDB taxonomy): domain Bacteria; phylum Pseudomonadota; class Alphaproteobacteria; order Rhizobiales; family Beijerinckiaceae; genus Roseiarcus. Next base: position 12,667 of record CAVPPX010000066.1, on the reverse strand, counting down.
GGCCCAGCGTGCGTAGGCCTCGGCGTCGCGATAGGCGACATGCACGACAGGATGATCGTCCATTCCACTGATCGAAGACCGCGGCCCATACGGTCTTCGCCAGTCGGCGCCGAATTTGAATCGCCACCATTGCGACCAGTCCTTGAGATCGACCGGCTCTTTCGGAGGTGAAAAGACGAGCGATCCCGCCTTCAGCATGTGCGGCAGCGCGCCCGGATAATCCTCCGCCCTCGGCGTGATCTCGGCGAATGTCACATGCTTCGTCGCATTGACGAACCTGCGAAACTGGCGGTTCGTCACCGGCGCGCTGTCGATCCAAAAGGCGCCAACGCTGACCCGGTGCGCTGGCGCTTCCTCGGGATAGTGCCCGTCGGAGCCCATGCGAAACTCGCCGCCCGGCGCGAAGACCATGTCGCCGTGCGGATTCGTCTCGGGCGTTTCGGCGCGTTCGGAAACCTGGCTCTGTGAACTCATGTCGTCCTGCTGATCGGCCGGGTGAAACTGATCGCATGGATAGCGTGAATTCTCAAAATCGTACCCTTGAAACACGCGCTCGCTGTAATAAATAGCAGGCATCAGGCGCTGGCGCGTTACGTCGCTCGAGAGACTGCCAAGCCCGGCTTTGCAGGCTCGTTTTTGGTGATGGCGATCGACTCCCGCGTAGCGCCGAGTATCGCTCATGTGTGACTGAGCTTAGCAAAAGGTAGCGAAAAGCCGCCGGTTTTTGAAAGACAATGGAACTCAGTCTTTATTCACGCGTTTTAAGCTCACGATCTCAAATGAAGCCGCAGTGAGACAGTCCAATGTTGGCCCTGTTGTTGAATCATAGCCCCGCGTTTCTGACTGGCGAACTCTTGCTTGGGCTGTCCCTTGGTATGTTCGGTTTCGCCCTGGTCGGTACGGCGCGTGAAAAATATTCAGTTCGAGTGCCGGCGGCTAAGGCGAGAGATCGAGTCGCTCATTGACGACTTCGGAGCTGCATCTCTTCTGTGGAGATGTGACATTCGACGGACGGGCCGGCATGAAGCCGAGGTTTGGCTGTCTCGTCGCGATGCTTTAACCTGCTCGCTTATCTCTGAGGCTCCGCTCGGATAATAGCGGAATTTAACCGACGAAAGCGCCCTGCGCTCTTGCAAAGCCCATCGTCACCACGGACGATGGCGAATGCACAGCGCCCACTGTCATCGGAGTTTTCGGCGCGCTGCTCTGCGCAAGCGCCGTGGGCGTCGCTCTTCAGCGCATGCTCGCCGGGCAGCACCGGAGTAAAGAGACCGGGATCACGTCCGCCTCATCATTTCGATGCTCGTGACATTCACGGCGGTCGTGCTCGGCCTTTTGATTTCGGGCGGGAAATCTTCCTATGACCAGTTCGAAAGCCGCCTGAACGCTTTTGCCGGCGACATTACCGAGCTCGATGTCCGATTGCGTGAGTACGGCGAGGACGCGGCGCCGATCAAGGCGAAACTGCGCACTTACGTTGCGGCTGCGATCGCGGACGCTTGGCGTAACGAACCACCGCCGTCTGGCGTTTATCCAAGATTTACTGCGAGTCCGGGCCTGGAGCGGCGCCAACTCGGAGATGTGCTGATCAACGCCGATATGGCCATGGGCAAGCTCGATCCGTCCGACTTGTTTCACAAGCGCCTCGCGACCCAGATCGAGAACCAGATGTCCGCCACGATGACCCAACGCCGGCTTGTGCTCGGAACCTCTCGCGACACGATTTCCTGGAGTCTTATCGTCGCCATGACGGCGTGGCTGGTGATCGTATTCGCCGTGTTCGGCCTTATCGCCCCTCGCAACGTGGTGGTTTACGTGGCTATCGTCCTGTGCGCGCTCTCCTTTTCGTCCGCGATTTTCTTCATCCTTGAACTCGACACGCCGATCGACGGATTCATCTACGTCTCAAGCGAACCGCTCCGCGACGCCCTCCGGCATATCGACGGCTCGTAACCCGCGAGACGGCGAGCGGCCGCGCGTTTTTTTGCTTTCGCTTTGCTCTGAAAGCCGAAAGGCCTAGAAGGGCCGCCTTGTGAATTGGTCGACAGCCCCTCTTGATCGCCTGCCTCAGGACCACGCGTCGCGCGCGATGCGGTCCGGCGCCGGATAGCCATGCGCCATCTGCCGATTTTTCTCGAGCTCGGCGGCAAGGCCGCAATCGTCGTCGGCGGCGGCGTGGTGGCCGCGCGACGGGCGGAACATCTGATCAGGGCCGGCGCGCGCGTGACGACATTCGCGCCCGCGCTCAGCGACGATTTTCGCGAGCTTCTCGATGCGCCGAACTTTCACCACACGGCGCGCAATCCCGAACTCAAGGATTTCGAGAACTTCGCGCTCTGCTTCGTGGCGCTCGAGGACGAGCACCTCTTAGCCGAGGCCTGGGCGGCGGCGAAGAGGGCCGGCGCATGGGTGAACGTCGCCGACCGACCGCAGTTCTGCGACTTCATCATGCCCGCGATTATCGACCGCGACCCGCTTGTCATCGCGATTTCGACCGGCGGGGCTTCGCCGATTCTGGGCCGCATGCTGAAGGCGCGCCTGGAAACCGCCATTCCCGCCGCTTATGGCCGCCTTGCAGACCTCATGGGCGGATTCCGCGACGCGGTGGGCAAGGCGATCGCCTCTCCGACCCAGCGTCGGCGATTCTGGGAGTCGGTGCTTGAAGGACCGATCGCGGAACGGGCGCTGTCAGGCGACGAGAGCGCCGCGGCCGCCGAACTCGCTCGCGTTATCGAACGCGTGGGCGCCCAGAACGCCGAGGCGCCGCGCGGCGAGGTCTATCTCGTCGGCGCGGGGCCCGGCGACCCCGATCTTCTCACCTTCCGCGCCCTTCGGCTCATGCAGAAGGCCGACGTCGTGCTCTACGACCGGCTCACCGACCCCCACGTGATGAACCTGGTGCGGCGTGAGGCGGAGCGCATCTATGTCGGCAAGCAGCCGGAGGACCACGAATTGCCGCAAGGCGAGATCAGCGCGCTCCTGGTCAAGCTCGCCAAGCAGGGCAAGCGGGTGCTGCGCCTCAAGGGCGGCGATCCCTTTGTGTTCGGCCGCGGCGGCGAGGAGATCGAAGCGCTCGCCGCCGAGGGGATTCCGTTTCAGGTCTGTCCGGGGATCACGGCGGCGATCGGCGCGTCGGCCTATTCCGGCATTCCCCTCACCCATCGCGACCACGCGCAAGCCTGCGTCTTCGTGACCGGCCATGGGAAGGACGGCAAAATCGATCTCGACTGGACGGCGCTCTTGCAACCGCGCCAGACGGTTGCGATCTATATGGGGCTGCGCAACGTCGAGGCCCTGACGCGCGAGTTTATGGCGCGCGGCGCGGACACGGATTTGCCGGCGGCGATCATTGACAACGCCACCCGCCCCAATCAACGGGTGGTTGTCGGGACGCTTGGAACGCTGGCCGCGAGGGCGCGGGCGGCCGAACTGACCGGGCCCTCGATCATCATCGTCGGGACGGTCGTGACGCTGCGAGACACGCTCGATTGGCGCCCGGCTGCCGAGCCGCGTGCGTCGACCGAGAACGGGCGCTCGGTCGCGGCGAGCGGGAAGGACTGAGATGGTTTCTCGCGACGAGGTCATGGCCAAGCTGGCGTCGATCCCCGGCCCGGACGGGCGCGCGTCCCTGCCCGATTCCGGGGCGCTCTCCGGCGTCACCATTCGCGACGGCAAGGTGTTCGTTGCGATCGCCATCGACCCCGCGCGCGCCAAGGCGATGGAACCGATGCGGGCTGAAGCCGAGGCGGCGGTCAGAGCAATTCCCGGCGTCGCCGGGGCCGTGGTGACGCTGACGGCGGAATCCGCGCGCGCCGTCGCCGGCGCTTCGCCTGGTCACGCGCATGAGAGCAAGGCGCCGCCGCCCCGGCACGGCCGCCCGAGCGAGCCCCTGCCCGGGGTCAAGCACATCATCGCGGTCGCCTCGGGCAAGGGCGGAGTCGGCAAGTCGACTGTCGCCTGCAATCTGGCCGTTGGGCTCGCCAAGCTCGGACTGGCCGTCGGGGTTCTGGACGCCGACCTGTTCGGGCCTTCCATGCCCAAGCTGTTCGGCCTCAATTCCAAACCGAGCATAGCTCCGGACGGCAAGCGCCTCATTCCTCTCGAAAGCTTCGGGCTCAAAGTGATGTCGATCGGCTTCCTGATCGACGAGGGCGCGCCGGTGGTCTGGCGGGGACCGATGGTGGTCTCGGCGCTCAACCAGCTCTTGCGTGAGGTCGTGTGGGGCGAACTCGACGTGCTGGTCGTCGACATGCCGCCGGGCACCGGCGACACGCAGCTGACGATGGCCCAGAACGTGCCGCTTGCGGGCGCGGTGATCGTGTCGACGCCGCAGGATCTGGCGCTGATCGACGCCCGGCGCGGCATTGCGATGTTCAATCAGGTCAAAATCCCAATTCTCGGGGTCGTCGAAAATATGAGCTACTTCGTCTGTCCGCATTGCGGCGGGCGGACGGACGTCTTTTCGCACGGTGGGGCGCGCAAGGAGGCCGAAAAGCTCGGCGTTCCTTTCCTCGGCGAAGTGCCGCTCGATATCGCCATCCGCGCCAATTCCGACGAGGGGCGCCCGGTCATCGCAAGCATGGCCGACAGCCCGCAGGCCGACGCCTTGCTCGGGATCGCGCGGCGGGTGGCGGACACGCTCGCCACCGGCGCAACGGGCGCAAAGCCCGCGCCGCGCATCCGCATCCTCGAGTGAAGGGATCCGCGATGGCCTGGCCGACCGATATTACGGCGATGGAGAAAGGGCGCGTTCTGGAAGTCGCGTTCGACGACGGCCAAGTGATCCGCCTGACCGCCGAGCGGCTACGCGTGGAGAGCCCGAGCGCTGAAGTGCAAGGCCACTCGCCGAGCCAAAAAAAGATTGTCACGGGCAAGGAGAACGTCGCCATCGTCGCGATCGACCCCGTTGGCAATTACGCGATCAAGATCGTGTTCGACGATGGACACGACACCGGCCTCTATAGCTGGGATTATCTGCGTAAGCTGGCGAGCTAACCGGCAGCTTCTGCGTGCTCGCGGCGAAGCAACACTCGTCAGAAGCGTGAGAGAATCGTGCCCGCGATGTCGCACTGGAAGCCTTCCAGCGCACGCGAGATCTTGCTGATGTCCTTCGCCCTCGTTCGGTGGCGCCGAGCCGCGAGCATCGCGGCCCCGACGCGGGACGCGACGACATAGGCGTCCGCGCTCTCCAACGCCGCCGGGGTGTCGTAGATCACCACCCCATAGTTCCGCTGCGCATTCTGCGACAGGGTCAGAAATTCCTTGGAGCTCAGCAATTCCTGGGGGTGGGGCGCGGTTGCGCCCGCGACGAGCAGCGACAGGCCGGGCACAATGTCGATCGTGACAGGCGGCAACTCGGCGTCGCCATGGGTCAAGGCCTCGACCAGGCCCTCCGTCTTCGGATCGACGCCAAACAGCGCCGCCAGCCTCGGCTTCCTCAAATTTGCATCGACAAGGAGAGTGGGAACAGCCATTTGGGCGAAAGACAGCGCAAGATTGGCGGCGAAATACGTGACGCCGACCTTGCGATGGGGCCCGATGACGGCGAAGGCGTTCTTGCCCTGCGACAAGGGCCCGGTCGCGAGCGCGGAACGCACGGAGCGGAAGGCCTCGGCAGCGGTGCTGAAGGGCTGATAGCCGACAACCAACTCGCGGGAAAAGCGGCCTTCATCGACGCCGAAGTTCAGAACCGGATAATTGTAGCGTTTCGACAGCGCCAGAAACAAACTGTCGCGCCGCACCAGGCCGAGCGCGATCGCCGCCTCTCCAAATGTCAGGCCTTTGCGCCGCTGAAATCCGCGGATGGCCTCGACTTGAGCTTCGCTCAGATTGCCGGCCGCGAGGATCTGCTGCTCAATCGGATCCTTGGACGTCTGGACGGCGACGACGTTGTCCGCGTCTTTCTGATAATTTGGTTTAATCGCCATGAACTCAAGCTCTCAATTATTCAGCTGACGACCCGCCGCGCGCGACGAGGCCCGCAAAAAACGTTACCCCCCAATGTTTTCCGAACCGCTCGCGGTTTTTGGGCTAACCCCGAGGCCGCCCAAAACCGAACGTTAACACGGCCGAACCGATGAACTCAGGCGGGTCGAAGGGCGCGGCGCGATGCGCCAATTCGCTTCGCGCGTCCCGAGTTGCCGATCGTGCCCAGGAACGGGGCGGGCGCCGCATATTCCAGATCGACTGGAAAGCGAACCCGCCGATCCGCCGCCTCGGCGAGAAGCGCCAGAATCAGCCCGAGGCCAAGGCCGGCCGCGATCCCGACTGGCATCACGATGAACGGTTTTGGAAATGCCGGCTCGACGGGCGGAAACGCCTTGTCGAGCACGGTCATGTCCGAAAATGTCAGCTTGCTCTTTAACTTAGCCTGTTCCGCCGCCCTTTCCCGAGCGTTCAGCTCCTCAGCGCGAAACTCGACATCGTGCTGCAATTGCCCAAGCCGGTCGCGTTGCGCCTGAACGTCGATCAACGCCTTCTGCGCTTGGTCTTGCTCGGTCTCGAGCGACGCGATCTGGGTTTGCACCGTGCCGATGCGCTCTTTCAGATGTTGGCGCATTCTCTCGGTCGCGTCGGTCATCTGCTTGCGAAGCGTGGCGATATTCGCCTGTTGGGCCATCATCTTCGGGTTGTTGGCGCCGAGGGCGCCCTTGGCGGCCGCCAATTCGGCTTCCGCAGACGACAGCTTCTCTTTCAAACCCGAGAGAATTTGCAGATCGGGATCCGACGGGTCGTTCGACAGGTCGGTCGAGCCGCTGGTCAGGCGGCTCTGAAGGGCGGTCAGCCCAGCCCTCGCGTTCGACAACTCCGAGCCGATCGCCATGTATTGGCTGGTTTCCCGATCCGGGCCGCCGGCCGTCGGCGCCACCATGTTCGCCTTGGATTGGAAGGCTCTGAGCGCTATGCGCGCGTCGTCCAGCTCCTTACGCAATTCGTCGAGTTGCGGGGAAAACCAACGAGCGGTCTGGTCGGCCTCGGCAGCCTTCATGGCCACCGAGCCGTCGATCGTCGCCGCGAGAAACGCATTGGCGATCAGCGACGCCTGGTTCGGGTCGCTCGATTTATATTTGATCGTGAGGACATTCGTTCCCAAAACGAATTTCGGATCGACACTCTTTGATCAGACCATCGGCCATCCATTCCTCGATGCTTTCGCGTCCAAAGGAAGGCGATTTTCTGAAATTCGCCTGAACCGCTGGATTGTCGGTGAGGTTCAGTCTCTTGACAACATCGACCGCCACCCGCTGGCTGGTGACGAGCGAAATAATGTTGCCCTGGATCAACCCTATCGCGCCGAGGCCTGTCGACATTTCCGAAATCGGGTCGATGTTGCCGGGGTCGATGCTCGCGCTGGCGACGGCGTCGTATCGACCCGGCACGAAAAGCAAGACCCCGCCCGCCACGATGACGGTGGTGAGGAGCGCCAGCATGACGATCCACGCCCGGCGCATGAGGATCACAAGGATTTGGCTTACCGACACGACCCAACTCCCCGGCTCGAGGTCAATTCAAATGAGGGCATAGCAGCACTTAATGACTAGAATATGCGCTCGCTGATGATAATCGTATCGCCTGCCTCCACTTGATCGTCAAGTGAAGCCGGGACTTCATAGGTTTCCCCATTGCCTGACATCCGCTTGATTTTGATGCGCCACTCCGATCCGAGGACCGCCAGTCCGCCGCCAATCGAGATGGCTTGCTGGACCGTAATAGGACGAAGGAGCGGATATTCTCCCGCTTTGCCCACATAACCGTAGAGGTAGTAGAACGGCGCCAGATCGACAAAAACCTCATCATTATTCGCGATTCTCAGATTGGCGCCGGGGCCGCGCCCGGCCTGGACATCCTTGGAATCGAACCTCTGGACCCTGCCGCCGGCGCGGCGCACAGACACGGTTCCACCCAGGCCGGCATCCCGCACGCCGCCTGCGCGGGACAAGAGCTGCGTTAGATTTGTCGGCCGATCCAGCGTGTACACGCCGGGCACTCCCACCTGCCCCTGGACGCTCGCTTGCGTGCCGAAGGTGGTCACCTCGACCAGCACGTGCGGATCGGTGACGATCTGACGCGACGCCAGCTGCCGTTCTATTGCGTGAGCGACCTGGTCTTCGCTCAACCCTGCCGCCCTGATCCGGCCAACATAGGGAAAGCTGATCGTCCCATCCGTTTCGACGCGGGTGGTGGTGTCCATGTCAGGTTGGTTGACGACCTTGATGGACACCGATCTTGCGGCGTGAGAACCCGACCGGCGGCAAGGGCCCAACCCGGGACGACCGCGCCGATCGCCAAGATGGCCAGCCACAGCCTCCACAGCCTCGCCATTCGCATCGTTGTCAGCATTGCTCCGCTCCCACTTCGGACTGCTAGTACGGTCTATAGTTCAGGCTTACTGTCACGACATCCTGCGGGGTTATAGAATGGTTTGCGACCCGCTCCGAATATGAAGCGTTCAGCGCAGCCGACAGGAAGGGCGTCATGGAGTAGTTTAACCCGGTATTCAAGTTATAAGTATTCTGCGAGCTAAAGAAAAAAGGGGAAATGCCAGTCTCCGCCCCCGCCGACGTAAATGATGTCGTAGAATAGTCAACCGAACCGCCAGCGCTGAGGGCGACTTTGGGGGTCAGCTGGTAGGTCAGACTCATCACGGCGCTGTAGCTCTGCTGCGCGTTGGCGATGACCGTCGTCGGAGGAGCGATTGTTCGTGACGCGGACGCGTTCAGGCTGAGCTTCGGCGTGAGCGTCCACGTCGCGCTCGCCGTATAGATCGGGAGCAGCGTTTTTGGCAGACCCAAGCTGAATCCGCTCGTGACGCCAACCAGGCCGACGAGTCCGCTCACGGAAAGGTTGGGGTTGATTTGTCGCGTATAATTCAGAGTGAAGCTATGAAAGTCGGTCTCGGTGGCTAAGCCGAGAGCCGCCTGCTGCGCCGCGGTTCGATTGGTGAAGTTCTGATCGGAGATGCTGGCCAGGGCCGTGATCGTGCTGGCGCCTTTCGCATATTCAACGCCGGCGGAGATAAGCTCGGTTCGAGCGTCGTTCAGCGCATTGGTGGCGTCTGAATTCGTCGTCGTGGTTAGACCAGTGTTGAAGATCAACGAATATCCGTTGGCGACCGCGCATTTTCCGGTTTCATTGAGTGCAGTCGTCGTCGTGTAGTTCACGCCGGTCCCAACCTGTTCCGTGAGCTGAGCGGGCGACTTGGAGAGGCTAGTGGCGAGAGTTCCCGAACATCGCGACGTCACGTTCCAGTCAACGCCTGCGTTCAGTGAGTAAACAGTTGAATTAAACTGGACGTCATGAAGATATCGTATGACGCCGAACGTCGCGTCCAGAAACAGCTGTTGACCGGATACGTTCGCCCTGGTTTGGAAGCCAAAATTGGAGGTCGACGTAAAATCGCCGAGTATCGCTCCCTTCGGAGCAACGCCAATCGGAAAAGAGCTGACGTTCGAGTTATAGGACACGTTTTGGGAAGCCGTCAGCTTAAACGGCAGATCAGCCCAATTCTCCGGCACCGAAGGCAGAACAAATCCATCGAGAGACCCGTTTGCCGGCGTCACGGAACCCGATAGCTCCTGCCCCCGGCCGCCGGATACCGCGCCAAGCGTCAGGACCACCGCGAGCGTGAAGGCCCCGCTCCGCCTCATACCACCCCTTTGCCTCAAAACGCATGCTTGCGCACGAACAACGCCTAGTCCTCGCCGCCGTCGTTCATCACACTCGCCAACTCCCTATCCGTCTTCACTACACGGGCAATTCGGCTCGTCGTCGGCCTCAGACCGGCGACGGCGCCGGCGGCTTCCTGAGCAAAAGACTTCGAACCTCGGCCATGACGTCCTCGCTAACCGCGGAGGCGGTTTTCCGGCGGCGCAAAGTCACGTGTTACGGGCCGAAGCAAACAGCCATGCATACGCATATTCGGCCCCCCCGGACAAGGCGACAAAAGCCACACTTGCGGACAAAATGTGTCCGGCGGGCCGCTTCTGGACATCATTGTCTAGACCGGCGTCAGACAGTTCGGGTAGCAAGGAGGCGCTTCAGTTATGGGGAGCCGCGGATGAAGGCGCGCTACCGCGCGGTTGTGATCGGCGGAGGGGTCGTCGGCGCTTCCGTCCTTTACCATCTGACAAAATTTGGTTGGACCGACGTGGCGCTGGTCGAGCGCTCCGTCCTGACGGCTGGCTCGTCCTGGCATGCGGCCGGCGGATTTCATGCGCTCAATTCCAATCCCAATATGGCGCTCCTCCAAGCCTACACGATCGACCTTCTGAAGGCCGTCGAGGCCGAATCCGGCCAGTCCATCGGCATGCATATGACCGGGGGCATCCATGTCGCTTCCGCGCCGGAACGCTGGGAGTGGCTGCAAGCGTCCTATCGACGCTTCCAGGCGATCGGCATCGATGACGTCCGACTGGTGACGCCGGAGGAGATCAAGGCCCGCTGCCCGATCGTCAGCGTCGATGGCGTGCTCGGGGGCATGTGGGCGGACCGCGAGGGCTATGTCGACACCACAGGAACCGTCTGGGCTTATGCGGGCGCGGCCAGGAAGCGCGGCGCGACCGTGATCGAGCACAATCGGGTGCTGGAGCTGAAGCAGCGCCCGGATTCCTCGTGGGACCTCGTCACCGAGGCGGGAACCATCAACGCCGAGCATGTGGTGAACGCCGCGGGCCTATGGGCGAAGCAGGTCGGGCGGATGGTCGGGCTCGATCTTCCCCTCTCGCCGCTCGAGCATCACTATCTTCTCACGGAAACAATTCCCGAAATCGCCGCGTTCAAAACCGAACTGCCGATGGTCGTGGACCTCGAGGGGTTCACCTACATGCGCCAGGATCAGAAGGGCATGTTGATCGGCATCTATGAGACCCGGCCCCAGCACTGGTCGATCGACGGCGCGCCCTGGGATTACGGCGTCGAGCTCCTGCCGGAAAACATCGACCGCATCGCCGACGAGCTCGAACTCGTTCACCGCCGCTATCCGGTTTTGCAGGAGGCCGGAATCCGCAAGTGGGTCAACGGCGCCTTCACCTTCTCGCCGGACGGCAATCCGCTGATCGGCCCGGTCGCGGGCAAGCCCGGCTATTGGCTCGCCTGTGGGGTCATGGCCGGCTTTCTGCAAGGCGGCGGCGTCGGCAAATCGCTGGCGGAACTGATGATCCACGGCGAGGCGTCGACTGACGTCTACGGCCTCGACATCGCGCGCTACGGGGCCTTCGCCTCCAACCGCGAATACATCAAGCAGACGACCGGAGAATTCTACGCCCGCCGCTTCGTCATGACCTATCCCAACGAGCAGTTGCCGGCCGGCCGGCCGCTCAAAACGACCCCGGCCTACGACGCCATGACGGCGGCCGGATGCCGCTGGGGCAACTCCTGGGGGCTGGAGATTCCACTCTATTTCGCGCCGGCCGGCTTCGAGGAAAAGCCGACGCTCAAGCGCTCGAACGCCTTCGACATCGTGGGCGCCGAATGCCGCGTGGTGCGCGAGGGCGTCGGCCTCCTCGATATTGCTTCCTTCTCGCGTTACCAAGTGAGCGGCCCCGAGGCCGAACGCTGGCTCGACTGGATGACGGTCGCTCGGCTGCCCAAGCCCGGCCGCGCGCGGCTTGCGCCGATGCTGTCCGAGACCGGAAAGCTCAAAGGCGACCTCACCATCATCAATTGGGGCGACGGAACCTTCTGGATCGAGGGCTCCTACTATCTTCGCCAATGGCACATGCGCTGGTTTGCGGATCACGCCCGCGAAGGCGTCAGCGTTCGCGACATTTCCGACGACATGATCGGCTTCTCGGTGTCCGGCCCGAAATCGCGCGAGCTGCTTGCGCGCGCAACGCACCAGGATGTGTCGAACGCCGCCCTGCCCTTCATGGGCGCGGCGACGCTGGACGTAGGCCTCGTGCGGGCGAAGGTCGCTCGGCTCTCGGTAACCGGCGAACTCGGCTACGAGATCAATTGCCGCGCGCTTGAACACGGAGCCCTGCGCCGGACTCTGCTCGAGGCCGGGCGCGACCTTGGCGTTAGGGAGTACGGCTATAATGCGCTTCTGTCGCTGAGACTCGAAAAGAGCTTCGGCATCTGGTCGGCGGAATTCACGCAAGATCGTAACCCCCGCATGACCGGCATGGACCGCTGGATCGCCTGGGACAAAGGCGATTTTCTTGGCCGTGAGGCGGCGCTGGCCGAGAGCAAGGCTTCGCCGCCCGAGCATGAGCTGGTGACGCTCGAAATCGACGCCGTCGATGCGGACGCGACCGGCTACGAGCCGGTCTGGCGTTCGGGCGCTATGGCCGGCTTCGTGACCTCCGGCGGCTACGGCCACACGATCGGCAAGAGCCTGGCCATGGCCCTGATCGCGCCGGAAGCCGCCGGGGTCGGCTCAGAGCTCAGCGTGCATATCGTCGGGGCCGAGCGCAAAGCGCGTGTCGTGGCGCCTTCGCCATACGATCCCGCGGGCAAGGCGATGCGGGCGTGAGCGCCCAGCTGCAAGCTAACGATGGCGAATTCCGCAATCTGGTCGTCCGCTTCAGGCTCACCGCCCTCTGGCCTCATGCCTCGAGGGCCGTGCGAAGCACGGCGTCTCGAAGGATGATCCAGAAGCGGCTCGGCCGCGCGCGCTGCAACGTCCCCTTCGGCAAGCTCAGGGCAGGCTTTCGAGACGCGCCTTCGG
>CAVPPX010000065.1:0-49712 GCA_963707355.1 uncultured Alphaproteobacteria bacterium | reverse complement strand
GGCAGAATTGGGAGCGCCGGAACCCTGTTCGGCGCTCCCGCGCCGGCTATGTCGCGAATACGCGCCCGCGTGTAAACGAACGCCTAAGTTGGTCTCAAGAAAACAGTGCGGGGGCGGCTTGGCGCAGGAATGCGCCCGCCTTGAGTATTCCGGTTGAAAAGCCACTTCTCCTGAACTTTGGTTTAAACGGCTCTTGGCCAGTTCCGTTGATGACGACTGAGGCCGTGAAGACCACGCGCAATCGTGATCGCCTCGGATCTTGTCCCTGAACAATGCCTATCCATCTCAAATGCGAAGGGGGCGTTGTCCGCGGCGCTGCCGCGTCGCCAATCTGAAAGGGATATCGCCATGACACTTGGCGCTCTTCGAGTTTCGGCTCTCGCGCTTAGCGCGGCCGCTTTTGTCTTGTCCGCGCCGCTTTCCGCCGCAGGCGCGGCGACCGTCGCTCATCATTATCACCACGTCACCCATTCGCGGGTCACACATGGCGTGCACGGGTATGTCGCCCGTAACCACGTGGCCCATCACCATTACGCCTGGCGAAACGGACGTCGCTACGCTTACGGCTATGGCTACAATCCCGGCGCCGCCGTCGTGGCCGGAGTGATTGGCGGCGCGCTCGGGGCCGCCTATCCGTATTCGTGCGATGACTACTATTATGGGTCGTACGGCGCTTGCGACACCGGCGACTATGCCTGGGGTGGCTATTACGGGCCGTACTATGGCGGCTACGGTTATTACCCCGGCTTCTACGGTCGCCATGCCGGCTATGGCTTCAACCGTTTCGGCTACGGCCATGGCTTCGCAGGCGCTCGGGGCCATTTTGCCGGCGGCAATTTCGGCCATGTTGGCGGCTTCAACGGCGGCAATCTCGGCCATGTTGGCGGCTTCGCCGGTGGCAATTTCGGCCACATGGGCGGCTTCGGCGGCGGTCATTTTGGGGGCTTCGGCGGTGGCCATTTCGGCGGTGGCGGAGGCGGGCACTTCCGCTGACACAGGGTTCGCTTCACCTTCAGCTTCGGGCGGCCTTCGGGCCGCCCGATTTTTTTGGCCAACGGCTGGGCTGAAAGCCACTCGGAATAAACGACGCCACGCGCCGCCTGTGGCCAGCGTTTGAGGGAACTGTTGGCCGGCGCGCGTGTTTCCTAGAGCAGGAAGGGCCTTCTCGGCCCCTTGCAAACCGATCAAACGAAGGAGGTCATGATGACCTATACCGTTCCTCGAACTTCGGCCCTCGCGTTCGGCGTGGCCGCTCTGGTCTCATTATCGGCTCTTTCCGCTGCGCGCGCCAACTCGACCTCGGAGCCAGCGCCGACGCCAAGCGTGACCATGCCCGCGCATCCGCCGAGTGCGCCGACACCCGCGACAACGACAAGCGCGGCCGCGCCGTCACTGAGTGAGCCTGCGCCGACTCCAGGATGGGCCGAATTGGGACCTCACCGGACGGTCGCTCAGAATTCACCGGTCCGTCATTCCGCCCGCCATCGCCACGCGTACCGTACCGAGCGCCGCAGCGACAATCCTGTCGCGACGGTCGCGATGGGCGTGGCCGAGGGCGCCGCCGATCTGGGATCGGTCGCCGCCTATCCATTCTATTGCTTCCCGAACTACGGCTCCTGTTCGGTCCGCGTGCCCTATCGGTATTGAGGGCGCGTCTCTCTGGTCACGAAGGCCCTAGGCGGTTGGCGGCCGCCTAGAGCTTCAAGCCGCCTTGAGCAGCCGCTCCACTTCGTTAACCAAATCTCTAAGATGAAACGGCTTGGAGAGGATGCGGGCGTCTTTTGGCGCCGCGTTGGCGGGATTGAGCGCCACGGCGGCGAAGCCGGTGATGAACATGACCTTCATTTCCGGGTCGAGCTCGGTGGCGCGACGAGCCAATTCGATGCCGTCCATCTCCGGCATGACGATGTCCGTCAACAAGAGCTCGAACGGCTCCTCTCGCAGCCGATTGTAAGCCGAAAGCCCGTTGTCGAAAGAGGTTACGTCGTAGCCGGCGTTCTGCAGCGCCTTGACGAGGAAGCGGCGCATGTCGTTATCGTCCTCCGCAAGTAAGATCTTGGCGGAAATCTCGACTGGCGTCTGCATCACGCTCCCCTGGTAAGCCGAGCGACTTTGCGGCGCCCCAGTAAAAATTTATTGAACCCGCCAAGAAATCTCGCATCCCGCCAGGCTTGGGCGATATGATAGAGTTCAACCGCGCGCCCGTGGCAAGCGCTGGTCGGAGGGCCGATGGAACAGGTCGAAGGGACTGCGGTCCAGGACTTTGATCGTGCGTGCGAGACGATCGAACCGCTGCGGTTGGCCTCGCCGCTCGTTTTCAGTTCTCCCCATTCCGGATCGACCTATCCTCAGCGCTTTCTCGCCGCCTCGCGGCTGGATCCACTAACCTTGCGCCGCTCGGAAGACGCTTTCGTTGACGAGTTGTTCTTGCCTTGCGTCGGGCTCGGCGCGCCGCTGTTGCGGGCCTTGTTCCCCCGCGCTTACCTCGATGTGAACCGAGAGCCGTACGAACTCGACCCGCAGATTTTCGATGGCCGCCTGCCGGACTTCGCGAACACCCGATCTCTAAGAGTTGCGGTTGGGCTCGGCACGATTCCGAGGGTGGTCGGGGACGCGCAGCCGATCTACCGGAAACCGATCCCGGTTGCTGACGGCCTCCGCCGGATCGAGACGCTGTACCGGCCGTATCACGCGCAATTGAAGACCCTGATCGAGCGCGCGCGCGGCTGGTTTGGGCTGGCGGTGCTGCTCGACTGCCACTCGATGCCCTCGAACGCCGCCGATGTCAGCGGACTCGATATCGTGCTCGGCGATCGATATGGCGCAAGCGCGGCGCCCGTGATCGTTGACGTTCTGGAATCGAGCCTCAAGCGCGCGGGCTATCGCATCCGCCGCAACAAGCCGTTCGCCGGGGGGTATATCACCGAGCATTTCGGCGCGCCCGCGGATGGAGTCCATGCGGTTCAGATTGAGATCGCCCGGGCGCTCTACCTGGATGAGCGCAGGATCGTCCGGACGGAACGGTGGCCGGCGCTACAGGGGGACCTGCTTGCGGCGGCGGAGGCGCTGGCGCTGGAACTCGGCGGTAATCCGGAGGCGGGCCGTCTGGCGGCCGAATGAAGGACAAGTCCTAAGCATGCGGCGCTGGAAACGCCAAGCGCATGTTGCATTGCAGCACGGCCGAGCGCGGCGCAAAATCGCGAAATGACGGCGAACAGGTGAAAAAAGGAGGCCGCCACGTTGCCATGGCGGCCTTGAGTTTAGGGAGGAAACGCCCAAGGAGGGCATATGCGGCAGGTCATGCCGCACCGCAACAATATCGTCGCTGCCCGCCGCCGTTGCAAGTGTTTTCTTGGACCTGTGGACAGAAGCCCCGCAAATTCGGAGCACTGTTGCATTCCTGCCTCAACGCCCCTATAGCAATAAAAAGCAAATAATATAATTATGTCAATGACATAGAACGATATAGCTAAGGCACGCCAAGATTCCCCTATCACCCACTGGGATAGCAGATATGCACAGCCAGCATGACGTTTCACCCGTTTGTGAGGCTTTTGGATGACCGCAGTTGACTTTGCAGCCTTCGTGGAACGGCTCGCGCAGGTTTCGGGCGAGGTGATTCTCCCATTCTTTCGCAGTGCAATTCGCGCCGAAGACAAGTCGCTGGGCGGATTGTTCGATCCCGTCACCGAGGCCGACCGCGGCGCCGAGGCGGCCATGCGGCGGCTGATCGGGCAGACGTTTCCAGCCCATGGGATCATCGGCGAGGAATATGGGCAGGATCGTCCCGAGGCGGAATATGTCTGGGTGCTCGATCCGATCGATGGGACCAAGAGCTTCGTTTCCGGTCTGCCGACCTGGGGCACGCTGATCGGGCTCATGCATCATGGCCAGCCGGTCTACGGCATGATGGCGCAACCGTTCACGCGCGAGCGGTTCTATGGCGACGGCAAGCGCGCGAGCTCGCGAACCCTCGCGCCCTCGCACGGCGACCGGCCGCCTTCGGAATGGGCGACCCGGAGCCTGCACGCGCGCTCCTGCGCGTCCCTCGCCGAAGCGACCCTCCTGACGACGAGCCCGTTGCTGATCCGCGATGATTCCGACCGGGCGGCCTATCTGCGGGTCGAAAGGCAAGTCCGGCTCACCCGCTACGGCGGCGACTGCTATGCCTATTGCGCGCTCGCGGCGGGCTTCGTTGATCTCGTGATCGAGACCAACCTCAAGCCGCACGACATCGTCGCGCTCGCGCCGATCATCGAGGGGGCGGGCGGAATGGTGACGACCTGGGACGGCGAGAACGCCGCCAAGGGGGGCCGGATCATCGCCGCCGGCGACCGCGCTGTGTACGACGCGGCCCGCAGCCTGCTGCTGGAGGGCTAGGCGGAGCGGCTGTATCGGACGGGCCCCTGTCGGGATCCCCAAGCAAGCCACAACTACAACCAAAGCGTGAATTGCCTCCAAGGAAATGCAAGACAATCCAAGGAAATCCAAGCAAAAAAGCTTGCATTTCCTTGTTTTTTCTTGGCCGAATCGGGGCTTTTCAATGGGTTACAGCGAATCCAAATAAAAAAAATCCGCCCGTGCTGGAACTCGCGTTTCAGGTTGTGAGCCAAACGGATCAAAGTCGGAAGCGCTCGTTATTTCTGAACATCAAGGTATCATATCACAGCTTCTGATATTCGACAAAGTAAATCATTCGGACCCGCGCCAGAGGACGACGGCCTCGGCCCCAGTTTCGCGCCGGCCGGTCCTTGCGACGACGCGCTGGCGTGTTAATACAACTGCATTATCGTTCATTTTTGTTCCGCTTCGCCAAGCTTATCGGCGATTTCGACCGCTGCTCCGACGACGGTCTGAAATAATTGGTCGCAAGCGGCTGCGTTGCCGAGGAGCCGCGGCATCAAATCGCCAAACCGCATGCCCTCGCAGAACAGCTGCCTGGCGCAAATTGCGATCATTCCAATGCTGGCGAGCAATTGGCCCGACTCGAGGGTCGCTTGGATTGGTTCGACGACTTGCCCGCCGCATGCGATCATAGGCAAAAGGGGAGGCTGATAGCGGGCGACGGTAGGAGTTGTTGGCAATGCGCGTAACTCGCAGAACGGTCCTGCAGGCTTCATTGCTCGGCGCTGCCGGAGTGCTCAGGGCAACGCCAACAGCCGCGCAGTCGCTACCGGCAGGACCGACTCCTGCGGAACGCGAAAGGCTGGCCCACCTGGCCGCCGATCTTATGGACTGGTACGAAGCCCCAGCGCTTTCAGTCGCCATCGCGATGAAGGGAGAGCCGGTATACGTCGAAGCCTTTGGTTTTGCGGACAAAGAGAGGCAAGAAACTCTCACAACGCAGCATCGTTTTCGAATTGCCAGCGTGACCAAACCCATCACGTCAGCAGGGATTCTACTACTGATGCAGGCTGGCAAACTCCGTCTAACTGATCATGTCTTCGGCCCAAATTCGATCCTGGGAGACGAATACAAAACACCCCCCAACCGGCAGGATATTGAGAGGATTACTATTGAGCATTTGTTAACTCATACGTCAGGTGGGTGGCCCAATGATCATGATGATCCAATGTTCAAAAATAAAGAAATGAGCCATCGAGAATTAATCAACTGGGCTTTGGAGACTGAACCTCTACGCTGGGAGCCCGGATACCATTATGCTTATTCAAATTTTGGATATTGTCTTCTGGGCCGGGTGATTGAAAAAATCACGAAACAGAGATACGATCAATATATCGTAAGTGCTGTGCTCGGTCCGTCCGGGATATCGGATATGCAAATCGCCGGCAATACACTCGAAGAGAGAGCGACAAACGAGGTTAAGTACTACAGCCAGGTCGCCGGCCAAGATCCATACGGCTTAAACATAGCCAGAATGGACTCCCACGGAGGATGGATTGCTGCGCCACTCGATCTTATCCGCTTTGCCGCAAGCATCGACGGGTCCAGAGGCAACCCGTTGCTGAGCCCCGACACGCTCACGATCATGACGACTCCCTCCCAGGCGAATTCGGGTTACGCGAAAGGGCTTTTTGTCAATAGCGTCCGTGACTGCTGGCATACGGGCTCGTTGCCCGGAACTGCAACCCTCGCGTTTCGGACGCATACCGGTTTTAGTTGGGCCGCCTTCGTAAATACACGAACCAAATTTGCGGATATGCTCGACAGTCTGGAGGCGCTGATGTGGCATATGGTCGGCAGCGTGGAGGGGTGGCGCGCCTGAAATTAAAGAGAACCCGCTCCGGCCTTCCTACACCAACTTCCGGGATCGCTCCGGCGCTTGGCGGCTCTTGGCGGCCAGCTCGCAGAACAACACCAGTCCTGCGAAATGGACCTACGCCAACATCGCCGCCATGCGGGCGCAATTGCAGTCGATGGGGCTCTCGCTCGACTGGTCGCGCGAGATCGCGACCTGCGATCCGAGCTATTACAAGCACCAGCAGAAGCTGTTCCTCGATTTTCTTGCCGCTGGCCTGGTCGCGCGCAAGAAGTCGAAGGTCAATTGGGACCCCGTGGACCAGACGGAAGCGCTCGTTATTTCTGAACATCAAGGTATCATATCGCAGCTTCTGATATTCGACAAAACAAATCACTCGGACTAGCGCCAAAGGACGACGCCCTCGGCCCCGGTTTTGCGCCGGCCGGTCCTTGTGGCGACGCGCTCGCGTGTTAATACAACTGCATTATCGTTCATTTTTGTTCCGCTTCGCCAAGCTTGTCGGCGATTTCGACCGCTGCTTCGGCGACGGTCTGAAATAATTGGTCGCAAGCGGCTGCGTCGCCGAGCAGCCGCGGCATCAAATCGCCAAACCGCACGCCCTCGCGGAACAGCTGCTTGGCGCCACAAGCGGCCGTTCCAGAAGCAACGTCTGAATGCGCCCAGTCGAGCCCCTGCAGGCCGGCCTTCAACGCACGGCCAACGCCGAGGCCTCGTCTCGTGTCAGTCGAACGAGCACCACTGCGGAAAGGAGGATAGCCCCTGCGCCAATCCATTGAATCACGGATAGCGTTTCGCCGAGAAAGAGAGAGGCGAGCCCGACGCCAAAGACGGGAATGACGTTGAAGTAGCCGGCCGCAACCGCAGCCGGGACGGAGCGCAGCGCGGCAAGGTAAAGCCAGTACGCCGTCGCGTAGTATAGGAGCCCGGAGAGAATCGCCGTCCCCATCATTGGGAGCGGCGTTGCGCCAAGATCGGCCATAGAGCCGTATCGCGTATCACCGACGAGAAGGAGAACGGCCCAGCCCGCGCCGGTTGCTTGCTGGATGGCGACAGTGGATAGAGGATCAACGCGGTCGGCCAGCTTTCGAGCAAAAACGGTATAGAACGCACAGCAGAGGACCGCAGACAGCAGCAGGAGAATTCCTGCAAGGTCATTGTCGGCGGATGCGACGCCTTCGTGGAGGTTTGCGACGAGAGCGACGCCGAAAACCCCCACCACGATGACTGACAGAAGCGCCCCGGTCATCCGTTCCCTCAACACAACCGAAGCGATGGCCAAGACCATCAAGGGTTCCGCCGCCCAGAGCAGGGTCGAAACGCTCGCTGAAATACGCGCCAAGCCCATAAGGCTCAACGTGTACGAAATGCCGGGATTGAGCAGACCGAGCATCATGAGCGGTACAAGCAGCGAGACCTTTGGAAGTCGAAGGCCGCTGAGCAAGACCGCAGCCCAGAGGGCAACGGCGCTCGGGACGAGCTGGATCACCAGCAGACTAACAGGTTGAATTGCGACGAGCAGGGCCTTGTTCATCACCGTCGCGCCACCCCACAGGGCGCATGCAAGGATGAGAAGGACAGCCGGAGGCACGCGCTCGATAAGGCGCGACATGACCAACTCCGAAGTGGTTACGATGACAGGAAATGACGGCGAGCGGCCTCAGCGGCGCGCGCACGCTTCCGCGTCGCAGTTATCGTAACTTGGTCTTCGAGGAGGTCGGCCCATCGGATATTCGTTGACGGCTCAAATTTCGAGCTGCTGAGAGGCTAGCACTCATTGCACGTTTTGCAAGATTTTTGCTTCCCGCCCTTGGCATTGTCTGCCAACGCCGCGATGGACGACCGCTTCGGGCGGGGTCTGCGCCTTCGCTGGCGACCCGTGTAGGTCCGCTTCCGCCCAGCTGAGGCACGCAAGGCCGCGCTCTGCTACGTCCGCTTTACGTCGAGACAGGACGTCGTGGGCCGTTTGCGCCCTTGTCTGCAATCCCCCCGTGGGCGGCGTCCCGCTCGGGTTCTGACGTCAGATTTTGACCTCGGTCGCGGCGGCGCAAAACCTGCCCTTGTCGGAGGCGCGGGCGTCATTTGACCCTCCTCGCAAATCGTGATTTGTGCGCCGCCCGCGAAAAAGTTTGCGCAACACGTAGCGAATTGCGCTACACGCACCCCTCCGGTTTTCCCAGAGTACGCTCCCGTAATGCGGCCCGAACGATACAACGTGCGCGAATCCGAGGCCAAATGGCGCAAGGCCTGGGCGGACGCGCAAATCTTCAAGACTGACAACGACGACCCGCGCCCGAAATATTACGTGCTCGAGATGTTCCCCTATCCGTCCGGGCGCATCCACATGGGGCATGTGCGCAACTACGCCATGGGCGACGTGGTCGCGCGCTATCGGCGCGCGCGCGGGTTCAACGTCCTCCATCCGATGGGCTGGGACGCGTTCGGGCTGCCGGCCGAAAACGCCGCCATGCAGAACAACACCAGTCCTGCGAAATGGACCTACGCCAACATCGCCGCCATGCGGGCGCAATTGCAGTCGATGGGGCTCTCGCTCGACTGGTCGCGCGAGATCGCGACCTGCGATCCGAGCTATTACAAGCACCAGCAGAAGCTGTTCCTCGATTTTCTTGCCGCGGGCCTGGTCGCGCGCAAGAAATCGAAGGTCAATTGGGACCCCGTGGACCAGACGGTGCTCGCCAACGAGCAGGTGATCGACGGGCGCGGCTGGCGCTCGGGGGCGCCGGTCGAGAGCCGCGAGCTGACCCAATGGTTCCTCAAGATCACCGACTATTCCGACGATCTCCTGGCGAGCCTCGATCATCTCGAGCGCTGGCCGGAAAAAGTGCGCCTGATGCAGAAGAACTGGATCGGGCGTTCGGAGGGGCTCGCGATCCGGTTCGTCATCGATCCGGCGACGCTCGGCGCGCTCAAGGGCGAATCCGGGCTCAGCGAGCTCGACATCTATACGACCCGCCCGGACACGTTGTTCGGCGCGAAGTTCATGGCCATCGCGCCCGACCATCCGCTGGCCGCGGCGGCCGCAAAGCACGATCCGGCGCTTCATGCGTTCATCGAGGAGACCCGCCGCCTCGGCACGTCGGTCGCCGCGATCGAGACGGCGGAGAAGAAGGGCTACGACACGGGGCTCAAAGTGCTGCACCCGTTCGACCCCGAGTGGCGCCTGCCCGTCTATGTCGCCAATTTCGTTCTGATGGACTACGGCAGTGGCGCGATTTTCGGCTGCCCCGCGCACGATCAGCGCGACCTCGATTTTGTCCGCGCCTATGGCCTGGGCGTGACCCCGGTGGTGTGCCCACCCGAGCTCGATCCCGCGAACTTCACCATCGACACGCAAGCCTATGACGGCAATGGATTGATGATCAATTCGCGCTTCCTCGATGGCATGACGGTCGATCAGGCCAAAGAGGAGGTTTCGCGCCGGCTCGAGCAGATCACGCTAGGCGGCAAGCCCCAAGCCAAGCGGCAGATCAATTACAAGCTCCGGGATTGGGGCATTTCCCGCCAGCGCTATTGGGGCTGCCCGATCCCGATCATCCATTGCCCGACTGACGGAATTGTGCCGGTCCCGGCCGAGGACCTCCCGGTCAAGCTGCCGGAAGACGTGAGCTTCGATCAGCCCGGCAATCCGCTCGACCGTCATCCGACATGGAAGCACGTCGCCTGCCCGAAATGTGACGCACCGGCGACGCGCGAGACCGACACGATGGACACGTTCGTCGATTCGTCGTGGTATTTCGTGCGCTTCACCGATCCCCACAATGCCATCGGCGCCGGACGATCCGGCGATGGCCGACCATTGGCTGGCGGTCGACCAGTACATCGGCGGCGTCGAGCACGCGATCCTGCATCTTCTCTATTCGCGCTTCTTCACCCGCGCGATGCGCAAGTGCGGCTATCTCGGTCTCGACGAGCCGTTCGCCGGCCTCTTCACCCAGGGCATGGTGGTGCATGAGACCTATCGCGGCGAGGAGGGCCAGTGGCTCGCGCCGTCCGAAGTGCGGGTCGAGGCGGACGGGCACGGCCGCCGCGCCTTTCTCCTCGCCGGCGACGAGCCGGTCGAGATCGGCCCGAACGAGAAAATGTCGAAGTCCAGGCGCAACACCATCGACCCGGACGAGATCATCTCGACCTACGGCGCCGACACGGCGCGATGGTTCATGCTCTCCGACTCGCCGCCCGAGCGCGACGTCATCTGGACCGAGGCCGGCGTTCAGGGCGCGTTCAAGCAGACGCAACGCCTGTGGCGCCTGATTTGCGAGATCGAGCGCATCGTCGGGCCGGAGCGTCCCGCCCGCGCCGGCGCAATATGGCGAGGAGGCGCAGCGCATCCGCCGGCTCGCGCATAATGCGCTGGCCAAGAATCGAGGACGAGATCGACCGTCTGCGGTTCAATGTCTGCATCGCCACGGTCTACGAACTGGCCAACGAACTCGGCGCGGCGGTCGGCGCGATCAGCGAGGCGCCGGTCGCCGACGATCTGCGCGCCGCCTTCGCCGAGGCGGGCGATAGTCTCGTCCATTGCTTCGCGCCGATGATGCCGCATCTGGCGGAAGAATGCTGGGAGGTGCTTGGCCACAAGACCTTCGTCGCGCAGAGCCCGTGGCCGGTCGCCGACCGCAGCCTCATCGCTTCGGCCGACGTCACCTATGTGGTGCAGGTCAACGGCAAGAAGCGGGGCGAGCTTACGATCGAGCGGGAGGCCGACAAGGAGCGGGTCGAGCGCGCGGCGCTCGCCCTCGACGCGGTTAAGCGGGCGATGGATAATAAGCCTCGCCGCCGGGTGATCATCGTGCCGCACAGGATCGTCAATGTCGTGGTCTAGAGGCCTTAACGTCCTTGCGGCGCTTGCGCTCGCGGGCGCGCTCGCCGGTTGCTTCCAGCCGCTCTACAGCGAGGCCGCGCATCCGGGACTGGTCGAGGATCTGCGCGCGATCGAAGTCCAGCCGATCAAGGACCGCATCGGACATTATCTGGCCGACAATCTGACCACCGATCTGAACGGGACCGGCCAGACGCCAACGCCAAAATATAAGCTCACCGTGACCGTCTCGATCGCCACCTCGACGCCTACGGTCAGTTCGCTCACCAACGTCGCCACGTCGGCGACCGTGACCGCCGAGGCGCACTACACCTTGAACAAGGTCGAGGGCGGCGCGCAGGTTCTCACTGGCGTCGCCAGCGCGAACGCGTCCTACGATCGCTCCCAGCAGCGCTATAACGATCTGCGCGCCGCGCGAGACGCCGAGATCCGCTTGGCGCGCGCGCTGTCGGAGGAGATCTCTCTGCGTCTCGCCGCGCAGCTGGCCGGGAAAACCTCATGAGAGACGCGGCCGGCTTGGCGGGCGTTCGTCAGCCTTTAGTCCGCATTCGCCGCATTTGGCATTACCTTTATGTGCCGGTTTTTCGGCGACAGGAGGACACCGTGCGGATCAACTGGATCGAGCTGTCGGGCTACCTGGCCTCTGTGCTGGTCTTTCTGACCTTTTACATGAAGACGATGATCCCGCTGCGGGTCGTCGGCATCCTGAGCAACGTCGCGTTCATGACCTATGGGCTCGGCGGGCGTCTTTATCCCGTCCTCATCTTGCACGCGATCCTCCTGCCCTTGAATTGCCTTAGGCTCCTCCAGATGCGGGCCTTGATCCGGAAGGTTCGCGCGGCGTCGCGGGGCGATCGCTCGATGGACTGGCTGGTCCCGATGATGCGCCGCCGCCAATACCCAAAGGGTGACTTGCTGTTTCGACGCGGCGATCCTGCGAAGGAACTCTACCTGGTGTTCAGCGGCTCGGTCAGATTGCTTGATCTCGGGGTCGAGATCGGCCCCGGCAAGGTGCTCGGAGAGATCGGCCTCTTCGCGCCGACACATGAGCGGATGGACACGGCGGTCTGCCAGACCGAGGTCGAACTGGGCGTCATGGCCACAGACAAGGTTCTGGAACTCTACCATCAGGACAGGCGGTTTGGCTTCTACCTGATCCGGCTGGTGAGCCAGCGATTGCTCGAGGATTATGGGTCGCTCCGCGATAGAGTCGTCGCGGCTCGCAACGGGAACGTTCCCCGGTCGGGCGGAGAAGCAAGCCCGGCTCACTAGCGGACGCCGGAGGCGTTTTGATAACATCACCTCGATGACGGCGGGATGTTCAAGCCTGCGAACGAATATGTGCTAAGGCGATGCTGCTTTATCTAGGGCAACGGATCGCGCTCTTCGTCGCGACGCTCCTGTTCGCTTCGCTGGTCGTGTTCGCAATCATGCAGATCCTGCCGGGAAACGCGGCTGAGACCATGCTGGGACCGACCGCGACGCCCGAGGCGGTCGCGGCGCTCTCGCACAAGCTGGGGCTCGATCTGCCGGCGCCCATCCGCTACGCGCATTGGATCGGCGGCGCCCTGCACGGCGATCTCGGCCTCTCTTACGCTTACGGCTCCCCGATCGCTCCGCTGATCGCCTCGAGCCTCGCGGTCAGCGCGCCGCTGGCGCTGATGGCGATGGCGCTCGCCGCAATCATCGGGCTTGCCGCGGGCGTCTACGCCGCGGATCGCCGCGGCCGCGCGGGCGATGCGATGGTCATGGGGCTGAGCCAGGTCGGCATCGCGGTGCCGAACTTCTGGCTCGCGATCCTGCTCGTTCTCGTCTTCGCCGTGACGCTGAGACTCGTTCCGGCGGGCGGATTTCCAGGTTGGCATGATCCGGCGCGCGCGATTGCCGCGCTCATCCTTCCGGCGATCGCGCTCGGCGTCGCGCAGGCGGCGATCGTCACGCGCGTCACAAGGTCGGCGGTCATCGAGGCCTTGAACGAGGACTTCATGCGCACCGCGCGCGCCAAGGGCGTCTCGCGCCGCGCCGCGCTCTGGCGCCATGCGCTGCCGAACGCGCTGACGCCCATACTCACCATCATGGGACTGCAATTCGCCAACCTGATCGCCGGCGCGATCGTGGTCGAGAACGTGTTCGTCCTGCCAGGGCTCGGCCGCCTCATGCTGCAGTCGATCTCCAACCGCGACACGCTTGTGGTCGAGAATGGGGTGATGCTGCTGGCTTTGATCGTGATCGGGCTGAACTTCATCGTCGACATCGCCTGCGCCGCGATCGATCCGAGGCTGAGGGCCTCCGCGGCGTGACCTTGTCCGCCCGGTTTCGCCCGCGCGGGGGCTTGAGCCTTTGGCTCGGCGCCGCGCTCGTCGCAACGCTGATCGCCGCCGCCGTCCTGTCGCTCCTCTGGACGCCCTATCCGCCGACGGCGATCGACATCCCCCACAAGCTCGCCGCCCCTTCCGCGGCGCACTGGTTCGGAACCGACAATCTCGGCCGCGACGTCGCTTCGCAGATCCTCGCCGGCTCTCGCGTCTCGATTCTGGTCGGCGTGATCGCGGTCGGGATCGGGCTCGTCGTTCGGAATCGTCCTCGGCCTGGTCGCGGCGTTCTCCAAGGGCCTGGTCGAAGACGGACTGATGAAGCTCAGCGACTTCGTCTTTGCGTTTCCCGCGCTCCTGCTGGCGATCATGCTGACTTCGACCTTTGGCCCGGGCATCGTCAACGCCATCATCGCCATCGGCGTCTATAACGTGCCGATCATCGCCAAGCTCACGCGCGCCACCGCCAATGGCGTTCTCTCACGCGAATACGCGCTCGCCGCACGCGCCGCGGGCAGGGGCCCGATCGCGATCGCGATCGATCACGTGCTGCCCAACATCGCGCCTGCGCTGATCGTGCAGGCGACGATCCAATTCGCGATCGCCATTCTGGCCGAGGCGGCGCTCTCCTATCTTGGCCTCGGCGCGCAGCCGCCTGAGACCTCGTGGGGCAAGATGCTCGCCGACGCGCAGAACGTCCTCTACAACGCGCCGAGGCTCGCGCTCTATCCGGGGATCGCGATCGCGCTCAGCGTTCTGGGCCTCAACCTGCTTGGCGACGGGTTGCGCGACGCGCTCGATCCGAAACTGAAGGCGCGGAGCTGATGCTGCTCGAGGTCGCCGAGCTCGCAGTCGATGTGGCGACGCGCAGGGGATTGCAGCGCGTCGTCGATCGGACATCGTTCTCGCTTGCGGAGGGCGAGAGCCTGGGCGTGGTCGGCGAGTTCGGCTCCGGCAAGACGATGACGGCGCTTGCGCTGATGGGGCTGACGCCCGAAGGCGCGCGGGTTTCGGGTTCGATCCGCTTCGAGGGGCGGGAGCTGATCGGCCTCGACGAAGATGGATACCGTCAATTGCGCGGCGATCGTATCGCCATGATCTTCCAGGAGCCGATGACGGCCCTTAATCCGCTGCGCCGCGTCGGCGCGCAAGTCGCTGAGCCGCTGATGCTGCATCGGTCTTTAAGCAAGCGCGAGGCGAACGCGCGCGCGGTCGAGCTGCTCGAACATGTGCGACTGGCCGAGCCGGAACGCGCGGCGCGATCCTATCCGTTCCAGCTCTCCGGCGGCGAACGGCAGCGGGCGATGATCGCCATGGCGATCGGCTGTGGCCCACGCCTGGTCATTGCCGACGAGCCGACCACGGCGCTCGACGTCACGGTGCAGGCGCGCATTCTCGCCCTCATCGACGGCTTGCGCGTGGAATCGAAGATGGCGATCCTGCTTGTCAGCCACGATCTCGCGGTGATCGCCGGACATTGCGACCGCGTCATCGTCATGTACGCGGGCATGATCATGGAGAGCGGGCCGGTCGAGGCGGTGTTGCGTGAGCCCAGAAACCCCTACACGCTGGCGCTGCTCGAGGCCCGGCCGCGACCAGGCGCGCCGCGCGGCGCTCGGTTGAAGACGATCCCGAGCGCGCCGCCGGTTGCGCAGGAGCATCGCGAGGGCTGCCCATTCGCCGGCCGATGCGCGCTCACGATCGACATCTGCCGCACCGTGCCGCCGCCCGAGGTCGCCTTCGGCGCCGGCCACATCTCCCGCTGTCATCGCGCCGGCGAAGTGGGGTTCGCGCTCATGAGCGACGCGCCGCTGCTCGAGGTCTCTTCGCTGGTCAAGACCTACCGCTTGCCCGGAATCGGCCCGTTCGCGCGGAAGAATGCTCGTCCCGCGCTGGCCGGAGTCAGCTTCTCGCATGCAGCAAGGGCGCTCGTTCGGAATTGTCGGCGAATCGGGCTCCGGCAAGTCGACGCTGGCGCGCATCGCGCTCGCGCTCGATCGGCCGGATTCGGGAGTGGTGCGCCTTCAGGGGCGCTCGCTGTTCGATTTGTCGCGACGCGAATTGCGCGCGGCGCGGGCGCATATGCAAATGATCTTCCAGGACCCTTATGGTTCGCTCGATCCGCGCCAGCGGGTCGAAAAATCGTGGCCGAGCCGCTGGCGGCGCTCGGCGGAGCGACGGGCGCCGAGCGCCGCGCTCGCGTTCAGGCCTCGCTCGAGGCGGTCGGCCTCAAGGCCTCCGACGCCCGAAAACATCCGCATGAGTTTTCCGGCGGCCAGCGCCAGCGCATCGCCATCGCGCGGGCGCTCATCACGCGACCGAAGCTCGTCGTCGCGGACGAGCCGGTGTCGGCGCTCGACGTCTCGGTGCAGGCGCAGACGCTGAACCTCATGAGCGATCTCGAGCGCGACGCGGGCGTGACCTTTCTCCTGATCAGCCATGATCTCGCCGTCGTCGCCCATATCTGTGAGACGACCGCGGTCATGTATCGCGGGCGCATCGTCGAGATCGGCGAAACTGCGGCCATGTTCGCGCACCCGGCGCACCCCTATACGCGCGAACTGGTCGACGCCACGCCGCGTCTCGACCGGCCGACGCAGCTGCAGCCCTTGGAGCAAGATGCGCCGATTGTAGCCGCGCTCGCTGAGCGCGGCGACGCGGTCAACGACCGCGTCTACAAGCTGGGTGCGACCGAACCGCGGCAGGGCCAGAATAGCCGTGCCGAAACGGCTGACGGCTGTCCCTACGTTTCGCGCTGCGCTTTCGCCCGTCCGCGCTGCCGCGAGGAGGCGCCGGGCTCGAGACGAAGGACGGTGGAAACCGCAAGGTCGCGTGCCACTTCCCTCTCGATTAGGTCAGCGTCCCTGACATTAATGTAATGCTTTTTTACATCCGAAAGCCCTTGTGCGCACCTTGGCGCCTTCCAATCTCATGAGGCGCGAGCGCTCGCTCTCTCGGAGCGCCGCTCGCGAGAGGACATGGAGGCTCGATATGGGCACTGCAGATAGTGCTATGGGTGGTTCGTACGGCGCGCGAGAATTCGGCGCGGGCGAGTGGGCTGGCGCCAATTGGCGTCGCGGCGGCGGTTCGCGCTGGTCGGCGTTCGAAATCATCGCGATGGTTCTTGGTTTCATCGTCTTCTGGCCGATCGGTCTTGCGATCCTCGGCTACAAGTTCTGGCAGCGCCGATACGGCGGTCCGGATCTGCAGACGCTGGCGACCAGCAAATGGCAGGATGCGCGCGCCATGATGTCGGGCAATTCTTCCTCGTGGGGCTGCGGCGCCGTGAACCGCGCGCGCGGTTACTACGGCGCTTCGACCGGCAACGCCGCTTTCAACGAATGGCGGACCGCCGAACTGGCTCGACTCGACGAAGAGCGCCGCAAGCTCGACGAGGCGCAGCGCGAATTCGCCGAATATGTCGACGCGATTCGGCGCGCCAAGGACCGCGAGGAGTTCGATCGGTTCATGGCTGAGCGCCGGGCCCGTCCCGCCGGCGGCCAGAGCGCGAACTGATCGCTCCGGTGCTTTGTAGACGGACGCGATCGTTGATCGCGTCCGTCGATCGCGTCAGCCGCGGTCCAAGGGGCGTTCGGAAGAACGCCCTTCTGGCGACGGCTATCGACCGCGGCTACTGATTTGTAGTCGGCCGCTGATTTGTAGACGCGATCGTTGATCGCGTCGGCCGCGGTCGGCGACCGCGGCTACATCTTGACGCTCTCGCGTCCTGCGGTGCTATGCTCAGGCTTCTCGCCAGCCTCGGAGCGTTCCATGCGCCGCGCCCACCGCTTTTTCGCCACGCTTGTTCTTGCCTTCATGGCGTCGGCGGGCGTCGCCTTCGCCAAGGACAGCGTCACGATCGGCATGGTGCTCGAGCCGCCCGGGCTCGATCCGACCAGCGCCCCGGCGGCGGCGATCGGCGAGGTCACGCACTACAACATCTTCGAGGGCCTGACGAAGATCAACGAGGACTTCTCGGTCACCCCGCTTCTGGCCGAGAAATGGGACTTCTCGCCCGATCTCAAGACGCTCACCTTCACCCTCAAGCCGAACATCAAGTTTCAGGACGACGAGCCGTTCTCGTCCAAGGACGTCAAGTATTCCTTCGAGCGCTACGCCGCCAAGGAGTTGACGAACAAGGACAAGGCCTTCTTCGCCTCGATCGAATTGATCGACACGCCCGATCCGATGACGGTCGTGCTCAAGTTCAAGCAGCCGAGCTTCGAGGCGCTTTATCGTCTCGGCATGGACACCGCGGTCATCCTCGACGAGAAGAGCGCGACGACCGAAGTCACCAACCCCGTCGGCACCGGCCCTTACAAGCTCGCCTCCTGGGAAAAGGGCTCGAGCATCACGCTCGACAAGTGGGACGGCTTCCGCGACGCGGCGAAGATTCCGCTCGCCCATGCGACCTTCCGCTTCATCTCCGATCCCTCGGCCGCGGTCGCGGCGATGCTCGCCGGCGACGTCGACGCGTTCCCGCGCTTCGCCAACGTGCAGGCGCTCGGCCAGTTCAAGAGCGATCCGCGGTTCCAGGTGCTGGTCGGCGGGACCGAGGGCAAGACCATCCTCGCCATGAACAACAAGAAGAAGCCGCTCGACGATGTGCGCGTGCGTCAGGCGATCGCTTATGCGCTCGACCGCAAGGCGATCATCGACGGCGCGATGAACGGCCTCGGCGCGCCGATCGGCAGCCATCTGACGCCCAACGATCCCGGCTACGTCGATCTGACGGGCATGTATCCGCACGATCCCGAGAAGGCGAAGGCGCTGTTGAAGGAAGCGGGCGTCACGACGCCGCTCGAGCTCAGCCTCATCCTGCCGCCGCCGCCTTACGCGCGTCAGGGCGGCGAGATCATCGCCGCCGAGCTTGCCGAGGTTGGGATCAACGCCAAGATCCAGAACGTCGAATGGGCGCAATGGCTGTGCGGCGTCTACAAGGACAAGAACTATGATCTGACCATCATCAGCCATGTCGAGCCGCTCGACATCGGCATCTACGCCAATCCGAACTACTATTTCCAGTATGACAGCCCGGCGTTCAAGGCGATCTACGAGAAGGTGACGTCGGCGCCCAATCTCGAGGCGTACAAGGCGGCGCTCGGCGAAGCGCAGAAGAAACTTGCCGAGGACAGCGTCAACGCGTTCCTGTTCCAGTTGCCGAACGTGACCGTCGCCGACGCGAAGCTCAAGGGCCTGTGGAAGAACGCGCCGATCTTCGTCAACGATCTCTCGACGATGGCGTGGCGATGACCCGGCACGCGAGGACAGCCAAAGCCGTGAGCACGCAACCATTTCGTATGTCGGCGCTGGAGATGCTGCGCCTCTACCGAACGCGCGAATTGTCGCCGGTCGAGGCGATGAAGTCGGTGATCGAGCGGGTCGAAGCTTTCGAACCCCATATTCACGCAACCTATCTTTATGCTCCGGAGCGGGCGCTCAAAGAGGCGCGCGCGTCCGAAGCGCGCTGGGCGCAGGGCTGAGCCGATCGGTCCGCTCGACGGCGTGCCGGCCACGGTCAAGGACAACATCGCGACGCAAGGGGGAGCCGAAGCCGGTTGGCACCGCGGCGGAAGACTTGTCGCCGCAGAAGGCGGACGCGCCGCCGGCGCAGCGCTTGCGCGAGGCGGGCGCGATCATCTTCACCAAGACGACGATGCCCGATTACGGCATGCTGTCGTCGGGGCTGTCGAGCTTCCATCCGCTCGCGCGCAACCCGTGGAAGCTCGACCGCAATCCGGGCGGCTCGTCGGCGGGGCAGGCGCGGCGGCGGCCGCGCTCTACGGTCCGCTGCACCTCGGCACCGACATCGGCGGCTCGGTGCGCTTGCCGGCGGGCTGGTGCGGCATCTTCGGCCTCAAGCCGAGCGGCGGACGGATCCCGATCGACCCGCCCTACACCGGCCGCGTGGCCGGCCCGATGACGCGTGACGTCGACGACGCCGCGTTGATGATGGCGACGCTGACGCTGCCGGATGTCCGCGACTATGCGAGCCTCAAATACGAGAAGCTTGACTGGATCGTCGAGCCCGCGCAGCTCAAAGGCCTGCGCGTCGGCCTGCTCTTGGAGGCGGGTTGCGGCGCGCCGCCGACGCCGGAAGTGAAGGCCGCCGTCGAGCGCGCCGCGAAGGACTTCGAGGCCGCGGGCGCGCATGTGGAGCCGCTCAAGCCGTTCCTCACTCAGGACATGCTCGACGGGCTCGACAGGTTCTGGCGCGCCCGCGCGCTCAGCGACATCAGCGCCCTGCCGGCCGAGCGGCGCGCGCTCGTGCTGCCGTTCATCCGCGACTGGGCGGAATCCGCGGCGGGGCTTTCTGGCGTCGAGGTGTTCCGCGGCTTCGACCGGATACCCGAGATGCGCAAGGCGGCGATCGCGGCGACGCAGGCGTTCGACTGTGTTCTGTCGCCAACCGCGCCGATGACCGCCTTTCCGGCCGAATGGCCCTCTCCCAGCCGCGACCCGCTGCAATCCGTTTCCGCAAATCGGTTTCACCGTCGCCTTCAATATGTCCGAGCAGCCGGCGGCGTCGGTCAATTGCGGTTACGATTCCGAGGGCCTGCCGATCGGGCTGCAGATCATCGGCCGCCGATTTGACGACCTTGGCGTCATGGCGATCGCCCGCGCCTTCGAGGCCATTCGGGCGTACGAGGAGAGGCCGTGGCCGGAGCCGCCG
This sequence comes from uncultured Alphaproteobacteria bacterium, assembly GCA_963707355.1. GTDB lineage: Bacteria > Pseudomonadota > Alphaproteobacteria > Rhizobiales > Beijerinckiaceae > Roseiarcus. The sequence continues at coordinate 29,667 of CAVPPX010000065.1, read as the reverse complement.
GCGGCCTGATCAGATCTCAATTCGAGCTTGCGCTCCGCGTCGTTGTCGGCCCCAAGGAAAGCGCGTAAAAGCGCCGCCTCGAACGTTTCTTGCTGTTTTTCGCGAGGGAGGATTAGCCGATGAAAAAGTTCATGGTCCTGTACATGGCCGATGCGGCCGACTTTGAGAGGATGGTGAAGGAGGCCACTCCCGAGCAGCAGAAGAAGGGTATGGAGGCGTGGATGAAATGGATGGGCGACCACAAGGCGTCCATCGTCGATGGCGGGGCGCCGTTGGGCAAGACTAGCCGAGTTGACGCCAAAGGCGCTTCCGGCACAAAGAATGGGATCGGCGGCTATTCGATCGTGCAAGCCGACAATGCGGAGGCCGCAACAAAGCTGTTCGGCAAGGATCATCCGCATCTCCAGATGCCCGGCAGCTGGATCGAAGTTATCGAAATCATGCATATTCCCGGGATGTGAGAGACGCCGCTTCGCTCGGCGCATTCTCGCGGTGGAGGTCGTTTGGCTTGATCGCAGGTGATTTGGGGGGAGAATTGAGAGCTTTGGTCTTCGTCGCGATGCGGCCTTCTTCGCTGCCGGCGCCCGCTGCATGCGGAGGATTGCGGCAGGAACGGCGAGGGCTTCGGCGCCTGGCTCGCCTCCTTCAAGGGGTCGCGGTGATGGACGGCCTGTCCCCCAGGGCCGTGGATGCGGCGCTCGACGGCGTCGCTTATGACCCGCGGTCAAGCGGCACGACGGCGGCGCCGCCATGTTCGGGCATAACTTCGCCAGCTTCGCCGCAGCTCACGTCTCGCCGGGAATGGTCGCGCGGGGCAGGGCCGAGCTCAAGCGCTACGCCGCGCCGCTCGCCCAGATCGAGCAGCGCTTCGGCGTGCCGGGACCTGTACTGGTGGCGATCTGGGGCCAGGAGACGGGCTTTGGCGGCGACATCGGCTCGTTCCCCACCTATAGCGCCCTTGCAACTCTGGCCTGGGACTGTCGGCGCCCGCAACGTTTCCGCGCCGAGCTTATCGACGCGATCACCCTCGTTGACCGGGGCATTGTCACGCAGCCGCACGCTTTGCGGGGCGCCTGGGCGGGCGAGGTTGGCCAGACGCAGCTCATGCCATCGGCCTATCTCATGTACGCGACGACCCCTGACGGATCGGGGACGCCGGACCTCATCCACAATTCCGCCGACGCGCTCGCCTCGACCGCGGCTTTCCTCAAAGGGCACGGCTGGCAGCCGGGCGCGGGCTGGAACGAAGGCGAGCCAAACTTCGCCGCCATCCTGCAATGGAACTCGGCGGAGATTTACGCAAAGACAGTCGCGCTGTTCGCCGACCGGCTCGCGGGGAAGTAGCAGGCAAGCCTGTATCGGACCGCGCCGCAAGATGCTTGGGCGCGGTTGGACCAACTGCAGTTCTGCCGCGTGCGCTAAATCCTTAACCGTGGCCGCTTAGAGTATCGCGCGTGACCGCCGTCGTCCCGCGGTCCTTCTCCTCTGCTCGTCACGGTCCGCCAGCGAAGTTTCGCGGCGCTCGCGGGCCTGGCGCTTATGGCGTCCGTCGCCCTTCTCCTTTATCGCGCTGCGCCCGGCGCGCCCGCGATCGTCCTGACTGGCCTTACCGGTTTCACCGGACTTGCCGCGCTTGCCTTGGCTTTCACGCTGGATGATGCGGCGCTGTCCAAGTTCACGAGCGCCGTCGCCGCTGGAGCGGCGATTGTCGTTCTCGGTGCGCTTATCAGTCCGGACGCGAGGCTGAGGCTCGCGAGTTTCGCTTCCGCTGCGTTCGGCGTTGGGCTCGCATTGTGGCTCGCCCGCGCGGCGGGGGCGCGGCCCAGGGTTTCATGGCCTCTCGTGGCGCTGTTTGCCGTTACGCTCGCGCTCATCTGCGCCTATGCGGCCACTCTCGTGCTCGTCTCGCGCGATCTGATGATCGCCGACTTCATGACCTATCGCGGCATTGCGATGATGGTCGCGCGGCTCATCGACGCGCGGAACTGGCCGTTGCTCATGGGCGCGACGGTCCAGTCCATTACGCAAGATTATTCCTGGGCGCCGGCCTGATCCCGGGCCTTGTCCTGGCGCTGACGGAGCCGACGTCGCGCGCCGTCTATACGTTCGCGCTGCTCGCCCTCTATGCCGCGCCTGCCGCTCTGGCGCTCGCCATTCTGGCGCGCGATTGCGCCGGGCGCGCCGGGTTGGCGCGCGACGCGCGCCCGGCGCTCGTCCTCGCGCTTGGCGTCGCCGCCGTGTTCGTCGCCTATCCTGCGGCCATCGCGGTCGCCGCGCGCGGCATGCCCGACGTCGGCGGGCTCGTGCTGGTCGTCTGCGCGCTCAAGCTCGCCGAGCGCCTCGCCCGACTGCTCGCGCTGCGGGAAGGCGGCGCGGGCGTTCCGTCGATGACGCGGCGCGTCGCCTTGGCGCTGGCGCTGACCCTTTACGCGATGTTCGCGTTCCGGCGCTGGTATGCGTTCGCCGCGGCGGGAATCGTCATCATGCTGGCGCTGGAAGTCGGGTCCATCGCGCTTGGACAAGGCGCGCGCTTTCGCTGGCGCGACGCCATTGCGGCCGCCGCGCTCGGCGCTCTTACGCTGCTTGCGCTCTTGAGCCCGCTCCTCGTCGATTGGGCGCCGAGCTTGAGCGCGCATGACTACGCCGACACTTACGCCGGCTATCGCAAGCCCCCGGACGTGTTCCTGCGTGAGCTCGGCGACTGGGTCGGAATGATCCCGGCGCTCGCCGCGCTGGCCGGCGCGGCGTTCCTGTGGACGCGCTCCCGCGACACGCGTCTCCTGCGTCTGACCCTTGGCGCCTCCGCGGTCGCCGGCGCGCTCTTCCTGCGCATCCAGACCCCCTACATCCATCATCTCGACCTCATCGCGCCGGCGATTGTCGCGCCCATCGCGGCGTCGCTGATGCTCATCTTCGCGCGGGCGCCGCGCGTAGCGCTTTTCGGCCACAGCCGCGCTTGGCGTGATCACGCTCTCGCCATTTGCCGCGGCGCTCAATCCGTGAAGGCCTCGCGCCGCTCGCCGGAGTGCCGCGGCGCCGCGCGCCGACCTCGACGAACTCATGCGCCTGAAGGACTGGGTGGATGAGCGCGCGCGGCCGGACGGCAAGGTCTGCGGCCTCGGCTCGAGCTATACGTTCAGCGGCCAGCTGATCGGCGAATTGTGGCAACTCCGCCCGGAGCGCGGTCTGAGCGGGCGGAAGCTCGGCGCTGCGATGCCCGACGTCGATACGGTCGACGGGCCGCCTGGAGCGGCCCTCAAGGATTGCGCCATCCTCATCGTTGGCGATCCGGTCCAGACGCATCTTGATCCCAACTATCAGCAGACCATCATCGTGCCGTCACGCGAAATGCTGACGGGCCAAGGGATCGGCGCCAAGTTCCGCCGCACCGGCGAGGTTTTTCATCTGGAGAAGGGCGTGAGAGCGGTGGTGTTCGAGCGCCTCGCGCCGCTGGACGACGCGGACATTGCCGCGCTGCAGGCGCGATGGCGAGCAGCGCGCAAAGCGCTGGGGTTTTAGTTGCGCGGGCGATAGGGCCGCACCCGCTCTTGCAGACGCCCCTATTTGCCGACGCCCGCCGTGCTCAATGTGTGCTCGGCGATCATCAGTTCCTCGTTGGTCGGGATCACGAAGACGATCGTCGGCGAATCCCTGGTGCTGATGATCTGCGCATTGGCGCGGTTCGCTTGGCGGTCGAAACGGACGCCCATCCATTCCATGTCCCTGAGCGCCGCTTCGCGCACTTTCCATGAGTGTTCGCCGATGCCGGCTGTGAACACGATCGCCTCGGCGCCGTTGACAGTCGCCGATAGGCTGGCGAGTTCGCACCGAATGCGGGAGACGAAATAGGCGATCGCGTCGCGCGCCGCGGGCTCATCGGACGCCTCGAGCTCGCGCATATCCTGCGACAGGCCCGACATGCCCTTGAGCCCGGAGCTCTTCCATAAGAGATCGGATATCGCGTCGGCGCTCATTGTCTTTTCGGCCATGAGATAAAGCACCACGCCCGGATCGATCTGCCCGCAGCGGGTGCCCATGGAGAGCCCATCGAGGGCGGTAAACCCCATGGTCGTTGCGACGGCTCGGCCGTCATGGACCGCGCACATCGAGGCGCCGTTGCCGAGATGGGCGATGATCACGTCCTCGCGCGCGATCTGCGGCGCGATCGTGCGCAGCTTTCGGGTGATGAACTCGTAGGAGAGGCCGTGAAAGCCATAGCGGCGTATGCCCTCGTCGTAATAGGAGCGCGGCAGAGCATATGTGTCGTTGACGAACGGATGGCTGCGATGGAAGGCGGTATCGAAGCAGGCGACTTGGGGCGTTGATGGGAAGGCCTTCATCGCCGCTTCGACGCCGGCGACATTGTGCGGCTGGTGGAGCGGAGCGAGCGGAATGAGCGCTTTGAGCTTCGCGAGCGTCGCGTCGTCGATCCGAACCGGCTCGGCAAAATCCGGGCCTCCGTGCACGATGCGGTGGCCGACCGCCGCGACCGAAGAATTGTATCCCGCCTTCTCAAGCCAGTCGAGAATGGCGCCCATCGCCGCCGCGTGATCGCCGCGTGCGTGCGACCGGTCGAAGCTCAATTCGGCCGTTTCGCCCGAGGCTGTCTCGACGGCGCCTTTCGCGGTCGCGCCGATGCCCTCGATTTGCCCCGAGGCGAGCAGGTTCGGCTCGCCTCCGTCGGCGAGGCGAAAGGCTGCGAATTTGAGCGACGACGAGCCCGCGTTGAGAGTGAGGATCACCGAGTCCAAGGCATTCACTCCGCCGCTTCGGCGCCGCCCGGGTTCATTGCTAAACGCGGGGGCCTTGCGGCGCCAGTATTTATAGAGCGCGCCAACCCGCGGGGAGACGAGCCGAGCTTCGTTGCAATCGCTCGGCTCGTCACTGGAGCTTTGTCCCCAAGCGCCAGTCCCGCCGCGTCCGCCCGCGCGACGAATGCCGGAACCTCTAGCACGATGGCGGGCCGATCAACCAGAGACGACGACATGGCGTCTTGTGGACACGATTAGTTGAACGTAACGACAGCGGAATCAAGGACCGCCACTCGCAGCGCACCCCACCCCAGTTTGGGACAGCAGGCGTGACTTGATTCCGCCCCGACTATGCTGTCTTAAGCTGCCGCACACGGGACGACCGAGCCGCCGGGACTTTAGATGAACTTTTCCCAACGCCTGACCTTTCTGTTCTCGGCGCCGATGTTCGACGCCGATGATCTCGAGGGCCTCAGGGTCAGCCAGATCATCGCCGCGATCGAGCGGATGGGATTCCAGGTGATCAAGGCGCGGCGTCTCGAGGATGCCGAGATCGCCGTGCAGACCGACGCGGCGATCGGCTGCATGGTCGTCGACTGGGGCAAGAAGGGCATCGAGGGCAAGGCGGCTTCGCTCATCAACCTCATGCGCAAGCGCGGCCTCGACATGCCGATCGTCGTGCTGATCAGGCGCAAGCGCTTCGAGGACATTCCGGTCGAGGTGCTCGACTTCATCGACGGCTATGTGTTCCTGGCCGAGGAGACGCCCGAATTCATCGCCAGGAACCTGGTCTCGCGCCTGAAGCAATATGCCGACACGCTGAAGACGCCGTTCTTCGGCGCGCTCGTCGACTACCAGGAAGAAGGCAACCAGTTGTGGACCTGCCCGGGCCACAACGGCGGCGTCTTCTACAGCCGCAGCCCGATCGGACGCATCTTCGTCGAGCATCTGGGCGAAGCGATCTTTCGCGACGATCTCGACAATTCGATCCTCGAACTCGGCGATCTCCTGACCCACGAGGGGCCGGCGCTTCAGGCGCAGAAAGAGGCCGCGGCGATCTTCGGGGCCGAGAAAACCTATTTCGTGCTCAACGGCACTTCGTCGTCGAACAAGATCGTGCTGCACCAACCTCATCGCTGAGGACGATCTCGTGCTGTTCGACCGCAACAACCACAAGGCCGCGCATCAGGGCGCGCTGCTGATGGGAGGCGGCATTCCGATTTACCTGTCGACCGACCGCAACGCCTACGGGCTCATCGGTCCCATTCGCCCGGAAGATTTCGACGAGACGACGATACGCGATCGCATTCGAGACAACCCGCTGGTGAAGGACAAGGAGGCGTGGAAGCGCGAACGTCCTTTCCGCGCCGCGGTGATCGAACAATGCACGTATGACGGCACGATCTACAACGCCGAGCGCATCGTCGAGCGCATCGGACGCCTTTGCGACTATGTCGTGTTCGATGAGGCCTGGGCCGGCTTCATGAAATTTCATCCGCTTTATGAGCACAGGTTCGCCATGGGCTTGCGCGACTTAAGCGACGCCTCGCCGGGCATTGTCGCCACCCAATCGGCGCACAAGCAGCTTGCCAGCTTCTCGCAGGCGTCCCAGATCCATGTGCGCGATCGGCACATCAAAGGCCAGCGCCGACGGGTCGAGCATCGCCGCTTCAACGAAGGCTTCATGCAGTTCGCCTCGACCTCGCCGTTCTATCCGCTATTCGCTTCGCTCGACGTCGGCGCGCAGATGATGAAGGGCCGATCGGGGGAAGTCCTGTGGGACGATGCGATCCGTCTCGGCATTGAATTGCGCAAAAAGCTGCGCGCGGTCCGGCGCGAGTTCGAGGAGAAGGAGCGGGACCCGGCGCGGCGCTGGTTCTTCGACCCGTTCGTGCCGCAGCGCGTCTCGATCCGGGATGCCGCGCTCGAGAACGCGAGCCACGATGTGCCTTGGGAAAGCGTGTCGACCGAACTGCTCGCCCGCGATCCGCGCTATTGGGCGCTGGCCCCCGGCGAGACCTGGCACGGATTTCGGTCGCTCGAGCCGGGGTTCGCCATCACCGATCCGGCCAAGCTCACCCTGCTCACGCCGGGCTTCGACCGCGCGACCGGCGGCTACGAGGCGCATGGCGTGCCGGCCCCGGTCGTCGCTCAATATCTGCGCGAGAACCGGGTGGTGTCGGAGAAGAACGACCTCAACTCGCTGCTCTTTCTGTTGACGCCTGGCGTGGAGTTCGAGCAAGGCGGGCACGCTGGTGTCGTCGCTGGTCGCCTTCAAGCGGCTGCACGACGACAACGTTCCGCTCGAGGACGCCATGCCCGAATTCGTCGCCAAGCGGCCGGCGCGCTATCGTGGCAAGCGGCTCAAGGACCTGTGCGGCGAAATGCACGCCTTCTTTCGCGACTCTGGCGTGAGCCAATTGCAGATGGCGCAATTCGCCGCCAAGCACTTGCCGGAGCCGGCCATGACGCCGCGCGCGGCCTCGCGCCAACTGGTGCGTAACGACGTCGACTATCTGCCGCTCGCCGAACTCGACGGCCGGATCGCGACCACGCTGTGGGTGGTCTATCCGCCGGGCATCGCGACCGTCGTGCCGGGCGAACGGCTCACGAAACGTGCGCGGCCGATGATCGACTATCTCAAGATGTTCGAGAAGAGCGCCAACGTGTTCCCGGGCTTCGAAGCCGAAGTGCAGGGGCTCTATCGCGAGGTCGACGCTTCCGGGGCGATCCGGTTTTATACCTATGTGGTCCGCGAGTGACGGAGTAAGACAAGCGACAATGGACGCCAAGCTCAATGGCCCGCTTCACGCGGAAGCGGCCGCGCACGAAGCCGGACAGCGCATTCAAGTGCGCAACTCGCGCGATACTGATGTGCCGGGAATGCTCGCGATCTACCTGCACCACATCCGGCGCGGGGTGGATCCCGGCGTCGATGGCGAGTTCGAAACCCCGGACGCCGATGACCTCAAGCGCCGCCGGCGGTCGATGAACAACCGCAAGATGCCGCATCTGGTGGCGGAGGAGGCAGGAACGGTCGTCGGCTATGCCTATGCGGTGCCGTTCCGCAAGCGGCCAGCCTATCGCTTTACGGTCAAGCACTCGATCTACGTGCGCAGCGACCGGCTCCATCTCGGGATCGGGCGCCAGCTCATGACCGCGCTGATCGACGCCTGCGCCGCGGCGGGCTTTCGCCAGATGATCGGCTATATCGACGGCGCCAATGTCGCCTCGATCAAGCTGCATGAAAGGTTCGGCTTCCGCCAGGTCGGCTATCTGCCCGCGGTCGGGTATAAATTCGGCCGCTGGACGGACTCGATCATGATGCAGCGCTCGCTCGGGCCAGGCGCGACCGAACCGCCGACGGCGTGAACGGCCGGCGCCATCGACCTGCGTTGCGGGATCATGAGGCTGCCGGCGCTTCCGCGGGGGTCAGACGGGCCAGATCGGCCGCCCGCGTGACGCTGCGGACTTTCACGCTTTCCTCGCGTCCGCGCGCCTCGACGTCGTGGGCCGGGAGGTCGTCGGGGCCGAAGCCAGCGCGCTCGTAGACCTCTTCCGACATCAACACTTCGCAACCCAGCGTCTTGGTCAGCGCCTCGAGACGAGCCGCGACATTGACCGGATCGCCGATCACGGTGAATTGCGCATGACGCTCGTATCCGATTGCGCCGGCGATGGTCATGCCAGCGTGGATGCCGACGCCGAACCGGATCGGCTCGAGCAACGCATGGGCCAACGCGCTGTTCAGGCTCTCAACTCGGTCTGCGATTGCGGCGCTGGCGGCGATCGCCTGCCGGCAGGCGACGTCGGGCGGGCTACTCATGCCGAACAGGGCCAACAGCCCGTCGCCTAGCACCTGGTTCGGCTCGCCGCCGGCGCCCAATACCGCGCTGCTCACGGCGTTGAGAAACTGGTTGATGATGAACACGGTGTCGAACGGCAGGCGCCTCTCGGCCAGCCGGCTCGATCCGCGCATGTCGACAAACATGATGACGAGATAACGCTCGATCCCCGACGAGACGGCTCCGGTCCGATAGGCGTCGATCGTCGTCGCGTAGGGGGAGAGCATGGGCACGAGCGCGATGTCGCGGGTCGGGCGTAGCTGGCAGGCGAGCCTGACCCCTGGGGCCGCGTGCACGCGTTCGAGCACCGCCTGCTCGGCGGCGCTCGGAGCCGGCAGGCCCGTGACGTCGCCAAGGACGCGGATGCGGCACGTCGAACAGCGGCCGCGGCCGCCGCACACATGCGCATGCGGGATGCTGTTGATGAGGCTCGCTTCCAGCACGCTGAAGCCGCGGGCTACGCGAATCGTGCGGTCGGGATAGGTCAGCCGGATCGAACCGACCCGGCGCTCCCTCCACTGTCGGAAGGCCCGGGCGGAGAGCGTGGCGGCGAGCGCCGCCGCCAGGAAAGCAAGCGTCCGCGCGCGCTCGTCCAGAAGGACCGCGTTCTGAGCCGGGGTCCCGTCGTGCTCGGGCGAGAAATTGCGCGCCAGCCATGCAGGATCCTGAACTGCTGCCAAGACTCGCTCGCCGCCCTGATAATAGCCGAGCAGCGCCAGCGCAGGCAGGAGCACCGCGATCGAAAGCAGCAGGCCCTTCACGCGTGGGTAGAACGGCTTGAGCCTGAGCCAGAAATGGACGCCGAGGCAGCCGTGAATCCAAACGATCAGCAACAGAATTGCTTGCAGCGCGCCGAGCAAGGGCGCGAAGACCCAGAAATTCGCGAGGACCTGCGCGTATCCCTTCTCGATCCCAAATTGGCTGAGCGCGACGCGGGCGCCGATCACGTGATTGGCCAGCAGGAATGGAATGGAGAGGCCGAGCAGGAGCTGGGTCGCCTCGAGCCGAGTCCAGCGGAATCGGCGCCGCTCGTAGAGCGCCCAGAAGCCGAGGCTCATATGGGTCAGAAGCGAGATGTAGAGGATCGTCGCGCCCGGCGCTGATTGCCAGATCAGCTTCTGGAGGACGAGGCCGCTCTCCATTGCGCCAACCGAAATGTTGCCCAGCGCGTGATTGGCGAAATGCAGCGTCACATAGACGTAAAGCACGAGCCCGGTCGCGAGCCGGATCTGGCGAAGGCTGGGCATTGCGGCTCCATCTGCGCCATCGCGGCGAAGTCATCAAGCGCGGGGAGCCCTCAGGTTCAATCCGCGCCGAAAGCTCCGCTCATGCCGCTTTCGATCCGGTCGATCGAGACCGCCGGGCCGCCGGACAGGATCAGCTCGTGGCGCGCAGCGGGCGACCCCGCCTCTGCTTCGATAGGATCGGACTTCCGCGTTTCTTGAGGAGCAACCCCTCGCCGCCGCCGGGGCTAGGGAGCGCTTGCGCTGATGTCGCTGTCAGCGCCGTTCCTCCAGCTGCCTGACCCGCTGCTCGAGGCGCTGCAGGGTGAGAGTGAGCGCCTCGTAACCGAGTTTATGGGTGTCGCCGAGGCTCGACAGTCCGGCCATGGTGCTCTGGTGTTGAGCGCGCATGATCTGAAGTCCATGCCAGACGATATACACGACGGCGCCCAGTAAAAGGACGATGACCCAAATGGCGATAGCGATCATCTCTAACCGGGTGCTTGCTGACGACTGAGTTCGCATTAAACGACTGTTCACCACAATAACGGAAATGAAGATAAAAGTGAAAAAATCACGATTGAACATACAGAGCGTTGCGGGCCATAGTGCTTTTCGTTAATGGCTGCAGTCGCATAACCGCTTTGGAGGCGCTGCGAGGGGCGAGGCTCAGGCGACCGCGGCGGGGCGCCATCCGCTGAAGCGCAGGCCGCAAAAGACCCGAGGCCTCGATATGTGACCCGGATCACAGCACGAAATCTGTGAAGGGGATAATCCACCCGCCATTCGACCAACATGGGAGTTATGTCATGGCGAATGTTCCAAAGCGCAGAATTGTCGTCGTCCATCCCAGCGTCAGCGAAACCTTGATCGACGGGCCCGCCGCAAGTGGAACGGTCCAAGGCGACGGCGCCAAGAACGGCGGTGAGACGACGCAGTCTCGCAAGCCCTGGCCGGCGGAATTCGGGTGGGATTTCCCGTTCGATTTCCCGAAGCCAGGTCGATGACGGACGATGGAAGGGCGGCTCAAGGCCGCCTTTCCCGCCGGCTTGCGTCATGACCGCAGGCTTAAAGATCAGACCTCCGGGCGCTTCACCGGACCTGAAATCGGGCGGCGAGGCTCACGAGATAGACGAGACCGGAGAGCGCCGTGATCCAGAATGAGGTCGGCCAGTCGGTGGTGTAGGCCAGCGTCAACCCGCCCCACGCCTCCGCCAGAGCGAGGCCCGCCGCCAGCACCATTCCGCCGATCAGCCGCCGGGAAAAATTCTGCGCCGCCGCGGCGGGACCGACCATCAGCGTGAACACCAGCAGAATGCCGACGATCTGGGCGCATTCGGCGACCGCAACCGCAACGATAGCGAGAAACGCGACCGAGACGAAGCGGACCGGCACGCCGCGCGCCTCGGCAAGCTCGCTTTCCAGCGACGCGAAGATGAGCGGCCGGATGATCATCGCCAGCGCGGCCAAGCTCACGATGGCAAGCACCGCCAACGTCAGGAGCGCCGAGAAGTCGACGCCCAGCACATTGCCGAACAAGAGCGCCGCGGCCTGGGTCGCCGCCGCGGTGTAGAAATGCAGGAACAGAAGCCCGAGCCCGAGCGCGAGCGACAGCATCATGCCGACCGCCACGTCGCGCGTGGCGAGCTTCTCGCCAAACAGCCCCATGCCGATCCCGGCGACAAAGGTGAAGCCGACCAGGCCCGCGAGCGGCGACAGGCCGAATAGGATCGCGCCCGTCGCGCCGGTGAAGCCGACATGGGACAGCGCGTGGCCGGCGAACGTCTGCCCACGCAAGCACGAGGAAGAACCCGACCGTGCCGGCCAGCACCGCCGCGAGCCCTGAGGCCATGAAGGCGGTGCGCATGAAATCATAGTCAAGCATGGCTGTGGGCATGGTCATCGTGGCGATGCGCGTCGCGCTCGACGTCGACATCGCCCGCCATGACGTAGAAGCGGTTCTTGACGCGCACGACCTCGATCGGCGTCCCATAGAGGCGTGACAGCACCGGCCCGGTGACGACTTGGTCGACCGCGCCGATCACCGCCTCGCCGCCGCCGAGATAGAGGACCCGATCGATGGCGTTGACCAGCGGATTAAGCTCATGCGCGCTGAACAGAATCGCGATCTTCAAATCGTCGCAAATGCCCCTGGCGGTTTCGACCACGCTCTTCTGATGCGCCGGATCAAGCGAGATCAGCGGTTCGTCGAGCAGCAGCAGGCGCGGCCTGCCGATCAGCGCCTGGCTCAACAGCACACGCTGGCGCTCGCCGCCCGACAATTCGCCGATCGAGCGGCGGGCGAAATCGCGCGCGCCGACTTCGTCGAGCGCCCAGTCGATCTCGCGCCGTGTCGCCTTGTCGAGTCTGACCAGGCCGAAACGGCCGCCGATCGCCGCGCTGGCGACGACGTCCCAGCAAGTGAGCCTCGAGCCTGCGATCGCTCCGCGATTTTGCGGCATGTAGCCGATATGAGCATTGCCGCGCGTCGCCGGCCGGCCGACCACGGCGATGGAGCCCGCAGCGATGGGAGCGAGGCCGAGCGCGGCGCGCATGAGGGTCGTCTTGCCGGCGCCGTTCGCGCCCAGCATGCCGACGAATTCGCCCTCCTCGATCACGAAGCTGGCGGCCGAGAGGATGTCCCGGCCGCCAAGCTTGATCTTCACATGGTCGAACTCGAGCGCGCTCAACTAAGCCCCGCCGGAGAGCGCCTTATCGAGCGCGTTCAATTGGCCCATCATCCAATCCTGATAGGTCGAGTTGGGCGGCTCGGTCTCGGACACGCCGACGATCGGAACGCCGTTGTCCTTGGCCATCTGCACAAGCCTGCCGACGGCGGGCTCGCTCGCCTGCGCGTTGTAGAGCATCACCTTCACCTTCTTGCCCTTGAGGTCGTTCTCGAACGCCGCCACTTGCGACGGACTGGGCTCGGCGTTGTTCATGACCGCAAGCGCGTATTTTTCGTTGTGCACGTCAAGGCCGATGAGCTTCGCCTGATAACCGAACACAGGCTCCGAAGCGGTGACTGGCTGGCCGGCATAAGACTTGTGCATGGTGGCGAGCTTATCGTCGAGGGGTTTCAGCGACGCAATGAACTTGGCTTCGCCCTGCTCATAATCCGCCTTGTGCGCAGGGTCGGCGGCGACGAGATCGGCGACGAGCGCCTTGGCTGTGGCTTTCATGTAGGTCGGATCGTACCACAAATGGGGATTGTCGCCGGCCTTGCGGCCGACCAGCGCGCCGACCACGATTTCCTTGCGGCCGGGCGCCTTGTGGGCGCTGAGCAGCTTTTCCATCCACGGGTCGTAATCGACGCCATTGGCGATGACGATTTTGGCGTCGCTGAGCGCTATGGCCGTCGTCGGGCTGGCTTCGAAAAGATGGGGGTCGTCGTCGGGATTGGAGAGAATGCTGGTCACCGCGACATTCGCGCCGCCGATCTGGCTCGCCATGTCGCCGTAGAAATTTTCCGCTGCGACCACTTTCACCGGATCGGCCAATGCGGGGGCGCCGAGTGTGCAGATTGCGATCGCTGCGAGCCAAGGGAGCTTGTTGATCATTGGGAACAGCCTCCGTCGATTTGAGCGCCAGATCCAGCGCGAGCCGGCACTGTTATGTTATATCCTATCGGTAGGCAAGTCCGATCTGCAACCTTATATCATTTCGAAATGGTGGCCGTGATATGATGGAAGCCGCGATGAGGAAAAAGACAGCGTCAGCGCCAAATCCGGCCCCCGAGCCCGAGCCGACAGCGACCGCCTGGCAAGGGCAGGTGGAGAGCGCCTGTGCCAGGGAGGGCCTGCATCTGACCCCTCTGCGCCGGCAGGTTCTGACAATTCTGGCCGAGAGCTTAAGCCCCCTCGGGGCCTATGCGATCATCGACCAGCTTTCGCGCCGCGAAGGCAAGCCGGTCGCGCCGCCGACCGTCTATCGCACGCTCGATTTTTTTCTCGAGCACGGCTTCGTCTACAAGATCGAGAGCCGCAACGCGTACGCGCCCTGCGAGCACCTCGGTCACGCCCATCACGGCGCGCTGCTCCTGTGCGAGAAGTGCGGACGGAGCGACGAGATCGAGGACGTCAAGCTTGATCGGCTGTTGCAGCAGGCAGCCGCGCGCGCCGGCTTCGCCCCGCATCGGCAGATGGTCGAGCTCGTGGGCCTCTGCCGGGACTGCGCGGAGTTGGGCAGCCCGCTATTGAGGCCGCCGCACGGCTTTGAATTTGGGCAGCGCCTTTAGCGGATCACGCCGTACGTTCGATCTGGATCAGGATTCTGCCCGTCTCCTCGGCGGGAAGCGACGAGCGCTTGGCCAGTTCGATCACGATGAGGCTCCAGACGGCGGTCACGGCGACGGCTGACCAGAAGCCGAGAACGCCGTAGCCGCCGAGATCGCGACCGCTCAGCGCCGACAGGATCCACATGCCGCCGAACCAGGCGCCCAGCCACCACACGTTGTCCCAACCGAAGTTGGCGCTTTCCTCGCGCGCGAACAGGTAGAAGTAGGCCACATAGAGGAGAAAGATGATCAGAACGATCGCAAACGTCCAGGTCACAGTGGAATAGCCGCTCCACAGAATGATCAGGTTGCAGCAGATGAACGCGATCGGGGCGACGATGCTCGCCGCGGCCAGGCGGAACGGGCGCTGCAGACCTGGATGGTCACGGCGCAGGATCAAGAGCACGATCGGCCCGAGACCATAGGTGAGCGCGGTGATGTCGCTGATGTACTCGACCATCTTCTGCCACGCCGGGAAAGGCAGAAGGAAGATCACCCCCACGACCCACATGACCACCACCGAAACCCAGGGCACCTGTCCGCTGTTGAGCTTGGTGAGCACGCGCGGGCCGGCTTTCATTTCGCCGTTGGCGAAAAGGATACGCGAGCCGCCCGTCACATAGATCAGGCCGGTGCCGGCCGGCGAAATGGCCGCATCGATGTAGAGCAGGGTCGCCAGCCAGCCGAAGCCGAGCACCATGGCGAGGCCGGCGAAGGGCCCTTTCACGCCGGCGAAGCTGAGATGCCCCCAACCGTTGGCGACGTCCTGCGGCTTCAGGGCGTTCAGGAAGCCGAGTTGCAGGAGGATGTAGACGACCGCCGAAAGCAGGACGGCGCCGATCACCGCCAGCGGAATGTTGCGGCCGGGATTGGCGCTTTCCCCACCGAGGTCGATCGCGGTTCGAAAGCCGAGAAAGCTGAACACAATCCCCGCGGCAGGAAGGGCGATGAAGACGCCGTTGGGATCGTAGCTGCTTGACGCGGCGGTCCAGACGCTTGTGCCTCCGGTCCAGAGCGGTCCGGCCTGACGAGCGCCGGCGACGATGAGGACGATCGCCGTCAACAGCGGCACCGCGATCTTCCACCAGGTAACCGTATTGTTGACGGCCAGAAGCCAGCGAATGGCGAGAAGATTCACCAGCGCCAGGACGCCGACCAAGACGGCGCAGGCGACGAAGCCGGCCGCCGTCAATACGCCTTCGGCGCCGACGAGATGGGGGTAAAGGTTGTTGGCGTATGTCACAATGCTTTCCGCTTCGACGGAGGGCACCGCGACATAGGAGAGAAACAGCATCCAGCCCCAGACCCGCCCCAGGCCTTCGCCGTGGCTCGCGTGGCTCATATGAACGAGCGCGCCTGCGCGGGGAAACAGGGAGGCGAGCTCGGCAAAGCAGAGGGCGATGAGCATGATAATGACGGCGCCGAGGATCCAACTCACCAGGCTGAGCGGGCCGGCGATCTTTGAAGCGTGAAGGGCGCCAAACAACCAGCCGGAGCCGATCATGCTGGTCGTGCTCGCAAAAAGCAGACCGATGATGCCCGCGTCGCGACGAAGGCCCACAGCTGTCGCCGTTTCAGATGAGGTTGACATGACCAGGGCTCTCCCTTCGCGGCTTTTGTTCGCTGTTGGGCCCACTCTGCGCTTGTCAACAAACCTTCACAAGCTACCCCGAAAAGCATTTTTGTGGATCATCGCCACCAACCTTGCCTTCGGTGAATGGCCTAACCCAACATTTCCCGCATGAGCGGACCATCCGGATTCCTTTGGGAAATCCGGGTCTGGCGTCGAGTTCTTACCCAAACGCGCGCTCACCCCGCCCCGAGCCGCCGCAGCCACGTGCGCGCCTCGCGGCGCACGTTGGCCGGCGCGGTTCCGCCGTAAGAGGTGCGGCTCTTGACCGAGCGGTCGACGCCCAGCACGCCGAAGGCGTCTTTGGTGATGCGCGGTTCGACGCCCTGCATTTCGTCGAGGGTCAGCCTCTCCAGCGCGACGCCGCGCTGGGCGGCGAGCGCAACGATGCGGCCGGTCACGTGGTGGGCTTCGCGGAACGGCATTTTGAGCGCCTGCACGAGCCAGTCGGCGAGATCGGTGGCGGTCGCGTAGCCCATGCCCGCCGCCGCTTTCATGCGCTTGGGTTCGGGCGTCATGTCCTCGACCATGCCGGTCATCGCGGCGAGGCAGAGCGCGAGCGTCCGGAAGGCGTCGAACACACCCTCCTTGTCCTCCTGCATGTCCTTGGAATAAGCGAGCGGCAGCCCCTTCATCACCGTGAGCAGGCCGATCGAGCGCGCCGACGATGCGGCCGGTCTTGCCGCGCACGAGCTCGGCGGCGTCGGGATTGCGCTTCTGCGGCATGATCGACGAGCCGGTCGAGAACGCGTCGGAGAGCTTCACGAAGCCGAATTGCGGCGTCGTCCACAGCACGATCTCCTCGGCGAAGCGCGAGAGATGCGTCGCCGCGATCGCGGCGGCCGCGAGCGCCTCGAGCGCGAAGTCGCGGTCCGCGACGCTGTCGAGCGAATTGGCGGTCGGCCGGTCGAAGCCGAGCGCCTTGGCGGTGAAGTCGCGGTCGATCGGGAACGAGGTGCCGGCGAGCGCCGCGGCGCCGAGCGGACATTCGTTGAGGCGCTTGCGCGCGTCCTTGAAGCGCCCGGCGTCGCGTCCCAGCATCTCGACATAGGCGAGGAGATGGTGGCCGAAGGTGACCGGCTGCGCCGATTGCAGATGGGTGAAGCCCGGCATGACCATTGCCGCGCTGTCCAGCGCCCGCGCGGCGAGCGCCCGTTGCAATTGCGCGATCTGGAGCAGGACCGCGTCGATCGCGTCGCGCACCCAGAGGCGGAAATCGACGGCGACCTGGTCGTTGCGCGAGCGCGCGGTGTGCAGCCGCCCGGCCGCCGGGCCGACGATCTCGGCCAGGCGGCTTTCGACGTTCATATGGATGTCTTCGAGCGCGCGCGAGAACGAAAACGTTCCCGCCTCGATTTCGCCTTTGACTTGGGCGAGACCCTTGGCGATCGCCTCGGCGTCGGCGGCCTCGACGATGCCCTGGCGGGCGAGCATGGCGAGATGGGCCTCGGAGCCGGCGATGTCCTGGGGGCCAAGCTTGCGGTCGAAATCGATCGAGGCGTTGATCTCCTCCATCGCCTCGGCCGGGCGCCCGGTGAACCGGCCGCCCCACATTGTGTTGCTCATGCGCGTTGTCTCAGGTGATCGAACATGACGAATCTCGATAAGGAGCCGCGCCGGCGAGGTCTTGTTGCGCCCGTTTTGGGCGCGCTGGCTGTTGGTCGCGGCCGGGGCCGTCCTATACGGGACGGTTGCGCCGGCCGGCAAGGCCGCGACCGATTGCCCCGCCGACTCGGCCAAGCTCGCGGCCAGGCTCGCGCCCCTCGCCAGGGGCGAACTGGCGGCGCTCCAGGTGTCGAGCGAGCCGCGGCGCGCTGAGCCATTGACGTTCGAGCGCGACGGCGGGGCCAAGCTGACGGTTGCGGATTTCAAGGGTCGCCCGATCCTGCTCAACCTGTGGGCGACCTGGTGCATACCCTGCCGGGCGGAAATGCCGGCGCTCGACCGGCTCCAGGCCGCCAAGGGCGGACCCGGGTTCGAAGTGGTGGCTGTGAACGTGGACACCGCGAAGCTCGAGCGTCGGGCGGCCTTTCTGGACAGCGTACGGTGGAAACGCATTATCAGCCGGCCCGATCGATCGGTGGAGATTTTGGGCTCGTGACTCTGCGCGGCGATTGCCTCAATGCGTTGGTTGCCGACGTGTCAGGGCATGGCATCGGCTCTGCGCTGGTAGCGAATCGTGTTTACACCGAGATCATTGACCTCATGCAGCGCGGCACGGAATTCGCGCCGATGCTCCAGCAACTCAACCGCTTCGTGCTGCAATCCTTTAGCGGCCAATTCTATTTCACGCTCGCAGCTGTGCGGCTGAATGGAGACGGACGCACGCTGGTATTCGCCGGAGCCGGACACCCACCGGTAATGATTGCGCGGCCCGGTGAGCAGCCGCGATTGCTGGAATCGCAGAGTTGCGCTCTTGGACTGCTCGAAGAAGCAGTCAACGGCAACGCGACGACTCAAATCCAGCTTCAGGCCGGCGATCGCGTGGTCATCTACACGGACGGCTTCAGCGAATGCTTCAACCCGCAGGAGCAGGAATTGGGCATCGATGGGCTGAGCCGTATCGTAGGAGAGGCCTCGGAGCAGCCGTTGCCTGAGATGAAGCGAGCCATCCTCGATAGCATCGACGCATGGCAGAACGGCCCCCTCGCTGATGACCGATCCCTGATTGTCGTCGGCGTGCGGTAGAACCCTCCATCGGCGGGTGGCCCATCTTTGCATTGCACCATTCCCGCAGAGGGTGCCCCATCCTTGCGTTTTTTGCAAGAGCCTGCCCTGAGCTTGTCGAAGGAGTGGGCGGCGATGCAGCCGGCGCAACTCTTGTTCGTTCTACCACCGCCCGTTATGTATGCCGTCGTCGTACCCGCCCTTCGCCTACGCGAAGGACGGGGCACCTGCATCTGTGGCGGCTTCTGCAGTTTGAAAAACCGGGCCACCCGCCCCGCCCACCCTTAGGTTTCCGGAACGGACCCGCGTTGGGGGCTGGCCCAGCTTTGCGGTCACCATACTAACTGAGGCTGCCCCAGCTTTCCTTCCGTTGGAAAGCTGGGCACCACTGGCGTTTGCGCTGCCGATTTTCTGTCTCCCAACCGAGCCGTGGAGGCGGCGGGAAACATCCCTCCAAGGATAGGTTGGTGGCTCAGCTTTCGAAAAGAAGGAAAGCTGGGGCAGCCGATGTCGTGCTAGGGCAGAAAAGAAATCGAAGCTGGGCCAGCCTCCTTGCTACGTGGTCGTCACTGTCACGGCCTGACGCACATACCGGCTGCTTTCCAGTTGCTGCACCATGAAGGCCGCCAGATCGGCCCGCCCGATCTTGTGCGCCTTCTCGCCGCCCTCCGTGCTCAGCACCCTGGCAATGCCGGTCTTCTCGCCGTCGGTCAACATCGGCGGCCGCACGAGTGTCCAGTCCAAGTTGCTGCGTTCGATCTCGGCCTCCATGCCCGCCTTGTCTACCAGCAGACCGCGCAGAAACGTCCTCATGAGCAGGTGCTCGTTGAAAAATCCGGCGTTCTTGACGCTCTCGCCCGCACCAACCACCGAAATCTTCAGCAATCGCCGCACGCCATTGCGCCGCATCGCGTCCACAATATTGTGTGCCGCGCTCGTTTCCATCGTCGTCACTTTCCACGGCGTCTTGCCGCCCAGCGCGTCGATCACCGCATCCTGTCCGGCGACCGCAACGTCGACCGCGGCCGCGTCCAGCACGTCGCCCGCAACAACTCTGACATTCACCTTCTTGTACTGCGCGGCACCGCGCACGAAAGCTGTCACCTTATGTCCGGCCGCCAGCGCCTCATTTACCAGCGCTTCTCCGCTCTTGCCCGCTGCTCCGATCACTAGAACTTTCATCGCATTCTCCTTTGCCTCGTATTTGGCCGCCTATCCAAATGAGCGACCTGACTATTAGAGGCTCATAAAAACCATTGGTTGCAAAATAATCGGTGGTTACAAAACCAATGGTTATAAAGTAACAATCGGTCGCAACGATCATCAGAATGGACTAAGCTATTGAAGTGACATCCACATCACCAAGTCGCCGGATAGAGCGCAAGGAGAAATTGCGGCGCGAAATCCTTGCGGCTGCCAGCAAAATGTTTGCCGATCGGGGCTACGAAGCCGTGACGCTTCGCGCGATCGCTAAAGAGATCGGCTATACGCATGCCGTGATTTATCAGCATTTCCCTGACAAATGGCACATTCTGGCCGAGCTGAGCAGCGAGACGATCGGGCAGTTGATTCAGAACTTCGACGCGATTGCCGCTAAGCACCCTAAACCGAAAGAGCGTCTTTTTGCGACTTCACGTGGCTTGATTCAGTTCTGCACTGCCCATCCACAGCAGTTCCGCAATGTCTTCTTCGGGCCGGAGAATCGCAACGGCATCCGCGCTGGACAATATATCAACGACATTGGCACGCCTTTGTTCAAACGTTTCGTACAGCTCTTTTTCGATGTTGCCAAGGATGAAGGATTGCCAAGTAGGGATGACATAGTGGTAGCCCACACCTGGTGGTACACGATCCTTGGCCTCGCGACACTCATGGTCATCCAAGGGGTTGTGCCTGACTTGCCTGACCAGACTCTCGTGGTCGAGCAAACGATCGCCACGCTTTGGGCGGGCGTCCAGGCTGTTCCGCGATTGCCAAAGAGCGCAATCACTAAGCGATCCGGTCGGTCGAACGCCTCAAAGCGATAACACCTTCTGTCTACTTTTGTGGTGTCACGGCAGACCGGCAAAGCTGGAGACTCTGAGAGAAGGCTTTAGTTGAATCCCGGCGAAAAGTCGGACTGGTCGGGCCCAATGGGGCGGGGGGCCGGGTGCCCCAGGTCTCGCTGCTGTTGCGAGACCTGGGCGAGGACCATATCCACGACGCGTGAGCCGAAATGACGAAGAAAAAGGCGATACCCATGACGGACGCAGCCACTCCCAGGTCTCGCAAAAGCAGCGAGACCTGCGGCACCCGGCGCACGGCTGAGGCAATCAAAACTGCAACTTCTTATTTCGCCTGCGCTAGCTTCGTAACAACTGCGGCAACTTTATCGAGTATCTGGTTCCAGCCCTCTAGTTGACCGCTATTTTTCGCGCTCTCCATGGGTTCATTACCAATGTGGGTGAGTTTCGTCTGGCCGTTCCCGAGATCCTCAAAGATGGTCACGTCGTACGCACCGTCTATGGCCTCATGTTCTATTCCTAATTCTGCAGGCTCAACCTTGTTTCCCTTCGAGTCCGAAAAGTACATGGAGGAAACGATCTTCTCGTGCAGAACAATCTCGTGGTATTCAACCGCATTCCAGCACTCCTGCCCATCCGGCGCTCTCATGCAGAAGAGAGATTTTCCTCCAACGCGAAAATCCATCTGACAAACCGGCGCAGTAAAGCCCTTCGGTCCCCACCACTGCATCACGTATTTCGGGTCTGTCCACGCCTTCCAAACCAACTCGCGTGGGGCATCAAAAACTCTTGTCACAACCATCCGCTCAATTTCGTTAACCGTGTTTTTTGTCATCTCTGACCTCTTTCTTCATTTGATTTACAACTACATCCAGTTTGTCGAAGCTCTCTTCCCAGAAGCGGCGATAGCTAATCGCCCAGTCGCTGACTGTCTTGATCGCCGCTGGCCTAAGCGTGCACACACTCTCTCGTCCACGCTTCGTCTTGATCACAATCCGCGCCCGCACCAGGTAGGCAATATGTTTTGAAATCATCTGCTGCGAGAGTGCAAACGGTTCCGTCAATCCATGCACAGAGGCAGGCCCATGTGAGAGTCGTTGGATCATCGCCCGCCGGGTTGGATCAGACAAAGCCGCAAATGTTGTACCTAATCTATCCACAACCATATGGTAGTGGATTATCTGTCAATGTCAAGTGTGAATTTTGTGATCCCTGATTTCTGTTCACTGATCCCCAATGTGCCAAGCGTTGGCCAGCAATTTTCTGGGCTGATGAGATAACCGTGTCGGCTCCATTCGGGCGAGTAGATTTGGAAGCGCTCAAGCGACCAAGGCTCGGAGGAAAGGAGCCGACACAGTTATCTCGTCAGCCTTGAAGCCATCGCGTGAATGCTACAGAATAGACCGGTGCCGATTGAATTGCGTCCAGCTCTTGACCACGACTTTGAGTACTGCCGGCGCCTCTATTTCGGCGAAATGAGATGGATCATTGAGGAATTACATTTAGACAGAACCTCTCAAGAAACCAGCTTCAGGCAGCAGTGGAACTCGACGCAGGTTCGTCTCATAGCACTCGACGGCACCGACGTAGGCTGGGTGCAGACCATTACAGAAGATGATGAACTGTTTGTCGCTCAGATGTTTGTGGACAGCCGGTTTCAGCGCAACGGCATCGGCACCGAGGTGATGAGGCGACTGATTAGCGAAGCCACTGCGTTCAATCTTGCAGTACGCCTGAATGTAGTGAGAATCAATCCCGCTCGGCGGCTCTACGAGCGCCTCGGCTTCCGAGTCACACATGAAGACGATCGCAAGTGCTATATGAAGCGCGATGCCGATGTCGTTTGACGTTTTATCAAATTGACCCACCACGACGTCGCCGGATCACGGGCAAACCTTCAATAATCCAACTTGCCATCGCGGGCCCACAATCTTCCAGCCACGCTACACTGGAAGAGGCACCGTGCCGCGAGTTGCTCCTTCAAAATGATCTCTTTCTCAAACATCAATAAGCAGTATGGCAAGCAGTTGCTCTTCGTGGATGCTTCGTTTCAGTTGAATCCCGGCGAAAAAGTCGGACTGGTCGGTCCCAACGGGGCGGGCAAGACAACGCTCTTCCGGATGGTGGTCGGCGAGGAAACTCCCGACGAGGGCGCGGTCTCTGTCCCCAGGAAGTTGACGATCGGCTACTTTCGCCAGGACGTCGAGGAAATGCAGGGCCGTTCGGTCCTGGATGAAGCGATCGCAGGCAGCGGACGCGTCGGCGATCTGCACCACGAGCTCGAAGCCTTGCAGCGGGAAATGTCCGACCCCGACAAGGCTGATGACATGGACCGCATCCTTGATCGCTTCGGTCACGTTCAGGAGGAGTACGAGCATTTAGGCGGTTACGCGCTCGAATCGCAAGCCCGTGAAGTGCTCCACGGGTTGGGATTCAAAGACGATCAGATTGACGGCGACGTGGGCGCTCTCTCCGGCGGATGGAAAATGCGGGTTGCGCTGGCACGCGTCCTGCTCGGAATGCCGGATGTATTGCTGATGGACGAACCGACGAATCACCTCGACATCGAATCCATCATCTGGCTCGAACAGTTTCTCAAGTCATTTCCTGGCGCGCTGCTCATGACTTCGCACGACCGCGAGTTCATGAATCGTCTGGTCTCAAAGATTGCGGAGATCGATGGCGGCGAAATCATCACCTACTCAGGCGACTACGACTTCTACGAGCGCGAGCGCGCGGTGCGAGAGAGCAATCAGCAGGCAGCATTTGCCCGGCAGCAGTCCATGCTTGCCAAAGAACAGCGCTTCATCGATCGATTCAGGACGCACGCGGCCAAAGCGGCCCAGGTGCAGAGCCGCATCAAGGCGCTGGATAAGATCGAGAAGATCGAACTGCCCAAAAAACGGCAGGTCGTGAAGTTCGACTTTCGTGTCCCTCCGCGATCCGGCGAACAGGTGGCCGTCCTGGAGAATCTGCACAAGAGTTACGGCCCGCGTGTGATTTACGAAGGGTTCAATCTCACCATCCGCCGCGGAGAACGCTGGGCCGTCATGGGAAGAAACGGCGCGGGCAAGACCACGCTGCTCAAGATGATTGCCGGAGCCAGTGCGCCAGATGCCGGAAGCGTGCGGCTCGGCGCCAGCCTGTATATGGGCTACTTCGCGCAACAATCGCTGGACGTGCTCAATCCCGATCTCACTGTCATCGAACAGTTGCAACAGGATTTTCCCCAGGACGGTCTCGGCGCGTTGCGGAACCTGGCGGGAGCATTCCAGTTCTCCGGCGAAGACGTGGACAAGAAGATCCGCGCACTCTCCGGCGGAGAAAAATCGCGGCTCGCCATAGCGCGCATGCTCTACAACCCGCCGAACTTCCTAGTGCTCGACGAACCGACGAATCACCTGGATCTTGCGACCAAGGAAATGCTGGTGGACGCCCTGAAAGACTTCGAAGGCACCATGATCTTCGTATCGCACGACCGCATGTTCCTTCGCGGTCTCGGCTCACGCGTGCTGGAACTGGGCGGCGAAAGCGGCACGGACCGCAATCCTACTGTCTATCCTGGGTCGTACGTTGAGTATGTGCAGAAGCTCGGACATGAGGCGCCTGGGATCTATTCGTAGGCCCTGAGAAATGGGTGCGTCCAGTCTGTCCCAGTATTGCCGATGGGCCCGAACAGCGAAACATCGGCAGAGATCCATGATGGGCTCACTTCGAGCCTGGAGGCACAACGCCGTTCATGCGCAGATACTCGACCATCTGCCCATAGTGGTCGTATCCATGAGCAGAAATGAAAGATGCAACGACCGACCGCGTGTGCAGGCCGTCGACACCGTCAATAGCGGTGTAGGCATTCTCGGGAGTAATCGTCGCGAGCGCCTTGTGTGCATAGGCGAAAGAATCCGCAGCGGCCTTCAGGAGTTCCTCCTTCGTCCTCAGACCCTCAATGCTTTTAGGGTCAACCGGCATCTTCTCCCCAAGAATCTTCGAAGCGAAATAGTAGTTCGCCGTTGCGACGTGCGATATTTCCTGCGCGAACGTGCGAACCCCGTCATACTTTGCGCCCTGCGCGGCCGTAAAGGTTGCCGCAGTAGGCGCAAAGCCGTATTTGTCCGCAGGCATCGCCTGCGCGACTCCCATAAACTCATGCTCGAAGAGGTTCAGCAACTCATTCTGCGCCTGCACGGGTGACATTTGGGTGC
Source organism: uncultured Alphaproteobacteria bacterium (assembly GCA_963707355.1). Lineage (GTDB taxonomy): Bacteria > Pseudomonadota > Alphaproteobacteria > Rhizobiales > Beijerinckiaceae > Roseiarcus. The sequence goes on along the minus strand of CAVPPX010000065.1, from coordinate 5,070 downwards.
CGGCGGCCACCTTCGCACTTATTGAACCCGTTTGCGCAGAGCCCACGAGCGTACAGCCTCCTAGAATCAAAGCAGTGCAAACATACCGGAGACGCATAGATCACCTCACTAGCAAATTTGCTCAACAGTCTAGCAGACGCCTGCCCCCCGTTCGGGGGGCTGCCCCCACCCTTTGGATTTTGAAGTTGACTTCCTGAAATCAAAACAAAGAAACCGGGCACAGACGAGATGTTTCCCAGTTTTTTCGGGGAATGAAAATTGGTGAACGTCCCGTCTGTCCCCGGTTTTTTCCCCCAGCAGACGCCTGCCCCCCGTTCGGGGGGCTGCCCCCACTCCTTGGATTTTGAAGTTGACTTCCTGAAATCAAAACAAAGAAACCGGGCACAGACCAGATGTTTCCCAGTTTTTTCGGGGAATGAAAATTGGTGAACGTCCCGTCTGTCCCCGGTTCCCCACCACGAACTCGAAGCCTTGCAGCGAGAAATGTCCGACCCTGACAAGGCTGATGACATGGACCGCATCCTTGATCGCTTCGGTCACGTTCAGGAGGAGTACGAGCATTTAGGCGGTTACGCGCTCGAATCGCAAGCCCGCGAAGTGCTCCACGGGTTGGGATTCAAAGACGATCAGATTGACGGCGACGTGGGCGCGCTCTCCGGCGGATGGAAAATGCGGGTTGCGCTGGCACGCGTCCTGCTCGGAATGCCGGATGTATTGCTGATGGACGAACCGACGAACCACCTCGACATCGAATCCATCGTTTGGCTGGAGCAGTTCCTCAAGTCATTTCCTGGCGCGCTGCTCATGACCTCGCACGACCGCGAGTTCATGAATCGTCTGGTCTCAAAGATTGCAGAGATCGATGGCGGCGAAATCATCACCTACTCGGGTGACTACGACTTCTACGAGCGCGAGCGGTCGGTGCGAGAGCAACCAGCAGGCAGCATTTGCCCGGCAGCAGTCCATGCTTGCCAAGGAGCAACGCTTCATTGATCGTTTCAGGACGCACGCCGCCAAAGCGGCCCAGGTGCAGAGCCGCATCAAGGCCTTGGAAAAAATCGAGAAGATCGAACTGCCCAAAAAACGGCAGGTCGTGAAATTCGACTTTCGCGTTCCTCCACGATCCGGCGAACAGGTGGCCGTCCTTGAGAATCTGCACAAGAGTTACGGCCCGCGTGTGATTTACGAAGGGTTCAATCTCACCATCCGCCGCGGAGAACGCTGGGCCGTCATGGGGAGAAACGGCGCGGGCAAGACCACACTGCTCAAGATGATTGCCGGCGCCAGTGCTCCAGATGCCGGAAACGTGCGGCTCGGCGCCAGCCTGTATATGGGCTACTTCGCGCAACAATCGCTGGACGTGCTCAATTCCGATCTCACCGTCATCGAACAGTTGCAACAAGATTTTCCCCAAGACGGTCTCGGCTCATTGCGGAACCTGGCAGGAGCATTCCAGTTCTCCGGCGAAGACGTAGACAAGAAGATCCGCGCACTCTCTGGCGGAGAAAAATCGCGGCTGGCCATAGCACGCATGCTCTACAACCCGCCGAACTTCCTGGTGCTCGACGAACCGACTAATCACCTGGATCTTGCGACCAAGGAGATGCTGGTGGACGCTCTGAAGGATTTTGAAGGCACCATGATCTTCGTATCCCATGACCGCATGTTCCTTCGCGGTCTCGGCTCACGTGTGCTGGAACTGGGCGGCGAGAGCGGCACGGACCGCCATCCCACTGTTTATCCTGGGTCATACGTTGAGTACGTGCAGAAGCTCGGACATGAGGCGCCAGGGATTTATTCGTAGGGCTTCGTGCAACTAGATACGTCCCGTCTGAATACGATTGCCGAGTCCTAACAGCTTCGCCTTGTATTCGCCTAAAAAAGATGAGAAACTTGGCACAATGATCTGGGTTCCTGACCGCCGCCTAATCGTTCCCTTTCCCGGTCTAGTTTTCCCGATGCGAAAGGCACGAATTCTGGCGTCTCTCGTATCGAAGAAATCGTTACCTTGAGCACGCGACTGAAGAAGAACTGATGAACCGCGCACGCGACATCATCAGCAACATCACTGAACTGACGTATGACGGCAAGATCGGGATGATCTTACCCAGCGAAGGTGGAGCATTTTGGATTGAGCTGTTCACACACGTTTTGGAAGAACTGGCAGCGCGTGGTTCCGGTTTTAAGGACGGATTCTTGAAGGATGCGGCGGTTCCTAAGCCCTCTTTCCCAATCGACCCAAGGGCGAAGAGTCTGTTGCGGCAGATTGGGCCGGGTCTAGGAAATCAGCGATACGTGGTGAAACTCGGAAAAGCGAAATACCTTCAGCCTGCTTTCGAACAGGGGCGCTGGCGTATCTCACCGGCGTCGAGCTATGCCGACCCGTCTCTCAATACTGCTCAACGCGACAAAGAACTGGAGATGAACGTCTACCTGCCAAAATCGAAAATGAAGTTCTGGGATGGCAAAACTGGAAGGTTCAAAGGTGATGGAGAGTCACTAGGGAACATCAAAGTCACGTCCCAGCTTACGACTGACTACTATGTGAGTTGCCTGACCGGACAATTAGACTTGCGGCTGTTCGACGACTTTGATGCCGATTCTTGCATTGTTATTACTGACTACAGGGAGTTCGCAAAGCGCATGTTCGCAGCGGCGAAAAAGGGTCTTCCATTGTGTTGGCACGGCATCTTCCGAAGTGTTGAATACATCGACCCATTTCGGCCACCGAAGGGTTATCTTGATCTGTTCTGCTCGAAAGATTTTCGATTCTGGTATCAGAAAGAGAGTAGGTTTGCATGGATCCCGGACCGCGAAGCTAAAAATCTAGATCATCTTCAGCTAGAAGTTGGCGACATTTCAGACATTGCGCGTTTTGCGAAGCTCTAAGTGATACCCCATGAAGACCGTCTATGTGTTGGGCGCCGGCGCATCGAAGCATGTCGGGTACCCGCTGGCTTCCACGATGGGAGAAGAGATGCTTGCGTGGATGTCAACGCGAGACAGGTATCGAGACACAGCGGAAGCCATCGAAGAAGCTTTCGGCACGGCACCCAACATCGAAGACGTGATAACGGCTCTCGACAACGTCATCGCGTCGCTGGAAGATGCCAAGGAGCTCGAAGACCGCGAGCGACGCACGATTGCTGCTCACCAGCGCAGCAAGCTCGCTGAAGTTCTGCCGCAATGGTTTGGAGAGATACACGGCAACCCTGCCCCTGCCTACCAGCAGTTTGCTGAGAACATCGTTCAACCCGGCGATGTAATTATCACGTTTAACTACGATGACTCGCTTGAACGCGAACTGAAGCGCGTCGGCAAATGGGATGTGTCGCAGGGCTACGGCTTTCAGATTGCAAACTTTGCACACCCGTCAGCCGTGGTGATGCTGAAACTCCACGGCAGCATGAACTGGCTTGTGTCGATCTTCAACGGGGAAACGTCTGGTGCTTTCGCAATTAGCGGGTTCAGTTCCCTTGGAGGATGTCCCTGCATCGCTACAGATTTTCTTCAAGTTCCTTGGGTATGAAGACATGAAGGGAACGTTCCCCGGCGGTGGTGGGTTTCCTAGCCTCTCTTGCCGGGTCGAACGAAGGTATTTCATTACGGCACGTCATTCGGGCCAAGCACAAGGATTTCTTCGACTCGCTCTGGTCGCAAGCCGCCTATGCATTGAAGCGCGCCGAAAGGCTCGTGCTGTGCGGCTACAGTCTGTTGGCCGTCGATGAGCGTGCGTGCGAGCTGCTACTGAAAGCTCCTAGCCGTTCCGCCGAAGTCACTATAGTGTCGGGCAGTCAGGGGCAGCGCATCGCGAGGCACTTCAAGGAATCTGGTTTCGAGAATGTAAAGCCCGTTGAGAGCGGGCACTTCGAGAGTTGGGTAAAGGGGACCCGCTGAAAGTCGCCACCTTCAACATTAACAACATCAATAAGCGACTCGACAACCTTTTGGCTTGGTTAGCGAAAGCTGAACCGGACGTGGTGAGTCTCCAAGAGCTCAAGGCAGAGCAGGAAGCCTTTCCTGTGAATGCCCTTCGAACTCTCGGGTACGAAGCGGTCTGGCAAGGAGAGCGCTCCTGGAACGGCGTGGCCATTCTCGCGCGACACCACGTTCCCGTGGTGACTCGCCCCAGCTTGCCGGGAAATGATCATGAAGACCATCAAGCTCGCTACATTGAAGCGGCGGTTCAGGGAGTCCTGATCACTTCCATCTACCTCCCCGATGGGAATCCGCAGCCTGGACCGAAATTCAACTACAAGTTGGCATGGTTTGAGCGCCTCATTGCTCACGCCGCCGAACTCATGGCGAGCGGCGCACCCGTGGTGCTGGCCGGCGACTACAACGTCGTGCCGACTCCGCAGGACATCTATCCGACTCGATCGTTGGATAACAACGCATTGATCCAACCCGAGAGCCGACAGGCCTTCGCGCGTTTGTTGGCTCAAGGCTGGACTGACGCGATGCGGAAGCTACATCCGGACGGGCCGCTCTGGACATTCTGGGATTACAAATTTGAACGGTGGCAGAAGGACAAAGGCATGCGACTCGATCACTTTCTGCTCTCACCGAATTTGTCAGACCGGCTCGTGGACGGCGGTGTAGACCGATGGGCGCGTGGGCAGGAAAACGCGAGCGACCATGCCCGAACATGGATCATGCTCGATCTCTAGACCAGAGTCGAGGTTCCAGCCAGCGTTTTTGTCTGACCGCTCCCAGCAGCGTACAGAGGTGCGTTTCCCCGTCCGCCTATGCATTCGTGTCAATTCGCATCCACAATCTCACGCAGTGCACCCGGTGAGCAGATCTTTCCTCGCCACTGCTAAGTGTTACGAAACCACTCGCGCTGCATTCGCTCATGCAAATTGCTCATCTCGCTATTTTCGATTGTCACAGATTGTGAAAATAGCGCGGACCGCCATTTTCGACCCTAGAAGGGTCTATTTGTCCGCGTTCTTTGAAGCAACAAGGCGAGACTACTACGATGCTTTGCGAGGGTAGCGGGGCGGGGCGACCGGAACCGTCGGAGCAAGTTTCTCGAAGCCCGTTTCTGGACCACTTCGCGTTGCGGCA
>CAVPPX010000064.1:0-8203 GCA_963707355.1 uncultured Alphaproteobacteria bacterium | reverse complement strand
AATATTCAACGCCTTGCACCAGCGCGCTGGCGCAATTGCCGACCCCGGCGATGGCGACCTTGATCTTCTTTGGCATTGGGTTCGAGATCCCCACAGCGCCCGCGGATCAGGTTCGACGGATCCGTCGCTTATCCACAAGCGTGACGAAAACGTAAAGCATATATGACCAAAGTGCGACAGCAAAGCCGGATTTTCATGTATGCGCGCGGGTAATTTAGGTCGTCCCTGGCGAGCCAGAACCGGACGACCAACGCGCTTCAGATGCCGAAAGCGGGGGCTCGGCTATTGCCGCGTTTGAGGTTGCGATAGCGGGCCATCGCCCAAAGCGGAAAAAACTTGGAATAGCCGTGGTAGCGCAAATAGAACACCCGAGGGAAACCCGTCGCGGTGTGGAACGGCGCATCCCATAAGCCGTCGTCGCTTTGCGTTGTGGCGAGATAGGCGATTCGCAGGCCACGGCAGGATGGTCGGCTTCGCCGGCCGCCATGAGCCCAAGCACCGCCCAAGCGGTCTGCGAGGCGGTGCTCGGCGCGGGTTCGTACCCTTTGTAGTCGAGCCGGTAGCTGCCGCCGCTCTCCCCCACCCGCCATCAGGGTTCTGGATCCGCTCAAGCCACCCGACGGCGCGCCGCATGGGCTCGGATTGCGGGTCCTGGCCAGCGATCGACAGCGCGCATAGGGACGACCAAGTTCCGGAATGTAGTTCATGCCCCAGCGGCCGAACCAGCTTCCGTCTTTCTCCTGATCGGCCAGCAGGGCGTCGATCCCGCGCGCCAAAACCGGGCTCTTTCGCGCGTCGCGCCAAGCTGAGCGAGCATTGAGACGCAACGCGCGGTCACGTCCGCGGTCGGCGGGTCGAGCAGAGCGCCATGGTCGGCGAACGGAATGTGGTTGAGATAAGAGTGGGTGTTGTCGGCGTCGAAGGCCGCCCATGCGCCGTTCCGGCTCTGCAATCCCTCGATCCATTCTCGCGCGCGAGCAATGGCTGGCGAATGCGCGTCGGGGGCTCCGGTCACGCCGCCGCGATCCGCGCGGTCCATGGCCATCGCCACCACCGCGGTGTCGTCAGTGTCGGGATAATGCGGATTGGCGTATTGGAACGCCCAGCCGCCCGGCGGCACATGGGGGCGTTGAACCGCCCAGTCCCCCTTCACGTCGAGAATTTGGAGGGGCGCCAGCCAATCGAGCGCCGCGCGCACCGGCTCTCCACCAGCTTCACCCCCCGCTTCAAGCAGCGCGTGCGCGGTAAGCGCCGTGTCCCACACAGGCGACAAACACGGCTGACAATAGGCTTCATCCTTGCCGACGACGAGCAGCTTCTCGATCGACCGGCGCGCGGTGACGAGATGAGGGTGGTCAGGCGGATAACCGAGCGCGTCATACATCAAGACGGCGTTCGCCATTGCCGGATAGATCGCGCCCAGTCCCTCTTCGCCATTGAGGCGCTCGGTCACGAAAGCCTCGGCGGCGCCGATGGCGCGGCGGCGCAAGGAAGCCGGAAAATAAGGCTCGACGCGCTTGAGCAGCCAGTCGATCGCGCCGAAGATTTTTACGCCTGCCCATGCCTGATGCGCGCCCTTTGGCCACTCGCGCACAGTTTCAGGCGGCGCGACGAACAGCTCCGGGATCGTGACGCCGCGCGGATTGGCGGGCCGCGGCTTCAGGGCTTGCAGCACCAGCAGCGGAACCATCACCGTTCGCGCCCAATAGGAGACCTTGTCGAGATGGAAGGGAAACCAGCGCGGCAAGAGCATGATCTCGACCGGCATGGTCGGCACGCCGCGCCAGGGAATGGCGCCGTAGAGCGCGAGCAGGAAGCGGGTGAAGACATTGCTCTTCGCTGCGCCGCCATGGCTGAGAATTGCTTCACGAGCGCGGCGCATGTGCGGTGTCTCGGGATCGTCGCCAATCATCTTCAGCGCAAAATAGGCCTTGACGCTGGCGCTCATGTCGAACGGCCCTGCGTGTACGAGCGGCCAGCCGCCATGATCGCCCTGAACGCGCCGAAGATAGACGGCGATCAGACGCTCGAGTTCGAGATCGGGCTTTTCGCCGCGGAAATGCCTGAGGAGCACGTATTCGGCCGGGATGGTTGCATCCGCCTCGAGTTCGAAGCACCAATGACCGTCCTCATGCTGTCGGGCGAGCAACGCTTTCGCCGCGCTCGAGATGTGACGCTCCAGCGCCTCGAGCGACGGCGGACCTTGAGAATGGTCAAGGGCGATATTCATTGCGAGAGGCTCATAACGCGGCGTACTGGCGCATCCGCGCCCGAGGCAATAACGATTGAAGCCGCCTTATAGCCGGAACGCACCGCGCCTTCGATCGTGGCTGGCAGAGCAGTCTGAATCCAATCGCCAGCCAGGAGGATGTTCTCCCATCGGGTGCGCGAATCCGGCCGTTTGGCGTTCTGCGCCGGCGTCGCTGCGAAGGTCGCCCGCTTCTCCTTGACGATCTGCCAGGGCGGCAGGTCCGGACCAAGTCCAGTCAGCGCCGCCGCCTCACGCCAGATTTCGGCCGCAAGCTCGTCGCGCGGACGATCGATGAGCCGGTCAGCATTGCTGATCGTTACGGATAGCCGATCCGGAAAAGCGAACAGCCATTCGATCTGAGCATTGACGACGCCAAGGATCGCTGTCTGGCCGCGAGGCGGCGCGATCTGGAAATGGACGTTGAGAATGCCGCGAAATTCGTCTGGCGTCGTCAAGTCAGGAAGGAGATCCTTCGCGATCCATGGCGGCACGCCGAGGATCACGGAATCGCCTGCGCCCAACTCCTGCTGCGCCCGGTCAAAGTCGAGCGCAATCGCGCGCTTCTCCTCGAGACGGATCGCCCGAAGGCGGTCGCCAAAGCGAACCGGAGACCCTCGCGCGGCGAGATAGGCAAGCGCGGGGTCGATGAAGCTGCTGGCGAGGCCGTGGGCGGCGAACAGCGGGTGGCATGCCTTTCCCCCGGCGGCGAGGGTCTCGCGCAACAGAGCTGCGGTGAGCGCTGCGGAGCTCTCTGGGGGATCCGTGTTGAGCGCCGAGGTCAAGAGCGGGCGCCAGAGCCGCTGGTAAAGCGGGCCCTCGCAGCGCATCGCCTGACCGACGGTCGCGCTTGATCCCTTCACGAACACGCCGAGCGGCGCGAGATATCGCCAAGCATCGTGCCGGGCACCCGCTTCTTCCGATCGAACAGCCACCACGGGATACGGCCTTCGCTGAGATCGAGCCGCCAACGCTCGCCGCTCTTGAGGTCCGCGAAGTCGAAGATCGCGGCGCCCGGGTCGTGCAGTGTCCCGCGCGCTCCGATCCGATCGAGATAGTCGAGCGCCTCGTGATTGCCTGACAGCAACAGGTGATTGCCGTTGTCGATGACGACGCCGAGCGTCGGATCGAGATAGGACCGGCAGCGGCCGCCGGCGAACGCGGCAGCCTCATGCACGATGATCTCACGCCCGGAATCGATAAGGCGCACGGCCGCGCTCAAGCCGGCGATGCCCGCGCCGATAATATGGACCACGCCGCCGTTCACAGGATGCCATATCGCAGGAGCGCGCCGAGCAGGCGAAGGCGGCTCGCCTTGGCCCGGCGCCGTGGCGGCGCGAAGCCCTCTTTCACCATCCTGTCGAGGATCGAGCCATAGGCGGCGGCCATCAACCGCGGCGCTTTCACCGCCGCTCGCGGCGCCCCCGCCATGAAGGATTGGGCCTTCTCGAAATGCTCATGAGCGCGCGCAGCAACTTCGACACAGGCGCCGGCAAGCTTCGGGTCCGCGACGGCCGTCAGCGGCTCGTCGGTCGCCACGCCCGCAGCCCAAAGCGCCTCGCGCGGCAGATAGAGGCGGCCGAGGCTTGCGTCCTCGTCGATATCGCGCAGGATGTTGGTGAGCTGGAGCGCGCGGCCGAGATGATAAGCAAGCGCGACGCCGGGTTTGTCGGCTAAGCCGAAAATGCGCACCGAGAGCCGGCCGACGGCCGACGCCACGCGATCGCAATAGAGGTCCAGCGTCGCCCAGTCCGGAGCGCGAATGTCCTGCTCGGCGTCCATCGCCATGCCGTCGATCACAGCGTCGAAATCCTCACGCTTCAGATGAAAGCTGCGGGTCACGTCGGCGAGGGCGGCGAGATGAGGCGGCGCTTGTCCGGCGAACATCGCGGCAATGTCAGCGCGCCATGTCTCCAACTTCGCCAGGCGCTCAGCCGCGGTGGCGGGCCCGCGGTCATCGGCAACGTCGTCGACCTCGCGACAGAAGCCGTAGAGCGCAAACATCGCCTGACGCCGGCGCTCCGGCAAGATGCGCATAGCGGAATAGAAAGAGGAACTGTGCGCCACCGGCGCCGCTTGCGAGCTCATGCGATTGCCTTCGCCCGCCCCCGCCCCAAACGCATCATCGCTGAGCCGAGAAATCGCGCGGCGCCAAGGCCGCCGACCCACGCGAAGCCGGCCTTGCTGAGATGAACGCGCTCGCTGAGCGGATCGCGGCTCTCGAGATCGCGCGCGAGGCGGCGCGCGAGCGCATGGATCGCGGCGATCTCCGCGCCGAGCCGCACGTCGCCGATTTGCGGGATGAGCGGCGCTCCACGCGCACGAGTTCGCTCGTGCGGGGGGCAATCTCCACCAGGGCCTCGCGCAACGCCGGCGGCGCCTTGGGCGCATCCAGCATTTCCACCGAGGCGCCGTGCGCGCCAAGCGTGTCGAGGGGCAGATAAACGCGATCGAGGCGCTTATAGTCCTCAGCGCAATCCTGAAGGTGATTGATGATCTGCAGCGCCGAACATAGAGCGTCAGAGGCCGGCCACATGGACGGATCCTCTTCATGCACGTCGAGAACGAAACGGCCGACCGGCGCCGCGGACAAAGCGCAATAGTCCATCAGCTCAGACCAGTTGGCGTAGCGGTTCTTCCGCGCGTCGAGGCGAAAGGCCTTCAGAAGATCCAGCGCATGTTTCGGGCTCGAGCCGGTCTTGGCGAGCTCGAGCCGCAAGGGCTCGGCTTCGTCAGCCGGCGCCCCGCGCCCCGTGAGCGCGTCGTCGAGATCATCGAGAAGCTCGAGCTTCGTCTCCGGCGGCAGAGTCGGGTGATCGGCGACATCGTCGGCCGCGCGCACGAAGCGATAGAAGGCGAGGATCGGACCCCGTCGCTGCTCGCTCAAGAGCCACGAGGCGACGGGAAAGTTTTCGTCCCGATGGCCCTTGCCTGAGAGGGCCTCTTTCACCGTCGTCATGCGCGCCCTGTCTCTCGCATCGGCGCTTGGAATCGTCCCTTCCAGTAGCCGCCGCGCCCCCGCCAATATTGTAGCGCGGAATCGAAAGTGAAGGCGACGTAGGCTGCCGCGATTGCGGGCAAGGCAAAGCCGCCAATCAGAGGGCGCCCGTAGAGCCGCAATATCGGCGCGAGCGCAATCGCCATCATCGCCCAGGTGACCGCGCCGACCGCTTGCGCCGCGCCGCGCGCAAATATGGCGAACAACAGCGGGGCCACATAGACAAGCGCCATCCCGGCAATCGCGCCAGCAAGACGGAGAGGCGAATAGCGCAATTCGGCGAAGGCTGAGCGTGACACCATCCGGCGGAATTCGGCAAAGGTGGAATACGCACGCAAACTATCGACACCCTCGGTTAGCCCAAGCCAGATTGGCCCCTGCCCTTTCATGAGCGCGCCGAGAGCGCAATCGTCGATCAGCGCCCTGCGCACCGCCTCCAGACCGCCGGCGGCGTGAAGAGCTTCGCGCCGCACGAGCATCCAGCCCCCGGCCGCCGCGGCGGTCGTCCGGCGCGGATCGTTCACCCAAGCGAAAGGATAGAGCATCTGAAAGAAGAAGACGAAGGCCGGCGCAAGCCAAAGCTCGGCGGCGCTCTCGCAGCGCAGCTTCACCATCAATGACGTCAGCACGCTGTTTTTAGCACGGGCGATCGCGACCAGACGCGAAAGCACGTGCGGGGCATAAGCGATGTCAGCGTCGGTGAACAGGACGAATTCGGGCGCCGCGCGCTCGCCTCGACCTCGGCCAAGCCCTGGCGCATCGCTGATAGTTTGCCAGTCCAGCCCGGCGGAGGACCGTTCCTGTCACGACTTTCAGCCGGTCGGCCGCCTGTGTGTCGCTCGCCGCAGTCGACGCCATGGCTGCCGTGCCGTCTGTACTCTGATCGTCAACAACGACCACGGAGAATGGTCCAGGATAATCTTGCCGAATCAGCGAGCCGACGCTTCGAGCGATCATGTCGGCCTCGTCGCGCGCGGGGATGATCGCGACGACGCTGGGCCAAGCGTCCCTCGTTGAGCCTCGTTTGGCACGGCGGCGGTATCATCCCGCTCGCCGCATAGCCAGAACCATCCCCTGCCGAACAGAAGGTAGGCCCAGATCGCGAGCGAAACGAGGGAGATGGCGACGATCATTTGAGATGGCCGTGGGCGCGAAACCAGGCGATCGCATCGGAGAGGCCCTCGACATAAGGCCGCGAAACATAGCCGAGTTCGCGCGCGCGCCTTGGAATCGTCGAAGAACATATGGTGGCGCGCCATCCGCAGCCCGTCCGACGTGATAAACGGCTCGACGCCGCGAACGCTCGCCAGCAATTCGGCTCCATAGGCTAGGGGATAGAGCATTGTCCGCGGCAGCTTGAGGTCGGCGGCCGGCGCCCGACCAGCCGAGCGATGTCGGCAACATATCGCCGAGGAGCACGTTGTCGCCGCCAAGAATGTAGCGCTCGCCGATTTTCCCTCGTTCAAGCGCGGCGACGTGTCCGGCGGCGACGTCTCGACATGCGCGAGATTGAGCCCGGTTCGACGAAAGCCGGCATGCGCCCCGATGCAGCCTCGACGATGATTCGTCCGGTCGGCGTCGGCCGGACGTCGCGCGGGCCGATGGGCGTGGACGGATTGACGATCACAGCCGGCAGGCGATCGCGCCGGATCATGGCCTCGACCAGACGCTCCGCCGCGACCTTGCTGCGCTTGTAGGCGCCAATCCCCTCGCCTTCGGCAAGCGGATTGTCCTCTGTCGAGAGGGCGCCGTCAGTGAGCTTCAAGGTCGCCACGCTGCTGGTGTAGACGATGCGCTGAACCCCGGCGCTGAGCGCCTCCTCCATGATGAGGCGCGTTCCCTCGACATTGTTGCGGCTGATCTCTTCCGGGTCTCGCGCCCAGAGCCGATAATCGGCAGCCGCGTGGAAAAGGTAGCGTGCGCCTTTGAGCGCCGCCGCCAACGAGGCGCGATCGCGGAGGTCGCCCTCATACACGAGGTCCTCGGCATTGAGATTTGTCCACGGACTCGATGAACGAGCCAGAACGCGGATGGCGTGGCCGCGCGCTCTCAGAGCGGCCGCGATTGCGGAACCCAGAAAACCGCTCGCGCCAGTGACCAGAATGGTCGAAGGAGGCGCCGGGTCGAACGCGCCAAGCGTCGCAGCCGGGTCCGCGCCCCCCGACGATCCGAGGTCCTGCGAAACAACGCCTTGTTCGCTCTTACGATCCATAAGCGACACTTACCAAACTGCGCCGCGCGGTCTCAGTGCTCGCGACAATAATTCATGACGAACTGCTATCGAGGCCGAACGGCCCGAGCTTTCGCCCGAATTTCCTATAATCCTCACCGACAATCATCCAGGCCTTGCTCGCACGCGGCAAGGCAATGTTCCTTCCACCTATCGGGGTCAAGCACGTTAGGGCTCGAGGAGGCGTTCATGTCTACAGGATGTTGCTGACCACATGGGCGCGGCGCGAAGCTGCAACGGACAATTTCGAGGATATTTGGACCAAGGTGACTCTAGCTTCACTCGCCGGTTCAGCAGGATATTATTTTCTCAATCGACATTTTCTTGCAAATTCCAGAACGTACTGCTAGGCTTCCTCCCTAAGGAAATATCGAACCGATTTATTCCCTGTCTGCTTCACCCGGAGCAGTTCCGCCTCGAGACTCTGCGGCCGGTTGATCGGCGCCAAAGCGGGCCAAATGTTCGAACCCGCTCCCGAGCGGGGAGCGACTTGCTAATCGCGCCGCAACCCATTGAAAAGGCTCAATTTGGACTCGTTAATGGCGACCTCCCTCCCACAGGAGGGGGCCTGGGCGCCGGTTACTTCACAAGTTCGAGCGCGCAAATCAGAAGGCCGCCTGGATCGGCGCTTTGGCCAACGTGGATCTCGAACCGACCTGGCTCAAGCACAGGCTCAAGGTTCGGACCTATGAACGACAGATCCTTGACCGGAAGTCGCCAGGTCACA
>CAVPPX010000063.1:0-145277 GCA_963707355.1 uncultured Alphaproteobacteria bacterium | reverse complement strand
TCTTGGGCTCCACATCGCTGACCAGGTCGATCAACCGGAGGCCGGACGCTGGTGCGAGGCGGCCTGCCATGGCCGCCTCGCCTATGCCCTGGGTGACCAGCATGCAGCCGCGGACGAGTCCGGATCCCAGCAGTTCGAAGCCGTACTGTGCGGTGTCGATCTCGGCCACCACGTCCAGCCGGTTGCGGTAGTCGTCGCCGAACCAGCCGCGGACGAAGTCGGTGATCAGGCCGGCGGCGGGCAGCACCAGCGGCAGACTCGGCAGTTCGCGGGTTCCTATCGTCCGGGCTGGTAATCGGCTGGATGGCAGGTTGGTCGCCAGGACCAGATCGCTGCGCCGCCACTCCTGGACGTCGTAGTCGGCGATCCGATCCGCTCCCTCGATGTCCAGCACGCTCCCGCACACCAGATCGACCTGGTGGGAGGTGAGCTTCTCCAGCAGGTTCCGGGTTCGGACGTGCACCATTTTCAGATCTATCCCGCGTCGGTGGAAGTCTCCGGCGACCCGTTCGCTCGCGTGCGACAGATAACCCAATGTGTAACGGGTGGTCCCGACGGTCAGGGTTCGCCCAAGCCTGCGCCGGCATTCTTGTACCTCATCCAGCCAGGTCCCCAAGGTGCGGCAGGCGAGATCGACAAGAGCCTTTCCGGTGTGGGTGAACAGCACATTCACACCGCGGCCCTGCTTGCGCACCAACGGCTCCCCGCACAGCTCGCCGAAATTGCGGTTCATCGTGTCGATCTGTTTCTGCACGCTGGACTGTTCGCGGCCGAGCGTCTTTGCCGCGCCGAGCGCGGTGCCGGTCTCGTGCACGGCGACGAGGGTGCGCAGCTGGTCGAGCGTGGTGTCGAGCAGGGCAGGCTCGCAGCGCAGCAGCCGGTCGAGGCTGTTGCCGGCCGGCGGTTCGAGGGGGCCTGGCAGGGGCATGCGCGCACTCTAGTCCGTACGAAACTGATCTCTAGATCGGCAATAATGTGTTTCGGATTATTTTCGGAATTCTTCTGGACACCAACTCGTCGAGATTGGAAACTGTGCGACACCCGGGTACTTCCCCATTCGAACGCATTCGGAAAAAGGAGTTCAACTGTCGTGAGTTCGTATGTTTCCGCGTCGACGGCTGCCCAGAAGCAGCGATCGAGCCTGCTGACCATTGCTGCCTCGATCGGTGGTCTCGGCGCGCTTCTCGGCGTGGTCTGGGGCGTGCTTTTGCTGGTCGGTGGCAAGGGTTTGGTCAAGCCGGCGGTCGAGGCGTATGTGAACCAGAACGCGGGTGACCTGGTCTCGTCCGGCATGCTCAATGCCGATGACCTTGTCGACACCGCGTACCAGGGATTGCAGTCGAGGGCCGAGTTCTTCTTGGCGCTCGGCGTTCTCGGCCTGATCGCGGCCGTCCTGGTGCTCCGAGCCGTTGGCTGGGCCCGGATCGTGCTGTGTGTGCTCGGCGTGATCATCATCGGGCTCGCCTCGGTCGACCTGACCGACCTTTCGCCGGGCACGCTCCACGCGCTCGACGCCGGAATGATGATCTGCCTGCTGGTGGCCGTCATCTGCCAGTGGCTGCCGCGCAGCAACGCGGTCGTCCGGGACCGCAGGTCGGCGCGTTCTCAGCGGGCGACCCGATAACGGAGATGGTTCGCGGCGCCCGCGACGGGTTCGCCATCGGGGACGAGGTCGGCCTGCTCTCCGCCGAAGATGGGCGTGCCCGTGCCGAGCAGGATGGGGGACAGGTGGAGGTACACCTCGTCGAGCAGGCCCGCGGCGAGCACCTGTCCCGCGATGTCGGCGCCCATCACGAAGACGTCCTTGTCGCAGGCCGCCTCCCTGGCCCGTTGGAGCGCGAGCACCGGATCGTCGAGGAAGGCGAACGTGCCGCCGTTGTCGCCGAGGAGGTCGGGCCGGAGCCGGTGGGTGAGGACGAAACTCGGAGTTCGGGGCCATGGGGTGCCTCCCCACGGGACCAGGCCGAGGTCGAACGTTCGGCGGCCGAGGACGACGGCGCCCACTCGCCCGTTCACCTCCTCGCGAACGGCGAGGTCGACCGGGTTGGTGCCGAGCATCCAGCCGTGCAGGCGCTCGCCGCCGTCGCCGAGCGGTGCCTCCGCGCGGACGTTGCGGCCGGCCGTGAATCCGTCGAGGGACATCGATACGTCGAGCAATATATTCGTCATGCCCGAGGGTCGGAGCCGACTCGGCGGTTTTGACATCAGAGTCGACCCAGGGCGAGGCGGAGGGCGGCGAGCGCGGCGTCGTCGCCAAGGCCGAGGTCTCGGGCGACGTGGGCCAGCCGGTCGGCGGCTGCGGCCAGTTCCTCCTGATGGCCTCGTTTTTCCTCGTCGAGGCCGGGGTCGTGGCGGACGACGGTGCCGTGCCGGCCGCGGCCTTCGACCAGGCCGGCTTGTTCGAGTTCGCGGTAGGCGCGAGCGACGGTGCCTCCGGCCAGGCCGAGGTCGGCGGCGAGCTGACGGACGGAGGGCAGGCGGTCGTCCGGGCACAGCTCGCCCGCGGTGATCAGGCCGGCGATCTGTTCTCGGAGTTGCTCGTAGGGCGGTATCGGCGAGGACAGGTCGACGCGCAGGCTGGGCGGTGGTGGCGAGGCGGTCATGTCCGCGGACCGCTCGCCTCGATCTTGGGGTCGACCGGTCCGCGTCGCCACCAGCTCAGCACGCACCAGACCACGATCCCGGCCAGCGCCAGGCCGACGCCGGACCAGACCAGCACGCGCGAGATCGTGTACGCGGTGCCGCCGATGACGTCCGGCACGTCCACCCCGCCGCTGGCGGCCAGGGCCTGCGCGCCGAGGGCGAGAAGTTCAACGCCGACAACGGTTCCGGTGATCGTCCTGGCCGCGTTGCGCCGGGTCGACTCGACCAGGCCGGGCTGGTCGTCGGTGGTGGCCGGCAATTCGACCGCCCGGCGGATCAGCAGGGCGCCGATGACCAGGGCACCTGCGGCGACGGCCGCGAGTGGCACCCAGATGGCGGGCGAGGGCCAGGAGAGCTGCTGACCAGGCAACGTGATCGACGGGGTGTCGGGGAAGGGGTGCCACGGGCCGTAGCTCGGGGTCGGCACGGCGAGCAGCACGATCGGGCCGAACACGGTGACGACCGCCGCGACGACCGCGGTCAGCGCGGCCCACCAGGGGACGTAGCCCGCTGCCGTCCTTGGTTGGAGCGAGGCGACCCGGACGGTGCCGGTTTTCGGTGGCGCCTCACGCAGTTCGCCGCGCAGCACACCGAGCAGATAACCGCCCGCGACGGCGATCGGGCCCAACCACGGTTGCGAGATCAGCACGGTCACGACGCCGACCAGCGCACCGATGCGGAGGCCGGCGATTCGGCTGGACTTGGTCTGCCGGGCGCGGCTGTTCTCCGGCACGCCGCGCCTGCTGGTCGTCCACCACACCAGGGCGCCGACCAGTAGCACCGGCACGCCGACCCAGATGACCGCGAAGATGAGTTTGACCAGCAGGATCGTGCCGATCATGCCTAAGCCGGCGCTGTTCATGACGTCAATGTATCAAACAGTTGATACATTCCGGCCGTCTTGCTTTCGACCATCCTGCCAGACCTCGCTGACGCGGTCGGCCAGTCCGTCCAGGTTGGCGATGTCGCCGTCGAGGACGACCAGGTCCGCGCGGTAGCCCTCGGCCAGCCTGCCCAGCTCATCGCCGAGGCCGAGCAGGTCGGCGGCGCTGGAGGTGGTCGCGGCCAGCGACTGTGCGGGCGTCATGCCGCAGTCCACCATCAGCTCGAGTTCCTCCAGGTTGCCGCCGTGCGGACCGACGCCGCTGTCCGTGCCCATCGCGACCTTCACTCCCGCCGCGATCGCCTTGCGCACCGAGTCCCGGTGGATGTCCACCACGTCCCGCGCCTTCTGGATCACCGCTTCGGGCAGGTCGAGGCCCGCGTCGACGGCGCGCAGCACGTTGACCGGCGCGGCGAGCGTCGGGACGAGCCAGGTGCCGGCCGCGAGCATCATGTCGATGGCCTCGTCGTCGAGGTAGATACCGTGTTCGATCGACCGGATGCCGGCGCGGATCGCGTTCTTGATGCCCTCGGTGCCCTGCGCGTGTGCCATAACGTAGGAGCCCTGCATGCCCGCCTCGGTGACGAGGACGGCCAGCTCCTCCGGGGTGAACTGGGAGTGCCTCGGGTCGTCGCGCGGCGAGAGCACCCCACCGGTCGTGCACACCTTGAGCTGGTCGGCGCCGGCCCGCAGCAGCAGCCGCGCGACCTTGCGCACCTCGTCCGGGCCGTCCGCGATCGACTCGGGGCGGCCGGGATGCGGGACGCCGAGCGGGACGCAGTGGCCGGACACGGTCCAACCGTCGCCGTGGCCGCCGGTCTGGCTGATGATGTTGACCGAGATCCGCAGCCGCGGCCCGGGAATCAGTCCGTTCGCGACGGCCTGCTTGATGCCCAGGTCGGCGCCGCCCGCGTCGCGCACGGTGGTGATGCCCAGCGCGAGCGTCTTGCGCAGGTTCGCCGCGGCTTCGTAGAACTGGTAGGAGAACGGCGTCTGCACCCGGGCGAGCAGGCCGACGCTGCTGACCACCACGTGCACGTGCGTGTCGAACAGGCCAGGCAGCAACGTCTTCCCCGTGCAGTCGACCGCGACGTCACCGTCGAGATCGCGGCCCACCGCGATGATCCGATCGTCCTCGATCAGCACGTCGGCAGGCGCGGCCGCGCTGCCCGTTCCGTCGAAGACCGCACCGCCGGTGAAGACCGTCCTGGTCACGCCGCACCACCTCACCCGTTGATCGCTGAGCAGAAGTCGACCATACGGGTGGAGCGCACTCCACCCCTAGGCTTGAATCTCATGACCAAGAGTGAACCGCCGCAGATCGGCATCTTCGGTATCAACATGGGGGACTCCGCGACCGGAGCCGGAGCCCGCGAACTCGGTCCGCTGGCCGAGAAGCTTGGTTACGAATCGATCTGGCTGCCCGAACATGTCGTGGTGGCCAGCCCTCGGGTGCCACCGTCGCCGCTGGAGCCGGACTTCGCGATTCTCGATCCCGTTGTGGGACTGGCCATGCTGGCCGGTGTCACCAGCGAGGTTCGGCTGGGCACGGGGATCGTCATTGTGCCGCAACGCAATCCGGTCGTGCTGGCCAAGCAACTGGCCAGTGTGGACGTTCTGTGCGACGGCCGGTTCGTGTTCGGGATCGGGGTCGGCTACGTCGAGGAGGAGATGCGCGCGATCGGGCTGTCCATGCGGGACCGTGGCGCCCGGACCGACGAGTACCTGTACGCGATGCGCTCGCTCTGGTACGACGAAACGCCCGGCTACCAGGGGAAGTACGTGGAGTTCGCCGGGGTGGACGCCTACCCTCGGCCGATCCAGCGGCCGATTCCGGTCCTGGTCGGCGGGGACAGCGCGAGCGCGCTGCGGCGGACCGCCCGGCTGGGCGACGGGTGGTACGGCTGGGCGCTCGACCTGGCGACGACCGAACGCCAACTGACGCTGCTGCGCGCCGAGGCGGAGGCGGCAGGCCGGGAGTTCGCCGAGCTGAACATCACGGTCACCCCGAGCGAGACCATGACGCCCGAGGTCGTGCGCGAGTACGGGCGGCTGGGCGTGGACCGGTTGGCGCTGATGCCGCCGGGGGCCCGGCGGTCCGGCTTCCCGCAGGCGGAGTTCGCCGAGTTCATCCGCGCCAACGCGCCATCGGTGATCGGCGCGCGACCGCGCTGAGCAGGGTCGGCACTTACGATCAACGCATGCCAGTACTCGAGCTGACCCCGGACCAGTTGCTGACCACGACCCGAACGGTGCGCAAGCGGCTGGACCTGACCCGCCCGGTGCCGATGGAGCTGATCAGGGAGTGCCTCGAGATCGCTTTGCAGGCGCCGACCGGCAGCAACCGGCAGAGCTGGCACTGGCTGGTGGTCACCGACGCGGACCAGCGCGCGGCCATCGGCGAGCTGTACCGGCGGGCGGTCGACGCCTACCTGGAGTCGCCGGGCGCGGCCGGCAAGCTGTTCGCGGACGACCCGGACCGGGCCAAGGTGCAGTCCAGGGTCGGCAACAGCGTCGCCTATCTGGGTGAACACATGGGGGATGTGCCGGTGCTGGTGATCCCCTGCGTGATCGCACCGGAGCTGCCGGCCGGCAACCAGGCCGGCCTGTGGGGCTCGATCCTGCCCGCGACCTGGAACTACATGCTGGCCGCGCGGGCCAGGGGGCTCGGCACCGCGTGGACCACGCTGCACCTGCGGTACGAGGCGGAGGCCGCCGCCGTGCTCGGCCTGCCCGAGCACGTGCGGCAGGCGGCGCTGGTCCCGACCGCTTACACGATCGGGACCGACTTCAAGCCGGCACCGCGCCAGCCCCTGGACACGGTGCTGCACGTCGATCGCTGGTGAAACCGACAGCGGCCTAGTCGTAGCGGAGCATGAAGTTCGTTTCGCCGTCGATGTCGGTTTCCTGGTCGGGCTCGGTCGGCTGGGTGGCGAAGGTGTCCTCCAGCCGGACGTGCTCGGGCAGGTGTTTGTACCGGTCGGCGCCGGTCGGCTCGTCCTCCGCGGGTTCCAGATCGCGCAAGTCGGTCATTGCTCATCACCTCTCGACCTCAGTGTGTCCTATTCTCGACGAGTCCGGTCCGGGCCTTGACCTCGGCCGACCCAGCACTGAGCGAGAAAATCGACGGAGGCGCGCGTGCCAGACGAGCAGAACTCGGCGCGGCCGACGAGCGCCGAGGAGTTGGTCGGCCGGGCGGGCCAGGCGATCGGCTGGCTGGCCAGGACCGGCTGGCGGGTCACCAGGGCGTTGCCCGGCGGCGAGCTGATCGAGGAGCAGGCACGCCGGTGGGAGAGCGCCGCGGTGCGGGAGATCCGCAGGCGGCTGGAGCCGGCCGACACCACGCCCGGGTTCGCCTGGCGCCCGCTCGGGTCGAGCGCGCTGGATCCGCAGGTCGGCCGGGCCACGCTCGGCGATCAGGAACTGGTCACGCTGGTCCGCCCGATGAACGGGCACGCCGAGCCGCTGCGCGCCGGCATGGCCGAACTGCTCAACCGCTCGGCCAACTCGAACGCGCAGGCCAGCAGGGAGTTCCTGTACACGACGATCCTGCGTCAACTGGTGCCGGACGAGGCCAGGATCCTTGCCGCGCTCGCGGACGGCGCGGCCCGCCCGTTGATCCACGTCGTGGTGCGCAACGCCATCGGCGCGACCCAGCGGACCGTGCTGGCCAACGCGTCCACGGTGGGCAAGAACGCCGGCGTGGCAGCACCCGAACTCGTGCCCACCTACATGACCCGGCTCTACCGGTTCGGCCTCGTCGAGGTCGGCGAGGAGGACCCCGACCTCGGCGACCAGTACGACATCCTGCTCACCGACCAGACCGTGCGCGCCGCCGCGGCCGAGGCGAAGCGGCCGCGTTTCATTCGGCACAGCGTGTCGATTTCCATGCTCGGCAAGCACTTCTGGGCGGAGTGCGATCCGACCGTCGGCGGTCAGCGGCGCCAGATCGCGCCCTGATGTGACAGACTTCACCGACCAGTAGGTTCGCCGGCGAGGGTGGGTGAGATGACAGCTGTCCTCGCCGATGTCGGCCAGCACTGGTACATCTACCTTTCCATTCCGGTGATGGCCGCGATCATCGGCTACGTCACCAAGCTGCTCGCCATCCGGATGATGTTCCGGCCGATCGAGTTCGTCGGCGTCAAACCCGTCGGCTGGCAGGGCATCGTGCCCAAGCGCGCGGCGCGGATGGCCGCGATCGCCTGCGACACCATGACCGAGCAGCTGATCAAGCCCTCCGACGTGCTGCGCAGGCTCGACCCGGAGCTGATCGCCAAGGAGATCCAGGAGCCGCTGCGCGAGGTCGCCGCCGAACTCACCCAGGAGATCGCCGCCGAGTTCCAGCCGGGCCTGTGGGAGTCGTTACCGGAACGGGTGCGCAGGCTGGTGGTCCGGCGCGTGCAGGCGGAGACGCCCAGGCTGCTCACGGCCATGCTGCAGACCGTTCAGGACAACGTCGAGACCGTGTTCGACCTGCGCGACATGGTGATCACCAACCTGGTCCGGGACAAGGAACTGCTGAACCGGATCTTCACCGAGGCAGGGCATCGGGAGTTCCAGTTCATCGCCAGGGCCGGCCTGCTGTTCGGCGCGTTGATCGGCGTGATCCAGATGGTCGCCTGGGCCCTGTTCAAACAGCCGTTGATCATGCCCTTCTTCGGTGCGATCACCGGCTGGTTCACCGACTGGCTGGCCCTGCGGATGATCTTCCGGCCGCAACAACCCACCCGCTACCTGGGCATCTTCACCTGGCAGGGACTGTTCCTGCGCAGGCGCGACGAGGTGTCGCAGGCGTACGCGACGCTGATCGCGGAAGAGGTGATCACCCCGCACAAGGTGATCGAGGCGGTACTGCGCGGCCCGCTCGCCGATCGGCTGTTCGCGATGATGCAGCGCGAGGTCGAGCAGGTCGTCGACCGGCAGGCCGGCTTCGCCCGCCCGTTCGTGGCGCTGGCCATCGGCGGCAGCCGCTACACCGAACTCAAGCACGCCATCGCGGACAAGGTGCTGGAGCGGATGCCGGAGACCCTGGACTACATCGCCGACTACGCCAAGGACGCGATGGACATCCGCAACCTGCTGGTCAGCAAGATGCGCGAGCTGACCACGGAGGAGTTCGAGAACCTGCTCCGTCCCGCCTTCCAGCAGGACGAGTGGATCCTGATCACCACCGGCGCCGTGCTCGGGTTCATCGTCGGTGAGCTCCAGTCGCTGATCCTGGAGCACTTCGCGCACTGAAAATCGGTTGTCGCCACTGCCATGCTGTCCGATATGGATAGTGAGCAGCCAGAGCGTCGGTTCGGCTGGCAGGACATGTGGGTCGCGCCCGAGGAGGATCCGCGCGCGCAGCACCCGGTGCCGGGCGAACGGAACCTGCTCGTCACCTACCTGCGCGACTATCGGTACACGCTGCGAATGAAGTGCTCCGGTCTGGACGCGCAGGCGCTGGCCACGCGCTCGGTGCCGCCGTCGAACCTGTCCCTGCTCGGCCTGATCCGGCACCTGACCGAGGCCGAGCGCGCCTGGTTTCGGCGGATCATGGCAGGCCAGGACGCACCCTCGGTGTACCGCACCGCCGAATCACCCGGCGGCGACCACGACGACGCCGTCGGCGAGGACGCGGTGGTCGAACTGGCCTGGACGAACTGGCAGGCCGAGGTCGGTTTCGCCGAGGAGTTCGTGGCCAACGCACCCAGCCTCGACATCACCGGCACCAACGCCGCTGGCGATCAGATCGAACTGCGCGAGGTGCTCGTGCACCTGATCGAGGAGTACGCCCGGCACTGCGGCCACGCCGACCTGATCCGCGAACGCATCGACGGTCGCGTCGGCCAATGACGCGCTAGCGCGGGAAAGTCCGCGCCGCTTCGAGGAAAACGTCGTTCTCGAACGGCTCGCCGATCGTCACCCGCGCGCCGTCGCCGGGCCCGTCGGTGACGAACGCGCGCACGATCACCTTGTGCTCCATGCAGTGCTCGTTGAACGCGGTGGTTCGCTCGGCCAGCGGCAGCCAGACGAAGTTCGCCTGCGTCGGCGGCACCTCGTAGCACATGGCGAGCAGCTCCTCGCGGACCCGGTGGCGCTCGCCCACGATCGCCTTGCAGCGCTGCATCAGCTCGTCCTCCGCGTCCAGCGACGCGATCGCGGCCGCCTGCGCGAGCGAGTTCACCGAGAACGGCACGACCACCTTGCGCAGCGCGGCGGTCACCGGTTCCGGGGCGACGCAGTAGCCGACCCGCAGGCCGGCCAGGCCGTACGCCTTGGAGAACGTGCGCAGCACGGCCACGTTGCCGTGCCCGCGCGCCCACGCGTCGGTGGTCAGCGCGATCCC
This sequence comes from uncultured Alphaproteobacteria bacterium, assembly GCA_963707355.1. Lineage (GTDB taxonomy): Bacteria > Pseudomonadota > Alphaproteobacteria > Rhizobiales > Beijerinckiaceae > Roseiarcus. The sequence continues at coordinate 135,417 of CAVPPX010000063.1, read as the reverse complement.
GTCCGGCACGTTCGGGTCGTCCACGAACTCCCGGTACGCCTCGTCGATCACGACCAGCACGTCCGTGGGCACCGCGTCGACGAACTGGCGCAGCGCGTCCTGCGGCAGCGCGGTCCCGGTCGGGTTGTTCGGGGTACACACGAAAACCAGTCGCGTCTTGTCCGTGATCGCGTCGAACATCGCGTCGAGGTCCAGCGCGTGGTCCTTGGTCAGCGGCACCGGCCTCGGCTGCGCGCCGACCACGCGCACCATGATCGGGTAGGCCTCGAACGAGCGCCACGGGTACACGACCTCGTCCTGCGCGGTGCTGGTGACCTGGACCACCTGCTGGCACAAGGCAACCGAGCCGCAGCCGAGCGCGACGTTGCGGGTGTCCAACCCGAACCGTTGCGCGATCCGTTCGGTCAGCGCGGCCGCGCCCGCGTCCGGGTAGCGGTTGATCAACCCGCTGGCGTGCGCCAGTATCGCCTGCACGCTCGGCAGCGGACCCGCGGCAACCTCGTTGGAGGCCAACTTGATCGAGCCAGGGATGCTGCGTCCTGCGACGTAGCCGGGAATCTGCTCGAGGTCGGCTCGAATACGCGCGGTCATCGTTGATCTCCTGCCCATCGGACTGCCGCGGCCGGTGCGGGGTTCGGCCGACCGTCAACGTAACTCATTATCCAACGCACTCGACAGCGTGATTTTCCAACGACATTCGACAGCGGGTTCGACCAGCGGCCACACCGGTCGAACACGCGAGATAGATCACCCTCGACCAGGAAACACGCTGTTGGGCCGGTTGCCGCCGCAACGGCCGGAATCGGGAATGCCTGACAGTTCTGGACATCGTGTTGACTTGTGTTCACCCACGCATGGTTGGCTTGACTTCATGACCCAGACCCGAACCGAGCGCATCGAGCTGACCGACGGCCGTTCCCTGCGGCTGACGGTCGCCGAGCCGGACAACGCCGTCCGAGGCGGTCTTGTGGTGCTGCACGAAGCACGTGGCGTTACCGATGTCATGCGTGGCCTGGTTTCCAGTCTTGCCGACGAGGGTTGGCTCGCTGTCGCCCCGCACCTCTACCGCAGCGAGGAAGCCGACGAATTCGACGGCCCCGCCGTCACCGACCAACTCAACCGGCTGGAGGGCGAATCCGTCCTCGCCGACACCGACGCGGCCGCCATGTGGCTGGCGCAGCGCGGCGTGAGCGCCGACCGGATCGGGGTGATCGGCTTCGACCTCGGCGGCGCGGTCGCCCTCGTGGTCGCCTCCAGCCGCACGCTCGGTGCCGCGGTCAGCGTGTCCGGCGGCGGCATCATCGAACCGATCGCCGAGGGGCTGCCGGCCCTCGTCGAGGTGGTCGGCGAGCTGACCTGCCCCTGGCTGGGCATCTACGGCGACCAGGACGAGAACATCCCGGTCGAGGAAGTGGAGAAGCTGCGCGACGCGGCGGCGCACGCCGAGGTCGCCACCGACGTCGTCCGGTTCGCCGAGGCGAACAACCGCTTCGACACCGACCCGAAGGCCTCGTTCGAGGCGTGGCAGCGCACGCTCAACTGGTTCGACATGCACCTGCGCTGATCACGCTGAGTGATCACTACCCCGCTCGGCCGACCCGCCGGGCGGGGATCGTAGGTCCGCACGCCGATCACGGACCGCCTTCGGACTGACAAAGCGGACGCGACGCGGCGACTTGTGGCTGATGTGCGCGCGGGCGTGCGCATGGTTGGCTATGCCCCGGCTCCCCACCAGGGGCTACATCCGAACTTTCATCAAGTCTTCAGGAAACGTCATCCACTGTGAGTGGCTGATCACGGAAGGCTGAATACTGTCGGGTGCAACTCCGCGGGTGATTCGGACGTCTGTCCGAGTGCTCGACCGAGTGGGGACAACTGACACGATTCGGCGATCAGCTAGGAATAGGACATGACGGACGGTTCTGCCAGAGGCGATGTGGCCCCCGGCGGTGAGCCGGTGGAGGCGCCGGAGACCCTGTGGACACCGGCACCAGAGGCGGTGGCGCGCACCCGGATCGCGCACTTCCGCGCCTGGCTCGCCGAGCACAAGCAGGTCGAGCTGCCCGACTACCAGGCACTGTGGCAGTGGTCGGTGGCGGAACTCGAGGCGTTCTGGGCCGCCGTTGCCCAGTTCCTCGACGTGCGCTTCCACACGCAGGCCGACACCGTGTTGGCCGAGCGGGTCATGCCCGGCGCCCGCTGGTTCCCCGGTGCCACCCTCAACTACGCCGAACAGGCCCTCGTCGTCGGGGACGGCAAGGACGACGAGACCGAGGCCGTGTTCTTCCAGCGCGAGGACGGTCACACCGAGTCACTGACCTGGCGCGAGCTGCGAGCCCGTGTAGCCGCCGCCCGAGCCGCGTTCGCCGACCTGGGCGTCGGCACGGGCGACCGCGTCGCCGCGCTGGTCGGCAACACACCGGACACCCTGGTCGCCTTCCTCGCCGCGGCCAGCCTTGGCGCCACCTGGTCGTCCTGCTCGCCCGACTTCGGCGTGCGCGCCGTGCTCGACCGGTTCACCCAGATCGAGCCCACCGTGCTCGTCGCGGTCGACGGCTACCGCTACAACGGCCGCGGCTTCGACATCCGCCCCACCGTCGAACAGCTCCGCGCCGAGGTCCCCGGCCTGCGCGCGGTGGTCCTCATGAACTACCTCGACCCCGAAGCCGACCTGGCTCACGAGGGCCCCGTCCAGGCGCTGCGCTGGTCGACCCTGCTGACCGACCACGCAGGCGCCGACCTCGCCTTCACCCCCGTCGAGTTCGACCACCCCCTCTGGGTGCTGTACTCCTCCGGCACCACCGGCCTGCCCAAGGGCATCGTCCAGGGCCACGGCGGCATCGTGCTGGAGCACCTCAAGGCCCTCGCCCTCAACGCCGACCTGGGGCCGGGCAAGACGTTCTTCTGGTTCACCACCACCGGCTGGATGATGTGGAATTTCCTCGTGTCCGGCCTGCTGGTCGGCACGCGGATCGTGCTGTTCGACGGCAACCCCGCCTTCCCGAACTTCAGCGCCCTCTGGCAACTCGCGCAGGACCAGCGGATCACCTACTTCGGCACGTCCGCCCCGTACGTCCAGTCCTGCCTCAAGGAGGGCCTGCGCCCGCGCGACGACTTCGACCTCTCGGCCCTGACCACGCTCGGCTCGACCGGTGCGCCGCTCTCGCCGGAAGGCTTCCGCTGGATCGCCGACGCCGTCGGCGAGCAGGTGCAGATCTGCAGCGTCTCCGGTGGCACCGACCTGTGCACGGCGTTCGTCGGCTCCGCCCCCGACGTGCCCGTCTGGCTCGGCGAACTGTCCTGCCGCGCCCTGGGTGCCGCGGTAGCCGCCTACGACGAGCAGGGCAACCCGGTGACGGAGGCGGTCGGCGAACTCGTGATCCGCGAGCCCATGCCGTCCATGCCGGTGTTCTTCTGGAACGACCCGGACGGCACCCGGCTGCACGAGGCGTACTTCGACACCTATCCGGGCGTCTGGCGGCACGGCGACTGGATCAAGATCACCGACCGCGGCTCGGCCGTGATCTACGGCCGCAGCGACTCCACCCTCAACCGGGGCGGCGTCCGGATGGGCACCGCCGAGTTCTACCGGGTCGTCGAGGCGTTCGACGAGGTGCTCGACTCCCTGGTGATCGACACCTCCGGCGCCGGCCGGACCGACGGCGAACTGCTCTGCTTCCTGGTGCTCGCGCCCGGCACCGAACTCGACGCCGTCGAAGGAAAACTCCGTTCGGCGCTGCGCCAACAACTGTCCCCACGGCACGTTCCCAACGAGTTCATCGTGATCAACGCGGTGCCCCGCACCCTCAACGGCAAGAAATGCGAAGTACCGGTGAAGAAGATCCTCTCGGGCGTGCCGGTGGACCGGGCGATCAGCGCGGACGCGCTGCGCGACCCGAAGTCCCTGCTGCCCTTCGTGGAACTGGCAGGCAAGCAGCCTTGATGACCAAGCACACACCGCCCGCATCATGGCGTGTTTGCGCCGCACACAACCGCACGGTCCTCCCGCCCCGAGGCGGCGATGACCGCGACCAGTAGTCAGTCCCAGGGCACCAAGACCTGGCAGAACAACGGCGACCTTGCGGTCCGGCTCATCTGCTGGGCGACCCGTCTGGTCGGGTTGCTCACCCTCGGTGAGGTGATCTTCCTCGGCCACCACAAGCCGAGACACCCGGTCACCCTCTGGTTCGACCTCCCCGTCGAAGCCACCGTGGCCGCCGTCGCGGTCGCGGTCGGCGCGGCCGTCGGCCTGCTCCTGCTGGCCACCGGGCTGCGCAGGCGCAAGCGTCGGGCCTGGCAGATCGCCGTGCTCACCACCGCGGTCATCGCCGCGCTCGCGCTCGGCTTCCACCACGGTCCGGCCACCGGCATCACCTCGATCGCCCTGCTCGTCGCGCTGGTGCTCAAGCGACGCGAGTTCACCGCGCTGCCCGAGCCGTCCATGGGTAAGTGGGCCGCGATCGCGGTGTTCCTCGAAATGCTCGGCGGCGGCATCGTGGTCAACCTGCTGATCATCCTGTTCAACCAGCGCGATCTCGTCGGCAAGCCCGGCTTCGGCGCGATGGTCCAACACGCCGCGCTGACCCTGGTCGGCATCGAAGGCCCGATCACCTTCCACGGCGAGTTCCTCGACGACGCCACCGCCACCCTCGGCCTGGTCTTCGGCATCGGCGCCGTGCTGCTCGGCGGCTACTTCCTGCTCCGCTCCGCCGAACCGAGGCCGTCGCTGAGCCAGGCCGACGAGATCCGCATCCGCGAACTGCTCGCGGCCTACGGCAACCAGGACTCGCTCGGCTACTTCACGCTGCGTCGCGACAAGTCGGTGGTGTTCTCGCCATCCGGCAAGTCCGCCCTCGGCTACCGCGTGCTGGCCGGCGTCGCGCTGTCCTCCGGCGACCCGCTCGGCGACATCGAGGCGTGGCCCGGCGCGATCGAGGAGTACCTGACCGCCTGCTCCCGGCACGGCTGGGTACCGGCCGTACTCGGCTGCTCCGAGCGCGCCGCGAACGTCTGGCACCGCTACGGCCTCACCGTCCTGGAACTCGGCGACGAAGCCGTCGTCGAAACGGCGTCGTACACGCTGGAAGGCCGCAAGATGCGCGGCGTCCGCCAAACCGTCAACAAGGTCAGCCGAGCCGGCTACACCTCGCGCGTACGCAGGTCCAAGGACATCGACGACCTCGAACATGCCGACCTGGCCAGGCTCGCCGACGAATGGCGCGGCGCCGAGACCGAGCGCGGCTTCTCCATGGCCCTCTCGCGCCTCGCCGACTCCGCCGACCCCGAATGCGTCGTGGTCACCGCCGAGCGCGAAGGCCGCGTCCGCGGCATGCTCCAGTTCGTCCCCTGGGGCGAGGACGGCCTGTCGCTGGACCTGATGCGCCGCGACCGCGAAGCCGACAACGGCCTCAACGAGTTCATGATCACCGAGACGCTCGGTGCCTGCGCCGACCTCGGTGTGCGCAACGTCTCGCTGAACTTCGCCATGTTCCGCGCCGCCCTCGAACGCGGCGAACGCATCGGCGCGGGCCCCATCGCCCGCCTCTGGGCGCGCGCCCTGCGGCTCGGCTCCCGCTGGTGGCAGATCGAGACCCTGTACCGCTTCAACGCCAAGTTCCGGCCGACCTGGGTGCCCCGGTACCTGATCTTCCCCGCCGTCCGCGACCTGCCCAGAATCGCCCTCGCCGCCATGGAGGCCGAAGGCTTCGGTGGCAGGCCACCGGCCCTGCTCCGCATGCTCCGCCGAAGCTGATCACCGCAGGTCCTGGCAGCCGGGGCGCCCGACGAGGGGGGTGTTTTGCCCCGGTGGCCAGGGCCTGTGTAATCTATCTGCGCGAGTGGTCAAGAGCCCGGGAGGCTTCGCCTAGTCTGGTCTATGGCGCCGCACTGCTAATGCGGTTTGGGGTAACCCCCCATCCCGGGTTCAAATCCCGGAGCCTCCGCAGCGCACGGCTTCGGCTGAGCGTATAACTGAACATGCTGTACCTGCGCCCGTAGCTCAACGGATAGAGCATCTGACTACGGATCAGAAGGTTAGGGGTTCGAATCCCTTCGGGCGCGCATAGTAGCTGGTAGACAAGGTGTGGAGCGGCAATCACAAGATTGCTTCCACACCTTTTCTCATATTTCGACGGGTGTCCGTTTCGGGTGTAACCGCAGTGCGGGTGCCGGACCCATACGGGTTGACAGCGGAACACGAGACACAAGACCAGGACGCCCATGACGACTTCGGCCAAGGCCGATCGGGAGGCCGAGTTCGCTCGGTTGTACCGGCGATATCAACCACACATTCTCGCCTACCTGCGACGACGGTTACCCGAGGCCGACGCCGTTGAGGCGGTCGGCGACGTGTTTCTGGCGGCGTGGCGGCATTGGGACTCGGTGCCGGCGCAGCCGTTGCCGTGGCTGTATCGGATCGCCGGCAACAGCACGGCCAACCAGCGTCGGCGCAGCTCGCGGTGGCGGCGGTTGCAGGAGCGGTTGCATTCGACGACTCGGCAGCGGCACGCGCCCGACCTCGCGGTCGACGCGGTGGGGCGGGACGCGTTCGCGACGGCGTTCGCGCAGCTCAAGGAGGCTGACCGGGAGGTGTTGCGGCTCGTCGCCTGGGAGGGGTTGCAGGGCGCGGAGCTGGCCGAGGCGCTCGGTTGTTCGGTCTCGTCGGCGAAGGTGCGGGTGCATCGCGCGCGGCGGCGGCTGGCTCGGTTGTTGGGGGCTGATCAGCCCGACTCGACGTTCACGTCCACCCGGTCCGATCTGGCCACGGAGGTTTCCCGATGATCGACGATCCGATGGTTTCCGCGCTCGCGGACCGCAATCCAGTGCGCGACCTGCCGAAATACGACGACGCCGCGGAGCGGCAGCTGCATCGGCTGTTGAACGACGCGTCGCCGATTCGACGGCATCGCGCCGCGCCGCGGTGGGCGGCCGCGGTCGGGGTTGGCGTGGTGGCCGCGGTCGCGGTGGGGGTTGTGGTGGCGAACCAGCGCGGGGGCGAAAGTGCGCCGAAGTCGAACGCGGCCGGGGACAAGCCGGCCACGTCGAGCAGTGCGGCAACGACGCGACGATTTCCGACCGCGGACGCGTCGACTCCCATCCAGCTCGTCGTGGACCGGACAGCGGCGGCGGTCAATTCCGCGAGCGACTACGTCCTGGAGGCGCAGGAGATCCAGCGCTCGTCCTCGGGCGAGCAGCTCGGCGGCTTGTCGGTGTGGTGGCAGGACCAGGGCGACCCGGAGCTGTTCCGCAACGAGCAGTACGGCATGTCGGGGCAACCGCTGATCGAGGAGAGCAAGTACCGCAAGGACGGATCCGTGTTCGATCGCGCGATCGACTATCGCCAGCGTGAGTGGGCCGAGGTGATGTCCAGGTCGAACGTTCCCGCGCCGATCAGCCAGACCGAGGGCATCGTGCAGGACCTGCAGAAGGGCCACGATCGGGTGCTGGGCACCGACACCATCAACGGCAAGCTCGCGCTGCACCTGGGCAACGACGAGCCGGGCATGGGGCGCGAGATCTGGGTCGACCCGTCCACCTACCTGCCGATTCGGATGACCGAACACGGTTCGTTCGGGACCGCGGTGCTGGACTACACGTGGATTCCGAAGTCGGATCCGAGCACGGCCGGGATCTTCCTGCCGCAACCTCCGCCCGGGTTCGTCCAGGTCCCGAAGATCAAGGGCTGAGCTGCTCCCGGGACGGCAGGGCGTTGGCTCCGACGACGCCGCTGTACCAGCGGGCGCTGTCCTTGGGCCAGCGGCGCTGGGTGGCGAAGTCGACGTAGACGATGCCGAATCGGCGCGAATACCCGTACGACCACTCGAAATTGTCCAACAGCGACCAGACGAAGTAGCCGCGCACATCGACGCCTGCCGCGATGGCGCGGCGTACTTCGGCGAGGTGGCTGTGCACGTAGTCGATGCGCTCGGTGTCCCTGATCCGGCCGGTGGGGTCGAGGTAGTCGTCGTAGGCCGCACCGTTCTCGGCGACGATCAGCGGCAGGTCGGGATGCTCGCGGCCGAGCCTGCTCAGCACATCGCGCAGCCCGGTGGCGTCGACGGCCCACTGCATCATGGTGCGGGCGCCGGGGGGTTGGAGGAAGTCGACGTCGTCGGCGCCGACCCAGGGCGAGCCAACTCCGTTGCCGTGACCGTCGTTGCGCACCGCGGGCGTGCCGGGTTCGTGGGCGGCGACCAGGGTCGGGGTGTAGTAGTTCACGCCGAGCGCGTCGATGGGGCGCGAGATCTGGGCGAGGTCGCCGTCGTGCACCAGGGTGGACCAGTCGAGGAGGTGCGCGGTGTCGGCCTGGACGTCGTCGGGGTAGCGGCCGTGCAGGACGGGGTCGAGGAAGATCCGGTTGGCTATGCCGTCGATCTTGGTGGCGGCCGCCTCGTCCGCGGTTCCGGGGTGTGCGGGCCTGATGGAGTGCAGGTTCAGGACCAGGGAGAGTTGGGCGCCGGCCACGTGCTGGCGCAGGACGTCCACCGCCATGCCGTGGGCCAGCAGCAGGTGATGGGCGGCGCGCAGGGCTGCCGCGGGTTCCTGGCGGCCGGGGGCGTGCACGCCGGAGGCGTAGCCGAGGAAGGCGGAGCACCACGGCTCGTTGAGGGTGGTCCAGGTGCGCACGCGGTCGCCGAGCCGGGCCGCGGCCATGGCGACGTACTCGGCGAAGCGGTTGGCGGTGTCGCGGTTCGGCCAGCCGCCCGCGTCCTCCAGCTCCTGCGGGAGGTCCCAGTGGTAGGCCGTCACGACCGGGGTGATGCCCTTGCCGAGCAGCTCGTCGACCAGACGGTCGTAGAAAGCGAGACCGGCTGCGTTGGCCGGGCCCTCGGCCGCCGGGTTGGATGCGGGGCCAGGCGAGCGAGAAACGGTAGGCGGGCAGGCCGAGGTCGGCCATCAGCGCGACGTCCTCGGCGTAGCGGTGGTAGTGGTCGGCGGCGATGTCGCCGGTGTCGGCGTTGCGCACCGCGCCCTTCTTGCGCGCGAAAGTGTCCCAGATGGACAGTGTGCGGCCGTCCTCGTTCCAGGCGCCCTCGATCTGGTAGGCGGCGGTGGCCGAACCCCAGAGGAACCCGGTGGGGAAGGTGGCGGTCGTGGGGGTCGAGGTCGCGGGCTGGGTTGTGGTCATGGGTTCCTCCAGGGAGGTGCGTCGCCCGGCGCGGGACCGGGCGACGCACGGGCATGGGGTCAGGAGACGGGGGTGAGGTGCAGGACGGTGTATTCGAGGAACGGCGAGTTCGGGGTCGGGTCCTCGTACGGGTCGGCCGCGGTCGGCCAGCCGGTGAACTTCTTGGTGCTGTACTCGTCCCAGGCCGCGCCGTAGAGCAGCGGGATCACCGGTGCCTGCTGGGTGACGATCTGCTGCAACTTGTTCAACGCGTCGGCCTGCGTGGCCGGATCGTCGGTGTTGGCGAACTCGGCCAGCGCGGCCTGCGCGGTCGGGTCGTTGAAGCGGGTCTGGTCACCCGTCGCGGCCGTGCCGATGGGGGCGGTCAGGTTCGAGTCGAGCCAGTTGTCGTACTGGAAGTACGGCGTCGGGCCGACGTTGCCCCAGCGGATGGTGGCCTGGAACGAACCGGTGTTGTAGTCGCTGACCCAGGTGTCGGGCGTGGTCCCGGTCGGCGTGGTGTCGAAGCCTTCCGCGTTGAGCTGCTGGGAGATCAGCGTGATGTTCTCGTAGTAGTCGGAGTAGCTGGACGGGTCCTCCAGGCTGAACTTGATGGTGGCCCCGTTCTTCGTCCACTTGCCGTTGGCCTGGGTGTAGCCGTCGGCGGTGAGGATCGAGGCGACCGAGTTCTTGTTCTGGGCGAGATCGTTGCTCAGGCCCGACCCGAGGTACTTGTCGTCGACGCCGCCGAGCAGCAGGCCGCCGGAGGACGTCGCGGCCGGCTCGTAGCCGGTCTCACCGATCTTGGACAGCGCGCCGCGGTCGATACCGGCGCTGATCGCCCTGCGCACGGCCGGGTCGTTCAACGGTGGCTTGGTGGTGTTCAGCTGGAGCGTCACCACGTTGACCGGCGCGAACCAGTACTTGTTGTGGGTGGGGTCGGCGGCGACGAACGTCTTGTCGATGTTGGCGATGTCGTTGCCGCCCCAGTCGATCTGGCCCTGGGCGAGGGCGAGGCTGGCCGAGGTGTTGGACACGTAGGACGGGAATCGCACGTTGGCGATCTTGACCTGGTCGGCCTGCCAGTAGTTGTTCGTTTTGCTGAGCGTGAAACCCTGCGCGTTGAACTGCTTGAGCTGGTAGGGGCCGGTGCCGACCGGGTCGGTGTCGTTCCAGGTGCTCGGGTTGGTCACCGACTGCCACACGTGCTGGGGCACCATGTAGACCGAGCCGATGTAGTAGAGGTCGGTGTACTGCGGGGTGCCGAAGTCCAGCACGAGCGTGTGCGCGTCCGGCGTGCTGACGTTCGTGGGGTTGATGCCGTTGGTGTTGATGGCCTTGTTCTGCTTCAACAGGTTGAAGGTGAAGGCCGCGTCCTGGCTGGTGAACGCCTGGCCGTCGTTCCACTTCGCGTTCGGCTGGAGGTGGAAGGTGACGGTCCTGCCGCCGTTGCTGAAGGCGTAGGAGCTGGCCAGCCACGGGTAGACCGTGCCCGGCTTCATCACGTTGAACTGCAACAGTGGCTCGTAGATCAGGCCGGTCGCGTTGACCAGGTACGCGGTGTCGTTGGTGTCGAACGGGTTGAAGTCGCGGGTGAACGGGGATACCGGGTTGTCCTCGATGACCAGCGTGGACGAGTCGCCGCTGGCCGAGGGACCGTGGCTGGAGCAGGCGGTGACGGTGGTGAGCGCGGCTAGTGCCGCTAACGCGGTGATCAGGGCTTTGCCGGTTTTTTTGGGCAGCATGGAGTGACCTCCGAACTTGGGTGGGAATGTGGGGTGAGGGAGTGGACGGGTTGGGTTACTCGCGCTTTTCCTGGTACAGCCAGCAGGACGCGGTGTGGTCCGTGCTGATGGGCAGGGCGTGCGGTGCCGTGGTGCGGCAGAGGTCCATGGCTTGCCGGCAGCGGGGGTGGAAGCGGCAGCCCGCCGGTGGGCGGATCAGGCTCGGTGGGGCGCCCCGGTCGGCGAGGTCGGTCGCGGGTTGGGCGCGGTCGGGGTCGGGGGCGGCGCTGAGCAGCAACTGGGTGTATGGGTGCGCGGGTGCGTCGGTGACCTGCCGGGCCGGACCGGATTCGACGATCTGGCCCGCGTACATCACCACGATGGTGTCCGCGAGGTAGCGCGCCGACGCGATGTCGTGGGTGACGTAGAGGATCGCGAGGCCCTCGTTGTCGCGCAGGTCGGCGAGCAGGTTGAGGATGCCGAGCCGGATGGACACGTCCAACATGGACACTGGCTCGTCGGCGATGAGCACCTCGGGACGGACCGCGAGCGCTCGCGCGATGGCCACACGTTGGCGTTGGCCGCCGGAGAGTTCGTGCGGGTACTTGTCGATGAACCGCTCGGGCGGGGTGAGCGCGACGCGCGCCAGGAGTTCGCTGATCGCGTCGTCCCCGGCCGGGAAACCGTGGATGCGCAGCGGCCTGGTGAGGTGGTAGCGGATGCTGTGGATCGGGTTGAGCGAGGAGAACGGGTCCTGTAGGACGAGTTGCACCTCGCGCCGGTAGGCGCGGTCGGCCGCGCCGCGCACCGGATTGCCGTTGAGCAGCACGGTTCCCCCGGTCGGCGTGATCAGCCTGGCCAGCATGCGGGCGAGGGTGGTCTTGCCGGAGCCGCTCTCGCCGACCACCGCGGTGACCGTGCCTGCGGCCAGGCCGACGTTGACCTCCTGCACCGCGTGCACGGTGCTGCGGCGCAGCGCGAACCGGCCGCGGACGGGGAAGTTCTTGGTCAGGTTCCGTGCTTCCAGGACCGATGTCATGACCGGGCTCCTTCCGGGATCTCGTGCAGCCAGCAGGACACGGCGCGGTCCTCGATCGTGCGCAGCGTCGGTTCGTCGGTCGGGCAGGGCGCGAACGCGCGCGGGCAGCGCGGGTGGAAGGGGCAGCCGGAGGGCGGTTGGCGCAGGTCGGGCGGGGAGCCGGGGATGCCGGTCAGCCGCTGCCAGTCGCCGTGCATCGGCGGGAACGAGTTGAGCAGGCCGGACGTGTACGGGTGGCGCGGGTTGTGGAACAGGTCGTTGGCGGGCGCGCGTTCGACGAGCCGGCCCGCGTACATGACCGCGATCGAGTCGGCGAGTTCGATGAGCAGCGACAGGTCGTGCGTGATGAACAGGACCGCGAAACCGAGCCGGTCGCGCAGCCGGATCAGCTCGGCCACGATCTCCCGCTGGGTGACCACGTCCAGTGCGGTGGTCGGCTCGTCCATGATGACCAGACGCGGTTCGAGCGCGAGCGCCATGCCGATCATCACGCGCTGGCGCATGCCGCCGGAGAGTTCGTGCGGATAGCTGCTCAGCCGGTCCTCTGGGATGCCGACCATGTGCAGCAGGTGCGCGGCGCGGGCGCGTCGGGCGCGTTTGTCCTGGTCGGGACGGTGCGCGGCGATCACGTCGGTGAGCTGCCGGCCGATCGTGTAGACCGGGTTCAACGCGTTCATGGCGCTCTGGAACACCACCGCGATGTCCGACCAGCGCACCGCGCGCAACTGTGCGGCGTTCGCGGCGAGCAGGTCGACGGGGCCGTGTTCGGCGGAGCGGAACGTGACGCTGCCGGCGGTGATGATGCCGGGCGCGCGCAGCAGTCGGGTGATCGCGTAGGCCAGCGTCGACTTGCCGCTGCCGCTCTCGCCGGCCAGGCCGAGCACCTCGCCCTCGCGCAGGGTGAGGTCGACATCGGCGACCGCGTGCACGGCGTCCTCGCCGTAGCCGTAGTCGACGCACAGTCCGCGCACGTCGAGCAGGGGGAGTTCGCTCATCGCCGTCCTCCTCGTACCGGGGTGAGGCCGAACCGGACACGGCGGGGCACGCCCGCGGCCTTGGCCGCCTTGCGGGACAGGCCCGCCGCGCGCAGCCTCGGGTTGATGAACTCGTCGAGGCCGAAGTTGAGCAGCGCCAACGACGTGCCGAGCAGCGCGATGGCCAGGCCCGGCGGGAGGAACCACCACCAGGCGCCGACCTGCGGCGCGTTCTGCGACTCGGCCCAGAACAGCATGCCGCCCCAGCTCCACCGCGCCGGGTCGACGACGCCGAGGAAGGCCAGCGCGACGTAGGTGCCGACGGCGTAGAGGACGGTGAACACGAACGACGAGGCCACGATCGCGGTCAGGTTCGGCAGGATCTCGGCGAACACGATCCGCGAGGTGCGCTCGCCCGCGACGCGGGCGGCCGCCACGTAGTCGCGACCGCGGATGGACATGGTCTGCGCGCGCAGCACCCGCGCGCCCCACGCCCACCCGGTCAACGCGATGATCAACGCCAGCACCAGGGGGTTCGCGCCGGTCGATTTGGGCAGGTAGGCGGCGAGCACGATCAGCAGCGGCAACCCGGGCACGACCAGGAACACGTTGGTGAGCAGGGAAAGCAGGTCGTCGGCGAGGCCGCCGAGATAGCCCGCGGTCACGCCGATCAGCACGGACAGCACGCTGGCGATGAGTCCGGCGAGAAACCCGATCAGCACCGTGCTGCGCGCGCCGACCAGCAGTTCGGAGAGCACGTCCTGGCCGGACTGGGTGGTGCCGAGCAGATGCGCCGTGGACGGGCCCTGGAGCAGGTCGGCGCTGGTCGCGGTCGGGTCGTGCGGGGCGAACAGCGGCCCGAGTACCGCCAGCAGCACGAAGATCGCGAGCAGCACGAGGCCGACGATGGTCTTGCGGGAGCGGGGAAAGCGCAGCGCGCGTTGTCGGCGCGGCGCAGGCGTGGTGACCTCCGCGATCTCGAGAGCGGTTTGCGCGGTCATGCCTCACGCCTCCTGTCGGGTACGCGGATCGAGGACGGCGTAACACACGTCGGCCAGCAGGTTGGCCGCGAGCACCGCGAACGTGATGACCAGGAAGATTCCTTGCAGCAGCGGGAAGTCCTCGGCCTGCACGGCCTGCAACAGCTGAAAACCGATGCCGGGATAGGAGAAGACGATCTCGGTGAGCAGTGCGCCGGCGACCACGAAACTCAGCGACAGTGAGAAGCTCGACACGCTGGGCAGGATCGCGTTGCGCGCGGCATAGCCGATGACCTTGCGGTTCGGCAGGCCCTTCGCCGCGGCGACGAGCACGTAGTCCTCGTCCATAGTGGTCACCATCATGTTGCGCATGCCGAGGATCCAGCCGGCGACCGAACTGACCACGATGGTGATCATCGGCAGAATGCCGTGGTAGATGGCGCTGCCGATGAACGCGCCGGTGAAACCGGGATCGATGCTGGGGTCGGCGCCGCCGGTGATCGGGAACCAGCCGAGGTTGCTGCCGAGCACGATCAGCACGATCAGCGCGAAGAAGAAGTAGGGCACGGCCTGGAAGAACGTGGCCACCGGCAGCACACCGTCCAACCAGGACCCACGCCGCCAGGCGACCAGCACACCGACCAGGGTGCCGATCACGAAACTGACCACTGTGGACACTCCGACCAGCACGATCGTCCAGGGGAGTGCCGCGGTGAGCACGCTGCTCACCGAAGCGGGGAAGAAGCTGGTGGAGGTGCCCAGATCGCCGTGCGCGAGCTGGGAGAAGTAGTGCAGGTACTCCGACCACAGCGACTGGTGACCGGTCAGGCCCAGCTGCACGCGCAGCGCCTGCACGGCCTGCGGACTGGCCTTGCCCTGCTGGCGGGCGATCAGGTTCTGGACCGGGTCGCCGGGCATCAGGTGCGGGATGAAGAAGTTGACGGTCACCGCGGCCCACGCGGTCACCAGGTAGAAGGCGATGCGCCGGAGCAAGTGGATCATAACGGCAGCACCGACCCGGCCGGTTCGAACGGGCAGCCGCAACTGCCGCGCACCACGAGCTCGGTCGGCAGCACGATGTCCTGCTCGGGGCGCTGCGCGCCGGTGATCAACGCGTAGAGCGCGTCGAACGCGGTCGCGCCGAGCTTCTTGATCGGCTGGCGGACCGTGGTCAGCTGGGAGTGCAGGTGCCGGGCGACCGGGATGTCGTCGAACCCGGTCACCGCGACGTCCTCGGGCACCCGAATACCGTGCTGTGCCAACGTGAACATGACGCCGATCGCGGTCTGGTCGTTCGCGCAGACGATCGCGTTGGGCAGCGGCAGTTCGCGTTCGAGGATGCGGCTGATCACGGCGGCGCCGCCGGAGGCGAGGTAGTTGCCGCGCCAGATCTCGCCGGTCCACACCTCGGCGCCGGCATCGGCCGCGACCAGTTCGAGGGCCTCGGTGCGGGCGACGTTGTCCGGGCTGTCCACGTGTCCGGCCAGGTAGGCCAGCGTCTGGTAGCCGTGCGCGTGGACCAGGTGCCTGGTGAGTTCGCGCATGCCGAAGGCGTTGTCGCTGCGCACGTTCACGCTCTCCTCGGTCGCCGTGCCGGCCAGCGTGACCACCGGGGTGCGCCGCGCGACGCGGGCGACGCCGACCGCGCTGAGCACCTTGTCGTGCAGGATCAGGCCGTCGCTCTTGCCGGCCAGTGAGCCGATCCGGCCCTGGGGGCTGTGGTCGTAGACGTCGACCGAGCTCATCAGCAGGTCGAAACCGCGGGCCCGCGCGCCTGCCTCGATGCCGCGGTTGAGCACGTCGGCGAACATCAGGCTCTCGTCCTCGTCGGAGAACACGCCGGCCGGTGAGTCGGCGGCGCGCCGGAACACGACCGCGGCGACCTCCTTGAGCTGGCCGGACAGCGCCCGCGCCGCTCCGCTCGGCACGAAACCGAGTTCGCGCACCGCGCTCATCACCCGGTCCTGGGTGTCCGGCCTGCTGCGATGGCCGTTGAGCACCCGGGAAACCGAGGCGATCGACACGCCCGCTCGTTCGGCGACGTCGTAGATGGTCAGCACCCGCGGTGGATCGGTCGTCATCGACACCCCATTCCGCGCCCAAAACTGTAAGGTGAGTTAGCTCACGATTAACCGAGCACTGGCAGCCGAACGCGACGGGCTGATGTTGTGCCAACAGTGGTTCCGGGAGACTTTTCAGATCAGCATCTTGTATTTGCCACTGTGGCAACGTAGGATGACAGCATGAGCGAGCCATTCCGAGACCAGTTGAGACGGGCGATCCGCAAGAGCGAGCATGACCGCTTACAGGCTCTCCGCGCCCTTCGGGGGTGAACGTGGGGGCGATGTCGAGGTTCCTGAGGCGGGGGCGGGGTCGAGCCTGGACGCGGTTGACCGGCTTGTCGAGGTGCTCGACCTGGAGCTTCGGCCGCGATCCAAGGGGCGACAAAGTGAAGGGTGATCTGCCATGGCGAGCGTGTTCAAGATCAAGGGTGCGAAGAAGTACACGATCGTCTGGACGGACAAGAACGGCAAGCGCCGCGAGAGCCGGCGCAACCGACAGGGCGGTCTTTCTGCGGATCGCCAATGAACTCGAGAACAAGGCCGCACTTCGCGGAGGCGGGCCTGGTCGATCCCAAGGCCGAAGCGTACCGGGATCACCGGTCCGGCCGCTACCGGACCATCTGACCGCCTGGTCGGAATCCCTCGAAATCCCAGGGCTCGACCCCCAAGCACATCGAGCCGTCTGCCACGCGCGCACCCGGCGAGTCGTGGCCCTCGTGCGCGGGCGCGAAGCTGGCGGACATCGAGCCGCCCAAGAGCACGCCACGACCGAGCCGACATCGCTCGGGCCGGAAGCGGCGCTGACCAGTGGCGAGATCGGCCCGACTATCCGACCTGACCGCCGAACGGGTTCAAAAGGCCCTCGCGACCCTCAAGAGGAAGGCCGTTCGCACAGACCTGCAACCACTATCGAGTCGCCATCCTGCTCGTTCTCGAACTGGTGCCATGACACCCATCGGACCGGGAAATCCCCTTCGCGGGGTGAAAGGTTTCAACGTCAAGGAAGACCGCCGACACGACCGGCGGACCATCTCCCTGGATGAACTTCGCCGGCTCATCGAGGCCGCCGAACGGGGCCCGCGGTACATCGGGATTGACCGGCCCCGTCCGGGCGCTCTGCTACCGGCTGGCCGTCACGACCGGGCTGCGTACTCCGAGATCGCCAGCATCCGGCCCGCGTCCTTCGACTGGAAGGCCCCCAGCGTCGCGGTGGCCGCCGCCTACACGAAGAACGGCGACCCGGCGACCATGCCCCTTCCGACCGACCTGGCGGACGATCTGGCCGCCCTACGTGGCCACGATCGCCTCCGGGATCGCCCGTCTTCCCGCTGCCCGGAGAAGGGCGCCGAGATGCTCCGGGTCGACCTGGCCGCCGCCGGGATCCCCTACCGCGACGCAGCGGGGTTTGTCTTCGACTTCCACAGCCTGCGATGCGAGACCGCGACGCTGGCCGATGCCGCCGGCGTCTCCCCCCGGGTCGTCCAAAAGCTCATGCGGCATTCGACCCTCGAATTGACCGGCCGCTATACCCGGCCCCGCGCCGTGGACATCGAGGCCGCCGCCCCTAGAGAAACTGCCGTCCCTCAAGCCCGAGGGAGATCGGCCCGCGTCGGCTGTCATGACCGGGACAGACCCGGTTTCCCGGATCCAGAGCGCTGCCCCACCGCGCTGCCGGCCGGTCCTGGCGATGAAACGTAAGTCTTTGGTCCAGTAAAGGAAAAAATAAAGACGGCAGGAGCGGTCATCGTAACCGCTGTTGCCGTCTTGTTCCAAGCCTCGTGTGACCTGGACGGAACGCCTATCAGCACGCAGAGGTGCCCGTCGCGCGTATCGCGGAACTCTTCGCCACGACCGCCGGGTTTCCGATGGATCTCAACTCGAGCTCGCCGATCGACGTCGATAGGCTCGCACGATTTCGATCAGACGACGGCCTTCCGCTTGAAGAACCGGCGGAAGGACAAGAGCCTCGCCATCCTTCAGCGGGTCGTGCTCGTCTGCATGCAACTCTGTATTTGTCTTCGCTGTTCGCGAATGAGGATGTGCGCGTTTGGTTGGATAGCGTCCGCTCTGTTGATTTCGATCAACATCGGGGAAGTAGCATGTCGAGTATCCCGGTTATGTGGTGCTGTTGGCGAGGGAAGGAAAAGCGTTCTCTTGCGGAAGGTCGTGGTGGATAAAGGTGGGACGCCAGAGATGCTGACGGCGAAGGATGCAGTGAGCAACGAGCAGAGGAAGCAGCCGTTGGTGAGGTTCAAGCCGAAGGCAGGGGCCGGCGGGGAGGGGCGATTGTCGGTGGGGAGGCACCCTGGGAAGGTGCTTGCGTCATGGCGGCCACAATCGCCACCAAACCGCATGCGATAAGTCGGCTGATTGGGATGCGTCGGAAGACGAAAGCCAAAGGTGAAGGCTGAGGACACATGGGGTTTGTTCGGCAGTCGGGAGTGGAGTGATGCAGCACGGCCATGCCTTCCAGCACCGCTGTGCCGGGCCATGGCTCCGGCGTAGGCGGTTCACCGTGACGGTTCAGATAGCGTGGAGGAGGCAGGGGCGCAGGACATCGCGAAGTTTCTCCAGCGCGGCCTCCTCAACCTGCAGGATACGGTAGTGGCTCAATCCGCAGGCGCGACCGAGATCCGTATAGCTGCGATGGTAGTAGGCTCGACGATGGCCAGTCCACACCGGGATCGGATGTACCCTCGGCGTCCTCCCGGGAATCCGCAAGCGGCTTCGATTCCGGCCAACGCAGCTCATCGAGGATGAGCGTGCACAGCCCGTAGCGTTCTCGGATGACCCAGGCTTCGACCGGGTTCAATCGGCGCAAGGCGACTTCCAGCAGGAGCCGCTGCTCATGATCGACCGCCTCTTCGTCAGGCGGGGGGTTATCGGCGGCCATTTCGGTGAGGGGCATCACCTCGTCCCCTCTCGACGGGTCGAGGGGAATCCATCTCATAGGCGGCCGGCCTCGCCGATTTGCGACGACGCGGCGAGGCCCCGATCTTCCGGGCGAGATCCTCGACGCTCGGGGCTTCCGCCTCAGAACCCCCGTCGCCGGACATCCCCGCATCGCCGGGCATGCCCACGACCTCGCGATGCCGCTTGCGCCGCAGGAAGACATGCCGGGGGACCCGGACCAGCGAATCGTTGGTGATCAGGGCGCCGGTGGATGAAGGCCTTGATCCATATTTCCGCGTATGTATAGAACCGGCAGCCGTGGACCGATGGATCGAAGTCCTCGCTCGCCCGGATCAGGCCGAGGTTCCCTTCCTGGACCAGGTCATCGAAAGGGAGTTTGCTTGCCTTGTATCTGCGGACGATCCCGGCGACCAGGCGCAGGTTCGCCAGGATGAGCTGCTTCCTGGCGGCTTGGTCCCCGGCCTTGATCCGCTCGGCCAGTTCCCGCTCCTCCTCGACCGAGAGGAGCGGCTGCCACCTTGAGCGGTCATGATCGAGGTCCGATCCGGTCGGATCGGACAGGGGCGGGGCTCGAGTGCTTCTTTCCGGATCATGGTCGCCTCTCCTTCTCAGGACCGGACATCGGGAGCCACGGACACCGACTTGACGATGCTTCAGCTGGATCGCGGTCAATGAGTGCTATGACCAGGTGACGCGGCAGCGGGGGCCGCGACTCGCAGCCCGGAGGGGAAGATTGCTGGGGGCGACACGGAGCATATCGACCGCTGCGCCGGGCGTGGGGAAGCCCGGACTCCTCGGCGTGTGCTCGTCATCCCCCGCGTCCCTCAGGTACCACAGGCCGGCGCGATAGCCGGCGCGGAACTGAGCGTCGAGCCTTGGCGTGTAGACGCGGAATCGCCTGTTCGTCGCGCGGTCATCGACGAGCCTCGAGCCGTCGGCCGCCCGGGGACCGACGTGGATCTGCGGCAGCGAGACGGCGAAGATGGGCTGCCGCGTCAGCATGGCCAGGGCCTGGGCCGATGACGGGTTCGTCGCCTTGCCCCGGCGTTCTTCCGGCTTCTTCCCACCGGGCCGTTCGCCCGGTTGAGATGCCTCCGGGTGGGGCACGAATGGAACACTCGGCCTCCCGGTCTCGTTGGACGGCAAGAGCTGCGACGGTCGGGCGGTGGCGGCTGTCATGGTAGGCGGGCTCCCGTGTATAGGACCGTGAGAATCACCGGACTCATCGCGCGGCGGCCCCTCTGCGTCGGACCCTCGCGGGGAGAGTCGGCGCGGTAGCCTTCGCGGGGCGGAAGGTGTCGGCGACCGGCCGGGTCGCGGCGATGCGATGGGCCTGGTCATGCCGATGAATGTCAGGGGGCGGGGTTTGCGCGACTCGTCCCGGTTCGTCGTGCTTGGCGGCACGTCCACAACATTTTTGGGGAAGGTTCGGGATCGGTTGTCGCTGCAAGGTGAGGATCTAGCCCGGTCGAGTCGTTGCAACTCAGGGCGACAGGACCCTCGACGCGTTGAGGCGGCATCTTGGCGGCATCGACCCTCTCATCGCGTCCGCTCATTGCATCGGCCGTCAGGAATCGCAGGAGGTCGGGGGCGTTATCGCCGTCCCGGACCGATCCCGCCAGGATGCCGAGAGCCCAGTCGGTGCCATCGCCGCGGCCGGCGAGCAGCTTCAGCCAACTCCACGGACTGGGGTCGTCGTGGAAGGCCAGATCGACCACCAGCCGAGAACCTTCGGCCGATGGGCCGGGTTGCTGTCGGAGCAACTCAGCGGGGATGGCGCCCCATCGCCAGTCGCAAAGCGCCGCACCGAGGCGGGCGCCGGTCAGGATCGTGCCGCGGAGGTCGGCACCGACCAGGCTCGTCCCGCGGAGGTCGGCACGGGACATGTCCGCCTCGCGGAGGTCGGCCTGCCGGAGGTCAGCCCCTCCGAGGAAAGCATGGGCCAACCGGGTCCCCCGCAGGTCGCTCCCTCGCAGGTCGGCCCTGCGGAGATAGCAGCCCGACAGTTCGGCGCCGGACAGCCCGGCACCGCGGAGGTCGGCACCGGCCAGGAAGGCCCCACGGAGCACCGTCCCCGCGAGATCGGCGTCGATCAGGCTCATCCCGCACCTGGCGGCCCATTCCAGGGCTCGGGCGTAAGTCGGGGCCTCGATGGCGGCGAGCTCACGCCGCGTCCAGCGGTGTCCGGATCAAGTAGGTGGCCATGCTGATGCTCGGTGTAAGTCGTGTTTGGCGATATCAATAGACCGGCACGGGGCGGCTCGAGAGGGCCCCTCGGCCCCAGGGGGCTAGCCGCCCCGGCCGGGACGTTTTCGTACGGGACAGGCCAGTATCGAGGCGCGGCGTTGCGCCGCGCCTCCTGGGTCGCGATCGGATCACGATGCGGAAGGGGTGAGCGGCCCTCTCGGGACGACAATGGCCCCATCCTGTTCAAGGCTCCCATGCCTGACACGGCGTCCCCGTCACACCGCGATCCGGAGCCAGGTCCGGGCGGCGAATGGCGCATGTCTGGGCTCGAGAGTGCAGGCCTGCGGCGATGCGAGGATCTGTCTCCCCTCACCGGGCCCACTGAGATCGATCCCGTGAGATAGCGGGCGTGTGCCCCGATCTCAGGAAGTTCCGGGACCCGCCGGACCCGAAGGGGGCAGCCCCGGGAACGGATCGGTTGGCTGGGGATCGGGCGGGAGCGGACCCGGCGACGGCTCGGGATTCGGCAGAGGATCATCGTCCGCCGAAATCTGATGGCTGACGACCGGGGTGAGGAGTGATCCCCCCAGCGACAGCGAACTCGGGCTGAGCCGGAGATCGAGCGTCTCCAGGGAGCTCAGGCTGTGGAACAACATCTTTCTACGCATGGCTGATACCTCTTCGAAGCAAGGAACCCGATGGATACTCAACTCCACGTACCGACGAGGCTCGGGAAAGCGCGTGCTCGAACTCACTTCCCTCCCGTCTTGCCCTTCCCCAGTGCCCTACACCTAGATACTCAGCAGAAAACCAATCTCAGTTGCGCAAATCTTTTTTTAATGGTTTTTCGTCGACTCACCGACAGTACGCCCGGGGCGGCAGCCTTCTCGAGCGGCCGCCCTCCCCGTGATCCGGGGTCTCACGCCCATTGAAGGGCCATGTCCGCGTCGTGTTCAGGTTCCCTGGCTGCCTGCGTATCGCTGCAGGCAATCGAAGCAATCGGGATGCGAAACAATGGCCCCGCGGCGCAAGGAGCACCTGCCGCCCGCACACCCGCAACCGGAATCCGTCGAACGGAACGGGCATTCCCTCATGGCTTTGACCAGTGCCAGGGATTCGAACACTGCGGGGCGGGCCGGGTCGTGTGTCGGCGCCGGGAGATCGATGATCGGGGCCTCCTTCATCGAGGATCTCGCGCGGATGTGCCGGATCTTGATGTCATCCGGAGGGTCTTCGGCCGCCCACGCGCAGAAGGCCGGCCAGCCGAGGCAGACCGCCGGGCAAGGGCAGTTTGGGCATGCCCGTCGCTCGTTGTCGGTCGTCCGCTGTTGGGCTTGGAGCGTTGCGAGGCCCTCTGCAATCCGTGAAAGAGAACACACGGACCACGGACAGAACGATCAAGAGCTGATCGCCACCGAGCCGCCGACGGGGTCGCTCGTGTAATTGCCCGCGGCGGGGGCCGGCGTGCCGGACAACGCGAAGGGACTGGTCGTTCAACGGGTTGGCGCCGAAACTCGCCGTGTCCGTGTGCGGGCTGCCGCAACTCGCCGGCGGGGCGGTGGTACACGGCTGGCCCGTCGTGAATCCGGAGGGGTCCTGATACCAGATCGGCGTGAGGGTGCCCTGCTGGTACACCCAGGACCAGGATCTCTGGATGGAGAATGTGGGTTGAGTGCCCGCGTAGCAGATCATCTGGTAGCAGACTTTCACCGGGCCCCTGGCTCGGCGCCGCGGCCACGCAGACGTTGTTCGGCGTCGTGATCGAGCAGGAAGGCGCGAGACGGAATGGCCCCCGTACCAGATGGGATAGAAGTAATTGGGGTAGTAGACGAAGCTCAGGCTGCCGGCCGCGTCGGTCAAGGTCAGGGTGGTGGGGATCGCATAGCCGCCGCAGCAGACTACGTTCGCGCCGGCCGACAGGGCGATGGTGATCGCCGCGCCGTTAAGAGTCCGGGTCGCCGAGTATTCGAGCGTTCCACCGACGTAAACCTTGACGATGTACGATCCGGATTGAGTGAACGAGCAGCAGCCACTGGTGGTCGTCGTGCAGGATGCCAGCAGCGACGAATTGCTGGCTGTTGACCAGAGTTGGATCGTGGCGCCGTAGACCGGGATCCCGCTGCAAACGGTCAGGCAGATCTTCGTCGTGCCACCCGCTCGCTCGGCCACCCATCGGCCTCCGACAGCGGTCGCGACGGCGAGGTCTCCCGCGCTCGGGGCGGCATGAAGGAAATCGACGAAGAGCGTGGTCGTCGTGTCAACCAGGGGTGTTCCGCTTCCGCCTTCTTGCTCCGCGCCGTCCAGGGTCGCAGGATGACACGCGAAGAACTGGTCCGGGGTCGTGGGGATCGAGCCTGCGTTGTAGACCTGCACGAGTTGCCGCGCGCGACCGCGACCGCCGTCCGGGCCGTTGCTCGGTCCGTTGCCGCCTCCATGGCCGCTTGCCGCTCGCGGATCGATGCGCGCATCTCCGTCGCGGTCTCGGCTCCTCGATCCGCGAAACGAGTTCAGGTTGAGGTCGGGCATGCGTCAGCCGTCGTAACGGAAGGTCCATCGGCCGCTGCCGACCCCGTGCACGAGCAGGGTCGAGCCGACAGGGGGGATGCTCGTTCCGAGGTTGAGGCATAGATGGGAGACGCGCCGGCCCGGGGTACATAGGTCGGCGGCTCCCCCTTCGACCTCGCCCCCGTCGATGTCGCAAGGCAGGCAGGCGTAGAATGCCGCCGCGACCGTAGGATAGGTGCTGACCGTGGTCGTCTGGACGACCTCCGCGGGCGACCCGAGGAGCTCGCCGCCGCCCAGGCTGGAGTCGAGGGCGTCCCGGGCGACCGCCTGGCGATTGCGCAGGACGCGGCACGTCGTTGCCCATGTTCGGCCTCACCAGGTGTTGCCGGTGGTGTCGGTTCGTCGGTCACTGAGGACGAGCGTCGTCGATCTGCCGGTCGCCCTCGAAGCTCCAGGAGACGCCGACGACCCAGGGGAACGTCGGCGCTCTCACCCTGGTCCTGCGCCGATGTTGGTCTGGAGTCGATCTCCCGGCCGGCGATCAGCGAGACCCGATCCCCGACCGAGTAAGCGACGGAGATCCCGGGGACCGTGACCGAGCCGGCCAGCGGCGGCATCTCGTGCGAGCTTCGGAGTTGCTGGGCGTGCGTCATCGCAGCGGTGGTGTCGTCGCGGACCACGACGGGATTCGGTGCCGTCGCCCCCGGCCGCCGGGTAATTCATCGAGCTGGCGTCGATGCGTCGTGTACTGGAAGTGGTCGCGGGCGTCGGCGGATCGCCATCGGGCAAACTGCGTCGGGCGGGCGATCCGCTTCGGCGCACGGGCGTCGATCCGAAGATCGTCCTCGATGACGTGGTGGGCAGTCGCAGGGTGAACGGCTGCCAGTTCGTTCGTACCCGCTGTCGCGACCTGTGAGATGCCCGCGATCTTGGGCAGCTTCGGATGTACCGGTGTGCCCACTCCTCCGGATCGGGTACCGTCACCTCGATCCCGAGTCGGTCATGGAGGAGTCTCCAGCCGTTCTTTGATCGTCAGCCATCCGCCGGCCCCCTGCTCCTTCTGCACGTAGGGGTCTGCGGTATCGGCCGTCGTACCCGAAGCGTAGTATTCGAGGTCCTGCCTTCAGGGGGCGTGCCGTCGGAGTCCGTGGCGATGAGGGTCTCGCTCCCCGGCCGGTACCGCGTGCAATAGCTCTTGCTGTTGGCGTCCGTGTTCGGGAAGACCGGCGAGAGGTCGAGCGGCTGGACGCTCCATTCGCCATCGGACATATTCCAGTGCCCATCGCCGCATTCGTCCGCCCCGTACCAGCGATACTTGCGGCGGGTCGCCGCGGTGGCCTCGGTCAGGTTCGACCGAGTTGAACTGGACCCGGTTCGCGGCCTGGGCGTCGCTGGCGGCCGGCTCGAACAGCGGGGCCAGGATGACGGTGATCTCGACGCGCTGCTGGGCCGTCTCGACACGCCAGGCGTTGACCATGCTGATTCGTGTCGCGAGTCAGGTGGAGCCGGGCGGCGTTATTGAGGCTGCCGTGCGCGCATCGAGGCCCCGGCCGACGTCGAGGTAGATCGACTTGATCGGCGCCGGTCGCCGCCCCGTCGCGCCGATAGAACCGTAAGGACGTCACCGGGGTGCCGTCGCCGTCGGAACCGAGTTGCCAGGCATGAAGAAGCCGGCGTATCCGAGCAGCTCGGCCATGACCTCCGGGAGCGTCTTGCCGGTGGCGTCGTAGTCCCGGATCACGTCAGTTCGAGGGGACGGCCGTCTCGGGATCGAAGGTCGTGGAGCCGGGGGGCGGCGCCAGCGTCTCCAGGAGATCCTCGATCGTGCCGCCGGATGGCCAGTTGATGTAATCGTCGCCCGGGTTCGGCTGGGCCAGCAAGTAGAGCAGCGCGTCCGCGATGTACCACGGCTCGACCAGCTCACTCTCTTCCTCAGCCTGGGCTCGGCCAAAAGCGGATCCACGAATACCGGATAGCCGCCGTCGTCGGAGTCCTCGGGCACCGTGTAGAGAGTATCGGGGGTCGAGTTGCCGAGATAGCCGCCCATCGACCCCGGCCGCTGGCTGGCCGGATTGAATCGGCAGGGCAGATGGACCTCGAAGTCGCTGCCGCCGCTGGTGTCGTCCGGGGTGTCGGCGTCTGCGCTGGATTCGGGTTGGATCGTGTCGTCCCACGCCCTCGCCGCGACTCCGACCGCCACGAACGTCGCCTCCTCGGTGCGAGGAGTGACGTCGGCCTGGGGGATCTGAGCGAACCCATCGAAGAGGTATCAGCGGCGAGCCGTCGGGATTCTGGGCGGCCACGATCAATCGATCATCCGGCAGGACGACGTAAGATCCCTGTGCATCGATGGGCCAGACGTCGCCGATCCGGGCCGGCCAACCGAAGTTGAGGGACATGTTGCTGTCGAGGATATACCGGAATCGTGCGACCGGCGGCTCGGGACCCTCGCGGTAGTCGATCCGAAGGCACCAGATGTTAGGCAGGAGCGACGAAGGGTTGCTCCGCGTCGGGGTCGTAGAGATAGACTCCGATCGCCATCGCGGGGCCGCTCAGAGGAGGACGTCGTATCCGTCCAGGTCGAAGGAGCCCGGCATGGATCAACTCCCCAGTCCTAAGGCCCTGACGGCGTTGTAGACGGCCTGGAGCATGGTCTGTTCGTTCGTCGTATAGGTGGTACCGGCGGTCGCCGCGCCCATCGTCGGCTGGACGGCCGGCGTCTTACCGAAGAAGCCGAGCTTCTGGGTGGCCGCGGTGCCGATCTGGGTCCCGGTCGCGGTGCCCAGCGTGATGTTCATCCCGTCGGCCCATGCCCCGCATGCGACGAAGCATTTGCGGTTATCGGCGATCGATGTGATGGATGTCGTACCCGGCGACGACCGTCGCGAGCCGGATGTGCGGCGTCGTCGGGTAGGCTGCGGCGGACGCCAGTGCCCACGAGTTCGTGCCGTCCAGGTAGAGGACGACCGTCGAACTGGCCGGGACGGCGAATGAAGCGGTGCCCGCGTACTGGGTCGTGACGCCGTTGGGCTGAGTGAACCATCCGGGTGCCACGGCCACGTTGAGCGAGGCGCTGGGAACTTCCTTCGTGGTGACCGCTAGATGCCCCGACCGGAGCGAGCGCGTCGAGCACCGCCACATTGCCGTTGACCGGGACGGACCAACCGGTGTCGCCGATCGCCGGCATGGCCAGCTTGGTGTTGGGAGTGTAGGTGTTGCTCATGGAGGGCTGGGGTTCCAGGTGAGGGTTGCTGTCGGGAGGCCGAAGCCGCCGGATCCGAAGCCGGTCTGCCCGGCGCCGTTGAGGGTGTAGGTCATCCGCGTCAGCCCGTCGGCGAGGAGCCCCGGCTCTCGGGGCGGCGCGTTGAGGGTGGCGGTCGTCGCCTGGGCAGGCCCTGGATTGCCCGCGGCGTCAAAGGGGACGATCGCGAACGACCACGTCCCGGCGGCGAGCGGGTTGCTCGTCCAGGTGTAGGTGCCCGGGGCCTGCCCGAATCCCCCTGCCCCGAAGCCGCCGAAGCCGAAGCCGTCGGTGACGATCCCGGCGGGATAGGCGGTGATCGTCGCCAGCGGGGCCGTGTAATCGATCACACCGCCCGGCGCATCCGAGCTATAGACGCGGAACCCGGCGATGTCGGCTCCGGCATAGGTCCCGGACTGCCAGGTGAGTTGCACCCGTCGGCTAGGAGACGAAGGAAGTGAGCTCGAGAAGCTGGCCGTCTCCTCGCCGGCGGCGACCGTGCCGATGTCGACCCGCGCCGGGCCCGGCGGCATCGGCAGGTAGCAAGAGGTCGACGTTCCCCACCAGGCGAGCTGCTGGTTCACGTAGACCTGGAACCATGTTCCGGCCGGAGACGATGAGGCCCACGAGACGAAGACGTGGGTTCGCGTCGGCCGCGGTGTGAAGACTTGGGTGATCGTCGCCTGGGAAAATGCCATGGGTCAGCTCAATCCGTGCAGGACGCAGTGATAGGGCAGGCACCAGCCGAAGTCGGTGCTCATCGGTCCTTCCGGAGACGCCTGGTATTCGCCTTCGAAGATCACGTTCGGCCACACGCGGCCCTGCGTATCGACGAACGTACGCGTAATCCCGTCGGCGTAGCTGAGGAGAATCCCCTCGGCCGCGATCACGGTCGCGACGTCCGGGCCGACCAGGACGCCCGCGACCAGGAAGCTCCGCCCCCGGCCGCCACCGTAGAGCGAGTTCAGTCCCGTCACGCCGAAGAAGCCGTCTTTCTGCTGGGCGATGGGATTTGGAATATGGGCGACATGGCAGGCCGTGCCGAAGATGTATGAGCCGCCGAAGCTAGGATTCATTGCGTTTTAGCCGCTGGCCCCCCGGTAGAATGATCAGGATCTGAGTATGGAGCCTTGTGCTGACGATCGGATGGAAATGGGAACGGCCCGAGCCGGGAGCGGGCCCGGGTAAGCCGGGCATGTCCCGCGATCGGGAGCGGGACGTGTCTTCAGGCGATTGCTAGCTCCCCATCCGAATCCCCCCGCCGCGCATCGGAGGCGGGGCCGCGATCGGAGGGCTGACATTCCGCTGGAGGTCCTGCCTGATCAACTCGTTCTGCTCCCTGAGCAGCCGCTCGATGACGCCGATGGCGGCCGCGCCGCCGAGCTGAACGCTCGGGTCTTTACCCCCCGGCGAGATCCCGGCGCTCCCCCGGGACCCCGTCGCCTGCTCCTCCGCGAATTGCCCACCTGCGGGGGCCGAGAAGGATGTGCGCATCCTCCGGATGCCCTCCCGCGCCTCGAGGCCCTCGGGGGCTGCTTCGTGGTTGAGTTGCTGTTCGGCTCCATGCCGGATGGCCTGCGGGTCGCGTTGTAGCACGCCGTTCTCGGTGATGTCGCCGGCGCGCCGGGGACTCGTCAGCCCATCACGGCCGCCTTCGCGATCGCTCCGGGCCCATCCCGTCAGATCGACCGATGCCTCGCGATGCAATGGTCCGCGCCAGCCGGATTCGCGCGGCTCGATACCCTGGTAAGCCGGACCTTGCACGGCACCTCGACTCTCGCCGTCCTCACCCAGGCCCCGATTCTTGTCGGGGAAGGCACCGAAGCCGCCACTCCGAGCCTCGCGGAATTGCGGTTCCTGCGACGAGTTCCCGGCCTGATCAATCCGGCTCATGCCCTCGTTCAGTCCGGATCCTCCGCCGAGTCCTCGACGCCTCGATTCCGCTAGCGCGAACTCCGCCATCCCACCTGCAACGCGTTCCTGGTCCGGGCTGGCCGGCATGCCCGATCCCGGTCTCTGTGCCTGCCCCGGGCTGTGTTCGGCGCCGTCATAGGGAGGATAGAATGCATGTCGGTCCTCCCCGGTGTGCTCACCCGGCAAGCTCGTCATGGGGCCCCCGAAGCGACCTCCGGCATGGCTCCGGAACTCGTCCCCGGATTCACGCCACTCTTTCGGGGTGAGGTTCGTTTCTCCGCCCTCTCCCGCCTCGTCGATGGTATGTCCACCAGCGGTTGACCGGCGTTCTTGATCGACGTCTCCCCGGAGGGCTCGTCTGAGTTCCAGGTAGCCCTGCGAGGCCAATTTGATGGACTCGTGAGCCTGACGGAAGCGAGCGGAGGCCGCATCCGCGGCATGCTCGAGATCGCCGGCGACATGGCCAGTATCCTCGATCGACTTGAGACCCGCCACGGCATCCTTGTAGTCGAATCGCGCCGGGATGATCAACTCGCGTTTGTCCATGGCTTCAGAATATCGCCTCGAGGTTCGCTTTCTCGACGGCCGCGATCGATTCGTCGGCCCACCTCGACCGGGGGATCGTCCGTTTCGTCGCCTCGAGGAAGTCGCAGAGGTCGATGGCATCCTCGAGGAGGATCAGGCTCGGCAGCCGCACTGTTTGCCATCAGGGTCAGTCGCTGCCACCGCGAAAAGACCGGGAGCCGCTCGGTCCCTGTCGCCACGTCGATGACGGCCTTGGCCCATTCCCACGAAGGCGGGTCGCCGACGCGGATCGCGAAGAGCCGGTCGAGATCCTCGTCCGAGAGGTCGTAATTCCGGCGGAGCAAATAGGCGCCGAGGGATGCGGCGCCGACGATGAGAGCGGCGTTGTCCCGGCATTCGTCGATGGCGTCGACCAGCTCTTCGAGCTCGGGTCCGTAGGTGAGGACCGGGTAGCTCGCACGGCCCGGCCGCCCGCGGAAAGCGGCGTGGATCTCGAGCCAAGGCTTGGGGAAGGCCCATCGGCCGCCATCAGCCAGGGTGATCCACGTCGAGTTCCGTTCGTCGAACTCGGGATTACGCTTCGCTCTCTCGTCGGACATTCATGGCCTCTGGAACGAGTACCCCCGCCGGATGCCGTCCGCCGTGTCGAGCCAGTTGTAGCGCGGTCGGCCGCGGAGGGGTGTGTTCAGCGGGAAGTAGATCGTGTCCTGGGGGTCCCGGGTGACGAATAGCCAGCCGTCGCCCTGGCGGCGAATGTAGGCCCGATCTCCCGGTTGCGGTCCACACCGAGCATCGGCTCCGCGAGGTCGAGGATCGAGTTCATCCGTTCCTCAGAGCGTGCGGCCCCGCTTCATCTTCTCGGGGATGTACAGGGCATCGGGCAGGGCCAGTCGGGATCATGTTCGCTCGCTCCGTTCAGTGTTCAGTTCGAGCCGTCCATTCGCATTCACTGAACACTGAAGACCGAACATGATCTCGTGAAGCTCAGCGGATTCGTCGCCCCGTCGGAGGCATAGGCACGGAATGTCGCCGTGGCCGTGGCGAAGCGTCCCCAATGGCCGTTGTCGTCGGTGTTCGCATGGACGGCGTTGGTCATCGTCCAGTTGACGGCGCCGCCGACCGCTCCCATCGCATCATTCTGGGTGGCCGTGATCGTGCCAGAGGTGCCGGGCGCGATGCTCATCAGCGTCGCGACATCGCCCGAGGTGATCGAACACCGAGGCCGATTGATGTTGTTGGCAATGACGACCGGGTAGCGGTTGTTGTCGCCGGAGAACTCGATCAGTTCACCCCCTTGGGAGAAAGCCACGGACGTGACCCGCGTCAGGTTCGTCGAGGCGAACTGCACGCTGGTCCAATTCAACTGGAGGCGCGGTAGCAGACATGATGCTTAGTCCTTCTGTAATGATCGGTGCCGAGCGACCGGAAGAGATGGGACTTCACGGTCCGACCGTCACGCGTTTCATGGGGAAGTGTCGAAGCCATCCCAGGTCACGAGATACGCGAAACCCACCGTGGCGGTGATGCGCCGCTCGGGCGGCGCCGGGGCAAGCCATTGCCAGGAGGTGATCACCGTCTGCTGGGGAATCGTCAGGTCAGCTAGCGACTGTCCGTTGACGGCGTTGATGAGCAAGTCCAATAGCTGCTCGGCCAGCTCGTCGCGGAGTTGAGGGTCGTGGTGCCTCGCGAGCAGCGATACGGATAGTTTGGATGTGTAGTCCAACCCCCCGGAGGGGAGGAGTCCCAGCCGCTCGTGAGTTGAGTTGAGACCGGTTCGATCGCGGCGGCTGTCAGGCTGCTCGCCCCCTGGCCGTAGTCTTCCGGAAGTCCCGTGATCCAGACGGTGCTGAAGGCACCGGTGGCCAGGAGCAATTCCTGGATGGCGTTGCGGACGTCGCGCTCGCGTGCCATGCTTCACCTCCCCAGCCGCATGATTGGCCTGCGCAGGCCGCCGAACCAGCGCCGCGACCGTGGCGTCGGCGTCGGCGTCGGCGTCGGTGTCGGTGTCGGTGGTACCACCCCCGTGGCGTCGATCCAGTCGCGGAGCCCCTGCATGGCCGTCGATGCGTTGCCCGGCGTGCCGGCCAAGACATTCCACCCGTTGTGGTCGTGCGCGTCGGCCGGGAAACCGCCCTGTACGGTGGCGAACCGGTTGCCGGGCCAACTCACCTGGCTCGAGCCGCCGTAGGCGTACGCGAGCCCATCACCGGGCGGCTGTGGCGAGCCGTAGGCCAGGACCCACATCTCGTTGTCCTGCTCGATGTTGTACATCTGATAGTACGTCGCCAATGCACAACCCGAGTTCGACACGGTCGGGCAACCCCGTTGGCACATGGCATACCAGCCCCACACGAGGTCGCGATACGACGGGTGCGCGAACAGGTCGTGGAGCAAGTAATTGGACGTCGGGACGGGGCTCTCGATCGGGTACTGGATCCCGCCCTCGTAGGTGACGAGCTGCGGGAACGAGGGCGCGTGGGACGCCGCCATGTTGGTCGTGGGCGGCGAGACGAGCCCCGAGGTCGGCAAGGACGCATTGAGCGGGATCGGCGAATTGATCGGGTAGAGCTTGCCGTTGCCGTACTGGGTCGCCGGAATGTTCATGTACCGGATTTCTGTCCCCGCCACGGCATTGGCGGGCGTCAGGTAGATGTTCATCGACGCCGCCCACGACGGCCACGCCGGCATGAGCAGCACCGGGACGTCATTGGTCCGGATCTGGAGGCCGGCGGACTGGCTGAATCCGACCGTCGTCTCGTTTCCCGACGAATCGAGGAACGTGTAATAGACATAGTAGGTGCCGACCTGGAGGCCCGCCGACGCACCGCCGCCGATCAGGACCGTCGGCGGTGCCGTGTAGCCCGAGCCCGGGTTGCCGTGCGTCAGGCCGATCGACGTGATGGCGCCGCCCGACACGGTGATGTCCGACGCCGAGACGGTCGCGGTCGTGCCGGAGCCCGGGCGCCGACCGTCACCGCGACCGTGCTGGACGTCTGGTAGCCCACGCCGCCGTTGGTGATCGTGAAGCCGGCGATCGACGTCCCGGTCAGCGTCACCGTGGCGAAGGCGTTGGCGCCGGTCGAGTCCGTGATCACGACCGTCGGGAGCCCCGTGTAGCCGGAGCTGCCCGCGACGGTGATGCCCGTGATGGCGCCACCGACCACGGTCGGCGTGGTGCTCGCGTAGGTGCCGCCGCCGCCCACGAGCGTCACGGCCGGACTGGTGTAGCCCGAGCCGCCGGCCGTCATCACGATGCTCGCGATCGAGGTCCCGGTCAGGATCGCCGTGGCGGTGGCGTTGGTGTTGGTCACGGGCGCTGGGCGAGCGGCTGGCCGAGGCCCTGACAATAGCCCGAGTGGGCACTCCAGTTGGACCACGTTGTTCACGCGAACGACATCTGGAATCGGCAGAAGTCGGAGATGGCGTCCACCGGCCACGAGCCGGCCTGGCCGACGGAGCCGGCCGGCGCGAAGGCGTTTATGATCGGCGTGTCCACGGAATTGCCGTTGACCGAACCGTTGCTCATGTAGGGCGCAACGCACGCGAAATCGAAGTTGACGCCGCATTGCTGCGCCATCGCGAGGTTGTACTGGGAGATGTTGGTGCCGTTCCACTGCGACCCCAGTACCCGCTTGATCCGGGACGTGGAGAAGCCGAGGGTCGTCGCCTCCGCCGAGAACACGTCCATGGCGTGGCGGCCGCGGCCACGTAGATGTTGCTCGCTGCCTGGCCCGTGGTCGTGTAGTGCCCCGCGACCGACGTGCCGGTCGGCAGGTAGCCCATGAGCGTGTTGAGGGAGGCGTGGAAGAGGTGCGTCGGGAAGCTGCCGTTCCAGTTCTCGTTCGAGAACTCGAGGTAGAGCGTGGTATTCGGCCCGACGTTGGGGATGATCTTCTGCGCGATCGCCTGGAACAGCGCGTCCGACCCCGCGTAGGGGAGGTTGACCCAGAGCCCGCACCCGGGGAGCTGGGCCGCCATGGCGGCGGAATACTCGTAGGGCACGCAATACTGGCTGTTGGGGATCCACACCGAGACCGCGAGGTTGATCGAGATCGGCGTGGTGGACGCGATGGTCTGCGGGTTGCCGGTCGGGACGGTGTTGCCCGGGTTGTAGGCGACGAGCAAGATCGTATTCGGGCCGGTGACCCAGATGTTGCCGCTGGCGCTGATGGTGTTGATCGCGACCTTGCCGCCGAAAGTGATCGGCACGATGTTGTTCGCGCGCCCACCGCCGCGATGTTGACGACCTGCCCGCTCTTGAGCCCGTGCGGGGTGGGCGAGACCAGCTCGACCACGAAATTGTTCTGGGTCCCGGCCCCGTTCAGGGCGAAGTAGCCGTAATCGGTCGGCGCAAGCGTGAGGTACGGCGCCCGAGGGGCACGGCGACGGGAACGTGAAGGTCCCGAGCGGCTGCGCGAGCCCCGACTGCGTCATCTGACCCGACGCGGCGCCGTAGTTGGTAAAGGTGCTATCCACCCCGCTCGCGGCCCACCACGAGGTGGAATAGAGCTTCGTGGACGCGGGCCAGTTGTAGGTGCCGTTGCCGCCGCTCGCCACGGAGCCCAGGGCTGGGTTGGTGTTGAAGAAGCGAGCCTGGGTGAACGTGGCCGAGACCGTCACGAGGCCACCACATCATCCCGCTCCCCGAGATGACGAGGTCGGCGGGATCGATGTAATTCGACTGGCCGCCGTAACCCTGCGTGACGTCCATGAATCGCAGCACGCCCGGCACGCGACCGGTCGGCGTCGTGAGGTACGCGAGGACGTTGTCGTCGGTCGCCAGCGGCTTGGTGTTGTCGATCGCGACCGGTGCCCCGCCGCCGAGGACGTTGGGCGCCGCGACATAGGGGTTGCAGTTGGCGGGCCAGGTGCCGCTCGTATTTGCGGCGTAGAGGGCCACCGGGATCGACCACGACGCCGGATTCGAGACATACTGGAAGTTGAACGCGGTCGTGACGGTGTTGCCGGAGACCTCCGTCCCGTAGAGGTAGACGATCGGCGCCGACGGATATCCCGAGCCGCCGGCGCCCGGCGAGATGCCCGTGACGACCCCGCCCGTGAGCGTGCCGGTCCAGCCGGTCGCCCCGGTCCCGGTGGCGCCGTGGCCGGTGAAGGTCAGCGTCGGGGCCGACGTGTAGCCCGATCCGCCGTTGCTGATCAGGACGGACGTCACGGCGCCGTTGACCACCACGGCCGTCCCGGTCGCGGTCGTGCCGGAGCCAGGGGCGTGAACGCGACGGTGGTCACGCCGTAGTTGGCGTGCCGTACAGCAGATTGATGGCGGTAACGACGCCCCCGCTGACCGACAGGGTCCCGAACGGGATCACGCCGCCCGCGCTGGCCGGCGCGGCCCAGATGCCGGCACCCTGGTAGCCGGAGCCGGGCGTACTGAAGACGAGCGGATTCGCGATCGAGAGCACCCCGTTCGTCGGGTTGATCGTGACGTCGCGGGTCCAGTGCATACCCGGGCGACGGGTTGGTTGCGGTGCCAACGTGCGGCCCCGACAGCGAGACGGGCGTCACGGTGACGTCGATCGGCGCCGCCGGAGGTCGCCTGGAGCCATGCGACGAGCGCCGAGGACGTGTTGACGTTCGCGTCGGTGTACTGGAGGCCCCACTGGCCGTTGTGGTTGGGGCAGTCCATGCCGTCGAGACTGAGCGTGGTGCTCGGGGAGTACATGAAGGCGGTGATGGGAGACCCGGCGAGCCAGCTTATCGGGGTGCCGTCCAGCTGAGTCGTCAAGGTGCCGGAGAACCCGGCGGCGACCTGCCATCCGTGCCCCGAGTGGAGCCGGTTCTTTGCGGTCACGAAGGAGCTGTTCTGATAGCCCGACGGTTGCTCGCCCGTGTTGACGCCGGCCAGCATCGTCGGCGCGACCGCCATCGCCGGGAAGCCGCCGACCGCGGGCTCACGCTGGCCGGTGGAGTTGATCATGGCGCCGGCCGTGACGGCCTGCAAGCCGCCGAGCGCCACGCCGTTGATCGCCGGGACGAACCAGTTGGCGGACGCCGAATAGGTCATGGTGTCGCCGGCCGCGACGCCCGACATGATCGGGGCAGCGATGGCGCCGGTGCCCGAGCCGCCGTCGGCGATGGTAACCGTGGGCGGCGACGTGTAACCGGCCCCGGGATTGGTCACCGGGACGTATGAGATGTACGTCGAGACCGTGGCCTGGATCGCCACGCTCGCGACTCCGGCCGGGATGACCGTGATGGTCGGCGAGGTATAGCCGGTCCCGGCGGACGTCACCGACACGGACTGGATGCCATTGTTGACCGACATGGTCACGGACAGGGCCGCACCGGTGCCGGTGGGGTCCGAGATGACCAGCGTGACGGGAGTCTGGTAGCCCTTGTACGCGCCGGTCGCAATCACGGCGACCGAGGAGATGGAGCCGCCGGCGCCCAGCGTCACGTTGAGCGAGGCCGGGATGGTGCCGACCACGCCGCCGACCGAGATCGTCGGGGTCACGCCGGAACCGTACCCGGAGCCGTTGCCGGGCAGGCCGCCGCAAGCCGGCAGGACGGCCGTGATGGCGCCCCCGTTGACGGACGCGATGCCTCGGCCCCGATGTTGCCGGCGGCGCCGGCGGTCCCGGTCGGCAGATTGATCGCGATCAGCGGAGGGCTGGGATAGGTCGACGCGCTGTACGGGACATAGACCTTGTTCTGGACGACGCCGCCGGACGCCGTCACGGTGGCGGCCGTGGCCGCCGTGTTCGTGACCGCTATGACCGGGCTGGTATATCCCGTGCCGCCGCTGATCACCGCGATGGACGCGATCGACCCGGTGTTTCCGATCGTGGCCGTGGCGATGGCGCCGTGCCCGGTCGGGCCGCCGATGACGACGGGCAGCGTGCTATTCCGGGGGTATCCCGAGCCGCCGTTGTTCACGGTGATGCCCGTGATGGCGCCACCGGCGAGCGTCGCGCTCAGGCTCTCGCCGTATCCGGCCGCGATCCCGACGATCGGGCTGGTGTAGCCCGATCCGCCGCTGGTGACCACGACCTTCGTGACGTAGCCTCCGGAGACGACGGAATAGGCGGCCGCGCTGGAGCCGGTGCCGCTCGCGTCCTGGATCGCGACGACCGGGCCGCTGGCGAACCCGCTGCCGCCGTTCTTGATCGTGTAGCCCGTGAGGCCGGTCTCGGTGACGGGGGTCCCGGCCACCGCGGTCGTGCCGCCGGCCGGGGCCGCGGAGAACGTGGCGGACGGGCTGGTGTAGCCCGAGCCACCGTTGGTGATGGCGACCCCTTCGACCGATCCGCACTGGAGCAGGTAGGTGACGAGCGGGAGATTCTGCGAGGCATTGAACCACACCGGGGGGCCGATCTGGATCGGGGTGCCGTTGCGGTAGATGGTCGGATTGCTGTTGACCGCGATGACGGGCGCGATCGGATATGCGCCGTTGGCGGCCGGCGCCGAGGACGTGGCGCCGAACACGGCCATCTTGCCGCACTTGGCCACGAGCGGGGCGACGATGGAGGGCGAGCCGGTCGTGATGGGCGCGGCGTAGAGGGCCCCGCCGCTCAGGGCGTCGGACAGGACCGCCAGCGCGTTGTTGTTGCCCGTGTAATCGGTGAACCACGAGTCGGCGATGGTGGGCGTGGACCCGACGGTGCCGCCGCCGAGCGGCCACCAGGCCGTGGCGGCCGTACCGCCGGAGACCGTGAGGGGGTTCATGGTGCCTGACGACAGCCCGGCCGCCTCGGCGGACGACAGGGCATGCGCGGACCAGATGGCCAGGTCGGAGACCTCGAAATCGGTCGCGACGGGGGCGTCGGCGATGGTGCCCGCGTTGCCGCCGATCTCGACCTGCTCGTAGGCGTAGGTGGGGAACGGGATGGCGCCCGTGATTCGGTCTTCCGGCGTTACGCGCTGCGCGACGAGATGTTCGCCTTCTTCGGACGCTACGACGCGCTTCTGAGCCCGACGCTGCCCGTCTCGACCCTCGAGGCGGGCCGAAACATTCCAGCCGGATTTCGAGCACCGCAACCTCGTCGTGGGTCTATTACACCTATCCGTTCAACCTGACCGGCCAGCCCGCCGCCTCCCTGCCCGTTGGCCTAAGGCTCAAAGGGGATGCCCATTGGGCTGCAGATCGTCACACCGCGCAATGACGAGGAAGGCGCGCTGAAAATCGCGGCCTGGCTCGAACGCGAGACTGCGGCGCGGCTCTGAACGGGCGGCGATCGCCGGGCCTATGATCGAATAAGCCCCGATCGGCCGGGTCTAGGCGTAATCTGCCGAGGAGACCTGCGAAAAAACTGACGACTCGATACTAAAGCAATTGCTTTCCTATCGCCGTCATGATACTTAAGTTCATGCTTAACCATGAGGCTCCGCTAGACCACGCGTTCCAGGCTCTCGCCGATCCGACCCGACGGGCGATCGTCGAGCGCCTGGCGCGGGGGCCGGCCTCGGTCAGCGAGCTCAAGCGGCCCCTCGTCATGTCGCTGCCGGCGGTGATGCAGCATCTCGCTGTGCTCGAAACCTCGGGGCTCGTCGTTTCGCAGAAGTCGGGACGGGTGCGCACCTGCCGCATCAATCCGGCCGCCTTCGCCGAGGCCGAGCGATGGCTCACAGAGCAGCGCCTCGAATGGGAGCGCCGCCTGGACCGCCTGGGCGAATATCTTGAAACGTTAAGCCACGAAGGAAAGAGCCATGAACACGATTGATGATGCGCGCCGCAAGGTTCAGCCGGCGCCCTTGCGCGTCTCGCGAGTTTTTTCCGCCCCGCGCGAGACAATATTCAAAGCCTGGAGCTCGGCTACCCACGTCAAGCAATGGTTCTGCCCGAGCGGGTATACAGTTCCTGAGGCCACGGTCGAGATGCGCGTTGGCGGGCGGTTTGAAGTCTGCATGCGCTCGCCGGAAGGGATGGAGCACTGGACCAGGGGAACCTTCACCGAGGTCGCGGCCCCGGAGCGCCTGACGATCGACCATCACGTGATCGACCCCTGCGGCGGCGGACCGCTGTTCAGCGCCGTCACCGAGGTCAAGTTCAGCACTGCTGATGGCGGCACGCGGATGGATGTGGTGCAGACCTATACGGTCTTCGACGCCGCCCAGGTCGAGCCGATGCTGAAGGGCGCGCCCGAAGGCTGGCGCCAGACGCTCGACAAGCTCGAGGCGGAAGTTGCGCGCATTCAGGGGAGCGGCGGGGCTGGATCGGTTGTTCATGGCGCCTTTCACATCGAACGCACCTACGCCGCGACCGTGCAGCAGGTGTTCAAGGCGTTGTCGGACGAAACGGCCAAGAACGCATGGTTCTACGGGCCGCAAGGGTGGCGGCCGATCGAGCGCTTCATGGATTTTCGCGTCGGCGGCCGCGAGCGAGCGAAGGGGCGCTTCGAAGGCGGCGTGACGACGACCTTCGACGCGATCTACCACGACATCGTGCCTGGCAAGCGGATCGTCTACACGTACGAAATGCATCTCGACGAGCGGAAGATTTCCGTCTCGCTGGCGACGCTCGAGATCGAGCCCGCAGGCGCCGGCCGCACGAAGCTTAAGGTTTGCGAGCAGGGCGCCTTCCTCGACGGCTACGACGACGCTGGCTCGCGCGAACACGGCACGGGGATCCTTCTCGACCAGCTTGGCGCCTCGCTCAGCGAGTGACGGGGATCGCGGTCGCCGCCTCAGGGAAGCTTAGCGAGCGCGAATGAACTGCGTTCGGGCTCGAATTTGACACTTGGTGTCCGCTTGGATCACTGATTGGAGGGCCCAGTCGACCCGAAGCTGAAGTTGGCTACGCCTGCCTTAAGCGGCCGAGAAAATGCGGCTTCAAACACTTAGCCTGTGAATAACCGGGGGAATAGCGGCGGAAGAAATTGCTCGGCGTATTCCGAGGCTTGCGCTTTCCTGTGTAGATCGCTGGCAAAGCGGATTTTTGACTCGCCGATACCAAAACACTCACTCCAAGGCACTCGAAAATGACATTCGAACAATGCATGGACACTCTGAATGCCATTATTAGAGCAGGAACAACCTTCGAGGCCGTGGTCCCGGAGGTTGACGCCGTCGTTCGCGCATATCTCATATCGTTTCCGGGAGACAAAGCCGGCGAAAAAGATAGAATTGCGCGAGAACTCGGGGACCGCACCTTTGACCTATTCGGTCCATTGGTTCCGCAGGTTCAGCGTCATCTAGTCAAACTACCGACCGAAGCCTGATCGGCGGCGCGAAGCTTTAGCCTGCGCCTTCGACGGCTTCGCAGTTCAAACCTAGCCGGCCTGCTTAATTTTCCAAAGCATTTCATCGACCCCTGCCCTCATGGCCCGTGGTTGCCGACTTATATCTTGAATAATCTGCGAGAAGACGCTGGCCGTGAGGTAAGGGTTGTT
This sequence comes from uncultured Alphaproteobacteria bacterium, assembly GCA_963707355.1. Lineage (GTDB taxonomy): Bacteria > Pseudomonadota > Alphaproteobacteria > Rhizobiales > Beijerinckiaceae > Roseiarcus. The sequence goes on along the minus strand of CAVPPX010000063.1, from coordinate 95,900 downwards.
CTCCTTTGCATTCACGATCTGCCCGGTAACCCACTGGCGGTAAATTTGACGGCTCTCTTCAACTGCGAGGCATTTCACAATCACGTTACTTAGACAGTCAATGTCATCTTGTGCTCGTTCATCTAAACCTTGATGGATACCACCAAAAATATTTTTGAACCAAGCCATCTCAAGCTCCTTAGGGTAAAAGCTGCAATAACCCAAGCATTGTTCCTCTTCTCTTTAATTTCTGAGAGCCAACTTGCCACCGCAAGAGGGTTAATGTCATTTTTCTCGTAAACATAATTTGCCATAGAAATAATAGATGAGCGAATATGTAAACCAAGCTTCTCTCTGTTTCTAGCATTGCTACTTTTTATATTATCAAACACGGCCGATCTCGCGCTTTGTAGCTCCTCGCTGTCGTCCTTACTAGCAAGTATCACCAATAACACAGCAAACAAGCGCCTTGACTGCTCTAAGGCATCGGAATATGGTTGAGACATTCGAGCATCCTCCTCTCTTAGCCTTGGCCTCGTGGGCGCGTCTAATGGCGTGGGCGAAGCTTTAGCTATCATCTTCCTTTTCCCGCCAACACGACGCGAGCACAAGATGGTGAGCGCCCGATTTGGCACAACTTCGAAGGTCCGCACTGAGCTCTTTCGCGTCATCCAGACTTGGCTTACCAAGTGTTTGACTTTGACCGGTAGGTCTTGGGCGGCTCGAGAAGAAAAAACGACAATTTCTTGCCAGATAGGCCAACGCCTGGTACTGTGTTTCAGAAATTATGTCGAAGCGCGGCTTGCGCATCTCGCGGGCGACGCGGGTGAGGCCAGGGATGGGAGTGACTCGCTAATCGCGGCGCAAGTCATTGAAATCACGCGAAACGGACTCGTTAGCGCCGTCGCGCGGCTCCCGAGTTGAGGGACCGATCGGACGAACTTCCGTCTTACTCGTCGTTCGATGCGTTGAGGTCGTTCCAGCCGATATATTCGCCCTCGTGGGCCTCGCGCAGCCGGACCCCTATGCCCCCGCCGTCATCCTCCTTGGGGATGAACACGATCCCGGCGGCCTCGAGCGCGGCGCGGACTTTGTCGGCCGTCGCTTGGTTCACGATGCGATTGGGAGCGACGGTCTCGAACTCATTGATCGTCGACACGGGCACGCCGGCGGCCTCGGCCAGCTTCGCCTGAGACCATCCGATGAGGGCGCGCGCAGCTCTGACTTGTGCCGCTTCGACCATGCCTCAGGTCATTCCGCCGCTGTCGCGGAGATCGCAGCGGCGGGCGCGGGCGGCGCGCCGCGAATGCTGTCGCCGAGCGCCTTTCGCTTGAGCGCCGCCTCGCCGCCGCTGGTTGCGGTGTAGAGCGACAGCTGTTCGAACTCGTCGTCGCGCGGCGGCTCGATCGCGAGGTCGCTGTAAGTCGAGCGGTCGGGCGCCGCGAGCACCTCTTTCATGATGGCGCGGGCGCGGAGGAAGAACCGCAGGTAGTGATACGCCTTCGTCACGATCTCATAGCCGTAGCGAGGGTAGAAGACGAAGGGCGATTCGATCTTGAGGCTGCTCCGCCGGTCCCGCCGGTACTTGAGCCGAAAGGCGCCCCCCCTCGAGGGGATGAACGCCCTCATAGTCGATCATCAATTTGAACCAGCCGATCGTGCTGAGGATCGGCTTCGGCGCCCGTTCGGGATCTGCGCCGCCCGCCTCAGGATCGTCCGGATATGATCGTAGGAATAGAAGGACCGCCATGCGGCCTGGTAAGCCTCCTCCCACTCGGCGTCGGTCATTTTTGAATGATGAGTGACGCGATGATTGAGGTCATATTTGTTGATGTCGGTGTCCATCCAGACGCCCTTGGCGAGCATCTTCTTGTGATCCTCCGAGCCGGGCAGCGGCGTCAGGAAAAAGAACTCCAGGATGTCGAGCGGCAATTCCTTCTTGATGATCTCGACGTCGCGTAGGATCGTTGCTTTTTCGTATCGGCTGGAAAGCCGAGGATATAGCCGGCGTAAGTCAAGGCGCCGTGCGCACGCCACTTCGGGATCGCAGCCTTATTCACCGAAGACGGCGTATGGCAAGGTGAGCTCTTCGGCAATCATGTCGGGCGGGACGCATCCGACAGCATTTCGAACGGTCTCCAGCGACATCGTCTTTGCCGCCCATCTTGGGATGAATTCGATCATTGAAGTCGATGGTGACACCGCGACTGGCAAGTGGCGCATGATCATGCCGTCCGTCGTCATGACCGGTGGCGCAAAAGAAGCCCGATGGCTGCTGGTCGCCTACGAGGATGTCTATGCCAAAGTGGATGGACGCTGGATGTTCAAGAGCATGAGCATTCACGTCAATTTTTATTCTCCGCATCTCGGCGACTGGGCGACACCGCCGTTCCCTGAGACCCATTTCTCTACCCGCTCACCGCGAGCCTCCTAAGTCGCCACACCGGCTGCGCAAGGCGGCGGCCACTGCCGATGCGATGGGCGGTCATAGCGACGCCGAGCTTTCGGCCAAGTTCGGCTGGACGGGCGGCGGATGGCTCCGCTCTACACCCGATCAGCGAACCGTGAGCGGCTATCACTCGAAGCGGCACGGCGGACGAAAGAGAGGGAGCGCGCCCCGCACCTTCCAAGCTCGGCGCGGGACTTGAGGGCGAAAGATAAATGATTTTAATAGCTTAAAAAGACCTTGGTGCCCCTAGCCGGAATCGAACCAGCACTCCTTGCGGAATCCGATTTTGAGTCGGACGCGTCTACCAGTTCCGCCATAGGGGCCCGCGCCAAGGCGGACGGCGCCGATATAGAACGCGCGGCGCTTTTGGGTCAATGCGCTCCAGCTTCGCTGCGAAGCCCGCCGCGTGGACGGCGGCGCCGCAGTTGCGTAAAAGACCGCTGCACTGCCAAGGACCTCTATGTTCAAATCGCTCTACCCCCGCGTCCGATCCCTGGCCGAAGGCCCTCACGCCGAGCGCGCGCTGGCCGTGGTCGCGTTCGCGGAAAGCTCGTTCTTTCCCATTCCGCCCGATGTGCTGCTCGCCCCGATGGCGCTCGCCAATCCGAAGCGCGCCTGGCGCTACGCTCTCATCGCAACCGTCGCCTCCGTGATTGGCGGCATGCTCGGCTACGCGATCGGCGCCCTGCTCTACAATACGGTCGGGCAGTGGCTTATCAACCTCTATGGCTACGGCGCGAAGGTGGACGCGCTGAAACAGACCTACGCCCAATGGGGCTGGCTGGTGATTCTGGTCAAGGGCGTAACCCCGATCCCCTATAAGCTGGTGACGATCACGAGCGGTCTGCTCGGCTATAATTTTCCGCTGTTCGTCGCCTTGTCGATCATAACGCGGGGGCTAAGATTCTTTCTCGTCGCCGGCGCTCTGCACTGGTTCGGCGAACCTTTGCGCAACGCGATGGAGCGCAATTTCGCCGCAGTTCTAGGCGCATTCGTCGCCATGGTCGTGGCCGGCTTCGTGATTGCGATCAAGGTGTTCTGATGACGCTCGCCGAGACCGCGCTGCCGCCCTCGCAAGAGACCAGGGCGCTTTTGATCGCCGCCGCATCGATCGCCATTCTCGCGGCGGTCTGGATCTTTCAGGGGATGGGCTACGCGCCCTGCGAGCTCTGCCTCACCCAGCGCTACGCCTTCTATGCCGCCATTCCGCTGGCGCTATTGACCGCGTTTCTTGCCGGCCGCTCAGCGCACGGCCTGGCGCGAGCGGGCTTCGCGCTTCTCGCTTTGGTCTTCGTCGCCAGCGCCGTGCTCGCCGCCTACCACGCCGGCGTCGAGTATCATTGGTGGCAGGGACCGACCGCCTGCACGGGCGGCGTCGGCTCCCTCGACGTCAACGACCTTGTGAAGTCGCTGGATTCGGTGAAGGTCGTGCGCTGCGACGAAGTCCAGCTGCGCATCGCCGGACTGTCGCTTGCCGGCTGGAATGTCGTCGCCAGCGCCGTGCTGGCGGCCTATGCGGCGCTCGCCGCGCGGCTTTAGAAGCAGATTGTTTGGGTTGATGTTCGACGCCCCCCGCAACGATCGGCCCGGCGACAAAATTCCGCGTTTTGGCCGACCTACCGCATATTCCCGGTGTGCCCGAGCGAATAGCGCCCGGGCTGCGGCCAGACCGTGAGCCCGTGCGGCATGCCGCCGACGGGGATCGACTTCACCGAGCCGTCGTCGGTGTTGAAGGCGTAGATGACGCCATCGTAGCGGCCCGATAGCCACAGCCATTTGCCGTCGGCGGAGAGATTGCCCATGTCCGGGCTGCCGCCGCCCGGCACGGTCCAGGTGGCGACGACCTTGCGGCTCGCGAAGTCGATCACCGAGACGCTGCCGGGGCCCTTTCGCGCGCCGCCAAGGCTGTGGGTGCCGCGATTGGTGACATAGAGCTTGGTCCCGTCGCGGCTGGGATAGAGCCCATGCGCGCCGATTCCGGTCTTGATGAAATCGAGCTGACCGAACGAATCGCCGTCGATCACCATGACGCCGTCGCCGATGAGGTCGGCGATGAAGAAGATCTTGCCGTCCGGCGCGACCCTGATGTCCTGCGGCATATGGCCGGGGGTCAGCGGCAGCGTCTCGACCAGGGTGTGATGGACGAGATCGATCTTGGCGAGGGAATCGTTGAACTCGCAGGTGAAGATCGCGTAACTGCCGTCGGGCGAAAAATCGGCGTGGTTGATCCCCGCGCATCGGGGCGTCGCAATGTAGCCCTGAAGCGCCATGGTGTGCGGATCGCGGAACTCGAGCCGTCGCATCGCCTCGGCGACGATGATCGCCGATTTGCCGTCGGGCGTGAAATAGATGTTGTAGGAGTCCGGCACGTCGACCACTTTGCCGACCTTGCCGGTCTTCGGATCGATCGGCGCGACGCCGCCGTGGCCGCCGCGCGCGCTCACATCCGCAGAGACCCAGAGCGTCTGCAGATCCCAGGACGGAACGATGTGCTCCGGGCTCGGCATGGCGGTCAGGCTATCGATGACCTTGAAGGTGTCCGGATCGATCACGTCGACCTTGCCGGTCACGAGGTTGGGCGAATAGACCCTCGACGGTTGCCCCGCGACGGCAGGACTGAACATGCCGACGCCGGCGCCAGCATAGACATTGTGCGGGTCGACCGGCGCCGGCATCGTGAGGTTTGCCGGCGGCATAGCGATCGGCCGCTCGGGGCCGAGCTGGTAGGCGGCAAGGGCGATGAAATCGGCCGCCGTGCGGCCTTGCTCGAGGACGCTCGTGCAAACGTAGGCGCAAGCGGAGCCCACGACGCACGCGTTCGGAATGGTGAAGGACTGCGCGCTGCGCAGTTCGAAACCCGCGCCGGCTGCGATCGCCATCGCCGCTACGGCGACGAGGCCGTTGCGAACAGCCATTCCCTGCCTTCTCCACCGACCCGTCGTCCGAACGCCGATTCGGCGCGGTCGGGGAAGCGAAAATGCAACTGCGACAATGACTGTTCGATGAACAGCAAGACCGGAGGCGCCGATGCGGGTGTTGATGAAGTCGACGCGTTCGCCCGAATTCCCGTCGATCCCAGACGCTCCCGTCTATCAGGCGGTGACGCCCGGCCTATTTCGCCTGGCGAGCGGGTCTCTCGCCTTTGAGGCGCACCATGATGATTTTCGGATTTTCACCGATGCGCTCGACCTCGGCAATGCCGGAAGCTTCGACCAGATTGGAGAGGCGCGGAAAGCCGTAGTTGCGTGGGTCGAAGTCCGGAGACTGGTTCGCCAGATGCGCGCCGACGCGGCCCAGATTGGCGCGGCCGTCTTCGTCGGCCGAGGCCGTGATAGCGGTGGCGAGCATATCGAGCGCCGCGCGATCCAGGGGTGTTTTCGCTGGCGCGGGTTTGGCCGCCGGCGCCTTTGGCGCGGCGGCGGCTTCCCCTTCCTTCTGTTCGCCGGCCGCGTTGAGCACGTCGAAATAAACGAATTTGTCGCAAGCGGTGATGAAGGGGCGGGGCGTCTTGCGTTCGCCAAAACCATAGACGGTGACGCCCTGCTCGCGGATGCGGGCCGCGAGGCGAGCAAAGTCGCTGTCGCTCGAGACGATGCAGAAGCCGGAGAAGCGGCCGGTGTAGAGCAGGTCCATGGCGTCGATGATCATTGCGCCATCGGTCGCATTCTTGCCGGTCGTATAGGCGAACTGCTGGACTGGCTGAATGGAATGTTCGAGCAGGCATTGCTTCCAGCCCTTCAGGTTTGGGCCGGTCCAGTCGCCATAGATGCGCTTGACGCTCGCCAGGCCATAATTGGCAATCTCGGCGAGGAGGCCAACAACGATCTTCGGCGAGGCGTTGTCGCCATCGATCAATAGCGCCAGGGTTCCAGAATTATCCGTCGCCATCGCCATTCCTCCGTTTCTGTTCGCTATCAGTGGATTTCGCCCTTCACGCGCCGCCCCTCCGGCGGCCCACGATGGCGCTCGGAGGCCGCATCGCTTATGTGATGGCGATGACCCAGCCCCATCGCCCGGTCGGCCCCGGCGACCATGTTTTTCTCGTCGACGGCTCGTCGTTCGTCTTCCGCGCCTATTATCAGTCGATCCGTCAGGATCAGAAGTACAATTATCGGATCGACCGCCTGCCGACCGGCGCGGTGCGGCTGTTCGCCACCAAAGTGCTGCAGTTCATCCGCGACGGGGCCGGAGGTTTCAAGCCGACCCATCTCGCCATGATCTTCGACAAGACGGAGAATTCGTTCCGGCGCGACATCTACCCCGCCTACAAGGCGCATCGGAAGGATCCGCCGGACGAACTCGTGCCGCAATTCCCGCTGATGCGCGCGACCGTGTCGGCCTTCGGCATGGTCCCGATCGAGCAGAGCCGATACGAGGCCGACGACATCATCGCCACTTACGCGCGACAGGCGCGTCGCGGCCGGCGCCGACGTGCTCATCGTCTCGGCCGACAAGGACCTCATGCAGCTCGTCGAGCCGGGGGTTTCGATGTACGACCCCGCTTCGGGCCAAGCCGGCGTCGCCGGCTCGCGCGAGGAGCGGCGATTCGGGCCGGCCGAGGTGGTCGAATATTTCGGCGTCGGCCCGGACAGGGTGGTCGACGTCCAGGCGCTCGCCGGCGATTCGACCGACAATGTCCCGGGCGCGCCGGGCATCGGGCTCAAGACCGCGGCCCAGCTTATCACCGAATACGGGGATCTCGAGACGCTGCTCGCGCGGGCGGGCGAGATCAAACAGCCCAAGCGGCGCGAAGCGCTGACGCAATCCCGAGACCGTCAAGCTCATCCGCGTGTCGAAGGAGCTCGTCACCCTGGATCGGGACGTGCCGGTCGAGACGCCGCTCGAGCGCTCTGCGACGCCTGAGCTCGACGGCAAGCGGCTCGTCTCTTTCTGCAAGGCGATGGAGCTCACGACCCTGACGCGCCGCGTCGCCGAGATCTGCGGCGTCGACATGGGCTCGATCGAGCCCGACCCGCGCTTCGTCGGCCCTGCGGCGTGGCCGGGCGGCCAGGGCGTGGCGCTGCTGGAACGAGAAGGAGATGCGCCGGCGGAGGCGCGTCCCCGCCGCGGCGGCGCCCTGCTCCCGCGCCCGCGCGAACCGAAGGCCGCCCCTGCAGGGGACTCGCCCGCCGACCTCGCCGCCGCGCGGGCGAAGGAGGCGCGCGCGCCGATCGACCGCACGGCCTACAAGGTCGTGCGCACCGCGGCGAGCTCGAGCGCATGGATCGCCCGCGCCGAGGATGAGGGCGTCGTCGCGATCGACGCCGAAACGAACTCGGCCGACCCGCTGCAGGGCGAGCTCATCGGCCTCTCGCTGGCGGTCAAGCCGGGGAGGCTTGCTACATCCCGCATCGGCCATCGAGACCGGCGCCGCCGATCTCTTCGACGGCGCGGGCCTCGCGCCCGACCAGATCGCGGAAGCGGAAGCGATCGCGCTTCTGAAGCCCTTGCTCGAGCAGCCGGGCGTCCTCAAGGTCGGCCACGACATCAAGTTCGACCTGCATGTGCTCGCGTTGCGCGGCATTCGCGTCGCGCCGATCGACGATTCCATGCTGCTCTCGTACACGCTCGACGCCGGCGCGACCGGCGACGACCATAGCGTCGTTACGCTCTCCGCAGCGCTTTCTCGGCCACAAGCCCATCCCCTTGAGCGAAGTCGCGGGCTCGGGCCGCAATTTCCTTCGGGCTTGCGCGCGCGCCGATCGACAAGGCCTGCGAATACGGAGCGGAGAAAGCGGACATCGCCTTGCGTCTCCGGCGCGTGTCTGCAGCCGCGCATCGTCGCCGAGCGGATGACGGCGGTCTACGAGCGGCTCGAGCGCCCGCTGGTCGAGGTTCTGGCGCGCATGGAGCGGCGCGGGATCGCGATCGACCGCAACATCCTCTCGCGCATGACGGGCGAATTTGCCCAGCGCATGGCCGGGCTGGAGGACGAGATCAGCAAAATCGTCGGCGCGCCCTTCAACCCCGGCTCGCCGAAGCAGCTTGGCGATATCCTGTTCGGCCAGATGGGCCTGCCCGGCGGCAAGAAGACCGCGACCGGCGCGTGGTCGACCACCGGCGAGCGTGCTCGAGGACCTCGCCGCCGAAGGCCACCAATTGCCGGCGCGCGTGCTCGAGTGGCGGCAGATCGCCAAGCTCAAGTCGACCTACACCGACGCTCTGCCCGGCTTCGTCAATCCGTCGACCGGCCGCGTCCACACCGCCTACGCGCTCGCCTCGACGACAACCGGGCGCCTGTCGTCGTCGGAGCCCAACCTGCAGAACATTCCGATCCGGACCGAGGAGGGGCGCAAGATCCGGCGCGCCTTCGTCGCGCCCGAAGGCCGCAAGCTGATCTCGGCCGACTACAGCCAGATCGAGCTCAGGCTTCTCGCCCATCTCGCCGACATCCCGGCGCTCAAGCGCGCCTTCGCCGACGAACTCGACATCCACGCGATGACCGCCTCGGAAATGTTCGGCGTGCCGATCGAGGGCATGCCGAGCGAAGTGCGCCGGCGGGCGAAAGCGATCAACTTCGGCATCATCTACGGCATCTCGGCCTTTGGCCTCGCCAATCAGCTCAGCATCGCCCGCGACGAGGCGGGGGCCTACATAAGAAAATATTTCGAGCGCTTCCCCGGCATTCGCGACTACATGGAAGCGACGAAAAAGATTGCGCGCGCCAACGGCTACGTCACCACTTTGTTCGGCCGCAAGTGCCACTATCCGCGCATCAACGCCTCCAATCCTTCGGAGCGCGCCTTCAACGAGCGCGCCGCCATCAACGCGCCGCTGCAGGGCTCGGCCGCCGACATCATTCGCCGTGCGATGGTCCGCATGGACGACGCCTTGGCGAAGGCGGGATTGAGCGCGCGAATGCTGCTCACCGTGCATGACGAACTGGTGTTCGAGGCGCCGGACGAGGAAGTCGAGGCGACCTTGCCCATTGTCGCCAAAGTGATGGTCGACGCGCCGGAGCCGGCGGTCCGACTGCATGTGCCGCTCCGGGTCGACGCGCGCGCGGCGCAGAACTGGGAAGAGGCGCATTAGTCCTCCGAGTTCAGGCTCGGACGGCGCGTCGCTAGCGCTGCGCCGCTCCCCTCTCCCAAGGGGAGAAGGGGCGCCCGCATGAGCCGCATCGCCGATCACTATCGCGCGCTCGTCTCCGAGCGCGGGTTTGAATCCGACCCCGCCCAGGCGAAGCTTGTCGGCAAGCTCGACGCGCTGGCCGTCAAACTGAAAGGCTATAAGGCGGAAGGAAAGCCAAACGGCTTCTCGATACTATTCGGCGCGAAGCCCGCGGAGCCGCCGCGCGGCCTTTACATCCATGGGCCGGTCGGCCGCGGCAAGACGATGCTGATGGACATGTTCTTCGACGCGGTCGAGACTCCGCGCAAGCGCCGGGCGCATTTTCACGCCTTCATGGCCGATGTGCATGCCCGTCTCAATCAGTGGCGCCAAGCGCGGAAGCGCGGCGAAGTCGCCGGCGAAGACCCGATCGCGCCAGTCGCGGATGATCTGGCGCGGGAAGCGTCGCTCCTTTGCTTCGACGAGTTTTCGGTGCGCGACATTGCGGATGCAATGATCCTGAGCCGGCTGTTCACGGCCCTTTTCGCCGCGGGCGTGGTCGTGGTCGCGACCTCGAATGTCGCGCCCGACGACCTGTACAAAGACGGGCTCAATCGCGCTCTGTTCCTGCCATTCATCGCGCTCGTCAAAGAGCGGCTCGAGGCGATCGAGCTCGACGCGCGGACCGACTACCGTCTGGAAAAGCTTAAGCGGGCGCCGGTCTATTACACGCCGCTCGGGCCGAAAGCGGATTCCGCGCTCGACGCGGCGTTCCTGACGCTGACCGGCCACGAGCACGGCGAGCCGGCCCAGATCGAGCTTCTTGGCCGCCACCTCGACGTGCCGCAGGCGATCGATGGCGTCGCGCGTTTCGATTTCGATGCGCTCTGTCGCCGTCCGCTCGGCGCGGCCGATTATCTCAAGCTCGCTCAGCGCTTCCACACTCTCATGCTCGACCGCATCCCGGTGATCGCCGCCAGCGAGCGCAACGAGGCCAAGCGCTTCATCATCCTGATCGACGCCCTCTACGACATGCGCGTCAAGCTGATCGCTTCGGCGGCGGGCGAACCGGAGACGCTCTATTCCGGCGCCGACGGCGCGGAAGCGTTCGAATTCGCACGGACTGCGTCGCGGCTCTTCGAAATGCGCTCGGCCGAGTATCTCGCGCTGCCGCACGGCCGCGAAAGCGGAGCGCAAGCGGGCGATCTCGGCGGCATCGCGGAGACGTGAGGGCCCGTCAAAAGCGAAACAGGATGCGTCTTGTGGTCGCCTTTATGCCCGCGTCATGGCTGGTCAAGCCCGGCCATGACGGCGGCTAAGCCGGTGGCTTACGCGAGTTGCGCGTAACCCTTGGCCGCAGCGTCGCGCTCGAGCGCGATCACCCGATCATAATCGGCTGGCGTCGCAACGCGGGCGCCCTTGAGCCCCAATGCAGCACGCGCCTCGGCGAGGTTAGGGTCGGCCAGGGCGGCGAACAGCGCCTTGCGCACCGCCACGATCGTCGGCGCCGGAAGGCTGACCGAGGCGATGAACGGCAAGCAGGGCGAGAGCGGGCTCTCGGCGACGATGGCGACGCGCTTGGTCAGTTCGGGACGGCCGCGCTTAAGAAGCGCGAAGCTGACGCAATCGACTGACGCGAGATCCGCGCCGCCCTCGGCGACTGCGGTCACACTCGCTTCATGCGAGCCCGTGATGACGGTCGAGGAGAAGAAGGGCGCGCCGCCTGCAACCGGAGCAATCGTTGCGCGGAACAGATTCATGCCGGTGTTGCTGTCGCGAGCGTTCAGCGCGGCGACGGCGCCGCGAAACTCACCGAGCGCTCGGCGCGGATCGTCCGCACGCCGAAGGATGAAGCTTCGATGCGAGGCGCCTTCGCAGCCGGGAAAAGAATATTCTGGCGTGGCGACCAGCGTGACCGTCTGTTTGAGAGCGGTCACATAGGGGTAGCCGCATGTTTGACCGAAGATGAGGCCCGAATGTCGCCAGAGCGCGGCGAGATCGCCGACTCGGGTCAGTCGCATCGGCGCCCGAACACCAGCCTCGACAAGTCGAGTGGCGATCGAGGCCCACAGCGCGTCGTTCGCTGCTGCGACCAACGGAAAATCGTACATCGGCAAAATTGCGATCGGCGTTGCGCCGCTCACGCTGCCCGCCGGTCCCAGCCTGGATGAACTGGACTGTCGTGCGGCCGCCAGAGGTAGCGCCGCGCCACATCGAGATAGCCCCGGTAGACGAGGCCGCCATTGCGTCTGATCAAGGCCGCCCGGTTGAGCCGATAGAATTGCGGGATCTGATACCAGGGCAGCCTGTGGCGCAGATGATGCACCGCATGGAGGTTGTTGAACAGGAAGAGCGGACCCAAAATCCAGGCGCTCTCGACGATCGCCGTGCGGCGCTCCGCCTCCGGCACGGCGCGATGCTCGGCGAAGGAGCGCACCATCGCGAGGCTTGCGCCGGGGTAGACGAGGCAGGCGAGATAGAGCCAAAGCGGCATATGGCAGATGGCGATCACCCAGATCAGCACCGGCGCGCACAACAGCAGGTGGCGCCCAACAAGGGCGCGGGCGCCGCGTTTGCCGCGCCAAGCCTCACGCAGGAGATCGCGGATGAAGCCCCCGATCAAAAAGGCCGGGCCGAGCGTGACCCGCCCGAGGAGCGTCGTCCGTGCATAGGCAAGCGCGCGCCACATCGGCCCCAATCCGCCCCATCCCGACGCCGTCCAGTAATAGCTCTCCGGGTCCTCGAACGGGTCCGTGAGATTCTCGTCTCGATGATGGGCGAGGTGGGTCGACCGGTAGGTCGAATAGGGCAGCCAGAGCGACAGAGGCCAACAGCCGATCGCCTCGTTGATGCGCCGGTTCCGCGTCGGATGGCCATGGATGGTTTCGTGCTGCAGGTTCAATTGCCAGGTGACGATCCAGGCGCCGATCGCGGTCAGCGCCCACCACGGGAGATCGCGGTAAAAAAAGGTCGCCGATAGCCACAGTCCGTAGACGGCGACGGCGAGCGCCACGGTCGGCCACTCGACGCCGCGCTTGAGCGGCGGAAGCTCTACGATCTCCACGGGCGTCGTCCTCAGGTGACGCGCAGCGTATCACCTATTGAACGTGATGATAGCGCAAACGCCGCGTCCATGACTGCCTTATCTTTCTACTATGGAAAGCCTTCAAGGCCTGCGCATTCCGTTCTGGGCTGCGGGCTTCTTCTCGCCTCGGCGGCGAAAGCAGAATCAACCCTCACAACCCCGCCAAAAAACCAGCGCACGCAAACGACCCGAGCTGCGAGCCCCGCGCCCCCAAGCGCAAATATGAGCCCGTAAACGCGCATAAACGCTGGTAAAATAGCCAGCATTGACTGGCGCTCATTTTTCGAATTGAGACTTTTCAGTTGGTTACAGGCGATTTAAATGAAAAATTTCTTCCTGTCTCCGGTCCCCAGAAAGCGGCCCTCTTTGCCCCTGCTGGCAAAACGCTCGAATCCAGCCAAGTCGAAATTCATACCATCAATTTCTGTTTTCATCAAGCTTTGGTTGGCCGGGATTTCGGCGAGCGGGAAACGGCGCCAGTCCTTGCGCCCTTGAGGCCGCGCGGAGCGCTTCGAGGCGCTCAGGCGCCCCGCGCCGCGCCCTTCGCCGCCGCCAGCGAGCCCGGCTCGAGCTCGCAATAGAGCAGCCGGTCGGGATCGACCGGTCCGGGAAGCGACATTTGTCCCTTGGGCGCGCGCTGAAACCCCATCCGGGCATAGTATGGCTCATCACCAACCAGGAGGACGAGCTTCCACCCCGAGGCCTTGGCCGCGTCAAGCGAGCGATTGACCAGGGCTTCGCCGATCCCCTGGCTGCGGAACACCGGCTCGACGATCAAGGGCCCGAGCAGCAGCGCCGACGCTTCCCCGATGACAATTGGCGTCATGGTGGAGGCGCCGACCAGAAGCGTGCCGACGCGGGCGACGAAGCTCAGCGCCGGGTCGGCCAGCGTCGTCTCGCGGATGCGGTAGGCCGTGCGCGCGTACCTGCCGGGGCCGAACACGCGTTCGTTCAGGCGTTCGATCGCCTCGGCGTCGCCGTCCGTCGCCGGCTCCAGGATGAGGGGGAGATCGTGCATCACCCCCCGTTTAGCACGCTAAGCAGGATTGCCGAAAAGTGGATGCCGGTTTTCGGCTCAAAATCCTGCGAAATCAAAGGAATTAAGCAAGTTTGCGTTGGTCCGCCAACGCAAACTTGCTTAGCGTGGAGCCGCTAGAACTCGAGCCGCGCCCCCTCGATCAGGCGCCAACCAGATTGGGGTCGCGCCAGGCGCGCTCGAATGGCAGGCGCCAGGCATGGGGCGCAATCAGCTGATAAATCGACTGCGGCCCCCAACTGCCGGGCGAGTAGATCCTGACCGGCGGTGGCGATTTCGAGCAGCGGCTGCGAGACTTCCCACAGCCTCTCGATGCCGTCCGCCGAGCAGAACAGCGTGTGATCGCCGCGCATGGCGTCGAGGATGAGCCGCTCATAGGCCTCGAGAACGTCGCCGCCCATGCCGGTTTCGTGCATTGCGAACTGCAGGCTCTGCTTGTTGAGCCGCATCCCCGGGCCGGGCTTCTTGCCGTAGAAAGACAGTGACACCTTGGACTTGTCGGCGAGATCGAAAGTCAGGTGATCTGGGCCCTGCGAACTCAAGCCGGAATCGCCCGGGAACATGCTCTTCGGCGGTTCGCGGAAAGCGATGGAAATAATGCGCTGGCCGCTCGCCATGCGCTTGCCGGTCCGTAAGTAGAAGGGCACGCCCGCCCAGCGCCAATTGTCGATGAAGCATTTGAGCGCGATGAAAGTCTCGGTGTCCGATTCCGGATCGACTCCCGGCTCCTTGCAATAGCCGATAAACTGACCGCGCACGGTGTGCGCAGGATCGACAGGCATGAGCGAGCGGAAGACCTTGTTTTTTTCTTCACTGATCGGCCCGGGCGCGAGCGAGGTCGGCGGCTCCATCGCCATGAAGCCGAGAATCTGGAAGAGATGCGTCACCACCATGTCGCGATAGGCGCCGGTCTGCTCGTAGAAGGCGATCCGATTGCCGATGTCGAGCGTCTCCGGCACGTCGATCTGCACGTGATCGATGAAATTGCGGTTCCAGATCGGCTCGAACAGGCCATTGGCAAAACGGAAGGCGAGGATGTTTTGCGCCGGCTCCTTGCCGAGGAAATGGTCGATGCGGAAGATCTGGTCCTCAGCGAACACCTTGTGCAACGCCTCGTTGAGGGCAATCGCGCTTTCGACATCGGTGCCGAACGGCTTTTCCATAATGACGCGCGATCCGCCGGCGAGTTGGGCCTCGCTCAGCATTTTGATTGCCGATAAGGCGGCGCTCGGCGGCACGCTCAGATAGTGGACACGCTGGCTCTCCTCGGCGAAGGACTTCTCCGCTATGTCGACGGCCTCCCTGAGAGCGCCGGCGCCAGCCGCGATCGGCACGTAGTCGATCAGCGCTTCGAACGCCGGCCAGGACTCCTTCTTGGGGTGATGGGCGTGTTGCTCGAAGACGGCCTCGCGGGCGATGGCGCGGAAACCCTCCGCGTCGATCGCGTCGAGCGAAACGCCGATGATCCGGCATTTCGAAATGAAGCCGGCGTTCACCAGGTGAAAGAGGCCCGGCAGCAGCTTCTTGTGGGCGAGATCCCCGGTCGCGCCAAACAGGACGACGATCTGAGGCAGCTTGGGGCCGACCCCGACAGGTATTTTCGCCATTGCCTTCCCACCCTCGCCCTTTGATTCCGCGCTCGATCGCGCGTCACTCTCGCGTGTCAGGACGACAGAAACGCGACAGGCCAAAACGCCCGCGGCCACCCGATTTCACCGCCGCAGTCTGAGGCTCGCCCAACCTTCGAGCTCGAGCCGCTCGGCGAGATCAAACCCTTGCGCCCGCCAGGACGCAAGTACGCCGGGAACATCAGCAAGAAGCAGGCCGGAGACGATCGCTTCGCCGTCCGCGCCGATGACCGCCGCGAGCGACGGCGCGAGCAGCCGCAAGGGCTTCGCCAGAATGTTGGCGAACACAAGGTCGTAAGGCGCGGCTTCGCGTAGGCGCGCGTTCTCGACCCCGCGCGAGACGATCGCCCGGCACAGGGCCCCGACGCCGTTCAGCCGAGCGTTGCGTTGGCGACGGCGACCGCCACGGGATCGATGTCGCCGAGCCAGACTTTTCGACGCAGGACCTTCGCGGCGGCGATGGCCAGGACGCCCGCGCCGCAGCCGACGTCGAGCACGCGGTTTGGCCGGCGACGCTTGAGCAGGCGGTCGAAATGCAGAAGGCAGCCTCGCGTCGTGCCGTGATGGCCGGTGCCGAAGGCGAGCCCCGCTTCGATCTCAATGGCCACATCGTTCGTCCTGACGCGCGTCCGATCATGGGCGCCGTGGACCAGAAAACGCCCTGCCCTAACGGGCTTGAGGCCGGCGAGCGAATTGGCGACCCAGTCGCGCTTCTCGGTGAGACCGAAGGTGGCGGCAAGCGCGGTCGCTTCGTCCGAGGCGGCCGCGATCAGCGCCCGGATCGCCTGTTCGTCAGGCTCCGAGCCAAAGTAGGCTTCCATGAGCCACGCCCTCCCCCCGCCCGGCCAGGGATCGTCGGTCTCGAACGCGGTCGATGCGGCCTCGGCCGGCTCGAAGCTCTCAAAGATGAGGTCGGCGACGGCGCGGGCGCGGCGCTCGTCGCTGACGAGGCGCATCATGTGGGCGGCGTTGTTGGGCGGCAGGCCTTCGAGCATGCCAAATTCATCCAAGCAAAACCAAATAAAACCAAGCAAAAAAGCTTGGATTTGCTTGGATTTCTTTGGCCGAATTGTGACTTTTCAATGGGTTACGACGAATCCAAATAAAAAATCTTTTCGCCCGTCACACTGTGCCCCAAATGTCACAAAACGCGCTTCGTATTCTTCGTGGAGGCCCGAGCTCCACTAGGCCCAGTCTGGCGAATTCAAATTCATAGCATGGATTTCCGGTTTCCGCAATAAAATGCCAGACTCAACAAAAGGGCGAGCCGAAATGGCTTGGCTGCCGCGCAGTGCAAGCAGTGGGTCCCTAGCGATGCAGGGGCAAGACGGGCGCGGTCCGATCGCCCTGATCTCGTCAAAGGCGGCTGGGACGCCGCGAGCGCCGCGCCGCCCGGCCAAAGTGGAGGTACGTCGCGAGAGCCGTGGCCAATTGAAACTGGCGAACCCAGCGCATGATAGCGTTCCGTTATCGCCCGTTAACATTAATGGTATTGGACAGCGTTTCATTGACACCATAACTGCCCGACCGAAAAACGCATCCTGCAAATGTTGCTGGAAGCGAATCGGAGGGGTTGGGGATAGGCTGGAATACGACTGCATTAATGACGCTCGGGTCGAGCGTTTTGCCCTTGGGGCTACCGGCGCAGGCTCAAACCGCGCGAAAACCCAACATCCTCGTCATTGTGGGCGACGACATCGGCTATTGGAATATCAGCGCCTATAACCGCGGCGTGATGGGCTATCGCACGCCCAACATCGACCGGATCGCCAATGAGGGCGGGATCTTCACCGACTATTACGCCCAGCAATCCTGCACCGCGGGACGCGCGGCCTTCATCACTGGCCAGAGCCCCATCCGGACGGGTCTCTTGAAGGTTGGTCTGCCGTCGGCAAAAGAAGGGTTGTCAGACAAGGATCCGACACTGGCCGAGTTGCTCAAGCCTCAAGGTTACGTCACGGGGCAATTCGGCAAGAACCACCTCGGCGACCGCAACGAATTCCTGCCGACCGTGCATGGCTTCGATGAGTTCTTCGGCAACCTTTACCACCTGAACGCGGAGGAAGAGCCGGAAAACCCCGATTATCCCAAGAACCCGGAATTCAAGGCGCGCGTCGGCCCAGCCCGTCGAAAGACGGGCGTCTTTCGACGCCCTACGGCTCCTCGCTGACGAGGCTGGCAAACGGAGCGCGCTCCGAGTCGAAAGGTTTTGCTATAGCGTGTCGACGGTCTTGGCGACGCCGTCGAGCGCCTCGCCAAATTCGTCCATGAGCGCCGCGGAAATGAGCCGCGCCATCCATTGCGCGCCATCCTCGCGCGGGGCGAGCTCGGGCGCCTTCGCCATCACGCGGTCGAACTTGCTCAAGCCCCGCGCGTGCGTGTCGGAATAGCCCTTGACCAGCCGCCGGCAGCGCAGGACCTCGACCGCGAGATCATAATTCTTCGGCAGGATGTCGGCGGCTTGCGCGAGCCACGCCTCCAAATGCTCCGTCTCCCGTTTGTGCCGCAGGCTCGAGCGCCGCGTGGGTCTCAAAGCCGCGACGCCATAGAGCTGCAGGAAGCCAAAAATCCGCCCGACCGGCACGCGGCGCCCGCGATTGACGATGCGATCGAGCGTTCGGAACAGGCGCGGGCGCGCTTCGATGAAAGCGCCGAGCGATGCTGGCATCATACCGCAGATCTCCTCGCCGCGCGGATGCAGGTACTCGGTCGCGTAGACCAGCTGATCGGGCGCCGCGCCCGCCTCTTCCCGCAGGCGTGCGAATCGAGACGGGCGCAATTTGATGTCGGCGACGCGGATGACGTCGTCATAGGCCATGGCGACCGCGAGCCGCTTCGCGGCCTCCGCCGTGAAGGCGAAATTCTTCGCTTGGCCGCCGTTGGCCGCGTCGAGCGCGGCAAGTTTCCGGAGCCGTTCGATATAATCGTCGCCGTAAGCCACGTCCTGGAAATCGACGACGCGTTTCAACCCGGCGAAGGCGAGCGGGCGGGCGGCCTCCGGCAGGTCCGAGCGCAAGCGCGCGACGAGCCGGTTGAGGCCGGGATGACCCGCATCCTCTGGTAGGTCATCGAGGCGCTTGACGGGGCCGGTGTTCGGCGCCTCGCGTTCGCCAGCGCGAGCGCGATCAAAGGCGTCGGCGAAGGCGGCGAGGCTCGCATTGGCGCCGCGCGCGCCTTTGCGCACGATGTCTTCGTAGGCCGTCCGCTCGAACGGCAGCGCGCCTGAACCGGCGAGCGCGCCCAGCATCGCCGCTGAGATCATTGTGCCGCGTTCGACCGCGAGCTTCTCCATGTCGAAGGCGATCGTGCGGCGCGCGGCGAAATCGAGCGCATCGACCACCGTAAACGGATCGCCCGCGCCGTCGCCCGGCTTCTCCTTCTCGGCCACCGCATAAGCCCGATGGGTCGAGGCGATGAGCGTGGTCTTGTCGGGAGTCACCAGTCCGCGCAGGACGGAACGGCCCGCCTCCATGAGCTCCGCCGCCATCACCACGTCGACATCGCCCGGCGTCGGCATGAGCGAAAAAACGGGCGCGACGCCGTTCCGCGGCGGCAGCGTCTCGATGTAATAGATCGTTGCCCCGGTGCGCTGCGCGACGCCCGGAACGGACGTCGATTGCGCCGCCCACCCTTCATGCTCGGCGATCTCGACGATCCAATCCGCCAGCACCCCGCCGCCCTGCCCGCCCATGGCGAGAATGGCGATGGCGAGCGGCTTGTCCAGCGAAACGCGCACGATTGGGGAAGCTTCATTCATCGGCGCCGCCGACAGCGCGGCTCCCCTCTCCTACCGGAGAGGGGTTGGGGGTGAGGGTTCCTCGGCCCGACGCCCTCATCCGACCGACTTCGTCGGCCACCTTCTCCCCGGGGGAGAAGGGAAGGCAATCGCTCACACCCTGTCTTACACAAAGGCGATGCGGCGAGCTTCGCGGCGCGGCTCGCAGCCAGCCAACTCCCCTCTCCAACCGGAGAGGGGTTGGGGGTGAGGGTTCCTCGGCGCGACGCCCTCATCCGTCGGGCTTCGCCCGCCACCTTCTCCCTGGGGGAGAAGGGAAAGCAATCGCTCACACCCTGTCTTACACAAAGGCGATGCGGCGAGCTTCGCGGCGCCGCTGCAGCCAGCCAACTCCCCTCTCCAACGGGAGAGGGGTCGGGGGTGAGGGTTCGCCGGCCCGACTCCCTCATCCGTCGGGCTTCGCCCGCCACCTTCTCCCCGGGGGAGAAGGGAAGGCAATCGCTCACACCCTGTCTTAGGCAAAGGCGATGCGGCGAGCTTCGCGGCGCCGCTGCAGCCAGCCAACTCCCCTCTCCAACGGGAGAGGGGTCGGGGGTGAGGGTTCCTCGGCCCGACGCCCTCATCCGACCGACTTCGTCGGCCACCTTCTCCCCGGGGGAGAAGGGAAAGCAATCGCTCACACCCTGTCTTACGCAAAGGCGATGCGGCGGGCTTCGCGGCGCCGCTGCAGCCAGCCGATGACGCGCTCGCGTAAAGCGGCGAGCCGCCGGTCCCAGCGGCTGGGATTGAAGATGATCTCGGTGCGATAGAAGGAGGGGCAGAGCACCGCGGCCTCCGCGACCTCGCCGCAATTGCCGCAGCCGACGCAACCATTGTCGATCGCCGCGACCGGATCGTCCTTGAGTGGGTCGTCGGTATGCTTCAGCGACAGCGACGGGCAGCCCGACAGGCGAATGCAGGCGTGATCGCCGGAGCAGATGGCCTCGTCAACGCCGAAGCGCTCCTTCACCATGCGCTCCCCCGCCGCGACGCTCTTCGCAAAGAGCGGCCGCACGCGCCGCTGCTTGTTCAGCATGCATTCGGAGGAGGCGACGATGATCTTCGGGCCTTCGGCCTTCGTGGTCAGCGCCTCGCGCAGCGTCTCGCGCATTTTGGCGACATCGTAGGTGCGGTCGATCTGCCTGACCCAGGTCGCGCCCACGCCCTTGACCGCATCGACGATGGAATTGTTCGTTTTTCGACGCGGGTTCAGCGCCCTTGATGACGGAATATCCTGCCCACCGGTCGCGGCGGAATAAAAATTGTCGACGATGAGGGTGACGCCGTCCTGCTTGTTGAACACGGAATTGCCAATCGAAGACGCGAGGCCGTTGTGCCAGAAGCCGCCGTCGCCCATGACGGAGATCACGCGCCTGTCCGACTTCACATTGAACGCGGAGGCCGAAGCGGGCCCGAGGCCGTAGCCCATCGTCGTCGTGCCAAGGTTGAAGGGCGGCAGGATCGAGAACAGATGGCAGCCGATGTCGGCCGAGATGTGATGGGACCCAAGCTCTTTCTCGACCAGTTTCATCGCGGCGAAGATCGGGCGCTCCGGGCAGCCGATGCAAAAGCCGGGCGGGCGCGGCGGCACCGCCTTGGCGAGCGCCTTGACCTTCTCGTGCGCGAGAACCGGCGCGGGATCGGGAATCGGCGGCTGGTTGCGCAAGAGCTCTGGCGCGTGCGCCAGAAGAAAAGCGCGAACACCCGTGACCACGACCGGCGCGGTGTATTCGCCGCCCATCGGCAGGACGTCCTTGCCCGCAATCCTGGTCTGGATGTCGCGGCGACGCAGCAGCGTGTTCAGCGCCTGCTCGAGATAGTCGGGCGCTCCCTCTTCGACCATCAGCACCGCTGACTTGCCGAGGCAGAATTCGACCATCTCGTCGTCGATGATCGGATAGGCGACATTGAGGACATAGATCGGGATCGAGGTCTCGCCATAGACGTCGGCGAGGCCCAATTGCTGAAGCGCGCGAAGCACGCCGTTGAAGAGGCCGCCGAGAACGATGATTCCGACCGCGCCGTCCTTGGGGCCAAAGAATTCGTTGAGCTTGCGGCTCTTGATGAATTCGACCGCCGCCGGCCAGCGCTTTTCGAGCTTCTCCTTCTCCTGCATGAAGGACGCGGGCGGAAGCACGATGCGGTTGACGTCGCGCGCCGGATTTTCCAGCGCCTGGCGGAGCGTGAAGGCGGGCTTCTTGTTGTCCTTGGCGACGAATTGCCCATGCACGTGACAGGTGCGGATCCGCACTTCGAGCATGACCGGCGAGTTCGAGGCCTCCGACAGTTCGAAGCCCTCCTCGACCATGCGCACGAGCGTCGGCAGATCGGGGCGCGGATCGAGGAGCCAGATCTGCGACTTCATCGCATAGGCGTGGCTGCGCTCCTGCATGATCGAGGAGCCTTCGCCATAATCCTCGCCGATGACGATCAGCGCGCCGCCGGTGACGCCGCTCGACGCCAGGTTCGAGAGCGCGTCGGCCGCGACATTGGCGCCCGCGGTCGATTTGAACGTCACCGCGCCGCGAACAGGATACATGACGGACGCCGAGAGCGTCGCGGCGGCGGTGGCTTCCGAGGCCGAGGTTTCGAAATGGACGCCAAGGTCGTTCATCACGTCCTTGGCGTCCGCGAGCACGTCCATGAGATGCGAGATCGGCGCGCCCTGATAGCCGGCGACGTAAGACACGCCCGACTGCAGCAAGGCTTTGGTGATCGCGAGAATGCCTTCGCCGCGAAAGATCTCGCCGGCTTGAAGCCGCAAGTCCTGAACTTCGCGCTCGAAGGACCTTTCCGCCATCGGCTCGCTCCCTTCAGGATTCCCTGCAGTATTTATTTGCATGAGCATATTTAGCGGCTCATGCGGTGTCAACGATGAGGCCGTGCTCACGGAAAAGGCGCGGCCGAGCCAAGGAAAAGCGCACGCGCATATAAATTCCGCCTCATACAATTGCATCCGCCACGCCTTGCCTCGCCAATTCCACTTTGCTAGCGTTGCGATTAACGGTCGGCTGAAAGTGGCACGCAAAATGCGAAGCCGCGGAACATGAGACCGACGGCTCGGATGAATTGGGAGGCCATGCATGGTGGAGGTCACTCGGCGCCAAACCTTGGCGCTCGGCGCGGGCGCGTTTCTCACCGACCTGCTTGCCGCGGGCGCCGTTCGCGCGGCCGGCAAGGACACGCTCACCATCGCCTTTAACGTCAACCTGCCCTCGTTCGATCCGACGGACGGGACCTCCGCCGTCAATCCGACCATCCAGGCGATCTATCGCTCCATTTTCGACCAGTACATCGGGCAGGCGCCGGATCTCGCGCTCAAGCCCGGCATTCTCACCGCCTGGGGCTGGAACGACGACAAGACGAAACTTTGGATGGACGTTCGCCCGGACGTCAAATGGCAGGACGGGTCGCCGCTCACGCCCGAGGATGTCGTCTGGTCGCTCGAACGCGCCGGCAAGAAAGACAGCGCCAATCCCATTTCGTTCATCTGGTCGACCGCGGGAAACTACAAGATCGACGGCAACAAGATCACAGCCGACGCCATCCGCTTCGAGCCGACCTTCTTCATGTGGATGGCGTTCCTGACCGGCTATGTCCTGCCCAAGGCCTATTACGAGAAGGTCGGCGCGGAAGGCTTCGAGAAAAAGCCGATCGGCTCAGGCCCCTATATGGTCGACGAATACCAGGGCAACGCCTTCCTCCGGCTCAAGGCCAATCCCCATTATTGGGGCGACAAGCCGGCGTTCGAGACCGTGATCTTCAAGTTCGTGCCCGACGCGACGACGCGCGTGGCCGAGATCGAGTCCGGCTCTTCCGACGTCACGCTCGAAGTGCCTTACGAGGAGTTCGATCGCCTGAAGAAGGTCAAGGGCCTCTCGGGCGTGGCGACGCCGATCACGGACATCGGCATGATCTTCATCACCAACAGGGAGCCGATGCTGGACAAGAACGTGCGGCTCGCCGCGATCATGGCGATCGACAAGAAGGCGATCGTCGACCGGCTGTTGCACGGATATGGCGTGCCGATCGAGACGCTCGAAGCGCCCGAATATTCCGCCTTCGACCCCTCGATCAAGACGCCTTACGATCCCAAGAAGGCGATGGAGCTGCTCGCCGCCTCCGGCTACTCGCCGGAGAAGCCGGTCAAGTTCACGATCCAGACGACGCGCGGCTTCAAGCCGAAAGATTACGAGATGATCCAGGCGATCGTCGGCATGTGGCGCAAGGTCGGGATCGAAGCGGATATCGAGGTCTATGAGATCGCCAAGCACTTCGAGCTCAGAACCACCCACAAGCTCGCGCCCGCCGCCTTCTACAACTGGGGCGACGCGATCGGCGATCCGACCACCTCGACCGGCTTTGCGATGTTCGGCCCCTCGCCGCACTCGGCCTGGAAGACCGCCGATCTCGACGCCAAGATCGGCCCGCTTTGGGGCGAGAAGGACGAGAAGAAGCGCATCGAGGGCTGGAAGGCGGTCGACGCCTATATCGCCGAACAGGGCTATGTCATTCCCCTCCTGCAATACGTCCAGCCGATCGTCTACAAGTCGGACCTCAAGGTCATTCCGAACAAGTCCGGCGCCTTGCAGCCGACGCTGGTGTCGCCGGCGGCCTGAGCGGCCGGATGGCGATCGCGCCGGGCGCGATCGCCTTCGGCGCCTCTGGGTGAAGCCATGACGAAGCGATGATCGCGCTTGCGATCCTCCGGCGTCTCCTGGTGGCGCTCGCCACGCTCGCAGGCGTCGCGATCGTCGTGTTCGTTCTCTTGCGGGTCGTGCCCGGCGATCCCATAGCGATGATGATCTCGCCTGGCGCCAGCCAGGCGGATATCGCGGCGCTCCGGGCGCATTACGGGCTCGACGGCAGCCTCCTGTCGCAGTTCGCCGTCTGGGTCCGTTATGCGCTGCGCGGCGACTTCGGAACCTCGATCTCGCTGCACCGCGACGTTCTCGCTCTCCTGGGCGAGCGGCTTCCCGCGACGCTCGAGCTCGCGACCGCGGCGCTCGAATTCGCGGTGATCGTCGGCGGCGCCGTCGCGATTGCTGGCGCGATGGCGCGGCGAACATGGGCGGAGCCGGTCATCGACGCGGTCAACGGGCTCCTGCTCGCCATTCCCGATTTCGTCTGGGCGCTCGCGCTCGTGCTCGTGTTCGGTGTCGTGTGGCCGCTTCTGCCCCTGACCGGCCGGGTCGATCCGAGCGTCAGCGCCGGCATGACGACGCCCTTCTATTTCATCGAGAGCCTCTTGAGGCTCAGATTTGACGTGTTCTTCGATCTTCTCAAACACCTCGCCTTGCCGACGCTGGCGCTCGGCCTTCCTCTCGCGGCGGTGATCGCGCGCGTGCTCAAAGGCGCGCTCAACGAAGCCATGGCGCAGGACTATGTGCTGCTCGCGCGGCTGAAGGGCATGTCCGAGCTACGGCTCGTCCTGCAGGAGGCTTTGCGCAACGCGATCGGCCCGACGCTGGCGCTGACCGGCGTTCAGTTCACGTTCCTGATCGGCGGCACGGTGATCATCGAGCGCATCTTCGCCTATCCGGGCATCGGCGCCATGGCGATCGAGGCGGTGATCAATCGCGATCTGCCGCTGATTCAGGGGCTGGTGCTGGCGTTCGCCGTCATTTTCATTCTGATCAACATCGCGGTCGATCTTCTCGTTGCGCTGTTCAATCCAAGGCTGCGCCATGCTTGAGCGCAGCGACCGAACAAGCGACGCGCCTGTGACAGAAGCCTCCGCTTCCTCTCTTCTCGTCGGCCTCCGGCCCGAGTCTCGCCTCGCGGCGCCTGCGCGCGCTGCTCGCCGAGCCGAAGGTCATGATCGGCGGCGGCTTTATCGTGGCGCTGATCGTGATCGCAATATTCGCGCCATGGATCGCGCCGAAAAACCCGCTCGACCAGGACCTGATGCTCGGCTCCCTGCCGCCGGCAGGGCTCGCCGGCGCAGAGCCCGGCTATTATCTCGGCACGGACGACCTTGGTCGGGACGTGCTGTCGCGTCTCATCTATGGCGCGCGGATCGCGCTGATCGTCGCCTTCGTCGCCGCGAGTCTCGCGGCGCTTGCGGGCACGGCGCTGGGGCTGCTCGCCGGCTGGTATCGCGGCTCGGTCGACGGCGTGATCTCCCGGCTCGTCGACATCTGGATGGCCTTCCCGCCGGTCTTGCTCTCGATCCTTCTCGTCGCCGTCCTCGGCGCCGGCGTCGGATCGGTCATCGCGGCGATCGCCATCATCGACTGGACGCGCTTCTGCCGGGTCGTGCGCGCCGAGACGATGGCGCAAGCGGAGGCCGACTACATTACTGCGGCGCACGCCATCGGCTTTCCGCCGTTCCATATCCTTGATGCGCGAGATTCTGCCAAACATTGTCCCAGCTTTATTGGCGCTGGTGAGTCTCGAAATGGGCATTGCGGTCATTGTCGAGGCCATCCTGTCGTTCGTCGGCCTGTCGGTATCGTCGGACACGCCGACCTGGGGCGGCATGATCGCCGAAGGTCGGCAGTTCATTCATCAGACCTGGTGGGTGTTCGCCGCCCCGCTCGCCGCGCTGTTCGCGACTGTCCTCGCCTTCAATCAGCTTGGCGACGGATTGCGGCGCGCGCTCGATCCGGTGCTCAGGCGATGACGGCGCCGATCCTCTCCATTCGGCGTTTAAGCGCGGTTTCGGAACTTGGGAACGCTGAGCCAATCCTGCGCAGTGTGAGCCTCGATCTCGCGCCTAGCGAAACGCTTGGGCTGGTCGGCGAAAGCGGCGCCGGCAAGTCCACGATCGCCAAGGCGCTGCTTGGTGTGCTGCCACGCACGGTCAGGATCACGCAGGGCGAAATCCTGTTCGAAGGGCGCGACCTCAGGACCTTGCCGCGGCGCGAAACGCGGGCGATCTTCGGCGACGCCATCGCGCTCGTCCCCCAGGACCCGATGACTGCATTGAACCCCGGCCGGCGCATCGAGGCGCAACTGACGGACGGCCTGCGGCTTCGCCGCGGCATGAATGCGCGCGAGGCGCACAAACGCGCGCTCGAACTGCTCGCCGAAGTCCATATCCGAGACCCGGAGCGCGTGCTGCGCGCCTATCCGCATCAATTGTCCGGCGGCATGCGCCAGCGCGTCCTGATCGCCGCGGCGTTCGCGCTCGAGCCCAAGATCATTGTCGCCGACGAGCCGACGACGGCGCTCGACGTCACGGTGCAGAAACAGATCCTGCGGCTTATGCGCCAGATGCAGGAGGCGCATCGCACCGCGGTCATTTTCGTGACCCACGATCTTGGCGTCGTCGCGCAGATCTGCGACCGGGTTACGCTCTTGTTCGCTGGCGCCGTGATCGAATCCGGCCCGACTGCGGACATTCTCTCCGCGCCTCGCCACGCTTACACGCGCGCCTTGATCGCGGCTGGGCCACGATACGATCGGCCCGACGCGGGGCTTGAGCCCGTGCCCGAGGCTTTGGTCGCTGAGCTGCGGCTTGAAGTCATGGGCGTGGGGCCCTAGGCCGGGCATGGCTGAGACACTCTTCGTCGCGAGCGGCGTCGAAGTCGCCTATGGGGGAAAACGGCGCCTTAACGGCGAACGCGTGGGCGGCATCAAAGTCCTGCATGGAATCGACCTCAAGATCGGCCGAGGCGAAACCGTCGGCATCGTCGGCGAATCGGGCTCAGGCAAAACGACGCTCGGCCGCGCGCTCCTGCGCCTCATCGACATCGACGCCGGCCGGATCGTCTTCGACGGCCGCGACATCTCGCGAATGCCTGAGTCGGAAATGCGCCCCTTGAGGCGGCGCATGCAGATGATTTTCCAGGATCCCATGACCTCGCTCAATCCGCGCCACACGGTCCGGCGAATCCTGGTCGAGCCGCTCCTCTTTCATCGGGTGGCGCGCGATCATGCCGAAGCTGAGCGGCGGGTGCGAGGGTTCTTCGACCGCGTTGCGCTGCCGCTCGCCTGCCTCGAGCGAACGCCGCATGAACTTTCCGGCGGACAACGGCAGCGCGTGGGCATCGCACGCGCTGCGCTGCTCGAGCCGGACTTCGTGCTGGCCGACGAGATCGTCTCCGGCCTCGACGTATCGACGCAGGCCCAGGCGCTCAATCTTCTCAAGACACTGACGCGCGACCTCGGTCTCGCCATGGCGTTCATCAGCCACGACCTCTCGGTGATCCGAGCCGTTTGCGACCGCGTCTACGTGATGAAGGCAGGCCTGGTGGTCGAGGAGGGGGCTTGCGAGGACGTCTTCGCCGCGCCGAAGAGCCGCTACACGCAACTCCTGATCGACGCCATCCCGCTGCCCGAAATCGATCCCGGCTGGCTCGATCGGGACGTGGCGCCGGAGGCCGATTGAATGTGGCATTCGCCGCAAAGCGAGAAGAATGCGTTTCGCGGTTGAAGTCGCCCGGAAAAGACCGTTTACTTCGATAGGGATGCGCGGCGGGTGACGACGGAGCTTGGCAGAGCTCAACGCCAAGGCTTGCCCCTGAATTTCGGCGGAGGAACTGGCGCAATGAAGACACGAATGCAGGGGCTCATCGGCCTCGGCCTGGCGATGATGGCCGCCTCGGCCGCCGCCGCCGCCGACAAGCCGGTTTTTGGCCTCGTGATGTCGTTCAGCGGATGGTTCCAGCCGATCGACGCC
This sequence comes from uncultured Alphaproteobacteria bacterium, assembly GCA_963707355.1. Taxonomy (GTDB): domain Bacteria; phylum Pseudomonadota; class Alphaproteobacteria; order Rhizobiales; family Beijerinckiaceae; genus Roseiarcus. Next base: position 68,272 of record CAVPPX010000063.1, on the reverse strand, counting down.
GACACCATCGCCGGGGCGAAGCTCGCCGTCGACGACATCAACGCGGCGGGCGGGGTGCTGGGTCAGCCGATCGAGATCGTCCAGTTCGACAACAAGTCCGATCCTCCGCTCGGCGCGGATGGCGCGATCGACGTCATCAACAAAGGCGCGAAAGCCATCCTCTTTCCGTCGGATTTCGACTTTGGCGCGCCCGGCGCCTACGTCGCCCAGCAGAACAACGTGATCGCCTTTTCCGCCGCTTCCGACCCGAAGTTCGGCGTGCGGGGCATCGGCCCGCTCGCCTATTCCGTCTCCAACGCCGCGCAGGCGCAAGGCGCGCTGATGGCCGAATGGGCTTACAAAACGAAGGGCTGGCGCACCGGCTACGTTCTTCTCGACAATACGATCTCCTACACGAAGTCGCTCTGCGGCAGCTTCGCGACGCGATGGAAGGAGCTCGCCGGCGAGCAGGCGCTGCTCGGACAGGACACGTTCCTCAATGGCGATCCCTCGATCGCCGCGCAAGTCACCCGGATCACCTCGCTGCCGAAGCCGCCCGATCTGATCTTTCTCTGCTCCTACGCGCCCGGCGGTCCGAGCGCGATCCGCCAGCTCCGCTCGGCGGGCATCGAGGCAGCGATCCTCACCGGCGAATCGATGGACGGCGATTACTGGATCGGCAGCGTGCCGAACCTCAGCAATTTCTACGTGGTGAATTACGGTTCGAAATACGGCGACGATCCCGACCCCGACGTCAACGCCTTCTTCAAAAAATTTGAAGCCAAGTACGGCAAGAAGGCGGACGTGTCCTACGGCTTGCGCGGCTACTCGGCCGTTCAGGCCTGGGCCAAGGCCGCGAACGCCGCGGGCTCGTTGGATGGCGACAAGGTGGCGGCGAAGCTCGACACGTTCAACAAGGCGCCGCTTGTGATCGGACCGACGACCTGGACGCCGACCTTGCACATCGCCACCGACCGGCCGATGTCGATTATCGGGGTCAAGGACGGCAAGTTTACCGCCCAAGGCCGGTACTCGCTCGACAAGGTCCCGCCGCTTTAAGCCGCTTCTCGATGTCGCTTGTCGCGCGAAGGCGTCTCCGTTCGCTTCGGCGGCCTTGCGGCGATCGCGGGCGTCTCGTTCACGCTCGAGCCGGGTTCTATCGTCGGCCTGATCGGGCCGAACGGGGCGGGAAAAACGACGCTCGTGAATGTCCTCTCCGGCTTCCAGAAGCCGAGCGCGGGCGAGGTCCGGCTTGACGGGCGCCGGGTTGCCGGCGCGACCCCTGACGCTTTTGCTCGAGCCGGAGTCGCGCGCACGTTTCAGGCGGTGCGGCTGTTCAAGGGGCTCAGCGTGTCGGAGAACCTTGAAGTGAGCCTGGTGGCGAATGGCCTGAGCCGGAGTCGCGCCCGCGAGCGCGCGACGACGCTGCTGGCCGAGTTTTTGCCAGGCGATCGCGGCGCCATGCCCGCCGCCGCGTTGACATACGGCGAGGAGCGCAAAGTGGGAATCGCTCGCGCGCTGGCGCTCGAGCCGCGCTATCTCCTGCTCGACGAACCGGCGGCAGGCATGGCGGCGGCGGAGGTTGAAGATCTGAGAATGGCGATCGCTCGCGTCCGCGTCGCCTACGGATGCGGCATCTTGGTCGTTGAGCACAATATGGCGCTCATCTTCGCGCTCTGCGATCGGATCCATGTGCTCGGCAGCGGGAGGACGCTCGCGATCGGCCCGCCGGACGAAATCAGCGCCAATGCGAAAGTGCGCGAAGCTTATCTCGGCGTGTCGGAGAACGCGTCCGCATGAGCGCGAGTAACGAAGCGGCCCTTCGCGTCGAGGATCTCACGATCGCTTATGAGTCCGTGACCGCCGTCAAAGCGGCGACGTTCGAAGTCGGGGCGGGCGAGATCGTCGCCATCATCGGCCCGAACGGCGCCGGCAAAAGCTCGCTGCTCACGGCGATCGCGGCAATCGCGCCCCGAACGCACGGCCGCATCGAAATCTGCGGACGCTCGATCGATGGCGTCCCTCGCAGCGAAATCGTGAGGCTCGGCGCTGCGCTGGTTCCAGAAGGGCGCCAGATCTTCACCAGCCTCTCAGTCCTCGAAAACCTCAAGCTCGGGGCGACCATCCGCCGCGACGGGGAGATCGCGTCCGATCTCGAGGCGGTATTCGCCGAGTTTCCGGTTCTCGCCGAGCGGCGCCGGCAAATGGCGGGACTGCTTTCCGGCGGCGAGCAGCAGATGCTCGCGATCGGGCGCGCGCTCATGTCACGCCCGCGCCTGCTCATGCTGGACGAGCCGTCGCTCGGCCTTGCGCCAATGGCGATCGCTCGGGTTTACGACAAGTTGACGGCGATCCGATCACGCGGCGCCGCGATCCTCGTCGCCGAGCAAAATGCGGCGCGCGCCTTCGCGGTCGCCGATCGCATTCTCATCATGAGTCACGGCCGTTTCAGCTTGAGCGGGCGCCCGGACGAAGTCAGGGCGCATCGCGATTTCGACGGCGCCTATTTTGGCGTGGCGATGAGCGGCGCGAGCGGGTCAAGATGAGGGAGGCCGCGCAAGTCCTCGTCGACGCCATCAGCGTTGGCGGTCTCTACGCTCTCACCGCGCTCGGAATCGGCATGATCTTCGGCGTGATGCGGCTGGTCAACTTTGCCCATGCCGATCTGATCACCTTCGCGGGCTACGCGATTTTCCTGGTCTTCACCCAGTCAACAGCGCTCGCTATCATCGCCGCCACAGTCGCGGCGATTGTCCTCGCGCTCGTGACCGAACGAGCCGCATTCAGGCCGCTGAGAGGCGCCAATCCGGAGACGCTGCTCGTCTCATCGTTTGCGGTGAGCTTTTTTCTTGAAAAGACGCTGATCATGGTTGTGGGGGCGCGTCCCAAGGGCGTCGATTTCCTGCCCGGATTGGCGCGGCAGGTCGATGTCGCCGGCGTCCGCCTGCAACTCCTGCATCTCGTGACGATCGCTGATCAGCCTCGCGCTTCTCGCCGGCACCACCTGGCTCCTGCGCGCAACCCGCCTTGGCCTCGAGATGCGCGCGGCGGCGGAGAACTTTCAGATGGCCGAGGCGCTCGGCGTTCGGGCGAACCGCGTCATCGCCGCGGCCTTCGCCATAAGCGGCCTCCTGGCCGCTGCGGTCGCCTGCATGATCGTTGCGCAGACGGGCCTCGTTCAGCCTCGGATGGGCCTCCAGCTGGTCGTGATCGCCTTCGTCGGCACGGTCATCGGCGGGCTTGGCAGCTTGCCCGGAGCGGCGATCGGCGGCTTTTTCGTCGGCGCCGGCTCGATCTTGGCTCAGGCCCTGCTGCCCGAGGCGCTCCGGCCATTCCGGGAGGCGTTCGTCTTTGTCGTCGTCGCCCTTGTCCTGATTGTCCGTCCGCTCGGCCTCTTTCCGTCCCGCAGCCTGCGGCAGCGCATATGACCGCAGCTTTTCGAGAACGCGCCGCCCGTCTCGCGCCCTTGATCCTGCTCGTCGCGCTCGTCATTGCGGTCGCGAGCGCTGCGACCTTCGCGCCGATCATTCTGCAAAGACGCGTGACGCAAGCTCTCATCATGCTGGTCGCCGTCGTGGGCCTTTATGTCTTCGCCGGCAACTCGGGCGTATTCTCGTTTGGCAACGTCGGGTTCATGGCGATCGCGGCCTACGTGTCGGCGTTGCTGACGATGGCCCCTGGCCAGAAGTCGGTCTTCCTGCCTGACCTGCCAAAACTGCTCGCGCACCAACACTGGCCGGCGCCCGCAGGGGCGCTCGCGGGCGGAGCGGTGGCGGCCGCGATCGGCGCCCTCGTTGGCTTTCCGCTCATGCGCCTCTCGGGCATTTCGGCGAGCATTGCGACGTTCTCGAATTCTGGTCGTCGTGTATGTCGGGCTCGGCAACTGGACCTCGATCACTGGCGGTCAGAACTCGCTCATGGGGCTGCCCAACTACGTCGGCCTTTGGACCGCGACGATCTGGGCCATCACCGCCATCGCGATCGCCTTCGCCTATCAGGAATCGCGCGGCGGATTGCTGCTCCGCGCCTCGCGCGAGGACGAGGTCGCGGCGAGGGCCGCGGGCGTCGATATCGTGCGCCATCGCTGGATCGCCTTCGTTCTCAGCGCTTTCTTGAGCGGCGTCTCCGGCGTGCTGCTCGCGCATTTTCTCGGCACGGTTCGGGTCGAGACCTATTATCTCGACCTGACCTTCCTCATCATCGCGATGCTGGTGATCGGCGGGGCGGGCAGCCTGACCGGAGCCGTGGTCGGCGCGCTCGCCATATCGGCTCTGACCGAAGCTTTGCGCGAGGCCGAGGTCGGCTTTTCGATCGGCGGAATGCATCTCGCCGCGCCGGCTGGACTGGGCGACAGCGCTCTCGCGCTTCTCATGCTCATCATCATTCTTTATCGACCCAAGGGCATTGCGGCAGGCCGCGAAATCGGCTTTCCTTCGCGAAGCGCATCCCCGGCCGCACGCAGCGACGCTCCGCCGACGAACCCCTTCTCGAACAACGAACGCGATTAGACTTCATGAACGACTCGCCGCCGCCCCCAAACGTCGATGCAAGCGCGCTGAGCGAGATCGCCAAGGACATCTTCGTCATCGGCGACAGGCGAGTTCCCCTGGTGCCGAATATCGGAATCGTCCTTGGAAACGACGCGGCGCTGGTCATCGATACCGGCATGGGGCCGGCCAACGGGGCCAAGGTGCTTAAGGTCGCCAAAGATTTGGCTGGAACGCGCCCGCTGATCCTGACCCTCACCCACTTCCATCCGGAGCACGGCTTCGGCGCGCAGGCTTTTAAAGGCGCAGCCAAGATCATCTACAATGAAGCGCAACGGGACGAGCTCAGGCGCAAGGGCGAAGCTTTTCTCGGCATGTTTCGCACGTTCGGGCCGGCAGTCGCCGCGGCGCTCGAGGGGACGACAATCGTCGAGCCGGATGAAGTCTATGAGGGGCCCAGCGCCACGATCGATCTCGGCGGGCGCAGCATCGAACTGCGCGCAACGGGGAAGGCGCATACGCTCGGCGATCAGACCGTGCATGTGCCCGATTGCGACGTCGTTTTCATGGGGGATCTGGTCGAGGAAAAGATGTTCCCGATCTTTCCATGGTTTCCGCCGGACGAGGTCGACATTGACGCGGCGAATTGGGCGCGCGTCCTGTCGTCGATCAACGCTGAAGCGCCCCGTATCGTGGTTCCCGGACATGGTGCGCGGGGCGGCGCGGACATCGTCCGGACAGTGCGCGACTACATGATCGATCTCGGTCGACGGGTAAAGTCACGCCGCGATGGCCAAGAGGACGCCGATGCGATCGTCGCCGCACTTGGGCCCGAGGTCCGGAGCGAACATCCGGACTGGAGCCAGCCGGAATGGGTCGACTTCGCGATCCGCTATTTCGCCGCGACCGGCGCGGCGCCAGCGTGAACGGAGACGAGCTTGGCTCGCGCGCTGATTGCGCTTCACTATCAAAACGACATCTGTCACCCGGATGGGAAGATCCCTTTTGCGGTCGACCGCTCGGCGTCGACGTCGACCTCGTTCCTGGAGGCGAGCCAAAAGGCGCTCGCGCGCGCGCGCCAAGCGGGGTTTGTGATCGCGCACGTCCACATCGCTTTTTCCCGGATTACGCGGACTTGCCGAAACATGGCCGCCTCTTTCGTAAGGTCGCGGAACTCGGCGCGGTGAAGCTTGGCTCCTGGGGCGCCGAAGCCTATGAGGGCTTCGAGCCGCTCCCGGGCGAGACCTTCCTCATCCACAAGGGCAACAGCGCCTTCTTCGCGACGGGGCTCGACGCGGTGCTGGAAGCCAGCGCGGTGACCGATCTCACAATCTGCGGGCTCGCAACGCAATTCTCGGTCGAGCACACGGTCAGGGACGCGGCCGATCGCGGTTTTCGGGTCACGGTCCTGCGGGATTGCTGCGCTTCGGCCAATGCTCAGGCCGCGGAGGCCGCATTCGAAGTCATGTCGATGCTGGCGGAAGTGGCGGAATCGACGAACTGGCCTTAGAGGCTTCGGGTCGGCGCTTGCGTCCGCCCATGCGACGCAATGGCGCGACGCGACAGACGAACCTGATCATCGGAGCGACTGAATGAACGATCCCGCTGACATCTTTGCTCTTCCCGAGAAGCTGCGCGTTCTGGTCACGGCCGGCGCATCGGGCATTGGGCGCGCGGCCGCCGACCTGCTCATAGCGCGTGGCGCGCAGGTCCATATTTGCGATGTCTCCGACGAGTTCCTCGCAGACTACCGCGCCGCGCATCCCAAGGCTCAGGTCACTCGGGCAGACGTCGCTTCGGACGCCGACGTGGCCCGTCTGTTCGATGACGTCAAAGGCTCGCTCGGTGGACTGGACGCGCTGATCAACAACGCGGGAATCGCCGGCCCGACCGGAGCCGTCGAGGATATCAAACCCGAGGATTGGCGCCGCACCATCGACGTCTGCCTGACCGGGCAATTCCTGTGCGCGCATTTCGCGGTGCCGATGCTGAAAACCGCCGGCGGCGGCTCGATCGTCAATCTGTCCTCGGCTGCGGGGCGGTTCGGCTATGCGTTCCGAACACCCTATTCGGCGGCCAAATTTGGCGTGATCGGACTGACCCAGAGCCTCGCCAAGGAACTGGGACCCGCCAACATCCGCGTCAATGCGATTCTGCCGGGCATCGTCGAGGGGCCACGGATGACCGGAGTGATCACGGCGCGCGCGAAACAGACGGGCGTCAGTTACGAAGCGATGGAAAAGACCTATCTCGATCAAGGTCTCGATGCGGCGAATGGTGACTGCGAGCGACGTCGCGGCGACAATCGCTTACCTGTTGTCCCCGGCGGGGCGTAACGTGTCCGGCCAATCGATCGGCGTGGACGCCAATGTCGAGACGTTGTGACGGATAGGCGCTGGCGTCGGAGAGCGGTATGGCAAAAGTGGCAGTGATAGGGTCCGGCTTCGTTGGCCGCGCTTGGGCGATCAGCTTCGCTCGCGCTCGCTGCGAGGTCGCCTTGTGGGATCAGGACAAGGATGCGCCAAGTAAAGCTCTGGCCTATATCGAACGGCTCCTGCCGGAACTCGAGGCCAACGATCTTCTGAACGGGGCTGCGGCCGGCGAAGTCGGCGCGCGGATTCGCGTGGCGGCGACACTCGAGTCGGCGCTTGAAGGAACGGTCCACGTCCAAGAGAACACGCCGGAAGATGTCGAGGTGAAGCGCGCGGTGTTCGCGCGGCTCGACGCGGCCGCGCCGGCCGACACCGTGCTGGCGAGCTCGACGTCCGCAATTCTGCCCTCGGCCTTCACCGAAAACCTGAAAGGTCGCGCGCGCTGTCTCGTCGTCCATCCCATCAATCCGCCGTACCTTATTCCGGCCGCTGAAGTGGTTCCGGCCCCGTGGACGGACCCGGTTTTTGTCGAGCGCACGGCAACGTTTCTGCGGTCCGCCGGTCATGCGCCGATCGTCATGAAGCGCGAGCTCGACGGCTTTGTCATGAACCGGCTGCAAGGCGCGCTGCTTGAAGAGGCGTTTCGGCTGGTCGAGCAGGGCTATGCGGGGGTTGAGGACGTCGATGTTGGGATTCGCGAGGGCCTCGCCTTGCGCTGGTCGTTCATGGGGCCGTTCGAGACCATCGACCTCAACGCGCCCGCAGGCGTGCGCGACTACGCCGACCGCTATGAAGGCATCTACTCCGGCATCTTCCCGTCGACGCAATGGCGCGTCGATTGGAGCGGGCCTGTCATGGACACAATCGAGTTCGAGCGGCGCAAGCGCCTGGCCGCGGACCGGCTCGGAGAACGTCAGGCCTGGCGGGATCGCCGCCTGATCGCGCTTGCAGCGCATAAGCGCTGGGCGGACAAGACCATCGGCGACTAACGAACAGCGAAGAGGAACAACGCTCATATGGCTCAGTCGAACAAAGTCATCATCACTTGCGCCGTGACGGGGGCGATCCACACGCCGTCCATGTCGCCCTACCTTCCGGTCACGGCCGACCAGATCGCCGAGGCCGCGATTGGCGCGGCGGAAGCCGGAGCGGCAATCGTTCACTTGCACGCGCGGGATGAGCAAACCGGCCGGCCTGATCAAACCCCGGAAGCCTTCGCGCGCTTCCTCTCGCGCATCAAGCAGTCGACAAAAGCCGTGATCAATCTGACCACGGGCGGCGCGCCTTTCATGACGGTGCAGGAGCGGGTGAAGCCGGCGGAGACTTTCAAGCCGGAGGTGGCGTCCCTCAACATGGGCTCGATGAACTTCGGGCTCTTCCCGATGCTCAACCGCTTCAAGACCTTTGAACATGATTGGGAGCAGCAGGCGCTCGAGAACTCCCGCGATCTCGTGTTCCGCAATACGTTCAAGGACATCGAATTCGTCCTGCGCACGCTGGCCGATTCCGGGACACGCTTCGAGTTCGAGTGTTACGACACTGCGCACCTCTACAACCTCAGTCATTTTCTCGAGCGCGGCCTCGTCAAGCCGCCGCTCTTCGTCCAGACCGTGTTCGGCATCCTCGGCGGAATCGGTCCGCACCCCGAGGACGTCATGCATATGAAGCGCACGGCTGACCGTCTGTTCGGCGCGCAGTACAGATGGTCGGTGCTTGGAGCGGGCCGCAATCAGCTCGCCATCGCCGCGATGGCTGCCGCGATGGGCGGCAACGTTCGCGTCGGGCTCGAGGATTCGCTTTGGTTTGGCCCGGGCAAACTCGCGACGAGCAGCGCCGAGCAGGTTCGCGCCGCCCGTCAGATCATCGAGGGACTCGGCCTCTCCGTCGCGAACCCGGACGAAGCCCGCGAAATCCTCGAGCTCAAGGGCGGGGACCGGGTGGCGTTCTGATTGCTTGACGCGCGAGGCCTTCGGCGCCGGGTTCGCCAGTCCCGCTTCAAGAGGGCGGCTGAAGACGGCGACGCAAGTCGGCGGGAATCCGCGCCAGGCGGCCGTCGCGAATTGACGCGACCAACACCTCGGCGGTGACGAGCGCCTTGTCGCCGCGCACGACGCGTTGGTGAAACGTGATCGAGGCGCCGCGCACGGCGGCGACGCTGGTCTGGACCGTCAAAAGATCGTCCATCATCGCCGGCGCCAAAAACTCGATTTGCAGCGAGCGCACGACGAACACGACGCCTGAATTCTCGGCAAGACCCCGATGCGCGAATCCGCGCCTGCGCAGCCACTCGGTGCGGCCGCGTTCCAGGAAGCGCAGATAGGACGCGTGATAAACGCGGCCCGAGAAGTCGGTGTCTTCGTAGTAGACGCGAACCCAGAGCGCGTCCGCAGGCGCATGCGGCAAGGTGGAGCTCCTGAAATTGACGACAACAAAAGGCGTTTTTGTGCGATTTCGTCAACCGTCATGACGCCATTTGCGCACGTGGCGCGTTTTATCAGCGGCTCACGCGAACCTTGTGGCGGATTTGCTCGCCCTCGGCTCCGGGGCTAAGACAGCGGACCTGTCCCCAAATGCGCGGAGAAATCATGGCTGACAAAGCTGACATTGGCGTTATGGGATTGGCCGTCATGGGCGCGAACCTGGCGCGAAACGCGGCGCACAAGGGGTTCGGCGTTGCGGTTTTCAATCGCAATCACGAGCGGACCGACACGCTGATCGCAGAGCATGGCAAAGAAGGCCGCTTTTTTCCGGCCAAAGAGCTGCCTGAGTTTATCGCCAGCATCGCGAAGCCTCGACCCGATTCTCATCATGGTCAAGGCCGGCAAGCCGGTCGACGAAGTGATCGACGAGCTCCTGCCCCATCTCGACGAAGGCGACATCATCATCGATGGCGGCAATTCGCTCTTCACCGACACCGCGCGGCGCTACAAGACCTGCGAAGAGAAAAAGATCCGCTTTGTCGGCATGGGAGTATCGGGTGGAGAAGAAGGCGCTCTCGAAGGCCCGAGCATGATGCCCGGCGGCGATCGCGAAGCCTGGGACCGCATCGCGCCGATGCTGACCAAGATGGCGGCCCAGGTCGATGGCGTGCCCTGCTGCACGTACATCGGCCCGCAAGGCGCGGGCCATTACGTCAAGATGGTGCACAACGGCATCGAATATGCCGACATGCAGCTGATCGCTGAGGCCTACGATCTCATGAAGAGCGTTTACGGCCTCGACGCGGGAGCGATGGCCGACATCTTCCAAACCTGGAAAGAGGGCGACCTCGACTCCTATCTGATCGAGATCACCGCCGCTGTCCTGCGCAAGACCGACGCGGCCACGGGCAAGCCGCTGGTCGATGTCATCGTCGATGAAGCCGAGCAGAAGGGGACCGGCCGCTGGACGGCGCAAAACGCGCTTGAACTTGGCGTGCCGCTGACGGCGATCACCGAGGCCGTGTTCGCCCGCGTCCTCTCCGCCAACCGCTCGATGCGCCTGGAGTTGGACAAGAAGACGCCCCACCCAAAGTCGGAGACGCGCAAGCCGGAAAAGGCGGAGATCGACGCCATCCGCGACGCGCTCTACGCGTCGAAGATCATCGCCTACGCGCAAGGGTTCGAGCAGATGTCGATCGCTTCCGCCCAGTTCAAATGGGATCTGAAGCTCGGCGACATGGCGACCATCTGGCGCGGCGGCTGCATCATCCGCGCCCGCTTCCTCGATCGCATCAAGGAAGCCTATGAGCGAAACCCAAAGCTCGCAAACCTCTTGCTCGACGACTATTTCCGCGAGGGCGTCGTAAGGACGGAGGGCGCATGGCGACGTGTGCTTAGCCTGGCGATCGCAAACGGCGTGCCGACGCCTGCCTTCTCTTCGTCGCTGGCCTATTACGATGGGCTGAGACGCGCGCGGGGCCCGACGAACCTGCTGCAGGGCCTGCGCGACTATTTCGGCGCGCACACCTACCGCCGCCTCGACAGGCAAGGCAGTTTCCACACCCGCTGGAGCCAGGATGGGAACGAGATCAAAGTCTAAAGCTGGAGGGGAAACCCGACCCACCGCACATGTTTGACTTCACCTCGGGGCTCAGGCGCCGATCCGTCTTGGAAGCATCATTCCGATTCTCTACGGCCTGGGGCTGGCCGCGCCGGACTCGGGCTCATTCCTCACGTTACTTTGCCTTACGTTGCTTTGGGAGATTTGCGATGAATGTCGTTCAGAATTGCCCTCGCCGCGGCGTTCGTCTTCGCCGTCACGCCCGTCCTTGCCCAGAACCCCCCGGTCGCGTCTTCCCGCGCAACCATCCAGACGATCAGCGCCGACGGCTCGTCGTTGAAAGTCCACACCCGCGCGGGCGAGGATCAGACGATCCACCTCGGTTCAAAAACCCGATTCATTCTGGTCGTTCCCGCCGCGCTGACCGACGTGAAGCCGGGGTCTTTCATCGGCGTCGCGGCCATGCCGGGCGACGGGAACGAGCTCAAGGCCATGGAAGTGCACATCTTTCCCGAGGCGATGCGCGGCACGGGCGAGGGCTACCGCCCCTTCGACCTCGGGCCGAAAAGCTCGATGACCAACGGCAACATCTCCGCCCGCGTCGACGCGACGACCGGCCCCAAGCTCACCGTGACCTATAAAGGCGGCGAGCAGACCATCGTGGTCGACCCGAAGACGCCGATCGTCGGCTTCGAGCCCGGCGCGCAGACGGATCTCAAGCCCGGCGCGGCGATCATCGCTCGGGGACCCAAGCAGGCGGACGGCTCGATCGACGCCGCCTTCGTCCTGGTCGGCAAGGACGGGCTTGTCCCGCCCATGTGATCGGCCTCAGCCGAGTGCGGAAACGACAGGGATTTGCTCGGATAAGCCGCCCGTGCTAGCGGTTTTGCGATTCTTCCGCGGGGCAACCAATTGATAAGCGCGTTGTCGAGTTCCAATCGAGGCCAAGCCGGATTCACACGCGGGTCGAATTCGTTGTTCACGTTCGTTCTCGTCAAGCCGACCCACTACGACGATGACGGCTATCCGATCCAGTGGTTCCGCTCGGCGCTGCCGTCCAATACGCTTGCCTGCATGAACAGCCTGGCCGAGGACGCCAGCAAGCGCGAGGTTCTCGGCCCAGGCGTGAGGATCGAGGTCGACACCTACGACGAAACCAATCGCCGCGTATTCCCGAGCCGGATCATCCGCGACCTCAAGCGCCGGGGCGGGCGGGCGCTGATCGGCATCGTCGGGGTGCAGTCGAACCAATTTCCCCGCGCTGTGGATATCGCGCGTCAGTTTCGCGCGGCTGGCTATCAGGTCTGTCTCGGCGGCTTCCACGTCTCGGGCTGCCTCGCCATGCTGCCTGAGCTTCCGCCGGAGATCGTCGAGGCGCAGGCGCTCGGCATTTCGATGTTCGCCGGCGAATCCGAGGAGCACCGACTCGATGAAGTGCTGCTCGACGCGTGGAACAGCGCGCTGAAGCCGCTCTACAATTTCATGGACAAGCTGCCGTCGCTCGTTGGCGAGCCGGCGCCGATCCTGCCGCGCAAGCATGTCGAGCGCACGTCCGGGACCTATTCGAGCATCGATCTCGGCCGCGGCTGCCCCTATCAGTGCTCGTTCTGCACGATCATCAACGTGCAGGGGCGCAAGAGCCGCTTTCGCACGCCCGACGATCTCGAACAGATCATCCGCGCCAATTATGCGCAGGGCATCGACCGGTTCTTCATTACCGACGACAATTTCGCCCGCAACAGCGACTGGGAGATCCTGCTCGACCGGGTGATCGAGCTGAAGAAGGAAGGCATCCACGTCGGCTTCACCATCCAGGTCGACACGCTCTGCCACAAGATCAAGAACTTCATCGAGAAGGCGACGGCCGCCGGCGTCAAACGCGTGTTCATCGGGCTTGAGAACATCAACCCCGAGAATCTCATCACCGCCAAGAAGCGGCAGAACAAGATCACCGAATATCGGGTGATGCTGCAGAAATGGCGCTCGCACGGCGCCATCACGTTCGCCGGCTACATCCTCGGCTTTCCCGGCCGACACGAAAGAATCGATCCTGCGCGACATCGAGATCATCAAGCGCGAACTGCCGCTCGACATTCTCGAATTCTTCTTCCTCACGCCCTTGCCGGGCTCGGAGGATCACAAGAAGATGCTCGCCAAGGGCGTCTGGATGGACCCCGACATCAACAAATACGACCTCAACCACCGCGTCTCGCATCATTCGAAGATGACGCGACCAGGAGTGGGAGGACGCCTACCGCGCTGCGTGGAGCGCGTTTTATACGCTCGACCATATCGGCACGATCCTCAAGCGCGCGGCGGCGATCAAGAACGGACGGCCGAAGCAGATCCTGAGCACGATGCTCTGGTTCAAACTGATGATCGACCACGAGGGCGTCCATCCGCTCGAAGGCGGCGCCTTCCGGCTGAAATTCCGTCGCGACCGCCGAGCAGGCCTGCCGATCGAATCGCGCTTCGTCTTCTATCCGCGCTACGGATTGGAGATCCTCGGCAAGGCATGGAAATACGGCAGCTTCTTCCTGAAGACGCGCAAAGTCCTCAAGGCCACGCTCGAGGCGCCCGACCGCTGGACCTACAGCGACCTCGCCATCGAGGCGCCCAAGTCGGACGAGTTCGAGCAGCTGTCGCTCTATCACGCCACCAGCGGCGGCGAAGCGGCGCTCGCGCGCAAGACGCTCGGCGACACCATTCGCGATTCCGCGCCCGCCGCCGCCGTCGCGATATCCGCGACAGCGGCGGAATAAACTCAAGGCCATGGTCGAAGCGGCACAGGTCAGAGCGGCGCGCGCCCTTATTGGCTGGTCGCAGGCGAAGCTGGCCGAGGCGGCCGGCGTGCCGGTGTCGGCGATCAATGCGTTCGAGAACGGCGCGCCCGATACCATCGCAAACGAAGCGGTCGACAAAATCCGCATCGCGCTCGAGAGCCGCCGGCGTCGTCTTCCTCCCCAAGGATGACGGCGGCGGCATAGGGGTCCGGCGGCACGAGGCCCTCGAGGGCGAATATATCGGCTGGAACGACCTCAACGCCTCGAACGACGAGTAGAGACCCATCACCCGCAGCGGAGCGCCGAGCTCGACGCCGCGTCGTCGTAGTCGTCGAGCAATGCGCCTTGCGATGTCACTCTTGCGGCGCGTCCTCCACGAAGCCGCCAGACGGGGCCGGGTGCGGTACGTTCCAGCCGAAATAAACCTCGACCTCGACAATCTTCCCGTCTCGAACGGTCAGCACCTCCGTGTTGCGGAAGCTTCGTCCGCGGTCGCTGTGGCCGACATACGTCACATAAACGCGATCGTCGCTGGGGACCACGGCGATGAAGTCGAAGCCGTCGATCCATCCGCTGTTCGGCCAGCAGCGCTCGAAATAGGTCTTTCGATCGATGCGATTGTCGAGCGGGCTGGTGAAGTGAAAGTCCTCGGCGAGGAGCCGCTCGATCGCCGAGCGATCCTTGTCGACATAGGCGCGATAGCTTCGCTTGGCGATTTCCGTCGAATCGCGATCGGCGACGGACGCTTCGTGAGGCGAGGTCATGCTTGGCTCCTCCGCTCCTGTGATCAGGCGCTAAGTGACGCTCCAGCTTGTCGAGAAGCCCCGCCGTTCCGCGCTCCCGCGAGCCGGCGTCGTCGTAGCCGTCGAGGAACGCCCCCTGCTCGCAAACCTTGAGCTTCGTCCGTCCCGCGCCTGCGGGTTCGATCTCGAGCGTCGCGAGGGAAACGGAAATCTTCCGCTCGTCGAGATGCATCTCGTAGGTGTAGACGATCCGCTCGCGCGGAACGATGTCGTGATAGATCGCGTCGAACGTCGTCGTCATGCCGCCTTCGAACTGCCCCTTGGCGCGCTCGCGGCCACCGACCCGAAAATCCATGAAGCGCTCGATCGGGCGCCACCCCTGCGGTCCGTGGAACCAGCGGCTCTTGGCCGCCTCGTCCGAGAGCGCTTTGTAAACTTGCTCCGCCGTCGCGTCGTAAATGCGCTCCAGATGGAAGGCGCCATGCACAACCGAGCGGGCGCCGCCGTTCGCCTCAATACGCGCGACTTCCGCCTCGAGCTTGTCGAGCGTCTGGCGCCAGCCTTCAGGCGCGCCCTTGAGCATCGGCTCGACCTGGGCCGCGTCGGAGACCGTATAGGTCTGCACCACATCCATCCGCGTACCGCCGGCGGCGGCACTGAATTTGACCTGCGTGACGGCGCTGAACAGCGGGCCGCCGCCGCACGGGTCAACCACATGATGGTCGATCGTCAGGCGCTCCGGAGCCACGACCTCGGTGAACGTTCCCCTGGTCCAATGCTCCATGCCCTCGGGCGAGCGCATGCAGACCTCGAACCGCCCGCCGACGTGCATCTCGACCGTCGCTTCGGGAACCGAATAGCCGCTCGGGCAGAACCATCTTTTGACATGGTCAGCCGAGCTCCAGGCTTTGAACACTGTTTCGCGCGGCGCCGGGAAGATTCGAGAAACGCGCAAAGGCGCCGGCTGAACCTTGCGGCTCGTATCATCGATCGTGTTCATCGCTCTTTCCTTCGCTTTCCAGAGTTTTGAGATAGTCCCCAAGCCGATCGAGGCGGCGCTCCCACTCGAGGCGCCGCTCCGTGATCCATCGCTCGGCCTCGGCGAGCGCGGCCGGATTGATGCTGCAGGTCCGCACGCGTCCCGACTTTTGCGAGACGACGAGCCCCGAGGTCTCCAGCACCGCCAGATGCTGCATCACCGCCGGCAGCGACATGGCGAGTGGACGCTTGAGCTCGCTGACCGACGCCGGCCTCTCCGCGAGCCGCTCGACAATCGCCCGCCGGGTCGGATCGGCGAGGGCCTGAAACGCCAGGTCGAGTGGAGTCTGATAGTTAAGCATAGACTTAACTATCATGGCGACAATAGGAAAGCAAGGGCTTTAGTTTGGTCTCCGGGTCAGTGGCCTTGGGCCGGCGCTGCGTTCGGAGAAATCCCCCCTTAGGACGAGTTGCTCTTGTGTTGAGATGGGCGAAGCAAAGCTCGGGCGACAATTTGTTGCGGAAAATCAGAATGTAGACTAAGCTCGCCCCATGTCAAATCCTGCCCGTCCGCATGCCGCCACTGGAGGTTCCCGTCTCCGATCGCTTTGACGCCACCAAAAGCGGCACGAAAATATTTTCCCGATTTTATCCGCGTAACTCATTGAAAAGTCTCGATTCGGACGAGAGAATCCAAGGAAATCCAAGGAAATCCAACACCTCAGAACCGCAGTTTCGAAGCCAAAAGGCGACCCGCCAAGACAATCCAAATTATCGACGGGACCGCCTCCTTAGCCAAGGATCCGCGCGAAATAGGCCTCGACCGCCGGAAGCGCCGGCGGCGTCACTCGAAGACCAAGATGGCCGTCGGGACGTACAGCGCAAAGCGACGGCCCCTCGCCGCCGCCAAGCCGCGCATGGGCTGCCCCCGTCGCGTCGATCACCAAATCCTCAGCGGATCCGCTCGCGGCTGCGTTCCGCGCCACGACAAAGGCTTTGACATGGGAGCCGAAACGGTCCGCGACATGGCGCGCCATTTTCACGACCTCGTCTGAGTTGGCGCGGTCCCCTTCGCCCGTCGTCGCCAACACAGTGTGCCCTGTGTGGGCAATGAGTTCATGCAGCCGAATGGCGCCGCCCGGGCCCGTCAGCGGGCCAGCGTCCCCAAGCCGATATCCGATCGTCGTCATGGACTGAGAGACGGGTTCAGGCCCGATGGATCCCAGGATCGGGCTCGCATCGTAGCCGAGGCCCAGCTCCAATTCGCCGAACGCCGCTTTGTACTGGCCTTCGGCGGTCGCCAAATTCTTCGCAGCCGCCTCGATCGCCGCCGGATCCCCTTGCGCGGCGTTGGCCTCCGCATCGTCGCCCGAAGCGCAGACGATTTTCGCAATCGCCCGGCGCTCGGCATCGTAGAAGTCGAGCAAGGCGTCCGGAGCCTTGCCGGTCGCGACCAGAGCGAGCTTCCATCCCAGATTGAACGCGTCTTGAATCCCGCCATTCATCCCGTGGCCTTCGATCGGGCTGCAGGCGTGCGCCGCGTCGCCGGCAAGCAGCACGCGCCCCGAGCGGAACCGCGTCGCGATCCGGGAATGGGTGTGGAACAGTTGCGGCTCGTCGGAAGCTCGCGATTGTCGCGCCCGGCGCCAGCATGTTGAGACAATGCGCAATGTGGGTTTGATGCGCAGTCGTGGCCTGATCGGCGCGGAAGTACGCCCGCCAGGTATCCTCGCCGATCGGAACCGGGATAAGCAGCGGATCGAACATGGCCGCGGCCAAGTCCGGCTCGTGCGGCCAGTTGGCGAAGCGCAGGTCGGCCACACCCCATTGCTGATCGTAATCGTGTCCGGGAAACTCGATTCCCACAGCGTCGCGGACCTTGCTGTGAAGCCCGTCGGCGCCGACGAGCCAGCTCGGCTCTATGATGCGTTCGACGCCATGCTCGCGAACGCGAACCCGCAGCGCCTCGTCGCCCGCCTCGAGATCGACGAACTCCACCCCTCGTTTGACGCCGCCGCCCAACCGCTCGAGCTCACTGGTGAGGATTTGTTCGGTCACGCCTTCCGACAGGCCCAGCATGAGCGGGAACGGCGTGTCGAGAACCTGAAATCGAAACGACGCCCTCCGCGAGCCTGCGCAATAGAAGTCGGTTCCGCGAATGGCGGTCCCTCGGCGCAAGGAACTCCGACGAAAGCCCGAGCGCGGCGAAAATCTCGAGGGTCCGCGTCTTGATGACCGCCGCACGATCCCACAGCAGCGGCTTAGGCCGCTGGTCGATCAGGATGTGCGGCACGCCGCGGCGAGCCAGTTCAATTGCGAGCACAAGACCCGTCGGCCCGGCGCCGACAATGAGAATGGGATCCACGAACTCCCCCCGTGTCGCAACTGCGCTTGTGGCTGCGTTTTCTTCAATTGGGCGCAGGCTCACACAGCTTCTTCTAAATCTAAGGCGTGCAAATGACAAACAGCTGCAGAGCTCGGTTGAATGGACTGCCACTCGCGCCCCTGATCACGCAGATTTGAGCACGCGCTTCGCCGGCTCGCTTACGATTCCTCGCCTTGCGACGCCATCAGGCTCGACCGGATCAAGCGCGGCGACTATTCCAATCGAAGCGCACTCGTTACTGAGCGCCGGTGGCGGCCGCTGGAAAGTCCGCGAATAAAGCACCAATTGAAATCCACCAGCGCGCTACGCGATCGCGCCTGCCGCAGCCTCGAGATCTGGAGTCGCATGAATGAGCAGTTCGTCCGAGTACATTCCGCCAAAGGTCTGGTCGTGGGACAAGCCAAGCGGCGGGCAGTTCGCGAACATCAACCGCCCGATCGCCGGCTCCACCCACGACAAGGAGCTGCCGGTCGGCCGCCATCCGTTCCAACTCTATTCGCTCGCGACTCCGAATGGCCAGAAGGTCAGTATCATGTTCGAGGAGCTGCTGGCATTGGGTCATAAGGGCGCCGAATACGACGCCTGGCTGATCAGGATCAACGAGGGCAACCAGTTTGGCAGCGACTTCGTCGCCATCAATCCGAACTCGAAGATCCCCGCTTTGATGGACCGCAGCGGTCCGAAGCCGATCCGGCTCTTCGAGTCCGGCGCGATCCTGCTCTATCTGGCGGAGAAGTTTGGAGCCTTCCTGCCGACCGAAGCCGCCGAGCGCGCGGAGTGCTTCTCATGGCTCTTCTGGCAAATGGGCTCGGCGCCTTATCTCGGCGGCGGATTCGGCCATTTCTACGCCTACGCGCCGATCAAGATCGAATACGCCATCGATCGCTTCGCAATGGAGACGAAGCGCCTGCTCGATGTCCTCGACCGGCGCCTCGCGGAAAGCGAATACGTCGCCGGCCCCAATTACACGATTGCGGACATGGCCCTCTGGCCTTGGTACGGAGGTCTGGCGAGAGCGAACAGCTACGGCGCGGCTGAGTTTCTCGGTGTGAATGCTTACAAGAATGTCTTGCGCTGGGCCGACACGATCGCCGCGCGTCCGGCGGTGAAGCGAGGGCGGATCGTGAATAAGGCCAACGGCGACCTTGCCAGTCAGTTGCATGAGCGCCATGACGCCAGCGATTTTGACCTCAAGACCCAGGACAAGCTCGCGCCGCAACCGCCCGCCGCCTGACCGGGCGTCATAATCACCGCATCGGCCGCCGGTCGCACTATCGGCGCGCGGAAGCCAAGCACGAAAGCCGCCCTCGGCGCGCGGGCCCGGGCGGCCCACGCATCCGTTCGCAGTGCAACGCCAAGCTGGCTGTGAATTAAGGAGATCGTCCATTCCGATCGCCGCGACAATCGTCGCCTTCGCGCTTCTCTGGTACGCAAGCCTGCGCATAGCGGCCGTGACTCGCGGCGGCGTCAACGTCATCGCGAAAGCAGCCTTCCTTATCCTGACCTGCGTCGGCTGCATCGCGATCGGCTTCTTCCTGCCGATGGCGCCCGTTATAAGCGCACTGATCGGCAGCGCATTCTGGGCCGGATTGCTCGCGACCGCCGGCGCGCTCGCCGGCATGGGGCTATCGGACGAGCTTCTCAACCGCGCCGAGACGCGCGAATCCGGCGCCGCGCTGAAGGCGCCGCTCGAAAAGACGCGGCCGCCGGTGTGAACAAAGCAGCCATTGTCAGCCTGTCGCGAGCGCGCTTGCTCGCGGCGAGCGAATTTAAAACGACCGGCGACGCGCCAGCCTAATGACCCGCTTCAACATTCACGGGCTCGGGTTCACGCTCTTCCTCGCCCTCCTCACAGCGCTCCCGGCTTTGTCCATCGACATGGCGTTGCCGAGTCTGTCGCTGATCCAGGCGGAGTTTCACGCGCCGCAGACGGAAGCGGCGTCGGTTATCGCCATCTTCATCGCAGGCTTCTCGAGCGCGCCGATCGTGGTCGGTCCGCTTGCCGATCGGTTCGGGCGCAAGACGATCATGACGATCGGCCTTGCTCTGTTCACGCTATGCGCGGCGGGCGCGGCTCTCGCTCCCTCGATCCATGCGCTGCTCGCGTTTCGCCTGGTGCAAGGAGCGGGCGCGGGAGCGATCGGCATTCTGCCGCGGGCGATTATCCGCGACCTGTTTGAGGGCCGCGAGGCTCGCCTGCAGCTTTCCGCGGTCTCGGTCGTATTTGGCGTTGCGCCGCTGATTGCGCCCACGCTTGGCGCTGAAATCCTGTCCTTCGGCTCCTGGCGCCTGATTTTTGTCGTGCTGACCGGCGTGTCTGTCCTGGCCACGATCGCCGCCATTGCTCTCTTTCAGGAATCGCACGCTGCGGAAAACCGCCGAAATCTCAAGCCCGCGACTGTTTTCGCTGGCTACAAACGGGTGTTGACCAATCCGGCGTGCGTCGGCTTTTCTCTGCTGGGAGGCCTCGTGTTCGCGGGTCTCTTTGCTTACGTCAATGTTTCGCCGCTCCTGTTCATGCAGGGCTATGGCGTATCGAAAACCGTATTCGCGGCTCTGTTCGCCATCACTGCGTCCGGCGTGATCGTCGGCTCCTCGATCAACGCCTGGTTGCTCAGCCGCCATGTCAGGGCGAAAACGCTGCTCGACGCAGGGCTTGCGGTGGATTGCGTCGCGGCGCTCACGCTCTTGGCCGTCGGCCTCGCGGGCGCCGGGTCAGCCGTTATCGTGGCGGCGCTGGTGATGGTCTTCATTTCGGCGTTCGGTCTCGTATTTCCCAACGCTGTCCACGAGGCGATCCATCCTTTGCCGGAGATCGCCGGCCTCGCCTCCGCATTCGTCACCACGACCCAAATGCTGTTCGGAGCGCTGGCCGGCGTCACTTCGGCCGCGCTGTACCGGGACGCTTCGCCCACGGCCCTGGGCGCAATCATGAGCGTCGCGGCGCTCAGCGCCGGAGCGCTCTACGCCTTCTGGCTGCGAAGACGGGTGGACGGGTGAGGGCCGGCTCCCGCCCTTCGGCCATGGTCGACGGCCTGGAAAGCAAAAAATTGGGTCTCCAGACGCAATTTACGTGCGGTTGCCTCTGGAAATGTCGCTTTTCGTGACTACCTGAACACCTTGCGTGGCTGGCGCGCCTTAGGCCGCGAGCCGCTTTCCCACCATTCCGAGCTGAAGATGTATAACCAACGCGCTAATATACTGAATGTCGCCGTCTCCGAGGGCGCACCGTTTACCAAGTATTTTGCCGACCAGGAGCCGATCGACGGGAAACTGACCGTCGTCGACCTGACGGACGGAACTTGCCGCTGGCCGACCGGCAACCCGCGCGATCTCAGCACCTTCCGCTACTGCGGCGGGGCCGCGCACAGTGGTCCCTATTGTGACCGCCATGCGCAGCTCGCCTATTTGCCAAGACTGCCGAGAGCCGCCTGACCCGTCGCGCCTGTCTCGTCTCTCCCCTAGGACAATCGGCGGGAGGCCCGGCTTGCGGCAAATTCCCGGGCGCCTCGAAACAGGGACTGGCTGAGCCTTCAGCTACGCTTGAAAGCCACGCCTGACCCGGCTGCGGGCGGATGAGGAAGTTCCCTTTGCGCCTTGGCGAGCGCTTCGAGTGCGGCCGTCGTCTCGAAGCTCCACGCGACTGCGCGCGCGTTCCCGTCGCTCTGACTGACAGAAATCAGGAGTTGCTCCGAGGCGGCCAGCCGCTCCCCGCCCGGCGCGGTCATGTCGAGCCAGACCCGCATCCGCTTGTCGTCGTGCTCGAGCAACTGACAGGAGACGGCGAGCGTTTCGCCCTCCTTCGCTTCCTTGAAATAGTGGAGCATCATCTGCAGGGTGAACAAGGTTTGCCCGGTCCGCTTGCGCACGGCTGCGTCGAGGCCGACCCGGTCCATCAGCGCGTCGACCGAACGGCTGAACACGATCGCATAGGCCGCATCATTCATGTGGCCGTTGTAGTCGACCCAGTCGCTGACCACGGTCGTTTCAAGCACCGGAAGCGCGGAGCCGTGCCGCATGGCGTCCTCCCGAAATGGCTTCACAAAACGGCTTGGGCGGCTTTCCGCCTCCGGTCAATATTTTTGCACGCGCAGCGTCGCGTTCGACAAGGAAATCCAGTCGCCGGGGCGCTTTGCATTTTCGATGGAGTCGGCTTGGCTCCTCGGGCCGCGACGTCAGTCCGGCCGTCCGTTTGGATTTTCTTGGGCCCTCGCCTTTTCGCTGCGAAAACCCCCGCTGACGAGGGTTGGATTGCTTGGATTTCCTTGGATTCTCTCGTTCGAATCGAGACTTATCAATGAGTTACGAGGCATTAGTCGAGGAAAACTTTTTCTCGACGCTTTTTGTCTCGGGCGCTAGAGCGGCGGGATGTGCGCCCGCGGTCGAGGTCATGCGGAAGGGCAGGAGTGTTCATGGGCAAGCTTAACCTGATTTCTGATTTTCTGCAAGAGAATTCGAAATCGCACCAGGATCAGGAGCCAATGCTCGCCCATGCGCTCGACGCCCTCATTCACGCGCTCCCGGTCGATCCCCGCGAGCGCCATCGGTTTCGCCGCTCACGCCTCCCGATAGTCTTCAAGCCGGCCGATCGCCGGCGGTCGGGTCTTGCGCAGGGCCGCTCCGACCGTTTCAACCCGCCGCAGCACGCGCAGCATGTTCTTCGACGACATTTTCTCGAGGTCCCGCTCGGAGAAGCCGCGGCGCACCAGCTCCGCAAACAGGTGCGGAAAGCGACTCACGTCTTCGAGCCCGACCGGCGACGCCCCGCCGAAATAGTCGGAGCCTACGCCAACATGGTCGAGGCCCGCAGTCTCGACCAGACGCACGATGTGGTCGGCGACCTGCTCGAGGCTCGCCTTCGGCGCCGAGCCGTGCTTGGTCTCGAGTTCTGACAACTGGGCCTTGGGATCGGCGACGACCGGCGCCTTGCCATAGGCGTCGCGCGAACGGCGCAGCCAGTCGCGCAGCGCCTGAGACACGAAGCCGGGCACGAATGTCGCCATGACCAGGCCGCCATTGGCCTTAAGACGCTTGAGAACGTCGTCGGGCGTATTGCGCGGATGATCGCACAGCGAAAAGGCGTTGGAATGCGACAGCGCCACCGGCGCTTCGGTCACGTCGAGCACACGGCGCATCGCGTCATGCGAGGTGTGGGCGAGATCGATCACGATTCCGAGGCGGTTGAGTTCGCCAATAATCGCGCGGCCAAAGGCGTTGAGGCCGTTGTTGCGCGGCGCGTCGGTGGCGGAATCGACCCAATCGAGCGTTTCGTTGTGGCAAAGAGTCATCAGCCGCACGCCGGCCGCGTGCCAGATACGCAAGGGACTCAGCGAATTCTCGAGCCCCACGCCGCCCTCGACGGCAACGAAGGAGGCGATCTTGCCCATCGACTTCGCTCGCGCGTAGTCCGCAGCCCGCCGAGCCGGCAGGAACACATCGGGATGAGCCTCCTCGATGCGGCGGATGAGGTCGATCTGCTCCAGCGCAGTGCGTGCTGGATGAGGCGCGTTGGTAGGCTGGAACGCCGCCCAGAACTGCGCCCCGACCATGCCCTCGCGGAGGCGGGGAATGTCCGTGTCCGCGCGCTCGTGAACGCGTTTTAAGTCGTAGGCGACGACGTCGCCTCGCGCCGTCCTGTCAACCCTGATGACCCAGGGGAGATCGTTGTGCCCATCGATCAGCGGCGCACGCTTGAGGACATCTCGCGCCACTGCGAGCGCATTGTCCGCCGTTACGGATCCGTCTGCCATTGCGCCGCTCCCTTGACCTCAATCCACCGGCACGGCGACAAAGCGAACCTCGCCTTCGCCGTTGGAGACGAGCAACAACGCCGGCTTTTTCAAGTCCGCCTTCGCGCCCTCGACCGCCTTGGCGATGTCGCCCGGATGTTCGACCGCCTGATGATTGACCTCCTCGACCACATCGCCCCGCCGCAATCCTCTTTCCGCGGCGGCCGAGCCGGGCTCGACGGAAGTCACGATCACGCCCTTGACGCTGTCTTTGATCTTGAAGGTCTTGCGGGCCTCGTCGCTAAGCGCGGAAAACTCCATGCCCAGCGCCTTGGTGACTGCGTCCATCTTCGGCGCATCATCATTTTCAGTGGCGAGCGCGACCTTCTTTTCTCCGTCCTCGAGGCGCCCCAGCGTCACTGTCTTGGTCACTTCCTTGCCGCCGCGGATGACCACGACCTCGACCTGCTTGCCGACCGCCATCGAAGCCACGAGGCGCGGAAGATCGCGCAATTCCTTGACCTCCTTGCCGTCGAACTTGACGATCACGTCACCCGCCATCAGGCCGGCAGGCTTTGCCGGACCCTTCTCGTCCACGCCGGCGATCAGAGCGCCCCGCGCCGTTCCTAAATTCAGGCTGTCGGCGATGGTGTCGTCGACCGGCTGGATGCGCACGCCAAGCCAACCGCGCCGGGTCTCATGGAACTCCGAGAGTTGCCCGATCACCGGCACGACGGTTGCGGAGGGCGTGGCGAAGCCGATGCCGATCGAGCCTCCCGAAGGCGAGAGGATCGCGGTGTTGATGCCGATCACCTCGCCCTGCAAATTGAACAGCGGGCCTCCCGAATTGCCCTTGTTGATCGAGGCGTCGGTTTGAAGGAAGTCGTCATACGGGCCGCTGTCGATATTGCGGTTGCGGGCGGAAATAATGCCGGCCGTCACGGTTTCGCCAAGGCCGAACGGATTGCCGACCGCCATCACGCCGTCGCCGACGCGCATCTTGTCGCTGTCGCCGAACTTGACGGTCTTGAGCGGCTTGTCGCTCTCCACCTTCAACACCGCCACGTCCACCTTCGGATCCTTGCCGATGACTTTGGCCTTGAGTTTGCGACCATCGGTAAAGATGACGACGATATCGTTGGCGTCCCCGACCACGTGATTGTTGGTGATGACGACGCCGCTCGGATCGATCATGAAGCCCGAACCCAAGGATTGCGCGCGGCGCGCGCGGGGCTGCGGGTTAATGCCGTGATTCTTGAAGAATTCCTCGAACATCTCGTCGAAGGGCGTCCCCTTCGGCAAATCGGGAGCGACGTCCTTGTCTTCGACAGTCTGAGTGGCCGAAATGTTGACCACCGCGTCGGCGACCTGGTCGACGAGGTCGGCGAGATTGTTCGGCCGCGCCTGAGCGGCCGCGGGTCTGGCCGGCGCCAGGGCGAGCGGAGCGGCGAGGACCGAAAGGACTGCGAGCGCGCACGCCGATCTTGCCGCGCGGCGAGGCCCCGTCGAAATTCGCAACCCGTCGTGCAGCATGGGGTTTCTCCTCAAATTCGTCGATCGGTCCGGCTAAACACGGCAGCTTGAGCGAAGCTCGCCCTGCGCCGTCGGCGCGCCCGGCCAAGCCGGTCTGCGCTTCGATCGCCCAGACCAGCCGTCACCTCGATGACATCGCGCATTTCAGTCCGCCTTCGCTGAAGGCGCGGAACTTGCAGACGGCGCCGGGGGTGTTGCAGTCTCGGGGGCAGGGTTCGGCGTCGAGAAGTACCGGAAGAAGTCCGACTTCGGACTGATGAGCGCGCGCGTCCGCCCGTTGGCGAAGCTATTCTCATAGGCCTGCATCGAACGGTAGAAGGCGAAAAAATCCGGATCGGCGCCATAGGCGTCGGCGAAGATGCGGTTACGCTCGCCGTCGCCCTCGCCGCGGATCTGCTCGGCCTGCTGCTGAGCCTGGGCGGTGATGACGGTGACCTTGCGGTCGGCCTCGGCCTTGATCTGCTGGCTCTGCTGCGACCCTTGCGCGCGATAGGAGGCGGCGCGCTGTTGCCGCTCGGTCTGCATTCGACGGAACACCGCCTCCGAGTTCTCCGCCGGCAGGTCCGCGCGCTTGATGCGCACGTCGACGACATCGAGGCCGAAGCGCTTGGCGCCCACGATCATCTGGTCGCGGATGTCGGCCATCAGCGCGTCGCGCTTGTCGCGCACGATATCGGTGATCGAGGCCCCCGATAAGGTGCGGCGCAAGCGCCGAGTTCAACATGCCGCCAAGTTGCGCGTCGGCGCCGCGCGTGTCGAAGACCGATTGATAAAACAGCAACGGGTCAGCGATGCGGTAACGCACGAAGGCGTCGACCTCGAGGCGCTGATTGTCGGACACCAGCACCTCCTGGCGCTCGTTGTCGAGCGCGAGAATGCGCTTGTCGATATAGACCACCGTATCGACAAACGGCCATTTGAAATAGAGGCCCGGCGCGTCGATGAGGTCGCGCACCGGCTGGCCGAACCGCAAGATGAGCGCCTGTTCGGTCGGATTGACGATAAACGTCGACATCGAGACAAGAATGATCGCGACGACCGCGATCGCGGCGAGGGCGACGCCACTAAGGGACCGGTTCATTTGGCGCCCGCTCCCGTCTTGGGCTGCAGCGGATCGAGCGCGATATAGGGCACCGGCGGGCTTGAGGAGTTCGAATTCGACGATCGTCTTGTCCATAGGGCCAAGCACCCGCTCCATCGTCTCAAGATACATCCGCTCGCGAGTTACGGCCGGCGCCTTCTTGTACTGCTGGTAAATCTGGTTGTAGCGGGCGGTCTGGCCCTTGGCGTCCAGGATCGTCTGCTCGCGATAGGCCTTGGCCTCGGCCACGATGCGGGCCGCCCCGCCCTCGGCCTCCGGCACGACCTTGTTGGCGTAGGTCTCGGCCTCGTTGACGGCGCGCTGCTGGTCCTGTTGCGCGGCGGTTACGTCGCGATAGGCGGAAAGGACCTGGCTCGGGGCGTCGACCGACTGCAGCTGAACCTGCTTCACGAGAACGCCAGCCCGATACGCGTTGAGCAGGTCCTGCATTCGTTTCTGCACGTCGGCCTCGACGGACGCTGCGGTCGGTGGTGAGAATGCCGTCGATGGTCTTCAAGCCGACGACTTCGCGCATGATGCTCTCGGCAACCGCTTTGACCGTCTCGCGTGGGTTGAGAATGTTGAACACGTAGTCCTCGGGCTTGGCCGGGTCGATCTGCCAGATTCACCCTGAAGTGAACGTCGACGATGTTCTTGTCCCCGGTCAGCATCTGGCTTTCTTCGGGAATGTCTTCGCCGCCGCCAAGGCTGCGATAGCCCACTTCAGTGATCTGCTGATCCCAGACCGGAACCTTGATAACCGAACCAATCGGCCAGGGCCAATTGGTGTTCAGACCGGCCGCCGTTTTGCCGGTGTAGCGGCCGAACACCAGATTGATGCCGACTTCGCTCGGTTGGACCGTATAGAACGTTCCCCAGGCGAACCAGAGCAGGAGAGCGGCGAGCAGGAGGAACAGCGCTCCTCGGCCGCCTAGCCCTTTGCCGCCCTTGGGCCCGATCCTCCGGGAATCAGCTTGCCGAGGGCCTCCTGGATGCGGCGGATTATGTCCTCAAGGTCGCCCGGCGGCTGGGAGCCCCGCGGCCCTTGGCCCCACGGCCCGCGGCCCTGCGAGCCCCATGGCCCCCCGCCTTGATTGTTCCAGGACATCCAAACCTCTTGTCGGCCGCTGGCCGATACAGCGGCGCTTATATAGGTATCTGTGGCAAACCAGCAACGATTCCGACCCGGCCGGCCGCGATAGGCCCTTGCCTCAGTCGTGCGGCGCCGCTTCTCCGTCCTGGTCGACCGCCCGGCGCTCCCCCGTACGAGGGGCGAGCGGGGTGATCCTGAGCGCGGCGATCCGATTGCGCTGCTTGCGCAGCACTTCGAAGCGGAAGCCATGAAAGCTGAAGGTCTGACGCGGCTCGGGAATCGAGCGCGCCTCGTGAATCACGAGGCCGGCCACGGTCGCGGCTTCGTCGTCAGGCAAATTCCAGCCCACCGCGCGATTGAGCTCACGGATCGTGGAGGATCCATCGACGACGACCGAGCCGTCGCGCTGTTTGCGCACGCCCAGCACCGCAACGTCGTGCTCATCGCGAATATCGCCGACGATCTCCTCGATGATGTCCTCAAGCGTGATCAGCCCCTGCACGACGCCGTACTCGTCGACGACGAGCGCCGAATGGGTCTTTCGGCGCAAGAACTCCTGGAGCTGGTCACGCAGCGTGGTCGATTTAGGGATGAACCACGGCTCCAATGTGAGATCAGCAATACTAAGCTTGCCGGCGTCTCCGCCAGCCGCGACATACGCCCTGAGCAGGTCCTTGGCGTGCAGGACGCCGATGATATTGTCCGGTTCCCCACGCCAGAGAGGCATCCGGGTATAGGGAGAAGCGATCACCTCGCGCACCAGCTCCTCTGGCGGCAGATCGGCGTCGATGAGCCGCATTTTGGTGCGGTGAACCATCACGTCCGAGACCGGGATCTCGGACAATTCCAGAAGGCCGCCGAACATGTCGCGCTCGTCGCGCTCGACTTCGCCTTCGCGATGCAGGATGTCGACCGCGCCCATGAGTTCTTCATGGCCAGAGACGCCGGGGTCGTGATGGCCGAGCGAGACGCCGCATAGGCGCAGGACGCCGCGCACCAAGATCTCGACCGCGCTCACGATCGGACCGAAGACGGTCACGAAGAACGACACCAGCGGAGCGATGAGCAGCGACACGCGATCGGGATAGGCGATGGCGATCGTCTTCGGCATCACCTCCCCGAAAACCACGATCAGCGCAGTCATGATCGCAGTCGCGGCCCACACCCCTCGCTCGCCAAAGACCCCAAGCAGGACGCTCGTCGCGATCGCCGACGAGCCGATGGTGACGAGTTGGCCGCCGAGCAGCATGGCGCTGATGAGCCGGCCGCGCGCTCCGATGAGACGCGTGACCAACTTCGCTCGTTGGTCGCCCGCGGTTTCGAGCGCATGCATACGGGCGCGAGAGGCTGCCGTCAGCGCGGTCTCGGCGCAGGCGAAGAACGCGGCGGCGACGACGCTCAGGACGATGACGACAATGTCGAGGGTGTACGACATCAAATGGTTCTAACACGGGCGGCGCATTCGGGCGTAATGCGCTTCGAAGAGGGGTTCAGCTCGAAGGAGCCAGTTCGCGCGCCAGGAAGGCTGAGACGCTTCCTTCCTCAACATCGCGGGCGACGAAACTCTCGCCGATGCCTCTGACGAGGATGAAGGTCAGTTTGCCGCGCTCGACCTTCTTGTCCTGGCGCATTGCAGCCAACAGACTTCCCGAATCCGCCTTAAAATCAGGGATGTCGCCTATGCGGGTCGGAAGGCCGACGGCCTTCAGGTGCGCCTCGACACGCGTGGCGTCCTGCCCGGAGCACAGACCCAGGTCACGGGAGAAACGAAACGCCAACGCCATGCCGATGGCGACGCCCTCGCCATGCACGAGCCGAGCCGGATCATAATCGGTCAGCTTCTCCAAGGCGTGGCCAAACGTGTGCCCAAGGTTGAGCAGCGCGCGCTCCCCTTGCTCCGTTTCGTCGGCGACGACGACGCGCGCCTTGGCCGTGCAGCTGATCGCGATCGCTTCGGCGCGGGATGGTCCGCCGGCGAACAGATCGCGCCAGTTCGATTCCAGAAACTCGAAAAAGCCGCGGTCGCCAATCAGTCCGTATTTGGCGACCTCGGCGAAGCCCGCGCGGAAATCGCGCTCGCTCAGCGAATTGAGGCACGTGGTGTCGGCCAGCACCAGCGACGGCTGATGAAACGCCCCGATGAGGTTCTTTCCATGTCGCGAATTGATCCCCGTCTTGCCGCCCACGCTTGAGTTGACCTGAGCCAGCAGGGTCGTCGGGATCTGCACCAGTCGCACGCCCCGGCGCAGCGTTGCGGCGCAGAATCCGGCAAGATCGCCGACCACCCCCCCGCCAAGCGCAATGACAACGTCTCTTCGCTCGATGCGCGCCTCGATCAGCGCATCGGCGACGCGGGCGAACTCGGAATAGGATTTCGCGCCCTCCCCCGGCGGGCAGACGATCGAGGTGGAGCGCAAACCCGCCCGATCCAGGCTTGCGATGAGCCGATCGAGATAGAGCGGCGCGACCCGCGCGTCGGTCACCACGGCGCAATTGACCCCCGGAGCGATCCTCGCGATTTCAGCGCCCGCATCGTTGAGGACACCCGGTCCAATCAGAATGGAATAGGCGCGCGCGCCAAGCGGCACCTCCACGCGGCGCCTCGCTTGGGACAACGCTTCAGCGTCATTGCGGGGCTCCGCATGGAGGCGCTGGAGGATGGCCTCGACAACGGAATCATGGGCGGCGTCAAGCGACTCGATGGTGAAATCGGCCAGCGCATAGATCGGCGACCGCTCTTCGAGCAGCCGACGGAGCGTCTCCTCCGGGTTCGCGGTTTTCAACAGCGGCCGATTGGATTTCTTCCGCACCCGGGCAAGCAGAATGTCAAAACTCGGCTTCAACCAGATCGAGACGCCATGCCTCGCGATATTTTCGCGCGTGGTCGCGTTCATGAACGCGCCGCCGCCTGTCGCCAGCACCATGGGCTCGCTGGCGAGCAAGCGCGCGATCACCTTGCGCTCGCCTTCGCGGAAATAAACCTCGCCGAAACGCTCGAAGATCTCGGAAATCGTCAGTTGAGCGCCCGCTTCGATCTCCGCATCGGCGTCGACGAATGGCAGCCCAAGCTTTGCTGCGAGCCGTTTTCCAACCGAGGTTTTTCCGGCTCCCATCATGCCGACAAGCACGACGGAGCGCCCGGCAAGCGCCGCCGTCGCCTGTCCGGCGTCGATCGATTGGCCTTGACTCATGAACCCTCAAACCTCGCCAGCAAGAGGCTGGGCCTCATACAGGACGCTAGCGGCGAATGCGAGAGCGACGGCGCTTTGCGTTCCGGCCACTGACCGTCTTGCGCGGCGGGCCTGTTCTTGCAACCATACCGTCACACGACAGCAGGTTGGTAGCGGTCGACAACGCCGGCGCCAAGACCAAGGTGCGGTTGGAACTGAGAAAACCGCGTCCGACGGACGCTCGGGTCTAGGGAGTGGATCGCATCGCGATGGTGAGCGCTCAACGCCTCGCCGCATGGCGCAATGCTTTAGGGAGGCCGACATGAACGCAGCCAATCACGAGAACCGGGTTGCCGGTCCCCGTCTTGTGGCGATCGTTGGGCCGTTTCAGAGCGGTAAGACCAGCCTTCTCGAGGCGATATTGGCGCGCGGCGGCGGCGTAGCGCGGCAAGGGTCCGTGCGCGAAGGCACCACAGTCGGAGATTCAAGCTCGGAGGCGCGCAGCCACGCGATGAGCGTCGAGCCCAACGTCGCCAGCATCGACTATCTCGGCGACCGGCTCACCTTCTTCGACGCCCCCGGTTCGATCGAATTCATCCATGACATGCGCTACGCGTTGCCCGTCTGCGACGCCGCCGTCGTCGTATGCGAGGCCGACCCACGCAAGATCCCAGCGCTTCAGGTCATTCTGCGCGAACTGGAAGACCTGGGTTTGCCGCGCATCCTCTTCCTCAACAAAATCGACCAGGCGAACGGGGGATTGCGCGAAACGCTCGAGATGCTTCAGCCGGCCTCGCGCACGCCGCTGCTGCTGCGCCAGATTCCGGTATGGGAGGACGGCGTCGCCACTGGATTTGTCGATCTCGCGCTCGAGCGGGCCTTCGTCTATCGCGAGGCTGCGCCATCCAGCGTCATCGAGATGCCGGCGGGCGTCCTCCCCGAGGAGAAGCAGGCGCGCTATCTCATGCTCGAGAAGCTCGCCGATTATGACGACGCGCTGATGGAGCAATTGATCAGCGACATCGACCCGCCGAAGGACCTCGTCTTCGACGATCTGGCGCGCGAACTGCGCGATGGACAGGTCGTGCCGGTTCTCCTGGGTTCGGCGATCGGCGGCCACGGCGTCACCAGGCTCCTCAAGGCGCTGAGACACGAGTTGCCAGGCGTCGCCCACACGCGCAAGCGGCTCGGCATTGAGGATAAAGGGCCGGCTCTGGCGCAGGTTATGCGCACGGTCCACACCGCGCACGGGGGCAAGCTGTCGCTGGCGCGGGTGCTGCGCGGCGCCTTCGCCGACGGGGCCGCCGTCGTCAATTCGCGCGGGGTCGAGGA
Source organism: uncultured Alphaproteobacteria bacterium (assembly GCA_963707355.1). Taxonomy (GTDB): domain Bacteria; phylum Pseudomonadota; class Alphaproteobacteria; order Rhizobiales; family Beijerinckiaceae; genus Roseiarcus. Next base: position 36,625 of record CAVPPX010000063.1, on the reverse strand, counting down.
ACGCATCGGCGGGTTGGCGCGGCTCATGGGCGCCATGTCGTCGAAACTGACGCGCGCCGAAGAAGGCGACACCGTCGCTTTCGCGCGATTGGAAGACCTCGCCACCGGCGATCGCATCGCGGACGGGCGAGCCCCTCCGTCGCTCGGCGCGACGGCTGGCGCGCCGCCCCCAACTCAGGGAATCGCCATCCGCGTCAAGGACAGAAAGGACGAGGTCAGGCTTGCGAGCGCGCTGGCCAAACTTTGCGAAGAGGACCGCGCGCTGTCCTATGTCCAAGACGCCGAGATGTCTGAATTGAAGCTGCTCGGTCAGGGCGAAATGCACTTGCGCGTGACCGCCGAGCGGCTTGCCGATCGCTTCGGCGTCACCATCCAATCGCACAAACCGTCTGTCGCCTATCGAGAATCGATTCGCGACGCGGTCACGGTGCGCGGACGGCACAAAAAACAGTCCGGCGGCCATGGCCAGTTCGGCGACGTTGTCGTCGAGGTCGGGCCACGCGATCGCGGCGAGGGCTTCGCCTTCGCCGAGCGGGTGCATGGCGGATCGGTGCCGAGGCAATATTTTTCTTCCGTCGAAGCTGGCGCGCGCGACGCGATGGCGCGCGGTCCGCTAGGATTTCCGGTGGTCGATGTCTCGGTGACTTTGGTCGACGGCTCCTATCATACGGTCGATTCCTCCGACATGGCGTTCCGCGCGGCAGCCAAGCTGGCTTTAGACGAGGCCCTGGTCAAAGCGCATCCGATTCTGCTCGAACCGATACTCTCGGTCACCGTCTATGTGCCGACCGACGCGCTCGCGCGGGCAAGCGCGCTGGTCAGCGCCCGACGCGGCCAGATCCTTGGCTTCGAAGCCCGGGACGGCTGGGCGGGCTGGGAGGCGTTGCGGGCGCTGATCCCGGAGGCCGAGATCGGCGATCTCATTGTCGAATTGCGCTCCGCGACGTCGGGCGTCGGCGCGTTCGAGACCAAATTCGATCATTTGGCTGAGCTTTCCGGGCGCGGGGCCGATCTGGTCGTCGCGGCGCGTCAGAAGCCGAACGCCTAAACTTTTGTCGAGCCTCGTGCGTTTCCCGGTATACAGACGCGGCGGCCTTGGCCTAAACAAGCGGCGCGCCTGTTGAGAGGACCCGATGACCGAAGCCACCAGGGAAGCCAACCGTTTGGCGACGGTATTCGGCGGATCGGGATTCCTCGGACGCTACATCGTCAGGGCGCTGGTCCACGACGGATGGCGGGTCCGGGTGGCCGTGCGTCGACCTGATCTCGCCGCTTTCCTGCAGCCGATCGGCGGCGTGGGACAGATCCAGCCGGTGCAGGCCAATCTTCGCTTCCCGGATTCGATCGCCGCCGCGCTTGAAGGCGCGAGCGCGGCCGTCAACGCGACGGGCGTGACAGCGGAGAGCGGAGCGCAAACCTTCACACGCCGTACACGTCGAGGGCGCCCTTGCGCTGGCCCGAGCGGCGTTGGCCGCGCGCGTGTCATCCTATGTGCATATTTCGGGCATCGGCGCTGACCCGAACTCCGCTTCGCCCTATATCGCGAGCAAGGGGCTCGGAGAGAAGGCGACGCGCGAGACGTTCCCAAACGCGGTCGTCCTGCGTCCGTCAGTCGTGTTCGGCCCCGAGGATGGTTTCTTCAACCGCTTTGGCGCGCTCGCCTGCCATTTCCCGGCGCTGCCCCTGCTGGGCGGCGGCGAAAGTCGTTTGCAGCCAGTTTATGTCGGCGATGTCGCGCGGGCGGTCGCAGCCGCGCTCTCCGGTTTGGCGAAGCCTGGCACGATATACGAACTCGGCGGTCCACAAACGATGACGCTGCGCGAAGCGGCCGAACTCACCTTGACCGCAATTGATCGCCGCCGTCTGCTAATCGGCCTTCCCCTCGCGCCGTCGCGTTGGCTCGCGTCCTCGACGCAGTTCGCGTCGAAGGCGACATTCGGGCTTTTTCCCAAATTGTTGACCACGACCCGCGATCAAGTCGATTTGCTTGCGTCCGACAACGTCGTGTCCGCGGAGGCCGAAGCCGAGGGACGCGTGCTGAACGCCCTTGGGATCGTGCCGCAGGCTGCCGACGCGATCATCCCGTCCTATCTCACGCGGTTTCGGCGGACCGGCCAGTACGAGGTTCTCCGTTCGGACTGAACGTGTTCGGCGCTCACTTCGTCGAGGTCGAGGCGAGTCCGAACGACATGGCGTTGTAACGAAGACACGGTTTCCTATTGATGCGGACCCCCGTTTCAGGGCATTAAGGCGGGGCGAACGTTGGCGCATTTCGAGTTGGGGACATTCGGTGATCAAGTCTGAACTCGTCCAGCGCATGGCGGCCCGCAATCCCCATCTATATCAGCGCGACATTGAGAACATCATCGACGCAATTCTCGGCGAGATCACGAATGCGCTTGCGCGCGGCGAGCGCGTCGAGTTGCGCGGCTTTGGCGCGTTCTCGACCAAACAACGCCAGGCCCGCACGGGCCGCAATCCGCGCACCGGCGACAAGGTTCCGGTGACCGAGAAACTGGCGCCGTTCTTCAAGACCGGAAAAGAAATGCGCGAGCGTCTCAATCGCTCCGCGGACTCGCTTTAGAATTTTTGTAGCCATTGCTCTCGCGAGAGCTCGGCAGGTCGAGGAGATGAGGCTTGTATGGTTCGCTTCTTTAAAGTCGCCATCCTCGCTCTCTGCGCCGTCGTCCTTCTCGGTTTTGCCTTCGCCAATCGCGACTTTGTCACCGTTTCGTTCGACCCCTTCGCTTCCAGCGACAATGCTGCGTTTTCGTTCCCCGCGCCGCTCTTCGCCGTCGTGATTGTCGCGGCCATGCTTGGCGTCGTCGCCGGCGCGACAGCGACCTGGCTATCGCAAGGGCGCCACCGGAGAGCCTCACGCCAAAGCCGGAGGGAGGCGGACAAATGGCGCGCGCAAGCTCAAGCGGCTAAGTCTGCTCATCCCGCCCTGACGAGCGACAGGTAATCGCGGGGCAGTCGGCGCTCGACGCTTCGATGACGGCGCCGCGCTGGAGGCTGGTCGCAGCGGGAGGCGCAGCACAAGATCGGCGCTCGCTCGACACGATTACCCGATCGTCGAATTCATCGCCCGCCGCTGCCGCCACGCGGGCTGGGCCCCCGGAAGCGACAGCGGGGTCGCCTCGTAGACGCCGCGAGCAATCGCTCGAGCGACGCACTCGGCGCACAACATGCCGATCTCAGTCAGGTCTCGAAGGTCTGGAACCGCGCTCGCCCGCGCCGTCGCCGCTGCGAAGACAACGTCATTGTCCATCGGCGCATGGGCGGGACGCAGCGCAAGCGCGCAGCCGTCTTGAGCCATCGTGGCGACGCGCTTGAGCTGCGTTGTGCGTCAACGCGGCGTCGGTGGCGACGACCATGAGGTCGGTGCTCGACGGCGTATCGGACTTGAGGCGAAGCGTCAGATGATCGTCGATATCCTTCGGGCCAAAGCCAAGGCCGCCGAACTCGGCTTCTCGTTCGTAAGGCGCGGCCCAGAAATAGTGGCTTTCGCCCCGCGTGGCCCGACCGACGGAATTGACGACCACAAGCGCGCCGACGCGAAAGCCGCTCGAGGTCACCGCGCTGGCGGAGCCCAGGCCGCCTTTTAGATTGTAGGTCGTCGCGCCAAATCCAGCGCCTGCGGTGCCAAGCGCGAAGTCGACAGCGGCGGTCGACGCAGCTTTGAGGCCCATGTCCCAGTAAGGCGGCTTACGGCCCCAGGATTTATCGCCGCCGTTGAGAAGATCGAACAGGCTCGCGCCCGGCACAATCGGAACGCGCGCGCCGCGATGCTCGAAGCCGCGGCCGATCTCGGCCAGGTAGGTCATCACGCCGCCCGCCGCATCGAGGCCGAAAGCCGATCCCCCGGACAGAACGAAGCCGTCGACGCGCTCGATGGTCATTTCCGGCTCGAGCAAAGCCGTGTCGCGCAACGCCGGCGCGCCGCCGTTCATCGCGATCGACGCGATCGCGGGTTCCTCGAACACAACCACGGTGACGCCGGAAGCAAGCCGCGTGTCGTCGGCCGATCCGACGAGCACGCCTTCAACGTCGGTGATCAGATTGCGGGCCATCGATAATGCTTCACCGTTCGGGTCGCGCTTACGTAGGATCGTCGAGATCCTGCGTCAACTCGTATCAGGGCTGAAAATGGGAAGGAAGACTCGCGCCGCCTGCATCGGGTATCCTGGGCGGGCGACCGAGAATAGGCTGGGACAAGGTTAATTCGCAACTCTGAGACGTTCGGAGCGAGAGGCGTCGACTGAAGTGTGGGACGAACTGGACGAGCCGCTCGGTTTTGTTTCGGGCGCCGCATCGGCGCTGGCCGCGCGGGATAAGCGCCCGACGAGAGGAGTGGCGACGGTCGCCGTGATCCTCGCGATAGCCGTTGGCCTCGTTATGCTTCCGCGACCGAGATTTCCCTGTTAAAGGCGAGCCGTTCGCGGTGGCGAAAGTTGAAATCTTGCCCGCGCCGCCAAAGCTCGACGCCCCGGACGCGACGGCAAGCGTGGGCCAAACCACTCCGACCCGGCCTCGGCGGCGCAAGTGGAGACGACGAACGGGGTCAAGATTATCCGTGGGTCGGGCGGCCCGCCGAAGCCGCTTATCATCGATGTCGCGCAGGCGTTGAGCGCCAGGCTCCTGCCCACCCCTGACAGCCGCCTTCTAGAAAAGTCGAAATATGGCCTTTTACCTCACGTCGCGGTCGATGGAACACGCAGCGCTCAACCGGATCATTGAGCTCGCGCGTCAGCGAGGCTCGGCGATCGGCGTCGTGTCCGTGTGGCCGGCGGCCATCGCGCGCCTAGAGCGGTGGACGAACGGACTCGACTTCGAAGGGCGTCGCATTGGCCCCGCTCTCCGCGTTGATGTCAGGAGCGTCAAGGCCGTCCGCTCAATCGGACGGGTCCCTCAGTCCATGAGCGGGCGCCTCTATCGCCCATGTGTCGGGGTGGCGCTGGTCAATCAAGCGGGCGATGCGTTCATCGGCCATCGCAAGCGCAAACGCGGCTCCGAAGTCCTGGACCCGCGCTCGTGGCAAATGCCGCAGGGGGGAATCGACGCAGGCGAACAACCGCTCGAAGCCGCGAAGCGCGAGCTTTGGGAGGAGACCAACGTCAGTTCGACCGAACTGATCGCGGAGCTGCCGGAGTGGCTCAAGTACGATTTGCCGGAAGACGCGCGCGGGCGGTGGAGCGGCCGGTATCGCGGGCAGACCCAGAAGTGGTTTCTGTTCCGGTTTGTTGGCTCGGATAAGGAGATCGACGTTCATCACCCGGCCGGCGGCGCCCACGATGCGGAATTTGACGATTGGCGCTGGGAGCGTTTGGAGCGTCTGCCAGAGCTCGTGGTGCCCTTCAAGCGCGAAGTCTACGAGGCCGTTGCCGCCGCTTTCGCGCCGCTCGCGCGTCCCGCAGAGCCCGTGAACTCAGGCTCCTCTTCTTACTTGCCCGCTCTAACCGAGGCGACCGCCGCCGCCATCGCCTCGTCCATCTTCTTGCGCAGACGGTGATCCGAGAGATCGACGTTGCCCCGCTCGAGGTCCGCCTTGAGCGCGGCTTCGACGTCCGCGTCGCTCTTGCCGATCTGCGCGCCGACGAAGTCGCTGGCGTATTTCTCGGCGTCAGCCCCAGACAGCCCTTTCGTCTCGGCGACCCACAGCGCCACCGCCTTGTTGCGGCGCGCGACCGCCTTGAAGCGCAGGTCCTCGTCGTGGGCGAACTGCTTTTCGAACGTGTTCTCGCGATCTTGAAACGCGTCGGACATGATCGCCTCCGTCGAAGTCCTCGCGAACCACCTCGCCGGCGACACCGCGATACCCAGCCTCTGCTGGCCAGGGATGGCGGACCTTATGACGATTTCCGCCGCGCGGCGCAATGCGGGGTTTACGCTGACAGGGCCGCCGGCGCCCGCATTCGTTTGCAGAGTCCATTTTGCGCGATTTCAATGGTTTGCGCCGCGTTTTGCGAGTCCGCGCTATTTTATAAACACATATAAGTGTATTATTCGACACGCCTTCCATCGCGGGCCGGGCGGACAGTCCTCTTCGCGCCGCCGCAATCAACCCGGATGCGACGCCGTCCTTGTAAGGCGTCCCGGCGCCATGCCCCCATACCGGGCCAGGCCAAGCCGGATCGCCAACAGCCCGCGCGACAATGTGCAGGTGAAGCTGACGAACGATGTTGCCAAGCGCGGCGACATTGATCTTGTCCGCCCTCACGTGACTTTTCAGGAACCGCGCGGCGCGGCACGCCTCGTCCATCAATTGCGTCTGGTCCGCAAGATCAAGATCCATCAGTTCGACGAGTCCCTCCCGTCGGGGAACGAGAATGAGCCAAGGCCAGCGGGCGTCGTTCATCAACAAGACACGGGCTAGCGGCAAGTCGCCGATGACGAACGTGTCGCGCGCGAGCCGATCATCGAGCTGGAAACGTCACAGCGCCCACGCGCGCCCGTGGGCGCCGCGCGGCAGGCCGAGCTTGACGGCAATCGTTTCGCCGACATCGGCCAGGCTCGCCCGCGCTCCGATCGGACCCGGGCGCGCGCCGGCGCCAAAGCCAAGGATCGGGACGTGCTCGCGCGTGTGATCGAACCCGCGGAACGTCGGATCGTTGCCGTGGTCGGCGGTGATGACGCAATAATCGGTCGGCCTCATCGCCGCTTCGATGGCGCCAAGCCGTCGATCGAAGGCTTCGAGACAGGCCGCATAACCGGGGACGTCGCGGCGATGGCCCCATTCGGTGTCGAAATCGACCAGGTTGACGAAGATCAGGCCGCCCTCACGGCGCCGTCCCGAGCGCATCGATGAGAAGGTCGACATTGCCGTCGTTGCTCTTGCCCTTGCGCTCGTCGCCCGGTGTCGCGATGGGCGAAGATGTCGCCAACCTTGCCGATCGATACGATTGCGCGGCCGGCGCGGGCGGCCCGCTGCAGAATATTGCCGTCCGGCGGAGGCATCGCGAAATCCTTGCGATTGCCGGTGCGGGCAAAGTCCTTCGCGCTCGCGCCGAGGAAAGGACGCGCGATCACGCGCCCGATCTTCAAGGGATCGCACAACCGGCGCGCGATCCGGCAAAGATCATAAAGGCGCTCAAGTCCGAAAGCCTGCTCATGCGCGGCGATCTGGAGCACCGAGTCGGCGGACGTGTAGCAGATGGGTTTCAACGTCCGCAGGTGCTCCTCGCCGTAATCGTCGATCACGGCGGTCCCCGAAGCGTGGCGGTTGGCGAGAATGCCGGGGAGCTTGCCTTCGGCGATCAGCGCCTCGGTCAGCGCCGGCGGGAAGGCGGGAACCGTCTCCGCGAAATAGCCCCAGTCGAAGTCGACCGGCGTGCCGGCAAGCTCCCAATGGCCGGAAGGCGTGTCCTTGCCGCGCGAGGTCTCGACTTCATAACCCCATTGGCCGCGCGGCTCAGCAAGAGCAAAGCTTGGCGGCGCGCGGCCGGTCGACGCCTTCATCGCATGGCCAAGCCCCAATCGCCTCGAGCCGCGGCAATTTCAGCGGTCCAGTCCTCAAGCCCTCGCGGTCGCCGCGCCCGTCAGCGCAGGCTTCGGCGATGTGGCCGAGCGTATCCGCGCCCTCATCGCCATAGGCGCACGCGTCCTCGGCGCCGCCGCAGCCGACCGAGTCGAGAACAATCAGAATGGCGCGGGTCAATGCTCTTCTCTCCTGCGGGAGAAGGGTCGGGGGTTCGCGCGCGAAACCGGCGCCGCGGCCTCGGCGCGGGCCCTCATCCGGCCCATAGCCCGTCGAAAGACGGGCGTCCTTCGACGCCCTATGGGGCCACCTTCTCCCGGGGGGAGAAGGGGCGCACACTGCGGTTCGCGCGAGACGCTCACTGGCTCACGACCGCGTCGAGCGTCGCCTCATTGGCGAAGGCGGCGGCGAACAAAGCGCGCGTGTAGTCATTTTGCGGCGAGCCAAAGACGGTCCTCGCGTCCCCGCTCTCGACCACCTTGCCGCGCCGCATCACGATGATTTCGCTCGCCAGCGCCCGCACAACGCGCAGATCATGAGAAATGAACAGATAGGTGAGGTTGCGACGGCGCTGCAGTTCGCGCAGCAGATCGACGATCTGCGCCTGGATCGACATGTCCAAAGCCGAGGTCGGCTCGTCGAGCACCACGAAGCGCGGATCGAGCGCCATCGCGCGCGCGATCGCGATGCGCTGGCGCTGGCCGCCGGAGAACTCGTGCGGATAGCGGTCGAGCGTTGAGGGATCGAGCCCGGTGTCGGCGAGCGCGCGTTCAACGACGCGGCGGCGCTCGGCGGCGCTCAATCTTCGTCCCCTGCGCGATGAGACCCTCTTCGACGATCTCGGCCACCGACATGCGCGGCTAGAGCGATCCGTAGGGATCCTGGAAAACGATCTGCATCTCGCGCCGAAGCGGCCGCATGGCCTTTGACGTCAAGCCATCGATGGCGCGGCCGCAATAGACGATCGGCCCTTGTGACCGAATGAGCCTTAAGATCGCGAGGCCAAGCGTCGTCTTGCCCGAGCCGGATTCGCCGACGACGCCTACGGTCTGCCCTTCGCGGATGGCGAGCGACACGCCGTCGACGGCTTTCACGTGAGCCACGGTGCGGCGCAAGAATCCTTTCCGGATCGGAAACCAGACGCGCAAATTGTCAGTGCTCGCGACCATTGGCGCCGCGTGATCGGCGGGTGGCGGATCGCCCTTGGGCTCCGCCGCGAGAAGCGCGCGCGTATAGGGATGGCGGGGATCGGCGAACACGCTTGGCGTTTCCCCGGCCTCGACGATCTTTCCCTGACGCATCACGATCACGTCGTCGGCGATCCGCCGGACGACGTTGAGATCATGGGTGATGAACAGCATCGCCATGCCGAGCTTAGTCTGCAGGTCTTTCAGGAGCTTGAGGATCTGCGCCTGCACGGTGACATCGAGCGCTGTCGTCGGCTCATCCGCGATCAGAAGATCGGGACGATTGGCGAGCGCCATGGCGATCATCACCCGCTGGCGCTGTCCGCCGGAGAGCTGGTGCGGATAGGCGCCGAGCCGCTGCGCCGGATCGACGATCCCGACCTCGGTCAGAAGTTCGACGATCCGCGCCGGCGTGACGGCGGCGCGGCCGTGATGAAGCGCGATGATCTCGCCAATCTGCCGCTCGATCGTATGCAGCGGATTGAGCGACGTCATCGGCTCCTGAAACACCATGGTGACGGCGTGGCCGCGCATCGCGCGCAATTCGTCGACGGACATTTTGAGCACGTCGCGGCCACGGAAGAAGATCTCGCCGCTTGGATAGCTCGCGGCGGGCTGGGGCAAGAGACGCACAATCGCCTGCGCGGTGACGGTCTTGCCCGAACCGAACTCGCCGACCAGCGCCAGCGTGCGGCCCTTCTCAAGCCGAAAGGAGACGCGATCGACGACAGTGCGCCGCTCGCCGCTTTGCGCGAACGCGATCGACAGCTCGCGAACGTCGAGAAGCGGCGCGGCCTCGCTCACAAGAACGTCTTTCGTGGATCGAAAGCGTCGCGCACCGCTTCGCCAATGAAGATGAGCAGCGACAGCATCAGCGCCGTCACGGCGAAAGCGGAAAGTCCGATCCAGGGCGCCGACAGATTGGATTTGCCCTGGAGCAGGAGTTCGCCGAGCGACGGCGATCCCGGCGGCATGCCCAGGCCGAGAAAGTCAAGCGAGGTCAGCGTGCTGATGGAGGAATTGACGATGAACGGCAGAAAGGTCAGCGTCGCCACCATGGCGTTCGGCAGCACGTGCTTGACGATGATCTTGGCGTTGGAGAGGCCAAGCGCGCGGGCCGCATTAACATATTCGAAGTTGCGCGCGCGCAGGAACTCGGCCCTGACCAGGTGAACGAGGCTCACCCACGAGAACAAGAGCAGGATCGTCAGCAAGACGAAGAAGCTTGGCGCGAGAATCGCTGAGAGGATGATGAGAATGTAAAGATGCGGCAGCGACGACCAGATCTCGATCACCCGCTGCATCGTGAGATCGAGCCAGCCGCCGAAATAGCCTTGCACCGCGCCGGCGAAGACGCCGATCACTGAAGAGACGCCGGCGAGCGTCAGCCCGAACAGGATCGAGATGCGAAAGCCGTAGATGAGGCGGGCGACGATATCGTGCCCGTCCTGATCGGAGCCGAGCCAGAGCGGTTCAAGCCTGCTGCAGGGACGGGTGACGGTCGCAGCGTCCTTGACCTTCTGCTTGTCGAGCGCGGCGCGGCATTGGGCGTCGGTCAGCATCCAGGTCGGGGGCGTCGGCAGCGGCGTCGGCGGGTTGAGAATCGTGGTCGAATTGGCGAAGCGGATCGGCGGCCAGATCATCCATCCGTGCGCCTTGATCTCGTCGGCGATAAAGGGATCGCGAAAGTCCGCGCGCGCCTGGAACCCTCCGAACTTATCCTCGGGATAGTCGACGAGGACGGGAAAAAGGATCTCGCCTTTATAGGACGCGATCAGGGGACGATCGTTGGCGATGAATTCCGCGAACAACGAAGCAATGAACAGGACCAGAAAGATCCAGAACGACCATGCGCCACGCCTGTGGCGGCGAAAATTGTCGAGGCGGCGCCGGTTCATCGGCGAAAGCCAGGGGCGGCGCTCGAGGCTGGCGCGGGCCTTTGCCTGCGGCCAAGAATCCGTGTCTTCGTTGAGCGGAAGGATGTCGGGCGCCGCTTCTCCCGCTTGCGGCGCCGTGTCGGAAGGCAGAGCCAGGCGGTCCGTATCGACCAAGCTCACACCTCTCGCGTTTCGAAATCGATGCGAGGATCGATCCAGGTGTAGGTGAGGTCGGAGATCAGGTTCACCACCAGGCCGATGAGCGCGAAGATATAAAGGTTGGCGAGCACGACCGGATAGTCGCGCTGGATCAGCGAATTGTAGGAGAGATAGCCGAGGCCGTCGAGCGAGAACACCTGTTCGATCAGAAGGGAGCCGGTGAAGAACGCGCCGATGAAAGCGCCGGGGAAGCCGGCGATGACGATCAGCATCGCGTTGCGGAACACGTGGCCATAGAGCACGCGACGCTCGGTCAGGCCCTTCATGCGCGCGGTCTGCACGTAGGCTTTCTTGATCTCGTCGAGGAAGGAATTCTTCGTGAGCAAAGTTGAGGTCGCGAACGAGCCCAGGACCAGCGCCGTCACCGGCAGCGTGATATGCCAGAGATAATCGAGGATCTTTTGCGGCCAGCTGAGGTCGGCAAAATTGTCGGAGGTCAGGCCGCGCAGCGGAAAGATCTGCCAGAACGATCCGCCGCAGAACAGCACGACCAGCAACACCGCGAACAGAAAGCTCGGAATCGCATAGCCGAAGATCACGAGCGCGGACGTCATGGTGTCGAAGCGCGAGCCGTCCTTGACCGCTTTTCGAACGCCAAGCGGGATCGAGATCGCGTAAGAGATCACGGTCATCCACATGCCAAGCGAGATCGAGACCGGCAGTTTTTCCTTGATCAGCTCCAGCACCGGCACGTCGCGATAATAGCTCTTGCCGAAATTGAAGGTCGAATAGTCGCGCACCAGAATCCAGAACCGTTCCCAAGCCGGCTTGTCGAAGCCGTATTGTTTTTCCAGCTCCTTGATAAATTTGGGATCGAGGCCCTGCGAGCCGCGGTAGCGCGATGCGATGTCGCCCCCGGCCTGCGCGCTTCCAGCCCCGATCCGGCCGCCCCCGCCTCCGAATTGCGCGGTCGAGCTCTGGTCCGCGCCCTGCAGTTGCGAGATCGCGCGCTCGACCGGGCCGCCCGGCACGAATTGCACGATCGCGAAGGAGACCGCCATGATGCCGAGGATGGTCGGGATCATCAGCAAGAGGCGGCGAAGGATATAGGCGAGCATGAAGCGTCAGTCGGCCGGAGAGCGAAGCGGCGAGCGCCTGTTAAAGTCCAATGGTCTTGGCCTTTGCTTCGTCCCACCACCAGGTTCCCGGCGCGCCGGTGCTGAGTTTTGGCTGATGCTCGGGACGCGAAAACGCGTCCCAATGGGCGACCCAGGCCGTGTCGCGATACCACATCGGAACCCAATAATGGCCGGCGCGCAGGACCCGGTCGAGCGCGCGGCAAGCGGTGTTGAGCTCCTCGCGCGACTTCGCTGCGGCGATCGTCTCGATCAGCGCATCGACCACCGGATCGGCGACGCCGGCGAGATTGCGCGAACCGTTCTGGGCGGCGGCCGCTGACGAGAAGACGACCCGAAGGAGAAGCCTGGCGTCGTCGATCCGAAATGCTCTCGACCACGACGTCGTAGTCGAAGGCTTCGGTGCGGCTTTTCAGCTGGGCGGGGTCGACGATGCGCAGATTGGCCTGAATGCCAAGTTTGTTGAGATTCTGGATGAAAGGCATCGTATGGGGCTGCATGGCGCCGTTCGAATCGAGGAATTCGATGGTCAGCGGCTTGCCGCTCGGCAGCATGAGCGTCCCGCCGTCGCGCTTGCAGCCCGCCGATAGCAAGAGATCGTAGGCGCGCTTGAGCAGCTTCCGGTCGGCGCCCGATCCGTCGCTGACGGGGGGCGTAGGGATCGTCGAAGACGGACGGCGAGAGCTTGTCGCGGAAGGGCTCCAGAGCTTGAGTTCGTCCGGCCCCGGCTTGCCCTTCGCCTCCATGTCGGTATTGGGAAAATAGGAGATGGTCCGTTTGTAGGACGAATACATCATGTTCTTGTTGGTCCATTCGAAGTCGAAGCAGAGGCCGATCGCCTCGCGCACGCGCGGGATCCTTGAACTGGTCGCGGCGCGTGTTGAGGTACCAGCCCTGGAAGCGTGGACGGCGCGCCGTTATGCAGGGTCTCCTTCTTCACCCGGCCGTCCTTGGCGGCGGGGAAGTCGTAGGACGTCGCCCAGAAGCGCGAGGTGTACTCCTCGTGATAGTTGATCGCTCCCGCCTTGAACGCCTCGAAGGCGACCTGCCGCTCGCGATAATATTCGAAGCGTAGGCGATCGAAGTTGTTCTGCCCGAGATTCACCGGCAGCTTGGCGCCCCAATAATTGGGATCGCGCCCATATTCGATGAACCGGCCCTGCTCGAACGTCTTGACCTTGTAGGCGCCTGAACCCAGCGGCGGATCGAGGGTCGCCGCGGTAAAATCGCGCCCCTTCCACCACGCCGCCGAGAATACGGGCATGCCGACAACGATCAGATGCGCGTCGCGGCTGCGGCCCTGGACGAAGCGCACATGCGCGACGTCGTCACCTTCCGCGTTCGCCGATTCCACCTCCTTCAGGAGTTGGGCGTAGATCGGATGACCTTTGTCCTTCAGCACGTTGAGCGAAAAGGCGACGTCGGCCGCCGTTACTTTCGAGCCGTCAAAGAAGCGCGCCTCGGGGCGGAGCCGAAAGCGATAGTCCAGCTTATCCGCGGAGACCCGCACCGATTGGGCGAGGAGGCCGTAGACGGAATTGGGTTCGTCGCCGTTGGCGGTCATAAGCGTGTCGAAAGTGGCCGACATGCCGGCGGCGCCGTTGCCCTTCCAGGAATAGATGTTGAGCGTGTCGAAAGTGTCGAAGTTCTGGTTGCCGCTCGTTCCGGTGATCTGCAGCGACAACAGGCCGCCGGTCGGAGCGTCCGGGTTGACGTAGGCGAAATGCGGAAAGTCGGGCGGCAAGGCGAGGTCGCCGAACGACGACAGGCCATGGGTTTCGACGGAATTGTCGGCAAACGCGGCAAAGGGGCGGCAGACGAGCGTCGCCAGCGCGCCGCCCGCGCCGGCTTTCAACGCCGCCCTGCGGGTCAAGCTCATGGTCATCGAATTGTCCGCCTCATGGCTCGTTTCGCGCGGTGTACCGCGCCTGAACGGTCTTCGCCAGCGAGCGCGGCGAAAACGAGGCGCAGGCCTGAAAGCGGGGTTAAACTTCGTCCATAAAGCTCGCGGGCGTTGGGGAAACTCGCCGCTCTTGCGTTCGGCCCTTGCGACGGTCTTATACATGCGCGCATGGAGATTCGCGATCCAATCGCCAATAATGCCGAAGCGGCGCCCAACTTGTCCTTCGCCCGTTGACGAAAGCCGACGCGGGGGAGGCAGCCGAACTCATCCGGGCGGCTTTCGCTGTGCAGAACCGGCAAACCAGCCCTCGCTCGTCGGCCTTTCTCGAAACCGGACCGTCGATCGCAGCCAAAATCATGGGCGGCGGCGGATTCGGCGTCTTCGAGGGCGGCGCGCTCATCGCGGCTGTGCTGTGGAGCCTGAACGACGATGCCCTCCATGTCGCGCGCGTGTCGGTCGCGCCCAAGGCGCGCGGTCGCGGGTTCGTCCGCTCGCTGATCGCCGCCTGCGAGACGGAGGCGAGGCGGCGAGGCGCCAGGAGAATGACGCTCAAGGCGCGGCTGGAATTGCCCGAGAACGAGCGCCTGTTCGAGCGCCGCGGCTTTGCCCGATGCAAGATCCAGGCGCATCCGGGATTCGAGACGCCGACGACGGCGGTGATGGAGAAGGTCCTCGAATGATGGACGTCATGGCTCCAGTCAGTGCGCCGGGGCGCCTGAGGATCGACCTCAGCGCGCTGGCCGACAATTGGCGCGACCTTGCGCGGCGCGCCGCCCCAGGGCGCTGCGCCGCCGTGATCAAGGCCAATGCCTACGGGATCGGCGTCTCCGAAGCCGCGCCGGCGCTGTGGGCCGCGGGCGCGCGCGTCTTCTTCGTCGCCCACTTCAACGAGGGGATCGCGGCGCGGCGGGCGCTACCGGCTCAAGCCGCGATCTATGTGCTCAATGGCCTCGAGAGCGGGGCCGAGCCGGCAGACTATGTCGAGCATCGGCTGGCGCCCGCGATCGGGGGCGAAGCGGAGCTTGAGCGCTGGTCCGGCTTCGCCGCGCGTCGCCGCGCCCCCTCGCCCTGCGCGATCCATCTCGACACCGGCATGAATTGGCTCGGCTTCGCGTCTCTCGCTCGGTTGCAGGCGGCGATGGCGACGCACGGCGCGTCGAGCGGCGCCGATCTGCTGATGAGCCATTTCGTCTCGTCCGAGATTCCGGGCGATCCCATCAACCCAGCGCAGATCGAGCTTTTCGAGGCCGCCCGCGCGGCGTTTCCCGGCCTTCCCGCCTCGCTCGCCAACTCATCGGGCATGTTCCTCGATCCCGCCCCGATCTACGACCTGGGCCGTCCGGGCTATGCCCTCTACGGCGGCAATCCGACGCCGGGCCGCCCAAACCCGATGCGTCCGGTCGTCACCCTGACCGTGGCTATCCAGCAGATCCGTTGGATCGAGGCCGGCGCGAGCTGCGGCTACAACGCCCAGTGGACCGCCAGGCGCCCGACCCGGCTCGCGACCGTGCTCATCGGCTATGCCGACGGCCTGCCGCGCGGCGCCGGCGCGACGGATACGAAGCCGGGGGCGGAGGTCGCGGTCACCGGGCGCCGCTGCGCGCTCGTCGGGCGCGTGTCGATGGACTTGACCATCGTCGACGTCACCGACCTGCCCAAGGACGCGGTCAAGGCGGGCGACCCAGTCGAGTTCTTCGGCCCGACCATCGACCTCGACGATTTCGCGACCCGCAGCGGCACGATTGGCTACCACCTCTTGACCAGTCTCGGCCCCCGCCATCAGCGGGACTATGCGCGGCCGCCCGCTTGAACGGCGGGCGCGGCCACACGTTCAGGGTCGAGCCCTCGTAGGGCGTCCCGGGACGTCCGTCTCTTGACGGGCTAGGGGCGGACGGCGTCGCGGCGTTTAATGGCGACCGACACTGGAGAGCATTCATGAATGACAGGCTGTTTCCCGCCCGCCCGATCCTCGCGGTTTCGGCGGCGGTGTTCCGGGACGGCCGCGCGCTCGTCATCCGGCGGGCGCGAGCGCCGCTGCTTGGCCATTTCTCTCTCCCCGGCGGCGGGGTCGAGGTCGGAGAGACGCTCGCTGTCGCGCTTGCCCGGGAGCTTATGGAAGAGGTCGGAATCGAGGCCGAAATCGTCGCCTTTAACCGGCATGTGGAGGCGATTTTCCACGAAGGCAGCCGAATACGAACGCATTTCGTCATCGCTTCGTTCGTCGCCCGCTGGACGCGCGGCGAGCCGCGCCTGAGCGACGAAGTCGACGCGGTCGAATGGATCGACCCCGCCGCCCCCCTGCCCTCGCCGACAACGCCGGAACTGGGCGAGGTCCTCGCGCGCGCGGCGCGGATCGCAGCTGAGCACGCGTGAGCATGCGAGATGTTTGATCTTTCTAGTCTAGCCTCGGCGACTTGCCGACGGCGACCGGATCCGTCCTCCGGGACCTCACGTCAACGGGGTGTACGCGGTCGGCACGGATGCTTTGACGTGTCGCGCGCCTAGAGGAAGGCGAGGCCCGGTTTGCTCTGCTCAACTTCTATAATGTAGCCGTCAGGATCGCGCATGTAGCAGCACGTCTCGCCGCGCTTGTCCATTGGCTCCGTAATAAACTCGGCTCCTCGACTTCGCCAGAGTTCGGAGCACGCTTGAATATCCGCAACGCGGATATTCATAAAGCTGCTGACTGAATCGGGGTCGGCGGGGACGCTGAGCGTTACCGATGGTTTGTCGGGTGTCGGGCCACCCCCGACGTTGACAATGAGCCACGTGTTCGCGATCTGGATGTACCCCGGCGGGCCGCTGCTGTCGCCTCCGCTCAGAATGCGACCTCCGAACACCCTTCGTAAAATCGAGCCGATCGTTCGACGTCAGAGACGGTGAGAAAATGCGCGACGGTAAACCCATCCTGCGGCGGCATCTGATAGCTTTTCTGCTCGACTTCGACTTGGCTCATGGGCGACTCCCATCAGGGTATGGTGTTTCTCCGTTCGCCGGAATGCGGGGCGCCACGTGGGCCTGACTATTTTGCCTTCTTGTTCAGCGTATCGATCAGAAGCTTGGCGGCCGGGCCGGACGAGGCCGGATTCTGGCCGGTGATCAGCTGGCCGTCGGCGACCGTGTGAACACCCCAGTCCTTGACCTTGGAAAAGATGGCGCCGAGCTTCATCATTTCGTCTTCGACGAGGAAGGGCACCACCTTCGTCAATCCTACCGCTTCTTCCTCGCCGTCGGTGAATCCGGTCACCGTCTTGCCCTCGACAAGCACCTTGCCGTCCGGGGTTTTGACGTGGCGTAGCGCGCCGGTTGAGTGGCAGACCATCGCGAAGGTCTTGCCGGCAGCCAGGAAGGATTCCAACAGCTTGATCGAGTGCTTGTCTTCGGCGAGGTCCCACATGGGCCCGTGTCCGCCCGGGTAGAAGACGGTATCGTAGTCTTCCTGCTTGACGCTATCGAGGCGCACCGTCCTGCCAAGCTGGGCTTCGGCGTCGGCGTCCTTCTCGAACCGGCGGGTGATGTCGGTCTGGAAGTTCGGCTCGTTGCTCTTGGGATCGAGCGGCGGCCTGCCGCCCTTGGGCGAAGCGAGGGTGATCTGCGCCCCGGCATCCTTGAAGACATAGTAAGGCGCGGCCAGTTCCTCGAGCCAGAAACCAGTCTTGCGCCCCGTGTTGCCGAGCTGGTCGTGGGAGGTAAGAACCATCAGAACTTTCATGATGCGCTCCGTTCCTTGGTCGTTGAAGAGTGACCCGCGTTCATGGGCTGGCCGGGGCTCGCCCGAGGCGCCGTCGTCACAATGATGCCGCGTCTTCTCGCGCCGCTCCTCGACCGGGATGGGTCGAACCGACGCGTTTGCGCCTAGAGCCTGCCGCCTCGACGAGGATAAAGTCAGTCACCATATAATCTTCGCTCCGGCGCTGGAACCGCCGGCCCCTCCTCCCATTGGCGCTTTTGGCGCCCGTGTTCTAGAACCGCCCGCAGAGTGGCCTTTCAAGCGAATTTTGTCCCATGAGCGGCGTCAACGACATTCGATCGAACTTCCTCCAGTTCTTCGCCAAGAACGGGCACGCCATCGTGCCGTCGAGCTCGCTCGTGCCGCGCAACGACCCGACGCTGATGTTCACCAACGCCGGGATGGTGCAGTTCAAGAACGTCTTCACCGGGGTCGAGAAGCGTCCCTACAACCGGGCGACGACGTCGCAAAAATGCGTGCGCGCGGGCGGCAAGCACAACGATCTCGACAATGTCGGCTATACAGCGCGCCACCACACGTTCTTCGAGATGCTGGGCAACTTCTCGTTCGGCGACTATTTCAAGGACTACGCGATCGAATATGCGTGGGGCCTGCTGACGCGCGACCTGGGGCTGCCCGCGGACAAGCTCACCATCACCGTTTATTACGACGACGACGAAGCGTTTAATCTGTGGCGGAAGATCTCAGGACTCCCCGAGGAGCGGATCATCCGCATCGCGACAAGCGACAATTTCTGGGCGATGGGCGACACCGGCCCGTGCGGCCCGTGCTCCGAGATTTTCTACGACCATGGCGACCACATTCCGGGCGGCCCGCCCGGATCGCCGGATGCCGACGGCGATCGCTTCATCGAGATCTGGAATCTCGTGTTCATGCAATTCGAGACGCTGCCCGGCGGCGAGCGGGTCAACCTGCCGCGCCCGTCGATCGACACCGGCATGGGGCTCGAGCGCATCGCGGCCGTGCTCCAGGGCGTGCACGACAATTACGACATCGACCTCTTTCGTGCGCTGATCCGCGCCAGCGCGGACCTGACCGGCGTCGATGCCGATGGGCCGCAACGCGCCTCGCACCGCGTGATCGCCGACCATCTGCGCGCCTCCGCCTTCCTGGTCGCGGACGGGGTGCTGCCGTCGAACGAGGGCCGCGGCTATGTGCTCCGCCGCATCATGCGCCGCGCCATGCGCCACGCCCAGATCCTGGGCGCGCGCGACCCGCTGATGTGGCGGCTGGTTCCCGCGCTGACCCGCGAGATGGGCCAGGCCTATCCCGAGCTGATCCGCGCCGAGTCGCTGATCTCCGAGACGCTCAAGCTGGAGGAAACGCGCTTTCGCTCGACGCTTGTGCGGGGCTTATCCATTCTCGAGGACGAGACGCGCTCGCTTAGGGACGGCGGCGTCCTGAACGGCGAGACGGCGTTCCGGCTCTACGACACCTATGGGTTTCCTCTCGACCTCACGCAGGACGCTTTGCGCGCGCGGGGGCTGTCGGTCGACACGGAAGGCTTCAACGCCGCGATGGAGCGCCAGCGCGCCGAGGCGCGTCGCGCCTGGTCGGGTTCGGGGGAAGCCGCGACCGAAACCATCTGGTATGCCTTACGCGAGCGCGTCGGCGCGACCGAGTTTCTCGGTTATGAAACCGAGACCGCCGAGGGCGTCATCCGCGCGATCCTGAAGGACGGCGCCGAAGTCGAGACGCTCAATGCGGGCGAGCGCGGATCGCTGATCCTCAACCAGACGCCGTTCTATGGCGAGTCCGGCGGCCAGGTCGGCGATATCGGCGAAATCACCGCGTCCGGATTCCGCGCCGAAGTCACCGACACGCGCAAGAAGCTCGGCGAGCTCGTCGTCCATGACGTCATGATCGTCGAGGGCGCGGCGAGCTTGGGCCTGGCGGTCGAGCTTCAGGTCAATCACGACGCGCGCACAGCGACGCGCGCCAACCATTCGGCGACCCACATTCTGCATGAGGCTCTGCGCATCGTGCTTGGCGATCACGTCGCGCAGAAGGGCTCGCTGGTTTCGCCCGAGCGGCTGCGCTTCGACATCGCCCACCCCAAGCCGATCACGCGCGCGGAACTCGAAAAGGTCGAGGACATCGCCAATCATGTTGTCTTGGAAAACGCCGAGGTGACGACGCGGCTGATGGGCCTCGACGATGCGCGTGCGTCCGGCGCTCGCGCTCTGTTCGGGGAAAAATATGGCGACGAGGTGCGCGTCGTCACCATGGGCGAAATCGACGATGGCCACGACCACGAGCGGACCTATTCGATCGAGCTTTGCGGCGGCACGCATGTCCACCGCACCGGCGACATCGGCCTCATCACCATCGTCGGCGAGAGCGCGGTCGCCGCTGGCGTGAGGCGCATCGAAGCCAAGACCCGCGACGAGGCGCGCAAACGGCTTGAGGCGGATTTGCGCGCTTATGGGGATCTCGCGGCTTTGTTGCGCGCGCCGGCCGGCGAAGCGACCGAACGACTCGAAGCGCTGATCGACGACAAACGTAAGCTCGAGCGCGAACTCGCCGACGCCAAGCGGAAGCTCGCGATGGGCGGCGTCGCCGCGACGGAAGCCAACCCGGCGCGCGACGTTGCCGGCGTAAAACTTTACGCCCGCGCTGTCAGCAACGTCGACATGAAGGACCTGAAGTCGCTTGCCGACGAGGCGAAGCAGAGCGTCGGCTCCGGCGTAGTGGCCATAGCGGCCGCGAGCGAAGACGGCAAGGCGAGCATCGTCGTCGCGGTGACGCCTGATCTCACGAGCCGGTTCAACGCGGTCGATCTGGTGCGCCTCGGCTCCGCCGCGCTTGGCGGCAAGGGCGGCGGCGGACGGCCGGACATGGCGCAGGCCGGCGGGCCGGACGGCGCCAAGACGCAAGAGGCGCTGGCGGCGGTCGAAGAGGGCGTCCGGCGGGCGGCGGGGGCGTAAGGCGCGTAGGGACAACGCCATACACCGATTGGCCTTGGGACGCTCACCCCCTGATTCTGAGGCACCGCGAAGCGCCCTCGAAGAATGCTCCAGTTGGTGGCCGAGGCTCGTACCTCCTGGATGTCCTTCGAGACGCCGAGCTTCGCGCAGCCCTGAGGATCAGGCCTCGAGCCTGCTGGATTTGGGTAGAGTTGATGGCGTTAGCGCCCCCGCCCCCCTTGCGGGGGAGGTGTATGGACCGGGTAGACTGGGTTGATGGTCGACAGGTCAAAGAGGATCGGAAGGAGGGCTTCCGATGCCGTTTGTGGAGACCTGTCGGATGGAGGAACGGGTTAGCATGCTGGCGGAATACGACACGGGGATATTTGGCGTGTCGGATCTGTGCCGCCGCTATGGGGTGAGCCGGGACACGTTTTACGCTTGGCGGGCTCGGCGGGCGAGCGGTGAAGCGGACCGGTTTTGCGACCGGTCGCATGCGACGCGCGCGTGTCCGCATCGCACGGATGGGACGGTCGAGGCGCAGATGATGGCCATGCGCCGGCGATTTCCGCATCTGGGGCCGCGCAAGCTTCTGGCGGTCCTGGCTCGGCGGGAGCCGCAGACGGATTGGCCGACGGCTTCGACGATCGGCGGCATTCTCAAGCGAGCGGGCCTCATCGAGCCCGTGCGCCGCCGCCGCCGCCCGCTTGATGCGCCGCGATCGGCGATTGCAGCCGAGGCGGCGAATGAGGAATGGGCGGCCGACTTCAAAGGCTGGTTCCGCTACCCCGGGCCAGCGACGGGTCGATCCCTTGACCATCAGCGACAGCCATACGCGGTTTCTGATCGAGGCGCGCATCACGACGCCGACGGTCGAGAGCTCGCAGGTGTTTGCCCGCGCCTTTGCGGCCTACGGCCTGCCACGGGCGATTCGCTGCGACAACGGCTCTCCATTCGGCTCGCGCGGGGCGGGCGGCCTGACGCGGCTTTCGGCGTGGTGGCTGAAGCTCGGCGTCGAGCCGCACTTCATCCGCCCAGCTTCGCCGCAGGAGAACGGACGGCACGAGCGCATGCATCGCACGCTGAAGAAAGAGACTTCCAAGCCGCCGGCGGTCGACGCCGAGGACCAGTGATCGCCGCTCTCGAGTTCGGCCAGGCCGACGAGCTCGCCGATCAAGCGCCTCGCTGACGAATGCGAACCCACCCCGCCATTTGATGTCCCCGCTCGTTCGCACCCGCCTGACCTCATGCTCGGCGTCGTACCAGGGGTCTTCGAGGCGTTCGGGCATCGTTCGCGGCGAGGCGTAAAGCTCGGCGGGCAGCCTCTGACCGAGCGCCTCATCTGGGCGCTCCTCGTTATAGTGTCGGCGGAAGGCGTCAAAACGGGCCTCTAGAGCGACTAGAACCAACTTCCATGACGGCGCGTCAACAACCTTTCGCTTTCGAACTGGCCGACCCGGCGCGCTCTTGCGGCTGAGATCGCCGTTTGCGAAGGGAAATGGGCGCGCCGCGGCGGCGAACCGCCGCCGCCTTGGTCAGCGCAGGGATCGTTTCAGCCTATGACCCGTAAACGCGACCGCCGCTCAAGTCCGCCTCCCTTCGGATCGCGCAATCCGCCGCCCGCCGCCATGGGGCTGAAAAAAGGGCGGAGCGCCGAGGCGGAGCAGCCTTCCAAGCGCGCAGGCGCCCGCGACCGTCCAGGCGAACGGCGAGAGGCGAAGGTTTCGCTTATCTACGGCTTTCACAGCGTCGCGGCGGCGCTCAAGGCCCCGCGGCGCGAGCTTATCCGTCTCTACGCCACGGCCGCGGCCGCCGAGCGGCTGCGCGGCGAGATCGCCGCCCGCGGGCTCGAGACCAGGATCATGAGCCCGGAGGAAATCTCCGCCCGCGCGCCGCGCGAAGCGGTGCATCAGGGGCTGTTGCTCGAGGCGAGGCCGCTCGCGCCGATCGACGTCGCGGATTTGCCCGCGAACGGTCTCGTGCTGGTTCTCGACCAGATCACGGACCCGCACAATGTCGGCGCGATCTTGCGGACTGGCGCCGCTTTCGCGGTCGACGCGCTTGTCACCACCGAGCGCCACTCGCCCGACTTCGCCGGCGCGCTGGCGAAATCGGCTTCCGGCGGCCTCGAGCACGTGCCGATTTGCAGCGTCACCAATCTGGCGCGGGCGCTCGCCGAGATGGGGGACATGGGCTATTGGCGGATCGGGCTCGATTCGGAGGCGCCGGATCCGCTCACCGATGAAACGATTTCGCGCCCGCTGGCCCTGGTTCTCGGCGCCGAGGACAAGGGCCTGCGACGGCTGACGCGGGAGCGATGCGATCGTCTGGCCCGCCTCGATCTGCCCGGCGCGATCAGAAGCCTCAATGTCTCGAACGCCTGCGCCATTGCGCTCGCGCTCGTGCAGGAGCGGATTTCCGATCAGGCGTAAGTCAGGAGAGCCAGGACTGCGGGCGCCTCACTTCAGCATTGCATCAGCCGGCACGACCTTCGCGTAGCTGAGATCGTAGGTCTTGTTGAGCAGTGGGTCGAGCGGGGTGCCTTCGGAGGCGTCGTAGATGCGGGGATGGCCGGAAGCGGTGCCCGGCGACACCTGAGCGGGCGCGGCGGCTGTGGTGTCGGCGAGGGTCGTAGAGGTCATTGTCACCGTTCCATATTTGGCTTCGCGCGCCTTCTGGTCCGCGAGCATGGCCGGTGAGAGCGGAGCCGAGGCGATGGGACCTCCTCCGCCCGTTGCCGGCGGATCGTCGTTCGCAAACGCCAAGCCCTCCGCCGGCGCATCGTTGACGCCGGAGACGACAAAGCCCAATTCCTCGATCGTCTTCGCGCCCGGACCGTCAAGTGACGCGAGCGCCGCGTCCTCGGCGTTCCGCGCCGTGCCGATTTTGCTGAGACGAGCGAGCATCGAGGCGGTAGCCTGGCCCTGCCCTGGCGTGACAAGTTCACCAAATTGCGCCGGATCGACCGCGTCGATCGAACCGCGAATCGCAGGCCCGGTCACGTCCGGCGCGAGCTTGTCTTTGACGTCCTTTTCGATCTGGCGCCAGCGGGCGACATTTTTCTGATGCTGATCCAACGTTTCGGCGAACGCATGCCCTCCGGTTCCGTCGGCGACGAAATAGAGGTCCTTGCTCCGCGTAGGTTTGGCGACGGCTTCCAACGCCGCCTTGCCGGGGTTGCAAATCGGCCCCGGCGGCAGGCCGTCAATGAGGTAGGTGTTATAGGGCGTCGACTGATTGAGGTCGGCTTTCGTGATGCTGCGGCCAAGCGTGCCCTTGCCCTGGGCCAGGCCGTAGACAATGGTCGGGTCGGAACCGAGCCGCATGTGCTTGTCAAGTCGATTGATGAACACCCCGGCTACGTGCGGCCGCTCTTCCGGCTTGCCCGTTTCTTTCTCGACAATCGAGGCGAGGGTCACCATTTCCCATGGCGACTTGATCGGCAAATCCGGCGAGCGCGTTTTCCATATGTCCTCGACGGCCTTCGTCTGAGTCTTCGCCATGCGCGAGAGAATCGACAGCCGCGTGTCGCCCCGTTCGAAATAATAGGTATCGGGCATCAGCGAACCTTCGCGCGGGGGCTCTCTGACGTCGCCGGTCAAAACACTATCCTCGCGGAGCCGGTCGACGACTTGCTCGCTGGTCAGACCCTCGGGGATGGTGATCTTGTATCGAACCACGCGGTGCGCGATGAGCTCATTTTCGATGTCGTTCATGCTCATGCCCGCCTTGAACGCGTACTCGCCACGTTTCAGGGCGCCGCGATTGCCGTCGAGCACAGTGAGAATGCTGAACCACGTCGCGCTGTCGATGACGCCCGCGCGCTCAAGCTGGTCGGCGATGCTGGCGCCGTCGTCCTCGCGCATGATCATGACCGTTTTGTCCTCGGTGAGCGGCCCGGGACTCCGTGCCTCCTTCATGAGCCAAACCAGCCCGCCGACCGTCGCGAGCGCTCCGAGAAGGACGAAAGTGAGCAACCCGCTCAGGCTCGATAAACCCATCCGGCGGGGCTTGCGTAGCAGTTGGGCCGGCGGCGGAGCCGGATCGTTCAGCGTGGGTTTCGTTGCGCGGCCGAACAGGCTTACGCGCGGGCGAGGGGCGTCTCCGTCCCCGGAATCGGGATCTCCGCTCATGTCGCTTGCCGCTTTTTCGCCTTCCGCCGCTGATGCTGCAGTCCAAAGCCTGCGCGAGGCTGCGCCGCCGGACGCACGCTTGGGCCGAGTTTAGCCGACCGGGCGCCGCAGGGAAACACCCAATCGCCCCGATCCCACCCGATCAGTGCAGCGCGCTGAAGACGAGCGAGGCGTTGGTGCCGCCGAAGCCGAAAGAGTTGGACAACACCGCATGAATCGGCCGCTTGCGCGGCACGTGAGGCGCAAGATCGATCGCGGTCTCCACGGACGGGTTGTCAAGATTAAGGGTCGGCGGCGCGACCTGGTCGCGGATGGCGAGGACCGAGAAGATCGCCTCCACCGCGCCCGCCGCGCCGAGGAGATGGCCGGTCGCCGACTTTGTCGAGGACATCGTCGTCTTGGCGGCCGAATTGCCGAGCAGGCGCTCGACCGCCCGCAATTCGATCTCGTCGCCGATCTGGGTCGAAGTGCCGTGTGCGTTGACGTAGTCGATCTCGGATGGCGAAATGTCAGCGCGCTTGAGCGCCGCGCTCATGGCGCGAAAGGCGCCGTCGCCATCGGGCGCGGGCGCGGTGATGTGATAGGCGTCGCCCGACAGGCCGTAACCGGTCAGTTCGGCGTAGATACGCGCCCCGCGAGCCTTGGCGTGCTCGAGTTCCTCAAGCACCACACATCCGGCGCCTTCGCCCATCACGAAGCCGTCGCGATCGCGGTCATATGGCCGCGAGGCCTGCGTCGGCCTGTCGTTGAACTCGGTCGATAAGGCGCGACAGGCGCAGAAGCCCGCGAGCGACAGCCGGTTGACCGAAGATTCGGCGCCGCCGGCGAGCATCACATTGGCGTCGCCAAGGCCGATCAGCCGCCCAGCGTCGCCAATCGCGTGCGCGCCGGTCGAGCAGGCGGTGACGACTGCATGGTTGGGGCCCTTGAGACGGTGGGCGATCGAAACCTGTCCGCTCAACAGGTTGACAAGCCTTCCCGGAATGAAGAACGGCGAGATCCGGCGCGGCCCTTTCTCGTGCAAGGTGATCGATGCCTCGTAGATGCCGCCGAGGCCCCCGATTCCCGAGCCAAACATGACCCCCGTCTCGATCTCCTCGTCGTAGGACTTGGGGCTCCAGTTCGCGTCGCACAGCGCCTGCGTCGCGGCGCTCATGCCGTAGACGATGAAATCGTCGACGCGGCGCTGCTCTTTCGGGTCCATCCAGTCGTCGGCATTGAAGGCGCTTGGAAAATCGCCGCGCGGCACTTGCGCGGCGATTTTGCAAGGGAGGTCGGAAACGTCGAAGTTCTCGACCCGGGCCACCCCCAACTCGCTGGCGAGAAGCCCGCGCCAGGTCGCCTCGACCCCGCAAGCGATCGGGGAAACCATGCCAAGACCTGTAACGACGACGCGCCTTAATTGTCCCATGCCTGCACTCTAGCTGTTCCCGCCCGCGAATCTTGGCGCAATTGCAACCTCGCCCCCCATTATAAGAAGGGCCGGACGAGACGCCCGGCCCGCACTCAAGCAAAAAGGCGTCTTAAAGAGGGCTGGCCCGGCCAGCGCTGCGCGTTCCGCACCTACTTTTTGGTCGACGCCTTTTCAAGATATTTGACCGCGTCGCCGACGGTTACGATGGTTTCGGCCTGGTCGTCTGGGATCTCGACCCCGAACTCTTCTTCGAAGGCCATCACCAACTCAACCGTATCGAGCGAGTCGGCGCCCAGATCGTCGATGAAATTGGCGCTGTCGACGACCTTGTCGGCCTCGACGCCGAGGTGTTCTACGACGATCTTTTTTACGCGCTCCGCGACATCGCTCATCTCATCTTTTCCCTTATGCATCGGGCTTTGCCGCCCGACCTGTGATCAATTCCCCAATCGACCCCGCCGACGGCAAGGCCCGTCATTTGGGCGCCCGCTCCCGGCCTTGGCGCGTGACAGGTTCGCTCGGGTTCGCCGACGCTGGCGCTTCAGATGATGCGCCCCTCCCGCGCCGGGCGACAAACCGGGTCGATAGCATATCTTTTTGGGCAACGCGAGAGGGCGCAAAACCCGTCGCGCCGCGGTCTTCCGGGCGAGTCCGAGCCATCAGATCATCGCAATTCCGCCGTTCACATGCAGCGTCTGCCCGGTCACATAGGCCAATTCGGAACTGGCCAAATACACGGCCGCCGCGCCAATTTCCTTGTCCGAACCGAAACGTCCAGTCGGGATCGAGGCGAGGATGGTGTCGCGCTGTTTCTGGTCCAGCGCTCGGGTCATGGGACTGTCGATGAAGCCGGGTGCGATGCAGTTGACCGTGATGCCCCGGGTCGCGACCTCGGCGGCGAGCGCCTTGGACATGCCGATCATACCGGCTTTCGCGGCGGCGTAATTCCCTTGCCCCGGATTGCCTTGGACACCGACGATTGACGTTATGTTTATGATTCGGCCAAAGCGCCGTTTCAGCATGCCTTTCAGCGAGGCGCGCGACAGTCGGAAGGCCGCGGTCAGGTTGATCGCGAGAACCGTGTCCCAGTCCTCGTCCTTCATGCGAATGAACAGACTGTCGCGCGTGACCCCGGCGTTGTTGACGAGGATATCGATCGGTCCGAGCGCGCTTTCGACAGCTGGGATCAACGCTTCAACCGCTGCGGTGTCGGAGAGGTCGCAAGGCGCCGCATGCGCCCGGGTCTCCAGTTCGCCGGCGAGCGTTTCCAGCGCTTCCCGCCGGGTGCCGGTGACCGCGACCGAGGCTCCCTGCGCGTGCAGGGCGCGTGCGATCGCTTGGCCCAAGCCGCCCGACGCGCCAGTGACAAGCGCAATTCTTCCTGTCAGATCGAACACCAGCGTCCTTCCCGTCGGATTCTCAGGGCGGCGCCGAAGCGCGGAAGGCGGCGAGGTCTGCGGGCGCGCCGATGCTGATGGTCTTCGCGCCGCTCTCCACGATTCGCTTGATAAGGCCGGTCAGAACCTTGCCTGAGCCTAGTTCGATGAACCGGGTCACCCCGTGCGCGCTCATGTAAGTCACGCTGTCGCGCCAGCGAACGGTCGCGGTCACTTGGGCGACGAGGCCCGAACGGATCGCGTCCGGCTTCGTGACCGCGTCGGCTTCGACATTCGAGACAAGCGGGGGCTTGGGGGGACGGATCGTGACGTCCTTCAGCGCTTGCTCCATCGCTTCCGCGGCCGGCTGCATGAGCGCGCAATGAAACGGCGCCGAGACCGGCAGAAGCAACGCCCGTTTCGCGCCGGCGAGCTTGGCGAGCTCGATCGCGCGCTCGACCGCGGCGACCGTGCCTGAGACGACGACCTGATTGCCGCCATTGTCATTGGCGGCCTGGCAGATCGCGCCGCTGAGATAGAGGTCGCTCGCCGCTTGTGTCGCGATCTTCACCACCGCCCCGAAGTCAAGGCCGAGGATGGCCGCCATCGCGCCTTCGCCCACCGGGACAGCCTTTTGCATCGCCTCGCCGCGCAGGCGCAGGAGACGCGCCGCGTCTTCGAGGGTGAGCGAATCGGCCGCGCAAAGCGCCGAATATTCGCCGAGCGAATGCCCGGCGACATAGGCCGCCTCCGAGGATGGCTTGAAGCCCGTCTCGGTCTCCAAAACCCTGAGCGCCGCGATGCTTGTGGCCATGAGCGCGGGCTGGGCGTTCGCGGTCAGCGTGAGTTGATCCTCAGGCCCCTCGAACATCAAACGGGACAGCTTCTGGTCGAGGGCGCCGTCGACGCGGTCGAAGATTTCCCGCGCGACGCGAAACTCCTCCGCCAGCGCTTTTCCCATGCCGACCGCCTGGGAGCCCTGACCCGGAAACACCAAGGCCGTCTTCATGGTCCGGTTTCTCCGAATGAACGCGATAGGGCGACTTGATAAACACGATAGGGCGACTGGCTCCCCGCCCGGCGCGGCGGCGGTGACACGGCGCGGGCTTTGCTGTCAAGCGCAAGATCACAAAGGCAAAAAGCGACTAAGCCCGCTCCTGACTCCGAATGCCGTACCGGAACGGGTCCAGGGCGTCCTGCACCAGCTTGCTTTCGGCGCAGATGAACGCTCGTCCGCTGATGCGCGGAAGCACGCCGCCGCTCGGACCCGGTTCGAAGCTGGCGCGAAAGCGGCTGCCAATGATGCTTTCCTGCACCCAGACTTCGCCGGGCCGCAACTTTCCGTCGGCGTGGAGACAGGCAAGCTTGGCGCTGGTTCCGGTTCCGCACGGCGACCGGTCGTAAGCTCCGCCGGGGCAGAGGACGAAGTTGCGGCTGTTCGCGCCGCTCGCGTGCGCGGGAGCGAAAAACTCGACGTGGTCGATCAACGCGCCGTCCTTGCCACGCACGCCCTGGGCCTTGAGCGCGTCCTGAACGGCGGTTGCGGCCTGCGTCAATCGTCCCACGTTTGCGAAATCGAGATCGCAGGGCGCGTTCGGCGTGAGGAAGAACCAGTTGCCGCCCCAGGCGACATCTCCGCGCACGGCCCCGAGACCGTCGACCCCGACCTCGACCGAAACCGCTTCGGCGAAACGGTAGCTCTCGACATTCTCGACGGCCGCCGTGCAAGCGTCGATGAGCTCCACGCCGACCACGCCGACTGGCGTCTCGAAGCGATGGCGTCCGGGCTTGAGCCGTCCCATATGCGCAAGCGTCACGGCAAGACCGATCGTCCCGTGCCCGCACATGCCGATGGCGCCGACATTGTTGAAGAAGATGACGCCGGCGGCGCATGACTTGTCGTGTGGCTCGCAGAGAAGCGCCCCGACGATCGCATCGTGCCCGCGCGGTTCGTTGACTGCGAAGCGGCGGAAATGATCGAACTCGCGGGCGAAACGGGCGCGGCGTTCGACAAGGGGACCGTCGCCAAGCGGCGGGCCGCCATCGACGATCACCCGAGTGGGCTCACCCTCCGTATGGGAATCGATAACCCGCACGGCGCTCAATCCTTGGCGCCGGGCCAGGAGGCGTACCAGGCTCGGAACGTCATGAACCGCCGCTTCGCCATGCTCTCCTGCGATCGGCTGAGAGCGTCGAAGTCATTCAAGTGGAGCGCATATTCGTCATGGCCGACAAGCGTCATCAGGCGCTTGAAGTAAAGCACGAGATCGACCCCCTCGTCGAAAATGAGAGGGGCGCGAAGGCGCTCTCAAGCTCGAGCGCAAGACGACGCGCCTGAGCGTCGCCCTTGGCGGCGCGTTCACAAAGCTCGACCAGACGAAGCACTTCGTGGGGGAACACATTGCCGATGCCGGTGATGGCGCCGGAGGCCCCGCAATTGACGAAGCCGTGGAACACTTCGGTGTCGACGCCGACCATGAGTGCGATGTCGTCCGAACGACCCGCGATATGCTCCGCGGCGTAGCTCAGCAATTCCTTGCCGCCGAATTCCTTGAACCCGACCAGATGGGGAAACTCGTTTCGCAGGTCGAAGAAGAGCTCCGCTCGCGTCTGAAACCCGTAATAGGGGCTGTTGTAGATGACCGAGGGCAAGTCGACGGCGGCCTTCAGCACGCGGGCGAAATGGCCGCGTTGCGCCGCTGTGGAGGAGCCGCGCGAAAGCACGCGCGGAATGATCATAAGCCCCTTCGCGCCTTTCGCCTTCGCGTGGGCGGCGAGCGCCGCGGCCTCAAGGGTGTTCTGCGCGCCGGTGCCGACGATGACCGGGAGGCCCGCCTTCGCCAAACGCTCGACGCCCTCCATCCGCTGTTCGATCGTCAGAAGTGGCCAGTCGCCCATCGAGCCGCAATAGATTAGCCCCGACATTCCGGCGCCGACGAGGTGTTTCCCCATCTTCACCAGCGCATCGAAGTCGGGCCGCCGATCGGGGCCGCAGGGCGTCATGAGGGCCGGCATGGTTCCGGAAAAGACTTGCGACGACATCGTGAGGCTCCCTAGAGTCGGACATTCGCTTAGCCCGGATATTCGCATGTCTCGGCGCCCCGTTCTTGATGAAAACGCAGGCTTGGAATTGAAAATCCGCACAATCGCGGTCGCACAGATCGAGGCCGACCCGGCGGCGTCGCTCGCCGCAAGCCTTGGGCGTCCGTTTCCGGGCATTGAGCTCTTCGACCGCGTCGCCGACACCGTATTCTTCATCAAGGACCAGGAGGGGCGGTATGTCGCGGTCAATGATACGCTCGTCCATCGCTGCGGGTTCACCGGCAAGAGCGCGCTGATCGGCCGCAAGGCGAGCGAAGTCTTCGCCCCGCCGCTCGGCGAGCGGTTCGAGGCGCAGGATGTTAGCGTCATCGTCGAAGGGCTCTCAATCCGTGGCCGGATGGAGCGCCATCTCTATCCGGACGGCAGCGAAGGCTGGTGCCTGACTTGGAAAGAGCCGCTGATCGATGGCTTCGGCGTCATTCGCGGCCTGGCCGGCATTTCCCGCGACGCGCCGGCTTTGTCGGGGTCGGCGCCGGTTTCGGCCGCCCTTTCAGCCACGCTCGCCTATGTCGACGATCATCTCGATGAGCCCTTGCGCGTTCCCGACCTCGCGGCGCGGGCCGGGCTTTCGCCGTTCCAGTTCGATCAGAGAATCAGGACAATATTCGGCTTCTCCGCCGGCCAATATCTGTCCCGGCTGCGCATCGACCGGGCTTGCGACCGGCTCCGGCACTCCGACGCTCCCTTGGGCGAATTGGCGCTTGAATGCGGTTATGCGGACCAGGCGGCGTTCACGCGCCGATTCCATAAAACGGTTGGCCTCACCCCCGGCGCCTATCGCCTGGCGACAGCGCGCGGCCGCAAGCGGGCGCTCGTCGGAGTTCAACTCTGACAAAGGCCGGCGACGGCGCTTAAGTCCGAGTCGGAGGCGTATCGCTGTCGGCGCCCGCGTTTTCGCGTCGCGTCCGAAATCCGTTTCAAAGTCCCACGCAGCAGGCGAGAGCCCGTCGGGCGCCGTTCATGGCTCCTCGCGCGCAAGCCCAAGGAACCGGGAGGAGAACATTATGGGCAACGCAAGGCTGATTCAATTGGCGTCCGCCGCCCTCGCCGCATATGGACGTTGTCTCGTCGGCGCTTGAAGTCTGAGCCGTGAACGGCGAGATGCCGCCGGCGCCTGCTGGAGCATCCTTCGAGACGCGCTGCGCCGCATCGCTCCTCAGGATGAGGTCCTTGGCTCGACGGCGGGAGCGTCGTCATGCTTCGTCGAGGTCGGCAAGCAACTTTTTGGCGAAAGCGCGTCGCTTCCTTTCGTCGAGTTCGAGCATTTTTGCGTAGTCGCCCAACCGCCTAATGAACTCCCTCATTCGATGAGCGCTATCGGATACTTCTATCGGTGTCGGTTCGTCATTCAGAACGTTCTGCGTCGTGAATGAGGACTTGCCGTCCAAATACTTGGCATGCAGCTTTATCATCGGCCGTTTTCTCTTCGGACGAATCCTTTGGAAGCCCAATAACCATGATGTGGGGAGGATGTGGGGAGCTGCGGTGCAACGCTCACCACTTCCCGTCCTCACACAATCCCCAGCGCCTTGCCTGCGTCGGTGAAGGCCGCGATCGCAAAGTCGATGTCGGCTTCGGTCAGCGCCGCCGACATTTGCGTGCGGATGCGCGCCTGGCCCTTCGGCACCACGGGAAAGAAGAACCCGGCGACGAACAATCCGCGCTCGTCCAGCTCTCGCGCCAGATCCTGCGCGCGCTGCGCCTCGCCCAGCATCACCGGAATGATCGGCGTCTCTCCGGGAACGACCGTGAATCCGGCTTTCTCGACGCCTTCACGAAACCGCCGCGCATGGTTTTTGAGCAAAGCGCGCCGGCCGTCGGCGCCGATCGCGATCTCGAGCGCCTTCAAGGCTCCGGCGGCGAGCGGCGGCGCGAGCGAATTGGAAAAGAGATAGGGCCGCGCCCGTTGGCGCAGGAGATCGACGATCGGCTGGTCGGCGGCGACGAAGCCGCCCATGCCGCCGCCCAGCGTCTTGCCGAAGGTGCCGGTGACGATGTCGACCCGGGCGCCCGCGCCGGTGAGCGCCGGCGTGCCGCGCCCCTTCTCGCCCAGATGCCCGGTCGCATGGCAGTCGTCGACCAGAACCAGCGCGCCATACCGGTCGGCAAGTTCGCAGATCTCCTTCAGCTTGGCGACGTAGCCGTCCATCGAGAACACGCCGTCGCTGGCGATGAGCTTGAACCGCGCGCCCGCGGCGTCGGCCTCCTTGAGGCGGTCCTCGAGCTCGTTCATGTCCGAATTGGCGAAGCGGTAGCGCTTCGCTTTGCTGAGGCGGACGCCGTCGATGATCGAGGCGTGATTGAGGCTGTCGGAAATGATCGCATCTTCGTCGCCGAGTAAGGGCTCGAACACCCCGCCATTGGCGTCGAAACAGGCGGCGAACACGATCGCATCGTCCTTGCCGAGGTGCCTGGCGATCGCCTGCTCGAGCTCGCGATGCAGCGTCTGCGCCCCGCAGATGAAGCGCACCGAGGCCATGCCAAAGCCGAATTGGTCCATGGCGCGGCGCGCCGCCGCGATGACGTCAGGATGGTCGGCGAGGCCGAGGTAATTGTTGGAGCAGAGATTGACCGCAGCGCGCGCGCCTTGCTGAGACGCGACATGGATGCGCCCGCCCTGCGGCCCGGTCAGCAGCCGCTCGCGTTTGGTCAGGCCCGCCGCCTCGATGTCGTCGAGGGTGGCGCGGATATGGTTGAGAAAGGCGTCGGTCATGGCGGCTCGCCGGTTCACGTGAGCGCGACCATAGCAGCGCCAAGGGAGCGCTCAAATCCGCGCGCAATCCAACGAGCCACAAAAACGCCGTGTGGCGATTGCACCAACCGGCGCGACGCCTGAGACGGGCCATCTCCGATAGAGAAATCCAGGAGCGATTTCATGAACGTTTTCGCGACCTCGCAGCGCATCGCCCCGGCGCTTACGCGGTATGGCTCGACCGCCGTCAGCTTCCATTGGGCCGTCGCGGCGCTGGTCGTTTTTCTCGGAACGCTGGGTCTGTTGTTCGACGACATCCCGAAGGAATTGCGCCCATTCTGGATCAACGTTCATGGCTGCGTCGGGCTCGTCTATTTCGCCCTCGTCATCGCCAGGCTTGTGTGGCGAACGTCGCACAAGCCGCCTGATCTGCCGCCTGACATTGGCGAGTTCGATCGCCGCACTTCGCTCGCGGCGCATCATCTCCTCTATGTGCTGATGGTCCTCATCCCGATTTTCGGGGTCGTCGCCTTTGTCTGGCATGGCCGCGCCTTCGACTACGGTTTCGCCCAGCTGAATTTTGGCGTCGCTTCCAATCCTGGCGTGTTTCATCTCGCGGAGGAGGTTCATCAGGTGCTGGCCTACTGCCTGTTTGGACTGGCCGGCCTGCACGCCGCAGCCGCGCTCTATCATCATTTCGTCCGTCGCGACGGCGTGCTTCTGCGTATGCTCCCGGGCGGCACGGGGTAGGCGCAGCCCCGGCTTCATTCGCGCCGCTATTGCGTGAGCTGGAGGTAGAGCTCGTAGCGTCCCTGGCTGAACGTGAGCCCCGCCTGCGCGGCGTTGAGCCGCATGATCACGCCGTTTCGATTCTCGAGCCAGATTTCGCCGTTCGCCCTGGAGGTGATGGCGAGGCTGCCTGTGCCCTGGATCCAGGGGCCGGAGAATTGCGAGAGGTCGTGGAGGTTGTAGACCTCGCCTGCAGCCTGCATGGTCGAGATGGCGCCGAGGCCTATGAGCGAACCGACGAGCGTGAACGGATAGGTCCTGCCCCTGAAGGTCAGCACGCCACTGCCGACGCCCGAGGCGGAGAGAAAGACCTGGGTCATGGTGACTGAGCCCGATGGCCTCAAGCCTCGAATGTCAGCCGCCGTCGGAATGCCGGAAGGCGGAATTGCGCAGCCCGCGAGAGGTAAAAGACTCGAGATGGCGAAGAGCGCCGCGACGGCTGGCGAGCGGATGAGTTTGGCGCCGGAGCGCATGGCCTTCTCCGTGTCGAACCGGCGCTGGAGCGGCGGCGGCTCTGGACCGTTTAGCGAATTTGTCGGCGGGATGTCAGCAATCGTCCTCCTCGACAGCGCTTAAAGGCCGCTTGGCGCGCTTGATCACCGCTAAGCACATATGCAATACCTATGACAAAACGCGCGAACGCCCCGACCGTTTCGAGTTGCAGAAAAATGAGGCTAAGCAACTGAAAAGACTGCGTCGCGCGCAAAATCGTACATTGCAGCCGGCCGTATAATTCTCAGCCCGCCGCCGAGCCTACCCGCCCCAGTCGATAAGCCGGTCGCCGCGATGGATGGCGTCCGCCTCCGCCGTCAGTCGGCCGTCGGGCCCGTGCAGGACGAGCCCCGGCGCTAGGCGTAGCGGGGCCTTGGAGCCCTTCATGCCCACGACCAGCAGACGATGCGCGCTCGCGCCGATCGTCGGATGAACCGGCAGAAGCGCGAGCGCGCCGAGCCGGCCGCCAATCGCGGCCAGGATCAGGCTCAGCGCGTCGGGCCGGTGGATCATCACGAACCGCCCGTCCGGCGCGAGCATCGCGAGCGAAGCCTGAATCCAGTCGGCAAGCGTCGCGCCCGCCTCAGCGCTGTCCAGGACATACGCTCGCGCTTTGCCTTTGTCGGGAGAGGCGCGGACCGTCCTGGCGTCGAAGAAAGGCGGGTTGGTGACGACGCAACTGGCCGATTCAACGAGCCCGGCCTCGCGCCGCTCCCTCGGGTTGAGCGCGTCGAGCCGCAGGACGCGCGTGCGCGCCTGAAGCCCGTTGCGCGCCGCGTTGCTTTCGGCGAGCGCCGTCAACTCGGGCTCGATCTCGACAAGATCGACGGACGCGAGCGATGAGCGCTGAGCGAGCGCAAGGCCGACTGCGCCGACCCCCGCGCCGACGTCGACAATCCGGCCTTGCCGAGCGTCGCCCGCCGCTGCGACGAGCAGGGCGGCGTCGGTCCCGACCCGATGGCCGCGCCTCGGCTGCGTGAGCATGAGCCGCCCGCCAAGCCATCGGTCCTCGGTCAGCCTGTCGGCGCTCGTCGCGCTCTGAAGCTCCGCGGAGGGCTCAGGCATCACGCAGTTCTTTTCCCAGACCCGCCTCGACAAGGAGCCGGCGAACGCGCCCCTCCTCTTCTCCATCAACCAGAATCCGCCTCGGCAGGAAGCCGAGCGAGCCCTCGACGGCCGCCATATGCTGGTCGGCGACGAAATAGGCGACCCGCTCCGCCTTCAGGATCGATTCGATGACGCTGATGAGAACGAGATCGTTGGTGCGCAGGATTTCGACCAAAAGGGACCTCGATTTCGGGCTCACTTGCCGCTTGGGTGGGCCGTCTTTATGGTCGCGGCGCGGGATCTGGCAAGGGAATGCGTGCGTGGGAATTGTCGTTCCACTGGAAGACAAATCGGCCGATCGCCTGATCGAGCCGCTGACGACGCTCGTCGCCGGAGATATGGCCAAGGTCAATCAGGTGATTGTGTCGCGCACCGGGTCTGAGGTGACGATGATCCCCGAGGTCGCCAATCACCTGATCGCCTCGGGGGGAAAACGGATGCGTCCGATCCTGACTTTGGCGACGGCCGGCCTCTGCGGCTATTCCGGGGAGGGCCATGTCAAGCTCGCCGCCGCGGTCGAATTCATGCACACCGCGACCCTTCTCCACGATGACGTCGTGGATGAGAGCGACCTGCGCCGCGGCAAGGCGGCCGCGCGGGTGCTCTGGGGCAACGAGGCGAGCGTCCTGGTCGGCGATTTTCTCTTGGGCCAAGCCTTCAAGATGATGGTCGAGGTCGGCTCGCTGTCCTGTCTCGAGGTTCTGTCGGGCGCCGCCGTGGTGATTGCCGAGGGCGAAGTGATGCAGCTCTCCGCGGCCAAGGACACGGAGACGACCGAGGACGCCTATCTCGCCGTCATCCGCGCCAAAACCGCGGCCTTGTTCGCCGCCGCCTGCGAGGTCGGGCCCATTCTTGCCGGCCGCTCCAAGGCGGAGATCGCCGCCTGCCAGGGTTACGGCGCCAATCTCGGCATTGCCTTTCAGCTTATCGACGACGCGCTCGATTATGGCGGCTCGTCGGCCAAGCTCGGCAAGAATGTCGGCGACGATTTCCGCGAGGGAAAGATCACCCTGCCGGTGGTGCTGTCGTTCCGGCGCGGGGGCACGAAAGAGCGTGAATTCTGGCGCCGAACACTGGAAAAAGGCGAGGTGGTCGACGGCGATCTCGAATTCGCGCTGGCGACG
>CAVPPX010000062.1:0-107220 GCA_963707355.1 uncultured Alphaproteobacteria bacterium | reverse complement strand
CTTGAGCTTGGCCAGCCTCGCCTCGAGCTCCCCGCGCTCCGCCTCCATCGCCTTGTTCTGCCGGCAAGGCGACCCTCTATCGTGACGATCTTCTGCTCGGCGCGCTGCAAGGCGGCGCCCTTCGCCTCCAACGCCTTGGCCAACTCCGCCGACCGCTGATCGAGCGTCGCGCGGACGGCGTCGACTTCCGCGTGCGAGGCGCGCGCTGCGGCGAGGTCCTTCTCGACATCGGCGAGCGCCGCGTCTCTGGATTTCGCGGCAAGCGCGCTTTCGACCGCCCGCTGCTCGAAACCTCGAATGTCAGCTTCGCGTTCGCGCAAGCTCCCGCGCGCTTCCGCCAGAAGCTTCTCGGCCGCCTCCGAACGGGAAGCCATCGCGCCGAGCTCTTCTCGCAGGTTCGATGCGGTCAGCCGGTGCAATTCGGCCGCGTCGAGGTGAGCGGCTTTGAGCTTGGCATGGGCTGCCCGCTCCTGAGCCAGCGTCGCTTCAAGCTCCTCCACCCGCTTGGTCAGATCGTCGCGTCGGCCCTCGAGGTCGCTCACTTGCCTGTTGAGCTTCGAGCTGTTGGCCACGAACTCTTCGCTCCTCGCCCGCAGTGTCTTGTTCTCCTGCGCCATGAGAGCATTCTGGTCCTGCAGCGCCGCCCGCTGCTGCTCGACCTCTTGAAGGCGCTTCTCCTTGGCGCCGAACTCCGCCCGAATCGCCGGGAGTTGCTCGCTGACGGTATGGAGGCGCCGTTTGTTGTCTTCGAGCTCGCGCTCGGTGCGCTCGAGTTTCGCCTTCCGCTCCGTGAGCTCCGCGCGCGCCTCGGAGGCGCCTGTCTCGGCGGCGGCAAGCGCTTTCTCGACCTCCTTGAGCCGATCCGATGCTTCCTGGTGTCGAACGCCCAGCGCGTTGCGGTCGAGCGTCAGAACGGCGTGGTCGGCCCGCAAGCGTTCGTGCGCGTCGCTCAACCCTTCGAACTTGCGCTCGGTATCGAGATGGGCGACCTTCGTTCGCTCGATCTCGATCAGCGTTTGATCGATCGGACCCAGGGCTTCGTAGAACTGGGTGCGGATGGCCTCGATATTGCGGAATGAGAGCTCGATGCCGTCGAGATGGGTGCGCAAGCCTTCGTTGCGCCGGCCAATCGAGTCGAAAGTGCGCGCGACCTTCAGCGATTTCGGCGTCGCTTCCCCATTATTGCCGTGATCGCCGGATGCGAGGGCGCCCAGACTGGTGATGACCGGGCCGGAATTGGCGGTGGCGGCCTCGTCTCCCGGCTCATAGCGGATGGCGAGGGCTCGCGAGTCGTTTGCAGGGCTCGGGTTGTTCTTGAACAGCTTTTCCCAACCCATACCCATGACGGCGTCCCCTGATCGACCCAAGCGGCCTTTTGAAAGGGCCGCAAGGAATACAACCGATCACGCGAATATATCGCCGTCATGACGAGGAGGTCAAACGAAGGGGTTCGCGGTTCTCCGTTAGGTCAGCGTTAGCCGAAGACTACGGAAAACCCCGGTTTTCCTGTTGTGCAAGCGTGTGACGAAGGGCAGAAGCGGTTTGGAATTAGAAACCCGTCCGCTGCGCTCAATTCAACCGCTCACGTGTGTCCGCCAGTTGTGGGCCTCCTTGAAGCCGAGCACTTCGCGGATCTTGCGGTTCGACAAAGGCGCCTCGAACTCGCCCATCTCGCGGGTGACCGGCGTCTTCGGCGCAGACCTGCTTCAGCGCTTCCTTGGTCGGACATATTGAGGGTGATCGTATCGTTGGTCGCGTTGAAGACCTGGAAGCCGAGTCCGTCCTTCTCGATGCATAGGCGCACGATCTCGCCGAGATCGCGCGCGTCGATATAGCTCCAGGCGTTGCGCTTGCGCAGCGGCGGATTGGCGGCATAGCCCTTGAACGGCCCATATTCATGCGGCTCGATCACATTGCCGATGCGCAACGCGTAGATGTCGGCGTGATAGCGCATCGCGAAAGCGCGGGCGGTCTTTTCGTTGCAGACTTTGGACAGGCCGTAGGAATCCATCGGGTCGACGTCGTAGTCCTCTTCGAGCGGGAACGAATGGAAGTCCTTGTCCCCCTCCGCGAAGCAGACGCCATAGGTGGTCTCGCTCGAGGCGATGATGACCTTGCGCACGCCAAGCTTCATCGCCGCCTCGATGACGTTGTAGGTGCTGATGACGTTGGTCGAGAAGGTGACGTTGTCGGGCTCGATCAGGACGCGCGGGATGGCGGCGAAATGCACGACCGCGTCGGGCGGGCTCGGCGGCCGGCCGTCGTTGAAGCCGGCGAAGGTGGGGTGGGTGGTCAGCGCATTGAACGCCTGCCCGCTGTCGGTGAGGTCGGCGATCAGCGTCGGCACGCTGGCCAAGTCAAGCGGCTTGAGATCGACATTGAGGACGGAATAGCCGTGGGCGACGAGATGGGGAACGGCGTGGCGGCCGGCCTTGCCGGTTCCGCCGGTGAATACGATGCGCTTGCCGGACATGGATTTTGACCCTCGCGAAGGTTGCGCCGTCTTCTTAGAGGGAGCGCCCGAGGTCGTCGATAGGAGGAGGAGCGGCTTTAGGGTCAAAACCCATGTATGGATGCCCCCGTTCGCGCAAGGTGTTTCTGATCGGCTTGGTCACGTGATCGGGTGCGGTCATGTATCAGGCCTCAGATGCGGCTGTTACGTGCCGCGGGCCGGTATGGAGATGCGCGGACCAGGCGCAGATCAATCGGGCGAGCTTATGAGCTCGATGGGTTTTATTGCATTTCCTGGTCCGGATCTGACCGATCATTTGCCCTTACCGTTCGTCGACCTCCTCACGTGCCCGACGTTCCCTTGGCCGCAGTGTCCGATCGTGGATCAGCGCACGGCAGCTGCAGGAACCCGATAATCTTCGCCCCTCGTCAGCATGGCCCAGATCGCGCGCGCCATTTTGTTGGCGAGTGCGATCGCCGACACCATCCGTGGCTTGCGCGCCAGCATGCGATGCAGCCAGCTTCCCTCTGCCCTTCCCTTTCGGGAGGCCGAGCGGATGACGGCCATCGCGCCGATAATCAACAGGCGCCGGATGTCACGCTGGCCCATCTTCGAGGTCTTGCCGAGAAGCGGCTTGCCGCCCGTCGAATGTTGCCGGGGAACAAGCCCGAGCCAGGCGGCAAAGTCGCGGCCGCGACTGAAGACGGCCATCGGCGGCGCGAAAGTCTCAACCGCCATCGCGGTGATCGGTCCCACGCCCGGCATGGTTTGCAGGCGGCGCATCGTCGCTCCGCGCGTGGCTTCCTGAACCGTCGCCTTCTCGAGTTCGGCGATCGTCTTCGACAGCCCGTCGATCTGGTCGAGGAAGACGCGAGAGAGCTCCACGACGAGAAGCGGCAGGGACGTCATTTCCAACTCGATCGCCTCTGCAAGGCCCTTCACGTTCGCGGGTCCCTGCGCGACGACGACGCCATGCTCGGTCATGTGACCGCGGAGGGCATTGATCAGTTGCGTGCGCTGGCGAACCAGAAGATCACGGGTGCGAAACAGCATGGCGCGCGCCTGCTGCTCCTCGGTCTTGACCGCCACGAAGCGCATGGTTGGCCGGACTGCCGCCTCACAAATGGCTTCTGCGTCCGCCGCATCGTTCTTCTGGCGCCTGACGAACGGTTTGACATAGGCAGGTGGAATCAACCGAACTTCATGGCCTGAAGCGCCGATGGCGCGTCCCCAATGATGGGCGCTCCCGCAGGCCTCCATAGCAACGACGCAGCGCGGGTGCTCGGCCAGAAAAGGGAGGACCTTTTCGCGCGAAAGTTTCTTGCGGAACGCCACGCCGCCATCAGCACGGGCTCCATGCAGCTGAAAGCTCCGCTTTGCAAGGTCGAGACCGATAATGCTAACTTTTTCCATGGATGCCCTCTTCATTCGTGGGATGCGCAAACATCGCCACCTTGGCACATTGCGATGCCGTCAGGAGGGGGCATCCACTCCATCAATCGCCACGACGCTTCGGGCGTAAGGTGGACCGTTTGCATCTGATTTCTGCACCGCATAACTTCGCGATGTAATTGGCAGCGGGTGGCGGTGCAAATTTCTTGCAGACCGTGCGAAAACTCCTTTGCTTGATCGCCGGCGGGATCCGGCCGGCGCGTGAAGGAGCGACCTACGCGATTTGATCGCAAAGGTCGCTTGTCGCGGCTGCAAGGCGCTCACGAACGCCATACCTAGCCGGATGGGCATAGATTGGGGGCGGTCTTCACGCTGCTACGGCCTCCATCATCTTGTCCATGCCGAGAATGTTGAGCACTCGCCGCAAGTTGTAGGCGAGCGCGGTGAGGCTGAATTCGGCGCGAACCTTCTCCAGGCCTCGCATCAGGAACGCGCCCTGATTCATCCATTGCTTGATGCTGCCGAAAGGATGCTCGACGGTCTCGCGGCGACGGTCGAGGATGTCAGGCCGCGCCTTCAGTCGCTCGGCCATGCGATCCAGCGCAGCCTCGTGCTCCAGTCGCGAAACCGCACGATAGCCGGCGTCCGTGCAGCGC
The DNA here is from genome assembly GCA_963707355.1 of uncultured Alphaproteobacteria bacterium. Classification (GTDB taxonomy): domain Bacteria; phylum Pseudomonadota; class Alphaproteobacteria; order Rhizobiales; family Beijerinckiaceae; genus Roseiarcus. The sequence goes on along the minus strand of CAVPPX010000062.1, from coordinate 102,720 downwards.
GGGCGCAACGGGCAATCGCAGCACGCCTCTTTGTTGGCGTAATCGATCTTCGTCATCTCGCGCAGCTTGCCGTAGCGGAACGGCTTCAGGTCGTGACCACCCGGACAAGCGTATACGTCCCGCTCCAGATCGTAGCGAAACTCGTCCTTGCGAAAAAAGCCGCGGCTCGCCGATGATCCACGCTGAGGCCGGGGAACGTGCGGCGTCAGGCCAGCCTTCTCGCAAGCCTCGATGTCCTCGGTCCTGAAGTAGCCCGCGTCTGCGACGACATCGATCCTCTCAACTTCGAGGATCTCGCGCGCCGGCTCTGCAGTCGCCTGCAACAGCCCCATGTCGATGACCTTGTTGGTCACTTCCTCATCGACGATCAGCTTGTGCTTGGCGTCCACCGCGATCTGAACGTTGTAGCCGACGGCAACGCGCGTATGCGCCATGGCGCGGCTGTCGGGATCGGTGAGGGAAATCTGATCTTCACCCGTATGTTCGAGGCGCCTCAGCATGGCGGCGTATTCGCCGCGCTTCTTGCTCAAGGCCTCGATCTTCTGCGCGAGATTTCTGACCCGCGCGCCGCCCGTCGCCTTTTCCGCAATGTCGCCCTCGTCGAGTCGCTCGAGGTAATCCGCCAACCGCTCGTCGGCCGCCTTGATGAATTTCTCCAGAGAATTGCGAGTGAAATTTCGGTCCTTGTTGTTGACCGCTTTGATGCGCGTCCCGTCCACCGCCAGGAGTTCGCGCCCAAACAGGTCGAGCCGTTTACAGAGCAGGGTGAATTGGCGAAACACCGATTTAAAGGCGGCGCGGTTGTCGGCGCGGAAATCGGCGATGGTCTTGAAGTCCGGCTTCAGCGTCCGCAACAGCCAAATCACCTCGATATTCCGATGGCATTCGGCTTCGAGCCGGCGGCTCGACCGCACGCGATTGAGGTAGCCGTAGATGTAAAGCTTGAGCAGATCGCCAGGCGCGTAGCCCGGACGACCCGTCGCCTTCGGTTGCACCCGCCCGAAGCCTGCTTCGACGAGATCGAGGCCATCAACGAATGCGTCAATAAAGCGGACAGGATTGTCAGCTCCGACATAGTCGTCCGCCGCTTCGGGCAGAAGCAGAAGCTGATCGCGGTCCGAGCCGGAAATGTGCGCCATGCCCAATTCTAATATTGCGCCCACGATTAGTGAATCCCGTCGGGCTCAGTTTTCGCACGGTCTGCTTGAGTTGTGCACGGTGTCGACATTCCACCTCGAACGTTCGCGACGTTCAATCGGGCGGGTCAAACTTCCGCCTCGGGTCGAAACCGGTCCAACTGATTGGCTTTGACCCCGGTCTAAGCGCGCGGGTGCGTAGAGCGATAGGCCGCGAGCAGGCGCGCGCTGTCGACGCCGGTATAGACCTGCGTGGTCGACAGCGAAGCGTGGCCGAGCAGGTCCTGGATGGTTCTCAAATCGCCTCCGCGAGCCAGAAGATGGGTGGCGAAGGAATGGCGCAGCGCGTGCGGCGTCGCGGTTTCGGGCAGGCCGAGCGCGCCGCGCATCCGCGCCATCGCCAATTGTACGATGCGCGGCGACAGCGGGCCGCCCTTCGCGCCGACGAATAGCGGGCCGGCGGGCTTAAGACCATACGGGCAGAGCGAGAGATAGTCCTCAATCGCCCTGCGCACCGGCGGGATGATCGACGCCGCGCGCGACTTCCCGCCTTTGCCGATGATGGTGACGGCATCCGCTTCGCCGATTGGCGCGTCGGCGCGCCGGATCGAGAGCGCCTCCGAAATGCGCAGGCCCGCGCCGTAGCAGAGCGCGAGCGCCGCGGCGTCGCGCGCCAGGATCCAGGGCTCGCGCGCCTCGCCTTCGCGCAAGTCGGTCGTGGTCATCGCCTTGGCGTCTGCCGGGCTCAAGGGTCGGGGCAGGCGCCGCCCCGCCTTGGGCGCGCGGATCGAGCCGAGCGCCGCGGCGGTTTCCCCGCCTTCGCGCGCGATGTGGCGGGCGAGCGATTTGAGAGCCGAGAGCGCGCGCTGCAGCGAACGGGCGTCAATCTCTTCCGCTCGCCTGTACGCAAGAAAGGCGCGCAGATCGCCCGGCGCGCAGTCGGTGAAATCGACGATGCGGGGCGGCGCGCCAAAGCGGGTCTTAAGAAACGAGAAAAATTGCCGGGCGTCGCGGCCATAGGCCTCGATCGTGCGCGCGGACAGGCGGCGCTCGTGGGCGAGATGCTGAAGCCAGGCCGCCGCCGCCGCCGCGAGGTCGGGCGCGGCGGGGAGAACCGGGAATTCGGCGGCGGGGGGCTTACTCACGGAAGGATCGTGCCGGTGAAGGGTTAAGCGGCGGTTTGCGGGTCATTGCCATCAGGCGTGAGAGGCGCTATTATTGACCGGTCAAATCGACTGGTCAAAATCATGACAGACATTCTCGAATATCAAGCCTCCGAAGCCAAGGCAAAGTGGGCCGAGCTTCTGGACGAAGTCGAGCGCGGCCGCACTGTCCGCATCACCCGGCACGGCAAAACGATCGCTCGCGTAGTCCCCGAGACGGACCGGCGCGCGGCCGAGATCGCCGAGGCGATCGAGCGACTGAAGGCGCTGAGTCGGACATTCGGGAAGGCGCCGCTCGACGAGGTGCTGGCGAGCCGCCATGAGGGACACAAATATTGAGCTTTGTCATCGACGCTTCGATCGTTGCTGGTCTTGCCTTTGGAGAGGCGCCCAGTCCCAAGATCGCTTTAGCAGTTGACGAGCTTGCGGTAAGCGAGGCGCTAGCGCCCATCCTCTTCTTTTTTGAGGTGCGCAACGCGCTCGTTGTCAACGAGCGAAGAGGCCGCGCCACGCCGGAGGGCTCGGCTGATTTCCTCCGCCGTCTGACGGAGTTGCCAATCCGCTTGGCGCCGTTGCCCGACGACGACGTGCTGATCACTCTCGCCCGCAAGCGAAAACTCACCGTTTACGACGCCGCCTATCTCGAACTGGCCAAGCGCGAAGGGTTGCCCCTGGCGACCCTCGATCGCGCCCTCGAAAAGGCGGCGGTCGCCGAAGGCGTCGCTCTGTTCGGGGCTTGACCCTCAGCCGTGCCCGGGCGGATGCTTAAGTTGCGATCGCCGGGCCTAAGCAGCGGCGATCGGCAGGGGCTGGAGGCGAACTGATGCGGTTCCTGGCATTGATTGGCGCGCTCGCGATTATCGTCGCCATTGCGGGGGCGATCTATTTCTTTGGCGGCTTCTTCAATGTCGCCGAAACCGCGGACAATCCGGCAATCGTCGATTGGGCGCTGGCAAGCGTGAGAGGAGCCTCGGTCGTCGCGCATGGAACCGAGACCCCGCCAGCCAATCTCGACGAGGCCGAGACGGTCAAAGCCGGCGCTCGCCTTTACTCGACGATCGGCTGCGTCAATTGTCACGGAGGGCCGCCGGACGCGAATTGGGCCAAATGGTCCGAAGGGCTGAAGCCGGTGCCAGCCGATCTCAAGGTGATGGCGAAAGAGCGAACCGCGTCGCAACTGTTCTGGGCGATCAAGAACGGCATCAAGTTCACCGGCATGCCGAGCTTCGGCTTGGCCGGTGTGTCCGATAAGGACATTTGGTCGGTGGTGGCCTTCGTCAAGAAATCGCCATCCGTATCGGACGACGAATACAAGGCCTGGACGGCGTCCCCTTGAGGCGGGCTCGCTGCCCCGAGCAGATCCTCGAGATGCGGGAATGAGCGGCGGGTCCGCCGGCGGCATCGGGTAGGACCTCAGGTCCTTCGGCCGCACCCATTTCAGCGCCTGACCGTCGAGCGGCTGAACGAAGCCCTCCCAGCGCCGACAGACGTAGAGCGGCATCAAGAGGTGGAAGTCGGGATAGACGTGGCTCGCGAAGGTCAGCGGCGCGAGGCAGTCCGCTTTGACCGTAATGCCGAGCTCTTCCTTAAGTTCACGGATGAGCGCGTCCTCCGGCCCTTCGCCCGCCTCGACCTTCCCGCCGGGAAACTCCCACAGGCCCTCGAGCGCTTTGCCTTTGGGCCGTTGCGCGAGCAGCACCCGTCCGTCGGCGTCGATCAACGCCGCCGCGACGACGAGCGCCAGCCTCACGAGCGATAGTCGCCGTTGATTGCGACATAGTCCTTGGTGAGGTCGCAGGTCCAGACTGTCGCGCGTCCGCGGCCGATGCCGAGATCGGCGGTAATCTCGATCGAGTCCCGCTTCATATAGGCGGATGTCTCCGCTTCGTCGTAAACGGGATCGCGCAAGCCTTGGTGGGCGACGCGGATCTTGCCGAAGAAAATGTCGAGCTTGTCGCGCTCGGCCTTCTCGCCCGCCTTGCCGACCGCCATGACCACCCGGCCCCAATTGGCGTCTTCGCCGCCGCAGGCGGTTTTGACGAGCGGCGAATTGGCGATCGAGAGCGCGATGCGCTTGGCCGCCTTGCGGGTCGCCGCGCCCTCGACGTTCACGGTGATGAACTTGCGCGCGCCTTCGCCGTCGCGCACCACCTGATGGGCGAGATTGCGTAAGAGCTTGTCGAGCGCGCGGCGAAACTCGGCCGCGCGCGGATCCGCGGCGTCCTCAATTCGTGGCGCGCCTTTCGCGGCGCCGGTGGCGAAGATCATCAGCGTGTCGGAGGTCGAGGTGTCGCTGTCGACGGTGATCGCGTTGAACGAGCGTTCCACCGACTTCGACAGCATCGCCTGCAGGGCCGCCGGCGCCATGGCCGCGTCGGTGAACACATAGGCCAGCATCGTCGCCATGTCGGGCGCGATCATGCCGGCGCCCTTGGCGATGCCGTTGATGACGACTTCGCTGTTCCCGAGCTTGACGCGGGCGGTCGCCATCTTCGGATAGGTGTCGGTGGTCATGATCGCCTTGGCGGCGGCGGGAAGCCCATCCTCGCGCGCGTCGGCGACCAGCGTGTCGATGACCCGCGTGATGCGCGTGGCGTCGAGCGGCTCGCCGATGACGCCGGTCGAGGCCATGAAGATCTCGTTTGGCGCTGCGCCGACCGCCCTGGCGGCGGCCTCGGCGACATGGGCGACCGCGGCTGCGCCAATGCCGCCGGTGAAGGCGTTGGCGTTGCCGGAGTTGACGATCAGCGCGCGCGCCCTGCCGCCCTTCAGATGCTCACGGCACCAGTCGACGGGCGCCGAGGGGCACTTCGAGCGCGTGAACACGCCCGCGACCGCCGCCGGTCGGTCGAACAGCGCCACCATGACGTCGGTTCGCCCTGAATAGCGCACTCCCGCCGCGATCGTCGCAAAACGAGCGCCGGCGATCGGCGGCAAGGCGGGATAGGTCTTCGGCGCCAGCGGCGAGAGCGGGGCGGGAGCGGCCATGAGCGTTTCCGGAGCAGAAAAGAGAGCAGGCCGGCCTGCTCTCGCGTGGGCTCAACCCGAAGTCAGGGCGTCTTCGGCTTGTCGGCGCCGGCGGGAGGCGCCTTGCTCGGATCCATCGCGGGGGCCTCGGGCGGCAGCGGCTTGCCGTCGGCGTCGAACAGCTCGATTTTGGCTGCGTTGTGGAGCTGGAGGATGGCGTCCTGCTCCGCCTTCTGGGAGACGTAGCGGGCGGCCTGGTCCTTGACCTGCTCGAAGGGGGGAAGCTCTTGGTCCGTGTCCCTTCGATCTTGATGATGTGCCAGCCGAACTGCGTCTTGACCGGTTCGGAGATCTCGCCTTCCTTCAGCTTGAAGGCGGCGTCCGAGAATTCCGGCACCATGCGGTCCTTGGTGAACCAGCCAAGATCGCCGCCGTTGCCGGACGGATCCTTGGAGAGTTCGGTCGCGACCTTGGCGAAGTCCTCGCCGCCCTTGACTCGCGCGAGCGCCTTCTTGGCCTCCTCCTCGGTCGGCAAGAGAATATGCCGCGCGTGGATTTCCTGCTGTGGCGGCTCAGCCTTGGCTGCGTCGTCGTAGGCCTTCCGCTCCGCTTCCTCGGTCGTGGCGGCTTTGCCGACCGAGGCGAGCAGCTGCTCCATCGCCAGCTTTTCATGATAATAGGCCATCTTGCGCTCGAACTCGGGCGACGCGGTCAGCTTGTCGGCCTCGGCTTTCTTGGCCGCGAGCTTGAGATCGACGAGATAGTCGAGCACGTACTTCTGCCGCGCCGCGCCTTCGAGCTTCTGCGGCAGGCCGGGGCCGATATCGGTCATCGCGTCGGCGACGTCCTCATCGGTGATCGGCTGGCCATCGACCTTGGCCAGCACCTTCGGATCAGCCAGGGCTTGCCCTGCGAAACTCAAAGCCGCGCCAAGGCCAAGCGCGAACGCCGCGACGGCCGCGCGCGAGCGCCCGGAAAAGATGGTCGTCATGGGGGAACTCCTGTGAGGCGAGCGGAGCGTCGGTCGCCTGTGATTTTCGTTGACTTGGGGCGGCCTATAAAGGGAATCGGGCGATATTGCGAGGGACCGATCCAAAATCCCGCCGCGAAGGCGTCCTGGCGTTAGGCTTCGCTTGAACGCCACGGCGACGCCGCGATGACGTTGCTGCGACCCGCGCCGGCCCAACTCCACTTTTCCCTTGACAAGTGTAAATTAGGCTCTACATCCCGCCCATCCCGAAGTCGTTCTGGGTCCCGGCGCCATTTCCGAGCGCGTGGGATTTTTTGCGTTCCCTCGCGATTCTCGACAAGGGCCGGCCTCCACCGGACGTCGAGACGGTTCCCGCGACTCTCGATTTCGCATGATCGAGCGCCGCCGAAATGGAGATGGGTGAATGGCTCGCATTGCAGGCGTCAATATTCCCACCAATAAGCGCGTGGTGATCGCGCTTCAATATATCCACGGCATCGGAGCGAAGAAGGCCGAAGAGATTGTCGAGAAGGTGCATATCCCACCGGAGCGGCGTGTCGCCCAGCTGACCGATGCGGAGGTTCTGCAAATTCGCGAGACGATCGACCGCGACTACATGGTCGAAGGCGACCTTCGTCGCGAGGTCTCGATCAACATCAAGCGGCTGATGGATCTGGGCGCCTATCGCGGCTTGCGCCATCGCAAGCAATTGCCGGTGCGCGGCCAGCGCACCCACACCAACGCCCGCACCCGCAAGGGCAAGGCGAAGCCCATCGCCGGCAAGAAGAAGTGATTGCCGCACCGTTTCGATAAATCCCGGATTAGGACGCGCTCGGTTTGAAGCGCGATTGAAGGACAGTCCCAATGTCAAAAGATGCGACCCGCGTCCGCCGTCGCGAACGAAAGAACATCGTGTCGGGCGTCGCCCATGTGAATTCGACGTTCAACAACACGATGATCACCATCACCGATGCCCAGGGCAACACGATCTCCTGGTCCTCCGCCGGCACCATGGGGTTCAAGGGCTCGCGCAAGTCGACCCCCTTCGCCGCCCAGATGGCGGCCGAGGACGCCGTGAAGAAAGCCTCCGAGCACGGCATGCGGACGCTTGAGGTCGAGGTTTCGGGTCCGGGGTCGGGCCGGGAATCGGCGCTGCGCGCAATCCAGGCCGCGGGCTTCAATGTCACTTCAATTCGCGACGTGACGCCGATCCCGCATAATGGCTGCCGGCCGCGCAAGCGCCGCCGCGTCTAGCCGCGTTTCGCGCGCCGATCGGTCCGGGCGCGCGCATTGCGGATGCGAGCGTCGTCGACCAACGCTCTGTTTAAGTCCGCTTATGGTCGAAAGAGAAGGCTAGCGCCGTGATTCAGAAGAACTGGCAAGAACTTATTAAGCCAAAGAAGCTCGATATCGTTCTGAGCGAGGCCTCGCGGAAGGTGGCGACGGTCGTCGCCGAGCCGCTCGAGCGCGGTTTCGGTCAGACGCTCGGCAACTCGTTGCGCCGGGTGCTGCTGTCGTCGCTGCAGGGCGCGGCGATCACCTCGATTCACATCGACGGCGTGCTGCACGAATTCTCGTCCATCCCCGGCGTTCGCGAGGACGTCGTCGACATCGTGCTCAACGTCAAGGACATCGCGGTCAAGATGCAGGGCGATGGCGTCAAGCGCCTCGTCCTCAAGCGCCGCGGCCCGGGAGCGGTCACCGCCGGCGACATCCAGACGACCGGCGACATCCAGATCCTCAACCCGAACCTCGTCATCTGCACGCTCGACGAGGGCGCGGACTTGCGTATCGAGTTCACGGTGATGGCCGGCAAGGGCTATGTGCCGGCTGACCGCAATCGGGCGGAAGACGCCCCGATCGGGCTCTTGCCGATCGACAGCATGTTCTCGCCGGTGAAGAAGGTCTCCTACCGTGTGGAGGCCACGCGCGAGGGTCAGGACCTCGACAAGGATAAGCTGACGATGACGATCGAGACCAACGGCGCGATGTCGCCCGAGGACGCGCTCGCCTACGCCGCCCGCATCCTGCAGGACCAGCTCGCGGTGTTCGTCAACTTCGAGGAGCCGCGCCGCGAGGAGGCCCAGCACGCGATCCCCGAGCTTGCCTTCAACCCGGCGTTGCTCAAGAAGGTCGACGAGCTCGAGCTGTCCGTCCGCTCCGCCAATTGCCTCAAGAACGACAACATCACCTACATCGGCGATCTCATCCAGAAGACCGAAGGCGAGATGCTGCGGACGCCGAACTTCGGCCGCAAGTCTCTGAACGAGATCAAGGAAGTGCTGGCCCAGATGGGTCTTCACCTCGGCATGGAAGTGACGGGCTGGCCGCCGGAGAACATCGAGGATCTCGCCAAGCGGTTCGAGGAGCACTACTGAAGGATCCCTTCTCCCCATAGGGCGTCGAGAGGCGCCCGTCTTTAGACGGGCTATGGGGAGAAGGTGGCCCGAAGGGCCGGATGAGGGTGACCCTCACCCCGAGCCCTCTCCGGCGGGAGAGGGGAGAAAACAGCGGCCGTTCCTTGGCACGGCGGCCGCAGACCCGAATAGGAGACAAGCCAAATGTATCACGGACACGCCAAACGGCGCTTCAATCGCACCGCCGAGCATCGCCAGGCGATGTTCGCCAATATGGCGCAGGCGCTCATCAAGCACGAGCAGATCACGACCACCCTGCCAAAGGCCAAGGACCTTCGGCCGGTGGTCGAGAAGCTGGTCACGCTGGGCAAGCGCGGCGACCTGCACGCGCGCAGGCTCGCGATTTCCCGCTTGCGCGATGCTGATCTGGTCAAGAAGCTGATCGACGTGCTGGGTCCGCGCTATAAGGATCGCAACGGCGGCTATACGCGGATCATGAAGGCTGGATTCCGCCCCGGCGATAACGCCGCCATGGCGGTGATCGAATTCGTCGATCGCGATGTCGAGGCCAAGGGCAAGGATTCCGGCCCGGCGCTGGCCGCAGCCGCCGAGAGCTGAGCGGAGGCTGCGCTCGGGGTCGCGGGCAATCGTTCGAATGCGCGCAATCCCCGCAGCAAAGCCTTGACTACAATTACGCAGTTGCATATTGTAAGTTATGCCGTCGGGGGGCGGCGATTTTTTACCTATGGGGATAGTTCCGATGAAAATTTTAAGGATTTTGAGCTCCGCGATGATTTGCGCTGCGGGCTTGGCGGCGCTGGCCGGCAAAGCTGATGCAGCGATTGTGCCCGTCGTAGACCCGTATTTCGACATGTTTCCAACCGTCGCTACGAATTTCGATGGGTTCACGGTTGGCCCAGGCGCGCCCCATCCGTATTTGTTTTTTCCGTGCGGGACCGGCTGCGCCTTCGCGGACGATAATATCGTCGGCTGGTCGGCAACCTCAACATTTAAGAACCCAGGCATCTCTGGCCAATGGGAAACAGGCGTACCGCAGACGACGACCGCGTTCAAAACCGATCCGCTGATCGATGGGGTGACGCCGGAGCCTATTGTCGCCCGCGTGATCAACGCGTCGATATCCCAGGTTGTTTCGACTACGGCTGTCGTTGGCGCAACATATACGCTAGATGTCGATCTGGGATTTGGCGAGACCCAGGCTGATAATGCCTCCGTCATCCTTGTGGTCGATGGCCATCAGGTGGTGGCAACCGCGGCTCCGGCCGACGGTCTGACCCGGGCGCAAATGCAGAACACCGGAAATTGGTATGACTTCGAGGCGTCCTATACCGCGACAGCAGCGGACGCAGGCGCTCCAATCGAAATTCTTCTTTCGAGCTTCACAAATGGCTTTGGATGGGGGTACTTCGGCAACGTGCAGTTGACGGACTCATTGGCCGGCGGACCGGTGCTTGACCCACCGGGTACCCCGGAACCCGCGACTTGGGTTATGATGCTGCTCGGCTTTGGCGGAATGGCTTCCGTTGCTGCGCGCCGTTCATTCCGGGGGCGAAGCGCTGCTGGCCAACTCGCCTGACGGCGAAGAAAGGGTGTTGCGCTGGGGGGATGGGCGCCTAAAGCTTGATCGCTCTCAGCCGCGCGCCTTGCGCCACCGCCTCGGCCCGTCCTTGCGCGTCGAGTTTGTCGAGCAGCGAGGCGATGTGAAACTTCACCGTATGGATCGAAATCGCGAGGCGGCGCGCAATCACCTTGTTCGACGCCCCCTCGGCGATCAGCGCCAGCACGTCGAGTTCGCGCGGCGTTAAAGCGACGTCTGGCCCCGGCTCAGGCTCGCCTGGGATGACAAGCGCCGCGTCGGCAGGCTCCCCGGGCGCGGCGAGCCTGAGCCCCGGAATATCGGCGAGAAGCGCCGTCAGCCGATCGGCAAGCTCCGGCTCGCCGATCTCGATCGCCACCACCACGACCGGCGGCTCGACGGTCATTGGCTCTCCGGCCGTTCGCCGATCGTCAGCGTTGTCTCGATCGGCTCGCCGCCTCGGCGCAAAGTCAGCCTGACGCTCGCGCCGACGCTGTCAGGTCCGAGCGCACGCACGAGCTGATGGACGCCACGGATCGGTTCGCCATTCCAGGCGACGATAACGTCGCCCTGCCGGACGCCCGCCGCGGCGCCAGGACCCTTGGCGTCGACGCTGATCGCCATCGCCCCGGTCCCGCCGCCATCGAGCTTGACCGGCTGCAGGCCAAGGCCGAGATAGCCGCGCGCGATCCTGCCCTTCGTCGCAAGCACATCGGCGACGCGGTTGATCGTCGTCATCGGAATGACAAGCGTACGCCTTCGCGGCCCAAAAACAGCCATGCCGAAGGCTTGGCCCGAAGCGTCGAGCGCAAGGGCGCCTTCGCTCACGCGCGCGAGCGCCGCGTCGAGTTCGATGCGCGCTTCGATGAGCCCGCCGCGCAGGCTCCGCCATTGCGGACCGACGAACGACACGACGCCCAGCGCCGCATTCGCCGCGCCCTCGCGCGCGCCGGCGACGAGGGCCAGCGCTCCGGCCGTCGGCGCTGCAGCCGCAGGGGGCGCCTTCGGCAAATCGGTCCGCTCGATTCGCAACAGGGCGACGTCGGTCGACGGATCGCGGCCGACGATCTGAGCCGGGCTTGAGGCGCCGTCATGCGCGACGATCGAAACCTCGCTGTCCTCGGGGAGCGCGTTCTCTGCCGCGACGATGAGGCCTGGACGCCAGGAAAAGCCGGTCGAGCGGGCGCGGGCGGATTGGATGGAGACGAGGCTCGGCGCGACGTCCCGGATGAGGTCGGCGAGCCCGGTCGACAAGGCGAGCAGGACGGAAGAGGCGGGTTGATCTGACATGAGAGCTCCTTTGCCGCCTAAGATGTCCCTTGTGGAGACCGCCGCCCACCTCGCCAGATGGTCAGGACGGGGTTGCTCATTTGCCCAGCCGATGCTTTGCAGCGCGACTGGAGGCGCCTATATCAGCGGCCGCAAGACAGTCGGAGGCCCGGTTTGATTCGCATGGCGCTCGTTTTCGCCCTCTCGCTCATATGGGGAGGCGCGTTCGCTGAGACAGCGCTCAAAGTCCCGCCGCAGAGTCCAGGCCAGGTGCGCCTCTCCTTCGCCCCGGTGGTGAAGAAGGTCACTCCCGCGGTGGTTAACGTCTACGCCTCGCGGATCGAGACGGCGGCGCGCAATCCCCTGTTCGACGATCCGATCTTCCGCCGGTTTTTCGGCGGCGAAGGGGACGATTCCAGAGTGTCGAAAGCGCTTGGATCGGGAGTGATCGTCGACCCGTCGGGTCTCATCGTCACCAATTACCATGTGATCGAAAACATGACCCAGGTGAAAGTCGCGCTTTCCGACAGGCGCGAATTTGACGCCGAGATCGTGCTGCGCGATCCGCGAACCGATCTTGCCGTGCTTCGGCTCAAGGGGGGTAGAGATTTTCCGGTGCTCCAACTTGGGGATTCGGACGCGCTCGAAGTTGGCGATTTCGTCATCGCGGTGGGCGATCCGTTCGGCGTCGGGCAAACGGTGACCCAGGGCATCGTCTCGGCGCTCGCGCGCACGCAGGTTGGGATCAGCGACTACGGCTTTTTCATTCAAACCGACGCCGCCATCAATCCGGGCAACTCTGGCGGCGCTCTGGTCGATCTCGACGGCAAGCTGGTCGGCATCAATTCCGCCATTTATTCCCGCTCCGGCGGCAGCATGGGGATCGGTTTCGCCATTCCCGTCAACATGGTCAAAAGCGTCATCGCCGCAGCGCTGCATGGCGGCGCCACCGTCAGACGGCCGTGGCTCGGCGCCACCCTGCAGAGCTTGACCAAGGATATCGCCGACAATCTCGGCATCGACCGCCCGACGGGCGCGCTGGTCGTGACGGTTGCTTCCGTCGGTCCCGCGGCCGAGGCGGGTCTCAAGCGCGGCGACCTCATCACCGCGGTCGACGATCAGAATGTCGATGACGCCGAGGGCGTCGGTTTTCGGCTCGCGGTCCAGCCCCTCGGCGGCTCGGCCCGGCTATCGATCCTGCGAAACGGGCGCGCGCTCACCCTGCCGCTCAAACTCGCCGCCGCGCCGGAAATCCCTCCGCGTGACGCGTTGACCATCCACGGCCGCTCGCCATTCGAGGGGGCTGAGGTCATGAACATGTCGCCCGCGGTCGCCGAGGAACTGTCGCTCGACGGGGCTTCGCACGGGGTCGTGGTTGCGACGGTCGGCGACAATACGACCGCGGCGCAAGTCGGCGTGCAAAAGGGGGACGTCGTCGTCGCAGTCAACGGCCAGAAGATCGCAACGACGCGCGATCTGGAGAAAGCCTGCGCGGAACGCGCCCGGCTGTGGGATCTGACCATCCGGCGCGGCGGGGAGACGATCCGCACCCAACTCGGCGGCTAGCGGCGCTCTGTATTCAGGTGAGATCGCAGCCCAGCACCTATGCGCGCGCGATCAGCCCCACTTCCGGTGCGCCCACATCCATTGCTCGGGCGCCTCGCGGATGAAAGCCTCGAACTGGCGCTGCAGCGCTTTCGTCGCCGCGAGAGCGTCCGCCGCGCTGTTGTTGGTCTGCGGCATTGAGATCGGCATGATGCGAATGCTGAAACGTCCGCCCGGACGGCGGAACGCGGCGCCGGCGTAAAGCGGCACACCGGTCGTGCGGGCGAGGAGCGCGGGAAAGACGGTTGACCGCGCGGGCTGTCCGAAGAAAGGCACAAACGGTCCGTTGTCGTCCCTGAGGTCGGCGAGGAAGCACGGGCAGGCGCCGGTCTTGATGGCGCGCAGGAGTACGCGCGCGGCAATGGGAGTCTCTGGGCGTGAGACCCGCCTTGTAGAGCGGCACGCGAATCCCGTGCAGCAGGGTTTCGATATGGGGGTTGGATAAACGTTGGTAGACGCCGATGAGGGAAACACCGAGGCGCTGGCCGCCATGGGCCAGGATCTCCCAGTTTCCCAGGTGAAGTCCGCAGACGATGAAGGGCTTCGCGCCGCGCGCGGCTTCGTCGAAACCTTCCGGTGGCTCGAAGACGATGCGGTCGCTCTCCGTCAGCGATTTGATGCGAAAGCTCTCGGCGAAGGTCCGCCCAAGATTTTCCCACATCGCCGCGGCGATCGCCGTGCGCTCGCCATGCGACTTTTCGGGGAAGGCCAGTTCGAGATTTCGCGAGCGCGCGCTTTTGTCGCCTGAGGCGCGGAGCGATCAGGCGCCAGAGGTTTCCTGAGAGCCACGAAGCGACTTGCAGCGGGATGGCGCGCGCAATGAAGATCGCGAGCCAGACTGCCGCAAATTCCAGGCGAAGGCGAAACTCTCTCGGAACCTTCATGAGACGGCCGGCGGCCTTGAAAGGACCACGGCCCTGCGAGCTCACAAGGACCTGACGGGAGCAAGTGCGGAGCCCTCGCTGGAGCCCGCCAGCGAGGCTGTCGATCGTTCTGGATAGGAAGATTTTCGCGCCCTCAGTCGATTCGAACGATCGACAGGCGCCTACCTATCGGCAAATGTTATCACCGTAAAGTCAATTTGGCGTGGGTGCGCCGGCCATTCGGCTGAATTGGCGTCTCATCGCCCGGTCTTGGATGGCGAGGGACTCGCCTCGAACCTACGGCCGCCTCGCGGGCGAGCAGCCCAACCTTGGCCCGCGCTAACCGGCGGTCGATGGACTGCCAAAGGTCGCGCATTTCCTGGGCGGCGGCGCCCGAGGGATTGAGTTCGGTCACGCCCCGGCCACGGCGGGCCGCGTCCTGGTAGTCGACCCGGGCAAGGATCAGCGGAGCGATCAGCCCGCCCATCTCTTCAAGCGCCTCGACGCCGTCCTGGACCCGCGCGGTCTCATGGGCGGGCGGGCATTGGTTGAGCAGAAACACGAACCTGGCCCCGATCTCCTCGAGCGCCGTGCGCGCTCGAGCGCTCGCCCATAAATCGAACAGGCTTGGGCGGGACGGAACGATATTCAGGTCGGCGACCTGCATCGCCGCCGAAGACGCCGCGCCCTCCGCGCCGGGCGTGTCGAGCAGCACGAGCGTCACGCCCCGGCGCTCGAGCGCGGCAAGCAAAGCCGGCAGCCGGGCCGCCCCGGAAGCGAGGACCTCGATGTCGCTGCCGGCGCGGATCCTGGCCCAATTCATGAGCGAGCCTTGCGGATCCATGTCGATGACGCAGACTTTCTCGTTCGCTTGATGCGCCGCGACGGCCAGGGACGAAGCAATCGTGCTCTTGCCCGAGCCGCCTTTTTGACTCACAAACGCTAGTGTCCGCATGGCTTCCGCGCTCAGTCCCGAGGCCCCGTTCGCGATGGAAAGCAGGGCCTGCGAGTTAACGAATGTTCAACACGTTGCGCGGAAAGGCGTTAACAAGCCGTTTCGAAAGACGCGTCGTTCAGCGTTTGGAGAGGGATCATTCCGCTGCGCGGCGCGACCCGGCTCCGGTCAGTCGTCGTCGAGGGGAACGACTCCCTTGAACCCGCCGTCCGCGGCAAGCGTGATCTTCTCGATGCGCATTTCGGCGTTCTTGAGCAGTTCGTCGCAGCGCTTCTTCAAGGCTTCGCCGCGTTCGTAAAGCCGAATCGATTCGTCGAGCGCGACCGCGCCTTTTTCGAGCTGATCGACGATCTGTTCGAGTTCCGCGAGCGCCGCTTCGAACGGCATTGTCGCGATGTCCGGCCTGGCTTCAGTCACGGCGCTGCTTTCCGACCGCTGAGATGGCGCTTCAATCGGGCAAAGCCGAAACGGAATAAAGGGTCTTCAATATGTCGCTTGGCTGCATCTGATTGCCGAACGTATGAGCGAAAACAATCCCGATCTCGCCCGAGCGATAGATGTGGCTCAGCGCCCGATCGACCGCAAGCCGGAAATCCTCGTCGCCGTGCGGCAGCGCCAGAGCATAAGGCTCGAGAGAGAAATAATTGTCGGCGATACGGAGCTTGCTCGGGTCGCTGCTCTTCGAGGCGAGATAGGAGAGGATCGCCCGATCGGCGAAATAGGCGACGATCTCCCCCTTGTCGAGCATGGCGAGCCCGTCCAGGTGCGTCTTCGCCGGCGTGACGTCCGCGGCTATATTTGCGCTCGCCAAGGTGTCGCGCAGGCTCTTCTCGGTCGTCGTTCCGGCCAGAACGCCGATCTTCTTGCCGGAGAGCGCGCGGAAGTCGCTGGGCGCATCGCCGCCGACGAGCAGGCTCGCCCCGTCGATGAAGGTCGGAATCGAAAAGTCGACGTGCTCGCGGCGGGAAAGGGTTTCCGAAGTCGGCTCGCAGAGAAGATCGGCCTTGCCGTTCTCGATCGCATCGAAGCGGTTCTCCGCGGTCACCAGCACGTAAGCGATCTTGAGATCGTTGATGTTGAGCTGCTCGCCGATATGCTTCGCAATCGATTGGCAGAGATCGACCATGAAGCCGGCAGGCAGGCCCGCCTCGTCGGTGAACGAGAACGGCGGCGCGTCTTCGCGAAAGGCGATGCGCAGTGACTTGTCTTGGCCCACGTGGTCGAGCGTCCCGGCATAAGCCGATCCCGAAACCAACGCCGCGCCCGCCGCGAGAACCAACGCTTTGAGCCGTCCGATCGAACGCATGCCCCTCCGAGCCTCCCCGCGGATTCATGGGCCTCACGCCGCCGCAGCGAGTCGAAGGCCGCTTATACCAGAGAGACAAGCCTCAAGCCAAAGCGAGTGTCACAACGCGCGATTTCCTGCGATAACCTCCATGAAGTTGCTTTTAAGCGCGCTCTCGGAGTGAGGCCCATGCTCGTCGGCGTTCCCAAGGAAATCAAGGACAACGAATTCCGGGTCGGCATGACCCCGGCCGCGGTCGCCGAACTCGTCCATCACGGCCATGAGGTGATCGTCGAGACCGCGGCCGGCATAGGCTCCGGGTCCCCGGATGAGGAATATGCGCGCGCCGGGGCCAAGATCATGTCCACCGGGCCGGATGTCTTCGCTGAGGCGGAGATGATCGTGAAGGTGAAGGAGCCGCTCGCGGAGGAGCGCAAGCGGCTGAAACGCGGGCAGATCCTGTTCACTTACCTGCATCTCGCGCCCGATCTCGCGCAGACGCGCGACCTGATGGCCTCGGGCGCGACCTGCATC
The DNA here is from genome assembly GCA_963707355.1 of uncultured Alphaproteobacteria bacterium. Classification (GTDB taxonomy): domain Bacteria; phylum Pseudomonadota; class Alphaproteobacteria; order Rhizobiales; family Beijerinckiaceae; genus Roseiarcus. Next base: position 86,019 of record CAVPPX010000062.1, on the reverse strand, counting down.
GCCTATGAGACGGTGACCAGCCCCTATGGCGGCCTGCCGTTACTGACGCCGATGTCGGAGGTCGCGGGGCGCCTCGCGCCGCAAGTCGGCGCGCATGCGCTGGAGAAGGCGCAAGGCGGGCGCGGGGTGCTGCTCGGCGGGGTGCCGGGGGTGGCGGCGGCCGACGTGCTTGTGCTCGGCGGCGGCGTCTCGGGAACCCACGCCGCGACCATCGCGGTCGGCATGGGCGCGTCCGTGACCGTGGTCGACCGCTCGCACGAGGCGCTGAAGCGGCTCTCCGCCGAGTTCGGCTCGGCTTTGCGTACCATCTATTCGACGCGCGCTTCGATCGCCGATCTCGTGCGGGACGCCGATCTCGTCATCGGCGCGGTGCTGCTGCCCGGCGCGGCCGCGCCCAAGCTCGTCACCCGCGACATGCTGAAAACCATGCGCCCGGGCGCGGTCATCGTCGACATCGCCATCGACCAGGGCGGCTGCTGCGAGACCTCGAAGCCGACGACCCACTCGCATCCGACCTATGTCGTCGACGGCATTGTCCATTATTGCGTCGCCAACATGCCGGGCGCGGTCGCCCGCACCTCGACCTTCGCCCTCAACCACGCGACCCTGCCATTCGCGCTCGCCCTCGCCGACAAGGGCTGGGTCAAGGCGCTCAAGGACGACCCGCACCTGCGCGCGGGCTTGAACGTGCATGACGGCAAGCTGACCTGCGAGCCGGTCGCGGCGGCGCATGGGCTGCCCTACACGCCGGCGGAGAGCGTGCTCGCGGCCTGACCGGCCCTCCGCCTTGCGTCGGCGAGATACAACCGACGGCGGGAGCCTGTCAGAAATAAACGCTCTTAAACGCCCGTAAATGCTAGTAAACGCTAGTAAAACTGCTGCCGGAGCAAGCTTACATAGCCACAGTCACTAAATGTATGTCTGTCTCGGGAACCTGCCGCCCATGACGAAGGGGATCGTCAACCCTATGCAGGCCTCTTATCGCAAAAGCCACTTTGCAGATCTGACGGCGCATGGCGTCGCGTCTCGAAGAGCCTGTCCTGAGCCTGCCGAGGGGAAGATCCAGTTCGTCCCCTGGTTTGCGCCTCCTTGAGCCTCCTTCGACGCCCTTCGCCTCCGGCAAAGGGTGCCTCAGGATGAGGTCGGCAAAAGTGCCGACCAGCCTGCAGCGGGGGCTCGCATTCCCCTATTCGCCTCCGTTTCCTGGCTTCGGAAGCGTGGGCATTTCTGTGGGTTTTCTTCACGGCTCCGAAACCTGGCCGGACTAGAACAGGCGCACGCTGTTCTTTAAGGTGGTTCCATGCGCAACTTCGTCTTCACTTCGCTTCTTCTCGCATTGACCGCCGGCGCAAGCGCGGCGAACGCTCAAGCGGCGGGCCGGCTCTCGGTGCCGGTTTCGGGACTTCGCAGCGACGAAGGCGTCGTGCGCTGCGGGCTCTACGCCGGAGCCGAGACCTTCCCCAAAGCCGGGCAGGAGAGCCGAGGGGTCATCGCCAAAATCAAGGGGGGACAGGCGACCTGCGTTTTCAATGGCTTGAAGCCGGGAACCTATGCGGTCGCCGCGTTCCACGCCGCGAACGACGAAACCCAAATGCAGTACGGCATGTTCGGCAAGCCGAAGGAAGGCTATGGATTCTCCCGCAATCCGCCCGCGCGCATGGGAGCGCCGGCCTTCGCCTCAGCCGCCTTCGACTTTACCGGGGCGCCCAGTCGGCGCCGATCAGGCTCAGCTACTGAACCCGCGCCCGCCGCCCGGCCCATCACCGCGCACTGATGGCTGCTCGCGACATGAAAGCGATTGAGATTTGCGAGGCGCTTGTGTAAGCCACGCGGCGCGACTGGGGTTGAGGTCGGCCAGAGGGGGAAGACGTGAGGCACGGGGCGGGCGCCGCAATTGTTATGACTGTGGTCTTGGCGCTGGCCATGGGCGCCCCAGGCTCGACCGCGGGAGCGGAAGAAGCCGGCGCGAAGGTACACTCACAGAATGACGCGTCCAAGTTCTCTTATGTCCGGCTCTATTGCAGCCCGGACCACGAGACACACTTCGCAGACCTGGCGGCGGAACTCGCCGAGCAGAATTTTGCGCCTCCTGCAGCGTCAATCCACATCGGCGGCGACCACTCGGCTTCGAGCGTGTTCTTCGCAGGCTTTGGGCCGCACTGGGGCGCCGCCGACCTCGTGAACCACCTCTACCATCCGACGCCTGCGATCCAGTTCTTCGCCGTGGCCCAGGGCGACTTCTCCATCACGGTGACGGATGGGGAGACGAGGCGATTGCATCCTGGCGACGTGGTCCATCTGGAGGACGTCGCGCCTTGCAAAGGGCACATCACAGTCGTGGGCGACACTGTGGGATTTTTGACGTTCGTACGCTGAGCGCCGGCCGGAATCGGGCAGCGCTTGCGGCGCCTCCGGACGCGGTCTCGGGACCGGCATCGGTTTCACCTGTTCGCTTCCGCTCCCCTCCCCTTTGCAATTTGTTAGCCATATTCGCAAATCTTTAAGCCCTTGATTTGTATTGTGGCGCGAGAGGGGATTCCCGATGCGCCGCTTGTTCACGATCGCTTTGTCGCTGCTTGCGCTTGGGGGCGGGGCGCGCGCAGCTGATTTGCCGCCGGCGCCGCAACTGCCGCCCTTGGAGGCTGAGCCGCTCTGGACCGGCTTTTATGCCGGGCTCAATGTCGGCGGCGCCTTCGGCTCGAGCCGCAACGCCTTCACTATCGCCGGATTTGGGCTCCCGTCCTTCGCCACGTCGCTTGACGGCGTCATCGGCGGCGGCGAGGTCGGCTACAACTGGCAGACGGGCCCCTGGGTCCTTGGCCTCGAGGCGAATTTCGAGGGGAGCGGGCTCAGCGGCGGGCGCAATGCGCCGTGCCTGCCGTCGCTCTGCGGAGCGTTCGCGGCAAGCTACGCGCAGAGGCTCTCCTGGTTCGGGACGCTGCGGCCGAGGATCGGCTACGCGCTCGGGAACTGGCTCTTTTACGCCACCGGCGGCGGCGCCCTCGGCCAGGTCGAGACGAATGCGGCCGCGTCGGTCGGGTCCTTCGTCGCCGCCGACAGGCGCGGCGGGACGCGAGACGGCTGGACGCTGGGCGGCGGCGTCGAAGTCGCGTTGGCGCCGGGCTGGAGCGCGAAGATCGAATATCTTTATCTCGATCTGGGCAGCGGCACGACGACCTACCTCCTGACCCCGCCGATCTCGAACGCCTCGCGGCTGAGCGCCAATGTGATCACCACCGGCGTGAACTACCGCTTCTGATCCAATCGGCGCGAAGTTGGCGTCGGCGAACGCAGGCAATCGAGGCCGCGCTCCGGGACCAGAAAGCGGCCAGAATGGTCGCGCTAAAGCGCCAATTCGATTGAATTAATCCGCTCAAAGACGCGGAAAACGAACGCGCGCGCTTGTTTTCATCATTCCGGCCGCCGCCATTTCTCGCAACAGCGCCGGCCTCGAGGTCAGCGCGGCTACAAGGAAGGCGGCCCACGGCGCGCCGCTTCAAGGATGCGTTGTCAGAATCTGTGGCCCCCGCGCTCGCACTCTTGACCTCGCCCTAACTTCGCCATGTGGCAGTCGTCATAGCGATCCTGAGCCGACAGCAGCAGATCCGTGTCGACTCCGGCCTTGAACCCGGGCTCGATCGAGGCAAGGCCATGCTGCGCCGCCCGGATCGGGTTCAAAGCAGACCAGCCCGGCAGGCATCGGGTCGCCGTCGAAACGAAAACCGGCGCGTCGACGGCGTTGGCGCGGAGCGCGCCCGCGAACGACAGGAACTCTTCCTTGTATTGAGCTGGATCGGTCTTCAGCGCAAAATCGGATTCGCCCTGATGCCAGAGAACGTGGGTGACGCGATAATGCGTGACGAGATCCTGGACGAGGGGGATCATGGAGGTGTTGAGCGCGCCGCCTTTCGCCCATTGCGCGATATTCAAGCCGCCCACGGCGAGGGGAGCGAGGATCACGCGGTCAAACGCGCCTTGCTCGATGAGTTCGTCCGCCATCAAGGTCCAATATTCGCCGGCAAAGCCAGTCGAGCCCAAGAGTGGCGAAGCCGCCACGTAGCAGCGGCCGCCCACGAAATTGAGGACACGGTCGGGATAGCGCGTGTTGTGGCGCTGAGCAGCGCTGTTCGCCGCGTTGGACTGTCCGGCGATCAGAAGCACGGCGGTCCTTGGCGTCTGTTTCGGGCATTGGCGCCTCGGTCTTGCCCGCGTATCTCATGAGGCGCCCCGCGGAATCGATCGCGATCGGCAGCGACTCGGGTTCGTTCTACGAAGGGCTTCTGGAGGCCCTTCAAGGAGCTGAAGCGAATAGCGCACCGGCCAGATGCGGACGACTTCCGCCCATGCGCCTATGACCGCGCCCAGGACAAAGAGGCAGAACGCGAACAGCGCCAGCACGCCGAATAGGGCGGTTCTGCGCTTGACGTCGTTCCCGAACGCAAATGTCGTCATCGCGGGCCCTCAGTTGGACGAGAAGGGACGGGGAAGGCTCCTTTGGCTCCATGGTCAGCCGGCGAAACCGACCGGCTCAGCGCCCGGATTGCAGATGAGGAACCGCTCGTTCGGCATCCACCACACCTCATTGGGATGAAAGCGGTCGATCGCCTTCCAATCGAACCCGCACCTGCGATGCTCGAGCCATATGAGGCGTCCGGCGTGCGGCGGCAGCATTCGGTCGAACATGCCGCCGGTAAACGAGTCGCCAAACAGCATGATGGTTGGACCGGGCTTATTGGAAGTGGCGACGTAGTCGCTGAAAGGATTGGCCGACAGGAGCGCCTTTTGAACGGGGGGCCGCGTCAAGTCTTCGGCCCGCTCCGTTAGGTCTTCGGCGCCAAGCATCCGCGCCAGATCCCCGCCGTTGTGGGATTTGGGCTCGCTGAGCGCCGACTTGGGATCGAGCCGCCAGTCGGGGCGCTGATCGGCTTCGACGATGGTGTTGAAGGCCGCCAAAGCGCCGCGAGGCGTCCAATGCGTGTCGTGCATGAAAAAACGGCTCCGTGGGAACGGGCCTGTCTCTCCGCCGGACGGAGGTCGATGGCTTTGACGCCCTTCGCCGCGAGCTCATCGAGCATGAGGTCGTATTCGCTTCGCCGTCCGTGATTTTGCGCCCAGTGCGGCAGGTCGTCTCCGTAGATTGTGGACGCATTCGGCGGTACGGCGACGAGGAACTTGATCCCGCACGCCGCCAGCGCAGCGTTCATGCGGGCGAGCAATGCGACCGTTTGGGACACCCTCTCGTCCCGGAAGATCAGGCCGGCGCTTTGGCGCACCGCGTCCTCGCCGAGATAGAAGAGACGGCCGTTCCGGCCGACGAGCACCGAGTTGGCGCCGCCGCCGAAGCCGAGCATAGGTTTCGTCAGATCCTTGTGCGCGCGGATTAGCGCATGCCGCAGGCCGAAACGATCGCGCAGGTAAACGTCGATCTGGCCCGGAAGCGCGAGCCACGCCGCGCTGGACTCGGGCATTTGCGGGGCCGGCGCGAGAATGCGCCCTTCCTTCAGGATGGCCGCCGGACCGTCTGGCCGGACGATGCCCACGACCAGCGGAGTTGCGAGAAGCAGGAACGTCGGAATCGCCAAATACCGGCGCCGGCGCAGCAGCATCCCAGATCGCGGCCTGCCGAGAGCGGGTAGCCCGGTGCTCATGACCCTTGCGTCTCGAAATCGATCCGGACGCCTCCGATCGATGGTCTGAAGAGGCTTACGGCGAGAAGGGTAAGTCCGTCGCCAAACCTGGCCGTCCCGTGCCCGACGTCGCTTCCGAACGCAGGTGAGGTCACCGCGTGCGCCCTCGGTCTCAGGGAAAGGGAGGGCAATTTTCGGGATCAGAAGGGCGACGCTCCCTGAGGCTGCGCTAAGCCGTGGGACTCGCCCTGGCCGCAGTTCCGGGCCATGTCTCCGGAGTGAGGACCTTTTCCGCTTAGGAAAACTGGCCCGAATGGCGGCGAGGGAACGATGTTGCGCGACAGGATGTCGCGTTGCGCGTCTGTCAGATTGGGCGCGACCGCCACATAAGCGTTCGCCATCGCGCCGAACATCGCCTGCATGGCGGCCGCATGCCTCTGCATATGTTTCAGCCGTTCGCCAGCATCAACGGAGAGCGGGCGCGGAGGTTCCTCGACGCAGGCGCGGTCGACCGCTCCGGCAGAGGCGCGCATTGCGTCCGCGAAACTCCGCCAGGCTTCCTCCTGGCTCGGTTCGGGAGAGATTTTCGCCTCGAGATACGCGAGTTTCGCCGCGAACAGAGCGCGCCCCTCCGCGCACGGCGAAGAATCATCCAGGGGCGGCGGATCGGCCTTCGCATCCATGGCGCTGAGCGCCCAAAGCCCGGCGCCGGAAAGAGCGGTGACAAAAATCGCGGTTCGCGTCGCGCGGGTTGATAGGAAAGACATGGCTAACCTCTTCGGTTCAGCAAGTGCATGAACCTCGGACTAGCCGCGCGGTGTTTCTGGCAAATATCCTTATTGTTGCAGACGATGACAAAACATGGGCTCGTGCGAGCGAGTGAAATGTTCGGTTACAAATTCCTCCTGGCCTCTTTCTTGGGCATCGCTTAATTGCGGCCGGAATTTGTTCGGTCCGGAGCGCATTTCTTGAGCACAGGCGCCGCCTGTCACGTCCTGGTTGTCGATGACGACCGCGAGCTCCGCGCGCTCGTGGGCAAGTACCTTGGTGAGCATGGCTTCAGGGTCACCCAGGCGGCCAACGGGCGCGAGATGATGAAGGCGATCGAGGTCGGGCGGTTCGACCTCGTCGTCCTCGATCTCATGATGCCCGGAGAAAGCGGGCTCGTGCTCTGCCAGAAGCTGCGCGAGCAGAATGGGCCTCCGGTGATCATGCTGACCGCCATGGGCTCGGAGGTCGACCGCGTCATCGGGCTCGAGATTGGCGCGGACGATTATGTCGTGAAGCCCTTCAGCCCGCGCGAGCTGGTCGCGCAAATCAAGGCCGTGTTGCGCCGTGCGGCCAAGGTCGCGCCGGACGGCGACGATCTGCCGCTGGCCTACGAGTTCAACGGATGGCGTTTGGAGCCGGCCGGCCGCATCTTGCGCTCGCCGTCGGGCGCGGTCGTCGACATCACGAGCGGCGAGTTCGACCTGCTCATGGCCTTCGTCGCGCGGCCTCAGCGCGTGCTCACTCGAGACCAGTTGCTCGATCTTGCGAAGGGGCGGTCGAGCGCCGCCTTCGACCGCAGCATCGACGTGCAGATCAGCCGGCTCAGGCGAAAGATCGAGGCCGATCCGCGCGAGCCTGCGATCATCAAGACGATCAGGAGCGGCGGCTACCTCTTCACGAGCCTCGTTCAGGCGATAAGGCCGACAGCGTGATGGGCCGTCTTGGCCTCGCCGCGCGGATTGGCGCCGCGATCTTTGCGGCGGTCGTCGCCATTCAGGTCCTTGTGACGCTTGTCTTCGTCATGAACCCGCCGAACTTCCATCCGTTCTACAGCGCGCGCTGGCTGAGCGACGCGGCCGTCACGATCATCAGGAATGCGGCGTCGGGCGAAGCGCAGCTCACGAGCGCTTTGGGAAATCTGCCGAACGCCGAGTCTCTCGCGGTTCGGTTCGTCGATGCGCCGCCGCCTCGTGTCGGTCCCGGAGAACCGCCGTGGCCGCTGAACAGAGTGCTGGCCACCGTCCGGAACGAAGTTGGCGATGTCGCGGCGCCTTCTATCGAGGCTGTTGGAATGGGGCCGTCGGGCGAGCCCATCCCGGTCGTGCCGGCCGACGCCTTCGCAGCCCTTCTCTCCGGACCGCTTCGGTCCGGAGAAGATCTGTTGCTTCCCCCTACATTCGTGATCGGCGTGGATCTTCATAATGGCCGCTGGCTGACGATCGAGCCGAGCCGCAGAGCCGCGCGAAGGCGGCTTGTGCAGTCGCTTGCTTCCATATTCCTCGGCACGCTTCTTATCGCCGCCATTGCGGTTCTCACGGCGCGGAGTCTCATCGCCCCCCTGTCTCAGCTGGCGACGGCGGCGGACGCGCTTGGGCGATCGCCCGAAATCATTGAAACGCCACGTCCCGCGATCCGCGAGTTTGCCGCAATTCATAAAGCGTTCGAGACCATGCGGACGCGGCTCAAGCGTTTCGTCGGCGAGCGCACCCATATGCTCGCCGCAATCTCGCACGATCTCGGCACGCCGCTCACGCGGCTTCGGCTTCAGGCCGAGTTCATCGCCGAAGGCGAATTGCGCGAGGGCATGCTCGCCAATATCGATGCGATGCGAGATATGCTGACGGAGACGCTGAGCTTCGCGGAAGGCGATGCAAGCGCGGATGCGTCGGCCCCGTTCGACCTCGCGTCCATCCTCATAAGCCTTTGCGACGAGGCGTCCGATGCAGGGGCCGAGGCCGAGTATGACGGGCCTGACCATGTGACGGCTTTCGGCAAGCGGACCGCGATCCGGCGGATGGTCTCGAATCTGATCGACAACGCCGTGCGTTACGGCGGCGCAGCGCGCGTCTCTCTTCGCGAGGACGCGAGCGATTGGATCGTCGTTGTCGCCGACGATGGGCCGGGAATACCTGTCGAATCGTTCGAGCAGGCTTTCGAACCGTTCCAGAGGCTCGAAATCCTCGCGCAATCGGGAAACCGGCGGCACGGGGCTCGGCCTGTCGATCGCCCGCGATATTGCGCTCGCGCATGGCGGGCAGATTTCGCTCGCCAACGCGTCCCCCGGTTCGGGCGGACTGATTGTCAGCGTTCTCTTGCCGAAGGCCCTCGCCGCCGCAAGCTAACAGCGAGGACGGGAGTTTTGCGCAAGCCAATGGCGCGTGACCTGCGGCATGGTCATCGCACCCTCTCGCCGGGTGTTGGATGAGGACGCATCTGACGAGCGAGGGCTGCATAGGCGCCATCGACCGCCGCCAGAATATCTTTCTTGCGGGCCAGGACGGGATGCTCAACCAAAGTCCACGACAGCCAAGCGCACAGCACGCTTGATGGCAACGCCAGGAAGGCGAGCCGCCACCAGGATCCGACGCCAGGAAACATCTGCATGAAAGATTGCTCGATTGGAAAGTGGAACAGATAGACGCCGTAAGAGAGGTCGCCGAAAGGAATCTTTGGCGGACGCATGAGGCCTAGCCAGACAGTCAGGTAGGCGACCGGGAAAGCAGCGAGATAGCAGGTGTTCGGAAACTGCAGCACCACCGCGGCGCCAAGCGCCGCGAGCACGCCAAAAGCTGGCGAGCACGGGATCTTGTCGCGATAGAGATGGAGGCAAACCCCGGCAAGGAACGAGACGACAAGCGCCCGCCCCGGAAGTGGTTGAAACCGACTGACAGGATCGAGAAAAAACGCCAGGGCGGTCGCAACGAGCGAGAGCAGGACGACGAGCGCGACAAGGGCGCGTCGGTCCCGCAGGACGGCCGCGACGAAGAGCAACACGCCGTAGCACTCTAGCTCAAATGGAATTGTCCAGAGCTGAGAGTTGACCACGGCCCCCGGCCGGATTGTGCTCAAAGACGCCGGGCAGGGTAAAGTGCACGAGACCGACGACATTGCCGAAGTAGCTGATGAGTTCCGGACTGCTCAGATAGCGCCCGAGCGGCAGGGTGGTGAAGAAAGCGCCCAGGAGCAGGGCGGAGAGCGTGACCTCGACGGCAAGAGCGGGGATCAGCCGTAGCGCACGAAGCACGACAAACTGGTGGACGCGGGTTCGCTCAAGGCTGCCGGCAACGAGAAATCTTGCCGGAAACGGGGATGAGCCGGCGCGTCGTCAGATCGCTGATGCTCTGGCATGTTGCCGCGGGTTAATTACCAATGGCTTAGCGTTTTTTAGCTCCGTTCGGCGGGCACGCTCGCGGCCGCTGCAAAACCGGCGAAGGTGGATGGCGCCTCGCCTGTTAACTCGCCGGCGGCTTGCCGCGCGCCTCGACATCGACCCACGCTTCCACGCCGGAGGCGAGCGGCGCCTTGACACGCACGTAATCCGCGACCTCGTAGGCGTCGGCATGCGCGAGTTCGGCGTCCGAGTCTCGAACGCCGCGCCCGCCACGCGGTCTTCGTTTTTCCCCGTGAAGGCGACGATCGGATGATGCGTCTTGCCGCTCGTGCGCACGACTTCGGGATCCTGGATCGCCACCATCGACCGCCGATAGCCGACGAGCGCGTCGCTCACGCCTGTGAGATGACGGCCGAAGGTGGCGAACTGCACGTCCTCCTGCTGCAAGGTCCCATAGGAGAAAAGCTTCGGCATGCGTGTCTCTGATTCGTCTCGCCCGCGACCCTAGCGCGGCGACAAAACGCCGTGCGCCAAGCGCCGCAGTCGGATCGCTCCAGCGCTTAACTCGCTCGAAGGTTCGATCTCGGCGATGCTAACCTCGCACAAGCCCGATCAGCGACCGGACCGGGTCATGACGAAGTCGTAATTCAGCGTGCGATAAGCGCCGTTCATCTCGCGCCCGTCGGGCCGACGCCTGGCGCATGCTCTGCGAAATCGGTGATCAAGGCCGGACGCACGCCGAAGGCCACGTCGCAATCGATATGCTCGCTGCCGCGGACGAAGATATGGGTTGCGAGCGCATCGGCGGTCTTGGTCTCCACCGCAAAATGGAGGTGCGCGGGTCGCCAGTAGCGGCCCGTCGTGTTGCGGATCAGATCGCCGAGGGCGGCGTCCATGGGCGCGGGGTAGGCGGTCGGCATCACGCTCCAGAAGGCATAACGCCCCTCGGTGTCGCATTTGATGCGCCCGCGTCCCCACATCTTCTCCGGATCGAAGTTGTCCTGCACGTCGTAGAGGCCGCGATCATCCGACTGCCAAACGTTCAGGATCGCGTCCGGGACGGGCTCACCCTGCGTGTCGAGAACGCGGCCGTATGCGTAGAGCGGCTGGCCGGAAGCGCCTCCCGCGATATCGGCGCCGATCGGAAACACCGGCGCGTCGTCGATGAAGAAAGGTCCGATCAGCGTCGGGATGGTGGCGCCAGGGGGCTTCGGCTGGGACGCCGCGAGCACCTGCATGCTGATTCCGATCGAGTCGGAAAGGGCGATGAACTCATTCCGGCCGTCCTTGGTGACCGCGGCCGCGCGAGCCAGGAAGCCCATAAAATATTCCCATTCCGACCACGTGACCTTCTGCTCTCGCACGAACGCGTGAAGGTGGTCGATCAGGCCCAGGATCAGTTGCCGGATCCTCGGGTTCTCGGTCGTCTCGAAGCGAGCCCGGACGTCAGCCAAAATGGCCTTTTCCGTTTCGCTGGGCGTTTCCGCCTCGGCTTGGAGCGTATCCATGAGCTTGGCTTGTCGCTCCCTTGCACCCTGCGCGGCCAGCGGATTTTTAACCCGCTGCAACCCGTATTCGCCGCGGAATCCGCAACCTTCACGCGAAGTATGGTGGAAGCCACCATTTCAGGCAAGGCGGCCAATCGCCAAAACTTGGGGGTTGGCCGCCGGTGAGGCGACGGCCGAAGGCGGCGGGCCGCACGGTGTCCTGCTGCAGCCAAGACGAGCCCGCCGCATTGGCGCAGGCTTCGCCGCCGGCGTGATCCGCCACGAGCTTGCACACCGGCTCCCGCGCGTGCTTGGCTTTCGCGACCCAGGAGAGGGAGGATCCCATGGCCGGCAAAGCGTCGGAGCTCGAAGCGCTTCTGATGGAGCGATCGCTCAGCGACCCTGAGCTGCAAGCAAAGGCGGATGGGGCGCCGGACTTTCGAATCCTGCCCGACGCAAACGTGATCAAGATCGGCGGGCAGAGCGTCATCGATCGCGGCCGCGCGGCCGTCTATCCGCTCGTCGACGAGATCGTCGCCGCGCGCAAGGCGCACAAGATGCTGATCGGGACGGGCGCGGGCACGCGGGCGCGCCACCTCTACTCGATCGCGGCCGGCTTGCGCCTGCCGGCCGGCGTGCTGTCGCAGCTCGGGAGTTCGGTCGCGGACCAGAACGCCGAGATGCTCGGCCAGCTCCTGGCGAAGCATGGCGTCTCATCCGTGAGCGGCGCCGGGCTTTCCGCTGTGCCGCTTTACCTTGCCGAGGTGAACGCGGTCGTCTTCAGCGGCATGCCGCCCTATGGCTTATGGACACGGCCCGCGCCGGAGGGGGTGATCCCGCCCTACCGCACTGACGCTGGATGCTTCCTCGTCGCCGAGCAGTTCGGCTGCAAGGCGATGATCTTCGTCAAGGACGAGAACGGCCTCTACACGGCTAACCCGAAGACGTCGAAGACCGCCAAATTCATACCCAGGATCACGGTCGACGAGATGAAGGCGAAGGGGCTGCACGATTCGATCTTAGAATTCCCGATGCTCGATCTTCTCAAGGCGGCGCGTCACATCCACGAGGTCCAGGTCGTGAACGGCCTTGTCGCCGGCAATTTGACCCGCGCACTCGCCGGCGAGCCTGTGGGCACCATCATCAGCGCGAAGTGAGGCTGACATGACCGAACCTGCCAACACGGCCAAGCACGTCGCCTCGCCGCTCGCGCGCCAGACCCTGCTCAATTCCGATCTCACCCGTCCTGTCGCGGGCGGGCGGCCCATCCGGCTGCTGCCCTGGGTGCAGGTGGTGAAGATCGGCGGCCGCTCGATCATGGACCGCGGCGCGGATGCCATCCTTCCGATCGTGGAGGAACTGCGCAAGCTTTTGCAGGAGCATCGCCTGCTCATCCTGACGGGCGCCGGCATCCGCGCCCGTCACCTTTATAGCGTGGCGCTCGACCTCGGCCTTCCGGTTGGCTCGCTTGCGCCCTTGGCCGCGAGCGAAGCCGGCCAGAATGGCCATATCCTCGCCGCTCTCCTTGCGCCCGAAGGCGTCTCCTACGTCGAGCACGCCACGATCGCGAACCAGCTTGCGATCCATCTGTCCGCCGCCCGCGCCGTCGTGGGCAGCGCCTTTCCTCCCTATCACCATCATGAGTTCCCGGGCTCGCGCTTGCCCCCTCATCGCGCCGACGCCGGCGCCTTTCTGCTCGCGGATGCGCTCGGCGCCGCGGGCCTCACGATCGTCGAGGATGTCGATGGCGTGTACGATTTCGATCCGAAGGGCTCGGACGGCAAGAAGGCGAAGTTCCTTCGCGAGACGACCGCGGCCGATCTCGCAAAGCATAAGGGATCGCTGCCGTTCGACCGCGCGCTCATCGACATCATGGGCGTCGCCCGCCACCTCGAGCGCGTGCAGATCGTGAACGGCCTCGTCCCCGGCCGCCTCACCGCCGCGCTGCGCGGAGAGCATGTGGGCACGATCATCAAGACCGGCGCGCAGCCGAGATAGCCGCTCTGCTTCCTGCGCTGAGAGCGATTCGCGCAGGTTGAAGCGCGATCGCCATCGGGAGCCTACGCGAAGCGATCCGGGGAAACGCCGGGCGCCCTACGTTCTGCCGCGTCGACCCAGCCGCGGCGCATAGAGCCGGATCAGATGCGTGTCGGCGGAGCGGTTGAAGCGGGCGTCGATCAGGCCCACGGCGTCGGCGACCCGATCAATGTCGGGCGCCGAGGCTCCGCTGCTTTCTCCGATCTGCCCAGGCTTTTAAGCGGCGACAGCGGCGCTCTTTCGCGACGCGCGATAGCCCGCGAAAGCGATGCCCGCGAAGCCGAGCAGCATCATTGTCCAGGTTGAGGCCTCGGGGGTGGCGTAATATCCATCGAGGGTGACTGTCCCGTTCCCGAACTGTATCCAGTTGCCGACGTCCGGATTTGTTTGCGGGACATCGTCGACAAGGGTGAACGTGAACGGGCTGGTGGACGACAACAGCGTCGGCGCGGGAAGGGTCTGTGGTCCCGTGGAATACAGTTCGCCACCGCAGCAATCGGTGAGGAAAATGTCAACAGTGGATCCACCAATACTATAGTCAATCGTGTCGTACTGAGTGTTATAAATATAATATGTTGCCGTGAATCCAGTCGCGACGAAGTTGTCAAGAACCGGATAAGTGTTGCCGGAACTAGTAACGTAGGAGCCCGCACTCTTAAGCTGTCCCGTATACCCCCCTCCGCTTAATATTCCGCCGGTTCCGCTCGCGATTTCACCCCACGTATCCCCGGCGGTGGGAAAACTGATAGTCAATGACGTCGCACTGGCTGGAGACAAGGTAAATGCCGAAGCGGCTAAGGTAAACAGAAGAACAGAAACTTTCATTTGACCCCTCCTGCGCGCCGATAATCTAGCGTCATCTTAAAAGTCCTAGAAAACGAGGCTAGAGTCAATAGCAATCTCAAAGATTATTACAACTAGGTGGTTGTATTGTTTGGCGACGCGGCCTGCCAAACGGGCGCTCGCAATCAGGCGCCAAGCGCCAGCGTTCCGCATCGCTCCAAAGCTCGGCACGTTTGGAATTCAGTTGGCGACGGGCGGGTGGTCGCCGCGCCCGTTGAGCGCGCCGGGCGCCCAGTTCACGCCGTCGCGCATGGCGTAGAAGATGTGGGCGCCGATGTGGTCGACCCGCTTCAGGTAACCGACCCAGAACGGCGAGACATAATTGGCGTGGTAGTTCACGGCGACGCCGACTTTGGGATTGTAGTTCGCGCCGCTGACCACATCGCGGGCGATGCGGGTCGCGACCGCCCATGGGCCGGGCTCTTCGACGCGCAGCGACTTGCCTTCGCAGGCGAAAGTGAACTGGCAGGCGAACGGCCGGTTGCGGTCCTGATAGACGACGCCGCAGACGGTGGTTGGATAAATGCCGCTGCGCACGCGGTTCAGCACCACTTGCGCGACAGCCGCCTGGCCGTCCTCGGGTTCGCTGCGGGATTCGAAATAGATCGCCTCCGCAAGGCAGCGCATCTGGCGTGCGCTGTCTTTCGGGTCGATGAGCGCGGAATAGTTCGGCTTGCCGTCCGTGTCGGAGATCTGCGGAACCGTCGTCACGCCTGAGTCATCGGCCTCGACGACGACCACGATTCCGTCGCTGGAGGTGGGCGAAGAGGAGTTGAGCGCAAATTCGAGCGGCGCGGCCGGAGTGGCGCCGTCCTCGAAGGCCGTCGCTGCAGGCTCCGCCTCGGCGTCGGCGGATGGCCGGGGCGGGCTCATCGTATGGCCCGGATCGAATTCATCGTCGCGCGGATCTTCGAGCTCGCGCGGCCAGGACCTGGTGGCATAGGGCTCGGCCCCCGAACGCTTGCCGTCGAGGCGCTTCACGTTGAAGCCTGGAGCGCCAAGCGGATCGCCCTTCGCGCCGCGATCGACGGCGGGAAACGCGCGCCTTGTCTGCTTCAGCGCCCCGTTCAGCTCGCTCTCGTCTTCGGCGGCGAGTTCGTCCGGATCGCCGACGACATAGCGCGCCTGAACGATCGGCAGCGGCGCGCCGTCCTCGTCCACTGTGCGCAGCGGTCGCGCGGCGAGGCGAACCCGGTCGAGCCTGCCAGGAGCGCTCGTCAGCTGGCTGCGGGCGAAGGCGCTGGTGAACTCGGTCGGTTCTTGTCCGGCTT
Source organism: uncultured Alphaproteobacteria bacterium (assembly GCA_963707355.1). GTDB lineage: Bacteria > Pseudomonadota > Alphaproteobacteria > Rhizobiales > Beijerinckiaceae > Roseiarcus. The sequence goes on along the minus strand of CAVPPX010000062.1, from coordinate 70,652 downwards.
CGGCCGTGATCGAGACGAGCACCGCGAAGGCCACGCACCATGGCGAGGCGACCGAAAGAGCCCATCCGATACGCGAACGACCCATACGCGAAGCAAGCCGCCCGTGCTTAGAGTTCACGTCTCGCGTCGCCGCTTAACAAAAAGCGAACAATGCGAACCGATTCGTTTATCGGGGCTTAAGGTTGCTGGGAGGTTACCGTGAGGAAGGGCAGGGCGTCCCGGTTTGGGGCAGGGGGATGCTCAGACGCCCTCGTAGACGAGCCGCGTGAAGAAGCCGGGATCGATGACCCAGTCGCCGAACTTCGCGTCAAAGGCCGCGGTCGGCTTCGCGGCGACGATTTCGTCCCTAGTCCTGCCCTGCCGCTTGAGCGTCGCGACATTCTCCCGCACCCCGACCAGCATGTCGCGAAACTCTTTAAGCTCGGACTTGTTGCTGACCGGCTGACCGTGTCCGGCGATGATGATCGTGTCTGCCGTCGCCGCCGCGAGATTGACGTCGCACGCGGCGATCGTGCCGTCGACGCTGCCGCCGGTCGAATAGTCGATAAACGGGTAGACGCCGTTCCAGAACGTATCGCCCACATGCACGATGTTCGCCTCGGCGAAGTTCACGGAAATATCGCTGTCGGTATGGGCGGGCGCATAAAGCTTGAGTTCGAGGGACACGCCGTTGAGCTTGAGATTGAGCGCGTCGGCGAAGGTCTGGTCGGCATCCCGCCCGGCGCCGGGGGAAGGAAATTATAGTCCCAGTCCTCGACGCGCTGCACTTCGCCAAGGTACTTGCGGGTGTTGTCCTGGGCGATGATCTTTGCGCCGACGGAGTTGAGCCATGTGTTTCCGTCGGTATGGTCGAAATGCCAGTGCGTGTTGATGAGCGTGGCGATCGGCTCGGGGCCCAGATCGGCGAGCGCCTTCGTCAATTGCGGGCGCGACACGCCGATGCCGGCGTCGACCATCACCTTGCCATCCGGGCCCGTCGAGAACGGCGATGTTTCCGCCGGAACCCTCGAGAACGCTGATGTTGTGGCGCAGCTTGTGCACGACGATCGGCGAGGTCGCAGCGCTGTCCTTGATCAGGCTGACGAGGCCGCGCGCCTCCGCGAACGCCTGGCGGGGGGTCAGCCCGCTCCGTTGCGGCAAAACCGCTCAGCAGGCGATGCAGCAGAGGCAGAAAGCGCGCCTCGACAGGCCGAAGGATGCGTCCTGCTCATCCATCTCCTCCATTCGCGCGCGAAGCAATGCGCGCCCCTCGACTAGGCCTTTGCATAGGTCTACGCCGTTCGCGCGTTTCGATGACCGCTGGGCTCATCGCGAAACGAGCTTGCGGCCGAGGAAGTCCCGGATCAACGGGATCATCACGTCGGCCTTGTCTTCGAGCGCGAAATGCCCGGTGTCGAGGAGATGCAGCTCGGCGTCCGGCAGGTCGCGCAGGTAGGGCGTCGCGCCGTCAGCCGGAAAAATCTTGTCGTTCTTGCCCCAGACAATCAGGGTCGGCGGCTTGCGCTCGCGGAAGAACGCCTGAAATTTCGGATAGAGCGGGACGTTGGTTCCATAGTCGAGGAAGAGGTCGAGCTGGATGTCCTTGTTTCCGGGACGATCGAGCAGCGGCTGATCGTGACCCCAATTGTCCGGATCGATGCGGGAAACATCGGCGACGCCGTCGACATACTGGAACTTCGTCGTTTCCGGCGCGACCAGGAAGGCCAGCGCATCGCGATGCGCTTCGGATCGGTCGGCCCAATAGGCCTTGATCGGGTCCCAGAACGCCTTGAGCCCTTCCTCGTAGGCGTTGCCGTTCTGCACGATCAGCGCGGTCACTCGATCGGGATGCTTGAGCGCCAGCCGGTAGCCGACCGGCGCGCCGTAATCCATGAGGTAGATCGCATATCCGCCCACGCCAAGCTGCGCCAGAAGGCCGTCGACGATGTCGGCGTAATGGGCGAACGTATAGGCGAACGCCTTGTGGTCGGGCGCGGCGCTTTCGCCAAATCCTGGATAGTCGGGCGCGATGACGTGATAGCGATCGGCGAGCGCCGGGATCAGGTTGCGGAACATGTGCGACGAGGTCGGAAAGCCGTGCAGCAGGAGCACCACCTGCGCATCCGCGGGCCCGGCTTCGCGGTAGAAGACGTCGACGCCGTCGACCTTGGCGGTGCGGTAGTGGACGACTGGAATGGCGGCCTGTTGCGCTCCGCTCCCGTCTGCTGACGGCGTCATGGCTTTCTCCTGTCGCCCGAACTCTACCACGACAGATGCAGGATTGCCGGCCTTCTGTGCAGCCCGTATGTTTGAAACGGAGCTTTCCAGAGTTCGAAAGAGACCACGCTTCATGGACCGCGTCGAACTGATGTCGGTAGCGGTCAGCATTGCCGAGGCTGGCAGCCTGTCGGCGGCCTCCCGAAAGCTCCGGATGCCGGTCCCGACAGTCAGCCGCAAATTGTCCGAACTCGAGGCGCGGCTGAAGACGCAGCTCTTCCACCGGTCGTCGCGGCGTCTGTCGCTCACCGACGCCGGGCGCTCTTACGTCGAAGCGTGCAGGCGCATCCTCGATGAGGTCGACGACGCCGAGCGGGAGGCGTCGGGAGAATATCGCGCCCCGACCGGGGACATGACAGTCACCTCGCCCTGGGGCGTCGGGCACCTGCACCTCTTGCCGCTCTCCTGTGAGTTCCAGAAGGCCTACCCGGATATCGGCTTGCGTCTTTTGCTGACCGATCGTGTCCTCAATCCGGTCGAGAGCAGCATCGACGTCTCGATCCGCATCGGCCCGCTCCCCGACAGCAGCCTGATCGCGACGCGCGTCGGGGCGGTGCGGGTGGTGACCTGCGCAAGCCCGGACTATCTCGCCGCGCGCGGGCGGCCGCTTACGCCTGCCGACCTCGTTCGACAGGATTGCATCACGATCGACGAAACCGGCGTTCCGCGCTTTTGGGCGTTCATGGAGGGCGGACAGGAGATCGCCGCGCCGATCCGGTCAAGACTGACGGTCAGCACATCGGAAGCCGCGGTCGAGGCCGCAATCCTCGGCTCCGGAATCACCCGCGTGATGTCCTACAAGATGGAGGCGGCGCGGCGGTCGGGCGCGCTCGTTCTCGTGCTCGAGGATTTCGAGAAGGATCCGTTGCCGGTCCACATCCTCTATGCGGAACGGAAGCCCATGCCGCTTAAGCTGCGCGTCTTCCTTGACTGGCTGACGCCGCGCCTGAAGTCCCGGCTCGCGCCGCAGGCGGAATGCGTTCGTGCGAGAGCCTAGCCAGCGAACGGGACAAAGCCCGTCCGGCTGTCGTCGGCCGAAACCGGTCCACGGCCAAATGCCCGACGTCGGCTTGGCGGGGCTGAGGGGACGTTTATCCGCGGCGCTCATTCCACTGGCCGCGCTCGCGTCGCGCGAACAGGTCCTTGATCTCACCGATGACTCTGGCCCCGTCGAGAGAGCCATGGACCGCAGGGGAGCTGATGAGCGAGCTTTGGGCCGTCGTCAGGGCGCCCTGCACATCGTCGACCGTGAGGATGTTCTTCCGCACCAAAAGGTCGAGAATCGCCATCGCGATCGCTCCGCCGACCATGGCCGTTCCGAGCGGGCGACTGAAGGACGCGTTCGACATGATGGAACTCCCCAAGAAACGCCCGGTCGACATCCCTGAATGAAACGGCCGATGCGGCGAGAGACGGCAGTCGCGGTGACAACACGATCGCGCCCACGGAAACGCTTCCCGCTCGGATGGGCGCGCGCGCGCTCATCCGACGCCTTGAAAGCACGCCGCGTGTCGCGGCTCTACGCAGCCATGGACTCGATCGCCACGTATCGCTGGCCGTCCCAGACCCGCGAACTCGGCGGCTTGTAGGCCATCCGGCAATGGCCGGCGCAATAGGGGCGGCCCTTCGCCGTCTGAATGCCGCAATAGGCGAACCCGTCGGTTGTCGGGTCGCCGATCGGCCATCGGCAAGCGCTTTCGCCGATCTCCTCGAGCCCGACCTTCAACATCTCGCCGACCTGGGCCTCGGCGAAGACCCATGCCGGCTTCCGTTCGCGCGTGACAGCGGGAACAGCGGGCCGCTTCCACAAAGGCGCGTCGGTGCGGGCGATCGCGGGTCGTCGCGGCCGCTCCGTGCTCGGCCGAGAAGCGCGTGGTGCCAAGCCATGGACGTGACCGGTTAGCTTGACGCCGATCCGGTTCGCCTTGCCGATCACGGCGTTGCGCGACGGCGCGCCGAGCGCCGCTGCAATGGTGCTCGCGCTTTTTCCTTCGAGCGCCATTTGCCTGAGAGTTTCGATCGCCGCATCGGTCCACATATCCCCCGTCCTCCGTTGCTTCCGTGGCAGTTCACCTGGTTGAAAAACGCCGCTTCCCCTGAGTCCCCGGGCCGATGAGCGGCCGAACCTTACGTGTTCCAGCACCGTCATCGGTCGTTTTCCCAGGTTGTATAACATGGTTAATACAACCATTCGTTGCGTATGGCAATAACCGATTTGTTGGGATTTGTTACGCCGGCCCTTTGAGCGATTCAGAGGCAGGGGCCGCCGAATTCGGGGAGCACCCCCTTGTCTAGCTGACAGGGCTGGAGCGGCGCTGGCTTAGGCAGGACCTCTGGGCGGAGGCCGCTTCGACCAAGCGGGCTGGAGGCCAGTTCACCTTTCCGATCACAAGCGCGTGAGCGTACCGGAACGCCCAATCGCGTAAGCCGGCTGAGAGCCCAGAAAATGAGGCGAATCGGGCGCAAGACCTGCGGCTTTGCGGCAGAATTCCACTAAAATGTGGGGGTGACGCCGTCAGCCCACCGGATCAGGGGTGTTAACTTATGCTGCCGTTGCGTCAGCCCTTGAGACGCTAGCGGGCTCGTCCCAAGCCCTCGTTTGTCTGACATTTCGCTCACCAATAGCGGTGTTGAAGTCGTGCACCCTTAGGCCGCGCCAACAAGCGGGTTGATCAATTTCGGGGAGACGAAGCGACGGATCGACCCAGCGAGAACAGATCAGAAATGAATCGTGCCTCGATAAGAACGGCGCGGCGATCATGCAATAACAGAGCGAGATAGGTGACAAAATGAATGCAGGGAGCAGCTAAATGTCCGATGTGAATAATCCACGTGAAGAGAAGCCGTTGCCTCTGTTTATACTTGACGTCCTGGCCGATTGGCAAGTATTTATGAGATCTATTAAATCGTCGGTTTTAGAATGGAAGACATTTATTGAAAACAATCCCGACAACGTCAAAGAAATAGATCTAAAAGGAGATCGACTTTGTGATGTGATAAAAAAGTACAACAGAATTCCATTTGTGCTTTCAAGATGCAACAAGACAGAGCTATATATAGAGCAATTTGATATCGATTGGAAGATTTTTGTCAATGCGTGTGAGAATAAAAGAGAACGTACTAATACCAACAGGCAAATATTGACAAAGATTACCGATTTGGAACAAAGAGCGCCTGGACTGCAATCTGCGTATGTCAAGTCCGTAAAGCGGTCATGGTGCAATTCTGTGGCAAATACTGCTGACGCGCTTGAGAACATCTGGTTTAGTCCCAATCCTGGCGGCCATCTGGACCGACTGAAAAAGGGTGGCCTTAAACCAAAGCACAAGCAACCCCTTATTGATCTAATCACATCAAACATCGCGGAGATAAACAAGCAAATTTCATTCTTGCGTTGTTGCAATAGCGAGACGGCAGTTTGGTTTGCTAATATTCAATGGCCTGCAACTTCCAAGGCGTTGCAAACGGAGGATTGGAGCGGGGCGATAGACGGATTCAATATGATGGTGTCTCCGATGGCAAAAATCAGGGACAGGATATTTTATATGGAGCAAACGATGGATGCTCTTGAACTTATTTGGCTCCATCGCGTAAACCCTCTGGGAAAACTGAAGGCCGGAAATCTTAAACCGAAGGACAAACAATTTCTTATTGATCTAATGGCGCCAAACGTCGCCAAGATAAATAACATGCTTGAATATTTGCGTTCGTCTACTGACGCGACGGTCATCCGTTTCGCTAATGTTGAGTGGCCTGCAACTTGCGAGGCCTTGAAAGCAGAGGATTGGAAGAGGGCGATTGATGGATTTACTATTATCATGGACGAAAAGGTAAAAGGTCCGATGATGAAGCTGAAAATTAGTATCGGCAGAAGTATAGATGAAGGAAAACTCGCACCTTCATTCAGAGCAGACAAATTATTCATACGAAAATAAGAAGAAAAATAAGACAAACAGCGTTTCGTTTTCGACGTAATCTAAATCTCGGGAGCCCGATTTATGAAAGCCCCTATCAATACCCCTTCTTCAGTCGACGGCGGCAATAGGCAGTTGGTCAGCATTGATCTGAGCGACGAGGATTACGAGATCCTTGAAGCATTCGTGGAAGACATGTCAAAAAAGAGCGATGAGCCCAAGCCGACGCCTGTTAAGCCTAAGCCGACTCCGGCCGACGATCCCAAGGATAAGCCTCTCAAAACACCGTACCAGGGGGGCGATCACGAGCTCACCTACTTGGATCTGCCAGAGCATCGGCGGGCCACGGATACAACCGATGCTGTGATGGGCTTCGGCCGTTCCACCACCACCGAAAAGCGCGACGTGCTGTCAAAAATGACGGTTGGCGATCAAATCCTTCTGCTTGCCGAAAATAATATTCATTTAAGCGCCAAAAAGACCAAGAAGCATAAAGACCCGATCGGATCGATGCCCAGCTACAGGATGCTCGCGCATGAGTTTAGAGCGTCGGACGAGTTCGGTTGTGCGGTTTCGTGGGCTGAAAATACTAAGCGAGAACACCGGAAGGATTGAGAATTACTCGTACGCCTATCGTGAGTTCGCGTCGTCCCTATACAAGAAATTTGCCTTCGGCGGCGGTCTAGGCGGCGGCGTCCCCGATGTGTTCGATTTCAGCACGTCGGCCAGTCATAAGACAGGAATCGTCGAGGCCAACGAAAATATCGAATTGCACTTTCAGGCAAGCCAGACGATTCCGAAGGCAAGGGTGGTCTTCAAACGCGAAGACATCAGCCTGGATGAAAACTTCGTCACGAAGATCGAGGGCGCCTGCAACAAAGACGATGTTGAAGAGCTTCTGAGGGTGCTGCAGCGGAACGGTGAATTTGTTCCCCTGAGCATTACTTTGGGGGGAAGAATTATTATCAGCGAGTCCAAAACGGTAGACAGCAGAACGACGTTTGAGACGCAGGCAACGGCGTTGAAAGTCGCGGCAAGCGGCAAGTATGAGTATGATGGTGTAACGATTGACGGCCATGCCGACATTGGCATCGGCAAGAAGCATGAGAGGGAAATTAGGCTTTCGAATCAACAGAAAAACATGACTATGACGACAGTTGGCGGCGACGAGCGTACAGCCACATCATTGACCGATGAATTGGGTACGCACTGGATCGATACTGTCGCGCCCTTTCTTAATTGGAAAATAATCGCTTTCGAGCCGAAGGCTCTCGTTCCAGTTATCGATTTTTTGGACGACAAATACAGGGACCAGTGCAAGGCCATGTTGCGAAAACACTTCGTCGCGCATCTGGGGATTCAGAAGGGCGCGACGGCTGGCGCAAGAGGCGACCATACATTCGAACGCGACCCCGCGAAAATCAGCCGACTCATCAGGGTGATCGTGAACCACGATGGCAACGTCGATGGTCTGAAGCTGACTTACGAGATCTATCCCCGTCCTGAAGACCTAAAAATGCCGGGGGGAGCCGAGCGAGCGGTCAGCAAGGACGGCACCATCGACGTTCAGGATAAGGTCGGGAACGGGAGAGGAGATCGATACGATTCTCCCGTTCCCGAGTTCGAGAAAGAAGGGTTCAGTCGGGGCGAGGCGATCACTACGCTCAAGGCGATGGTCGACACGATGACGGACGCAAACCGCCCGATCCTGCGACAGTTGCAGTTCGTAACAAATCTGGGACGCATTTTTCCGAACGTTGGCGAGTATTACGGAAAAAATGCCGGGGACAAGCTCGTGGAGATTACCGCCAATCGTGTCAGGGGATTACACGGCTCCTTTGGCGGGAAGACCGGCGGGTACGTGCACTCTCTAGGCTTCGTGTATCTTAAACTGGATAATACTGTCACAGGGCGTGATTATTTGCTGGCAATGGAGCCTTACCTGTTTCCGAACCAGAATTACGGGGTTGTGACGAAAATGGCTCCGACGTGACGGCGGCCTATCGCCGCATGGGACCGAGTTGCTTGCGGGGCGCGAGGTGACGCGAGCAGCATCGCTCTTGCATTGTGCAGGTTAAGAGGTCGGCGCCTCGGAAAGGCTCGTTCGGCTCAGATTGCGCACTTAAGGAATTCAACGCCAACTGGACAAACAAGGGCGCCCTCGGCATTGTCCGCGGCAAGAATTGCGCTCCAGGAGACCGACCCCCATGACCACCGCAACCGCCGTCAAGCCCCCCCACCGGGCGGAGGCGCCCAATGACTTGAGCGCGTTCTGGCTGCCGTTCACGCCCAATCGCGCTTTCAAGAAGAGGCCGCGGCTCGTCTCGCGCGCCAAGGACATGCACTATTTCACCCCTGAGGGGCGCGAGATCCTCGACGGCACGGCGGGCTTGTGGTGCTGCAACGCCGGACACAACCGCCCGACGATCGTGGCCGCGATCCAGCGCCAGGCGGCGGAGCTCGATTTCGCTCCGACCTTCCAGTTCGCTCACCCCCTGGCGTTCCAGCTCGCGTCGCGCTTGGCCGATCTCGCGCCGGGCGATCTCGATCACGTGTTTTACTGCAATTCCGGCTCCGAGGCCTGCGACACGGCGCTCAAGATCGCGCTCGCCTATCATAACGTGCGCGGGCAGGGCTCGCGCCAGCGTCTGATCGGCCGCGAGCGCGCCTATCACGGCGTCGGCTTCGGCGGCATTTCGGTCGGCGGCATGGTCAACAACCGCAAGTTCTTCGGTTCATTGCTGGCGGGCGTCGACCATCTGCCAGCGACCTATAACCGCGAGCATCAGGCCTTCACCAAGGGCGAACCGGAATGGGGCGCCCATCTCGCCGACGCGCTCGAGGGCATCGTGGCGCTGCACGATGCGTCCACCATCGCCGCTGTGATCGTCGAGCCGATGGCTGGCTCGACCGGCGTGCTGCCGGCGCCCAAGGGGTACCTCAAGCGCTTGCGCGAGATCTGCGACAAATACGGCATTCTGCTCATCTTCGACGAAGTGATCACCGGGTTCGGGCGTCTCGGGGCACCGTTCGCCGCCGAGCGCTATGGCGTTCAGCCCGACATGATCACCTTCGCCAAGGGCGTCACTTCCGGCGCCGCGCCGATGGGCGGGGTGATCGCGCGCAAGCCCATCTACGACGCCTTCATGAATGGGCCGGAGCACGCCATCGAGCTCTTCCACGGCTATACCTACTCGGGCCACCCGCTTGCTTGCGCCGCGGCGCTGGCGACGCTCGACCTCTATCGCGACGAGCGCCTGTTCGAGCGCGCCAAGGCGCTCGAGCCCAAGTGGTATGACGCCATCATGGGGCTCAAGGGGCTGCCCAACGTCGTCGACATCCGCTGCGTCGGCCTGACCGGCGCGATCGACCTGGCGCCTGTTCCCGGCAGTCCTGGCGAGCGTGTCCGTCACGCGCTCGACCACGCGTTCTTCGATTCGGGGATCATGATCCGGCCGGCCGGCGACACGATCGAGCTCACGCCCCCGCTGATCGTGAGCGAGGACCAGATCGGCGAGATCATGGAGAAGGTCGGCGCTTCGATCAAAGCGTCGGCCTAAGCCTGCTCGCCGTTTCCTGCCCTCCCTCGCTCTTGAGGGAGGGCGAAGGAGCCGCTGGTCATTGGGCGGTGTGCTGAATTGTGATGACCTTCACGTCCAGCGTCTCGCAGGAATTGTCGTTGCAGACGCCGTTGACCGGGGCTGGCCTTTTCGTAAGGCGCTTGCGCAGTGGCGTCCGGGGCGCCTTATAAGCAGGCCGGCCTCGATTTTGGGCGCCCGACCGCGTTCACATTTCTTTGAGCGGCCTGTATGACTTGCAAAGAGGCCCGCGGGAGGAGCGGCGCCGGCAAATAGGAGTTGGGCCGATGGCATCGAAATTCGTGACAGCGCTGGGTCTCGGCGCGGCGCTCGCGGCGGGTCTCGCCTTCGCGCCGACCGCTTTCGCCAAGGACTGGAAGACCGTCGTCATCGGCATGGAAGGCGCCTACGAGCCCTGGAATCTGACCGACTCGAGCGGCAAGATCGTCGGCTTCGAGCCGGACCTGGTGATGGATCTCTGCAAGCGCGCGGGCCTCGAGTGCAAGATCATCGCGCAGGACTGGGACGGCATGATCCCTGGCCTGAAAGCGGGCAAGTTCGACGTCATCATGGACGGCATGTCGATCACCGACGAGCGCAAGAAGGAGATCGACTTCTCTAAGCCCTACGCCGCTTCGCCGGGCTCCTTCCTCGCGCCGAAGGACAGCCCGCTCGCCAAGGCGCCCGACGCCGGCAAGTTGGTCAATCTCGACAAGGACCCGAAGGAAGGCGACATCGCGATCAAGGGCGTGCAGGCGGCGCTCAAGGGCAAGACGCTCGGGGTGCAGGTCTCGACCACCCACGCCAATTTCGCCAGCCAATATCTCAAGGACATCGCGACCGTTAAAGAATACAAGACCACCGACGATCGCGACCTCGATCTCAAGTCCGGCCGCATCGACGCTTCTCTCGACGATCTCACGACCAATCTGGCCACCGCCTCGAAGCCGGACGCTTCCGAGCTTGCCGTCGTCGGGCCGAAGTTGATCGGCGGCGCGTTCGGCGTCGGCACCGGCATGGGCATCCGCAAGTCGGATTCCGACCTCACCGCGAAGTTCGACGCGGCGCTCACCGCGGCCATCGCCGACGGGACGGTGAAGAAGCTCTCGGAACAGTGGTTCAAGGTCGACATCACGCCCCAATCGTAGGCTTTGAGCGCGCTCTAACGTTGAAAGAGCGCGCCCCCTAAAAGCGTCGGGTGGGCAACCTCGCGATCTTCGGCTTCGGCCCTGGCGGATGGGGCTTGGCGCTCCTCGAGGGCGCGGCGATGACGCTTCTCGTCTCCGCCTGCGGCCTCCTCATCGGCTCGGCGATTGGCGGTCTCGTCGCCTGGGCGCGCCTCTCGGGAAAACTGTTCGCGGGCGGCGTGGGGCAGGCTTACGCCGCTCTGTTCCGGGGTTTGCCGGAACTGCTCATCGTTTATTTCGTCTATTTCGGCTCTTCGGCGCTTCTGACCGGAACGGCCAACGCTCTTGGTCACGAGGGCTTCGTCGGGGTGCCGTCCTTCGCTGCCGGCGCGCTTGCCGTCGGCGTCATCTCGGGCGCCTATCAGGCGGAAGTGTTCCGGGCCTCCTATCTCGCCATCTCGCGGGGCGAGCTTGAGGCCGCGGTCAGCGTCGGCATGAATCGGGCGCTGTTGTTCCGCCGCATCATTATGCCCCAGGTTCTTCGTTTCGCCCTGCCTGCGCTTGGCAACCTCTGGCAGGTCGCGCTCAAGGATTCGTCGCTGATCTCCGTCACCGGCCTGACCGAGCTCATGCGGATAACCCAAGTCGGCGCCGGCTCGACCCATCGGCCGTTCGCGTTTTATCTCGGCGGCGCCGCGCTTTATCTCGTGATGACGGTTGCGACGACCCGATTTTTCGACGTCGCCGAGGCGCGCGCCACCCGGGGCATGCGCAGGGCGATGGGCTGAGGCGGCGATGGACTTCGATTTCATCTCGTACACCTTCGTCCGTCTCCTCGCCGCGCTGCCGCTTACGCTCTCCGTCTGGTTCCTGTCCGTCGTCCTCGGCGCGCTCATCGCCACGGGCGTGACCTGGATGAGGGTCAGCGGCGTGAAGCCGTTCGAACTTTTCGCGCGCGCCTATGTCATGGTCTTTCGCGGCACGCCGCTCCTGATCCAGCTCTTCGTCGTCTATTATGGCCTCGCTTCGCTGCCCGCGGTGCGCGCGAGCATCATCTGGCCGTTTCTGCGCGACGCGTTCAACTGCGCCGTCCTGTCGCTCGCGCTCTGCACCGCGGCCTATCAGGCGGAGATCTTTCGCGGCGCGCTCCTTGCCGTGCCCCATGGTCAGGTCGAGGCGGCGCGCGCCTGCGGCATGTCCAGGCTCCTCCTGTTCCGCCGCATCATTTTTCCGATCGCGGCGAGGCACGCGCTTCCGGCCTATTCGACCGAAATGATCTCGATGGTGAAGTCGACGGCGCTCGTCTCGCTCATCACTTTATGGGACGTGATGAGCATCGCTTTGAAGATCCGCAACGATACGCTGGTCACTTATCTGCCGCTCATCCTTGCCGGCGCGATCTACTTCGTCGTCAATTATGTCATTGGCGCGGGCTTCCTCGCGCTCGAGCGGCGCATGTCGCCCCATCTCAGGCCCCGGCCAAGCTGAAGGAAGTGCGTATGCCCGCCGCGACGCCAGCGCTCACGGTCGACACGATGCACAAGAGCTTTGGTCAGCTCGAAGTGCTGCGGGGCGTGTCGCTGACCGCGAACGACGGCGATGTGATCTCGATCCTCGGCTCGTCGGGCTCCGGCAAGAGCACGTTTCTCCGCTGCATCAATCTGCTCGAGACCCCTGACCAGGGCGTGGTGACGGTCGCGGGCGAGACCATCACAATGCGTCGCCGCGGCGACGGCCGAGCCGAGCCTGCGGACCGGCGCCAGGTCGATCGTATCCGCTCCGAGCTCGGCATGGTGTTCCAAAGCTTCAACCTGTGGTCGCATCTGACGGTGCTGGAGAACCTCATCGAGGCGCCGGTGCATGTCCAGAAGCGCCCGCGCGCGGAATGCATCGAGGAAGCGCGCGCACTCCTGGCGAAAGTGGGGATGTCCGAGCGGGAGAATTACTATCCGGCGCATCTCTCCGGAGGTCAGCAGCAGCGCGCGGCGATCGCTCGCGCGCTTGCGATGCGGCCGAAAGTGATGCTGTTCGACGAGCCGACCTCGGCGCTTGATCCGGAACTCGTGGGCGAAGTGCTCCGCGTCATGCGCGCGCTCGCCGAAGAGGGCCGGACGATGCTGGTCGTCACCCACGAGATGAGCTTTGCGCGCGATGTCTCGACCCGGGTGATGTTCCTGCATCAAGGGCTGGTCGAGGCGGAGGGGCCGCCGCGCGAGCTTTTCTCGGCCTCGACCTCCGACCGCTTTCGCCAGTTCATCTCCAAGGAGCGCGGGTAGGCGCACATGCCCCGCCTGTTCACCGGCCTCGAACTGCCGGCCGCCGTCGTTGGGCAGCTCGCGCTCGCCCGCGGCGGAGTCGTCGGCGCGCGCTGGCTTGAGCCCGAGGACTACCACATCACCCTTAGAATTCATCGGCGACATCGATGCGCGCGCCGCTCGCGACGTTGACGAGACCCTGAGCGACATCCGTCGGCTGGAGGCGCCCATTCGCTTCGAGGACCTGAGTTGGTTTGGCGGCGACAGGCCGCGCGGATCGTGGCCAGGGTGAAGGCGGACCCAGCGCTGATGGACCTGCAGGCCGAACAGGAGCGCCGCCTGAGGCGCATCGGAATAGAGCCGGAGACGCGCAAATATACGCCGCACGTGACACTGGCGCGGCTGCGCGGAGCGGGGCAGGCGGCGATCGCCAGCTATCTCGCCATGCATGGCGCGCTGATCGCGGATTCGTTCACCGCCGAGCGCTTCGTCCTCTATTCGGCCCGGGCGGGGTCGGGAGGCGGACCCTATGTCGTTGAGGCGGCCTATCCGCTGGGCTAAGGAGAGCGCATAGGCTGCCGGGGTTGCGCTTGGCCGGGGCGCCGCGCTATCGCGACGCGTCGCATGGTCGCGGGCTCGAGGCGCTCTGAGTCGAATGGGTGTAAGATCAACGCTTTGGACCTCGCGAGCCGCGGCCAAAAGCTCGCCGGTGAGTTGGCCAGCGCTTTTCCAGGATCGCTCCTGGGGCCGCAGCCTCGGCGCCGTGCGGCCGTCATCCGGAATGCTGCGCCGATATCGCCGGTTTTTTGCGGTCGCTGCTTTCCTCGTGCTGGCGGCGCCGCTCGTGGCCGGGCTGGTCTATCCGGACGGCGCCGCGTCGATCCTCGCGGACGGGCGCACGCCCGCGCCGGCGCCGAAGCGCCTGTCGACAGCGCCGACTGGTTCAGCTTTCCGAAGCGGACCGACGCCTATCTGCAAGACCATATCGGCCTTCGTCAGGCTTTGCTCCGCGCCCATCGGGAACTCTCGAAGCCCCTGTTCGGCAGCTACAAGGTCCTGATGGGCCGGGGCGGCCGTATGTTCTATCTGGGCAACGAGATGGTTATCCAGAGCGCCGGGCTCGTCATGCGCGACCGGGCGGTGGCGCAACTGGCCGATCTGCTCGCGCGCATGAACGACGAGCTTCGAGCCCGCGGCATCCGTTTTCTGGTCGCGCCCCCGCCGAACGCCTCGAGCGTTTATGCCGACGAGCTGCCGGTTCGGGCGCAAAATCCGGGCCGGCCGACCGAATACGATCTGCTTCTGGCGAACCTCGCCGCCAAAGGCGTTCCGGCTGTCGATTTGCGTCCCGTGCTCAAGAAAGCGCGCTCTGGGGGTTCGGTCTTTTATATGCACGATACGCATTGGTCATTCCGCGGCGCGCTGGTGGCCTATAACGCAATTGTCGAGGCGGACGCGCATCCCGATTGGCGGCTCGACCCGAACTCAGCTTTGCCGCCGGCCGTGCGCAAAGGGGCGACATGGCGAAGATCCTCGGTCTCTCCGATAAGATTTCGGAATATACCGAGAATTTAACGTTCCCTGGCGGGAGGAAAATTCCGCTTCCTGACAATGATTTCATTGAGACGTTCGATAAACCCGGCCCGAAGATCCTGATTTTCGGCAATTCGCTGACGCTCGACTTTTTTCCTCCCATGCTCTTGCAGCACGTTGGAAGCGTGATCTGGATCCACCACGAATATTGTGGCTTTGACTGGCGGGTTATCGACGAACTTCGCCCTGATGAAGTCTGGTGGATGCCCGGCGAACGCGTTTTTCTCTGCCAGCATTCGCCTATTGGATTTCCCGAAGCCGAGCAGGGGGCCGGGGAGGAAAAAGCGCCGGTGCGTTTTGGTCAGCCGGCGGATGCGTTGGAAGATCGGGCGACCGTTCGACAATGAAATCCCGACTAAAACGGCGTCCTGCTCAGCGTATAAAGCGGCTCAAGGCGGCGACCCATCTTGCCCAAAAAATTTCGCCGAAGGCGAGGGAGGCGGACGTGGTGAATGAGAACTGATGCTCCTGCGCCATCGTCGGATTTTCGCCCTCCTTGCTTTTGGTATGCTCGCCGCGCCGCTCGTGGTCGGCCTGGTCGCGCCTGACAGTCCCGCGAGCGTTTTCAGGGAAGGGCGCTCCCTTGCGCCGGCGCCACGGCTGCCCACGACCGCGGCGAATTGGCTTGCATTGCCGACAGCGGTCGACGCCTATCTCAAAGACCATTTCGGCTTGCGACAGAAGCTGATCACGGCGCATCGGGAACTGACCAAACCGATGCTCGGCTTCGGCAACGACTTGGTGCTTGTCGGGCGCAATGGGCGCATGTTCTTTCTCGGCGAGGAAACGGTGCGTCAAAGCGCCGGTCTTCTGCTTCGCGACCAGAGGGTGGCCGAGGCGACAGAGATGCTCGTGCGCATGAACGACGAGCTCCAGGCGCGGGGAATCCGCTTCCTGGTCGCAATGCCGCCCAACGCGGCCACCATCTACCAGGACGACCTGCCTTTTTGGGCGCAGAATCCAGGCAAGCCGACCGAATACGACATGCTTCTCGCCAACCTCGCCGCAAAGGGCGTGACAGCGGTTGATCTGCGCCCGGCAGTCAAGAACGCGCGGACTCAGGGGCCGGCCTTCTATCTGCACGATACGCATTGGACATTCCGGGGCGCGCTCGCCGCCTATAACGCCCTCGTCGAGGCGGACGCTCACTCGGATTGGCGGATCGAACCGGCCGCCGCGCTGGGGCCTATGACCCTGCGCAACGGCGGCGATCTGGCGCGGATGCTGGGCGTCGGCGACACTGTTTCAGAATATGCTGAGAACCTGACGCTGCCGCAGGCAAAGCAAGTCCTTCAATCCTCTGATCTGGCCGGAGACTTTACTGAAACGTCGGAGAAGAGCTGGCCCGACGATTCTCATCCTGGGCGATTCCTTCACCGCCGGATTTTTCCCGCCGATGGTTTTGCAACACGCAGGCCGCGTGGTTTGGATGAACCACATGGTCTGCGGGTTCGACTGGAACAAGGTGGAGAAATATCGCCCCGACGAGGTCTGGTGGATGCCCACGGAGCGTTTTCTGGTTTGCCTGCCGGGCCTGGAGCCGAAGGGCTTGCCCGAAAGCAAAACGGATTCGGCCCATGGAAACGTCCCCGCCGGGATTGCAGCGCAGATGGGCGGGGCCCGGAGTCGCGATGGCGAGCGCGAATGAGCCTCGAACGATCGCCCGCAGCCTGCTCGTGCTGGGCGGCGCGCGCTCGGGAAAAAGCGCCTATGCGCAGGGGCTGGCCGAGGCCCACGGTCCCGATCGGCTCTATCTGGCGACCGCGGCGCCGCGAGATGAGGAAATGGCGGCGCGGATCGCCCGCCACCAGGCCGACCGGGGGCACGGCTGGGCGACGCTCGAGGAGCCGATCGAAATCGCCGCGGCCCTCGCGGCGCATGCGCAGCTAAGTAGGGTGGTGGTTGTCGACTGCCTGACGCTCTGGCTCAGCAACCTCATGCTGGCCGGGCGCGACCCGGGTCCCGCCCTCGCGGATCTCGCCGACTCCGTGGGGAGGCTCGCCGGCCCGGTGATCCTGGTATCCAACGAAGTGGGCATGGGCATTGTGCCGGATCACAAGCTCGGGCGCGAGTTTCGCGACTGGCAGGGACGGGCGAACCTGCAAATCGGCGCCGCCTGCGACGTCGTCATTTTCGTCGCCGCCGGGCTCCCGCTGCAGTTGAAGCCGGCTGCAACCCCGAGCGTGCGTTTGGGCTGAGGCCACGCATTTTCTTCAACAAAACTCTGGCAACTCGGGGCTGGCCTGGACTAGGATTCGCCAGCGGCGACTGGGCTTGTTGGCTGCGTGGGCATAAGCCTTCGCCTCAAACGTCCGCTGGGGACTTGGCGGGATGTTGCGTCTTTTCCAGCGCCGGGCGCCTGAGCAGGCGGCGCATTTCGATATCGCGCATGACGGCGAGACTTATCGCGTCGCGCTGAAACGCGTCGCGACGTCGCGCCGTTTCACGCTGAGGGTTCGCACCGCGACGCGCGATGCGGTGCTGACGATGCCGACGCGTTCGTCGCTCAAAGCGGCGCGCGAATTCGCCGAACGTCACGCCGCATGGATCGGCACGCGGCTCGCGCGTCTGCCCCAACCGGTCGCGTTCGAACCGCGCGCAATCATGCCCTTGCGCGGCGTCGATCATCGCATCGTGCATCGGCCAGGCGAACGCGGCGGGGTCTGGCTCGAGTCGAGCGAGCGCGGACCGCTCATCTGCGTTTCCGGCGAGCGGCCGCACGTGGCGCGCCGCGTCACCGATTTCCTCAAGCGCGAGGCGCGCAAGGATCTCGAGGCTGCGGTCGCCAGGCATTCGAAGCAGCTCGGCGTCAAGCCGCGCCGCATGGTGCTGCGCGATACGGTGAGCCGCTGGGGGTCGTGCTCGTCGACCGGCGGGCTCAATTTCTCCTGGCGCCTGATTCTCGCGCCGCCCATTGTGCTCGATTATCTCGCCGCCCACGAGGTGGCGCATATCGTGCACATGAATCATTCGCCCCTGTTCTGGAAGCTCGCGCGCCGTCTGCACCCCGGAACCGACCGCGCGGAAATGTGGCTCAAGGTTCACGGCGCGAGCCTGCATCGCTTCGGCGCGACATGGGAGTGATCTCCCCTTCAGGGTCACACCATCCTTTCCAGCGCGTCGAACATCAATTGCAAGTCCTGCGGACGTGACAGGCGGTGATCGCCGTCCTTGACCAGCGTAAGCGTCGCTGGATCGGCGCCAAAGCGCTGCATCAGCGCCAGCGCGTGTGAAAACGGCACGTCTTCATCCCGCATGCCTTGCAGCACCGCGGTTGGCGCGCCGGTGCGAATCATGCCGCCGAGCAGAAGGTGCTTGCGCCCGTCCTCGATGAGGTCGCGGGTGAAGCAATCGGGTTCGCTCGAATAGGCGGAGGGCCTGCGCCATACGCCTTCGTCCATGATCGCGCGCCGCGCCTCGTCCGGCGCCGTGGCCCAGATGAGCGCTTCGGTGAAGTCGACCGCGGGCGCGATGAGAATGAGGCCTTTCACGCGCCCGGCTTCTCCCGCTTTGCTCAGCGCGCGGACGGCGAGCAGCGAAAGGTAACCACCCATCGAGGAGCCCACTAGAATTTGCGGTCCCTCGCTCTGCGCCCGAACGAGCGCCAGCGTTTCTTCGAGCCAGCGGGAGACGGTTCCATCCTCGAGCCGCCCGTCGGATCGCCCATGGCCGGAATAGTCGAACCTGAGCAGGCCGAGACCGCGCCGCTCGGCTTCCGCGTCGAGCGCGCTCGCCTTGGTCGAATTCCATGTCGGAGCGATAACCGCTCAGCCAAACAAGGCCTGGACCTCCGTCGCGCACTGGCGCACGGCGGCGAAAGGCGATACGCCGTTGATTCGGGGCGTTTCCGACGATGAAGACCTGCGGCTGTCCGTCCGACACACTAGGCTCGCTCTTGGTGACGCCGCTCGCGGACCGCGCCTGGATGAGCCTCGGCATGAGCGCGCAGAGCGAAGCGGACTTGGGCGAACCTTCGCTGCATGTCAACCGCTCGCCGGTCAAGCTCTCGTGTTCGACGCGGGCGCGCCCATGAGCCTCGACGCTCTCTCTCCGTTCCGGCGTGGGGCCAACGCGCCGCTCGCCGGCAGGACGATCCTCCAGATCGTCCCGCCGCTCGCCGCGGGTGGCGACCAGCGCGCAACGCTTGCGGTCACGGCGGCGCTCACGGAGACGGGCGCGCGGGCTTTGGTCGCGACCGATTCGCGCGAGCTGGCGGGCGAGTTGCAGGCGATTGGCGGGCTCTTCCTTCATTTTCCGGCGGCGACCAAAAACCCGCTCGCGATGGCGCTCAACATGCGACGTCTGCAGCACATCATCGCTTCGGAGCGGGTCGACCTCGTCCACGTGCGCTCGCGTTGGGCCGCCTGGACGGCGGTCAAGGCCTGCCGCAAGGCAAGCCGCCCGCTCGTCACCTCGCTTCCGGGCGAGGGCGTCCGCACGCGTCCGCGCTCCAGTTTCGAGACCGCCGTCGCCGAGGGCGACATTGTCATCGCGTCGTCCGAATTCGTCGCCGGGCGTGCGGAAAGCCTCTTTCCCACGCCTCCCAGGCGCCTGAGGATCGTCCGTCCGGGAATGGATCTTTCCAAGCTTCAGCCGGAACGGGTGAGCGGGCGCCGCGTGTCCGATGTCCGCTCGAGCTGGGGCGTCGCGGCGCATGAGCGGGTCGTTCTGATGCCGGCGCGACTCGCGCCCGGCCGGGGCCAGCAGACGCTCATCGAAGCCGCGGCCCTCATCAAGGGTCAAGGCCTCGACGATGTTCGTTTCGTGCTGGCGGGCGAAGCGGCGAAGCCGGTGTTCGCGCGCGAGCTGGATGCGCTGGCAATCAAGTGCGGCGTCCAGTCCATGCTTATCCGCGTCGGCGCCCCGGCCGATCCGCCAGCGGCGTTCGTCGGCGCGGCAGTCGCGGTCTTTCCGGCCACGGAAGCCGACGGCGTGACGCGCACTTCGATCGAGGCGGCCGCAATGGGCGCACTCACCATCATCTCCGACGTCGGGTCCGCCCGCGAAATCGTCGCCGCGCCGCCGCACGTGGATTCCGAGACTCGCACCGGATGGCTTGTTCCGCCCCGCGAGCCGGCCGCGCTTGCCGAGGCGATCCGCGCCGCGCTTTCGCTTGGCGCTTCCGCGCGCGAGGCCGTGCGGCGCCGGTCGCGGGCGAAGATCGCCGAAGCCTACTCGCTTGAGCGCATGACGCGCGACACGCTCGGTGTTTATGCCGAGGCGCTGGACCGGTGAGACGACGCGGGTGGCCGCCGGCCGTTCAGGCCGCCGCCGGGCGCTGCGCCTTCTGCAGGGAATAGGCGCGCGCGCTCATCTCGGCGATGCGGTGAATCAACGGAATGCGGCTCAAGGGCATGTCGCCGGCAAGGTCGCGGCCCACGAGCGCGAGATGTTTCCAGGTCTCGTCGCACGGGCGGGCGCCGTCCTTGAGCGCGAGCGCCGATCGCGCGCATTGCGCCACCCAGAATTCCCGGCGGCTGGGCAGGTAGCTTTCGATCAGCGCGCCTGCGCGCGCGCTCGCTGACCTCGCCGCGCTCATGACCGCCTCGACCTCCTCGCTAGCCTCGAACCAGGTGTCGGTCAATTCGGTCTTCGCCGCGAATTCATGCGCCGCGCGGATGGTTTCGGCGCGATCGCGGTCCGCGACGTCGGCGAGTGCGGAGGCGATGATCTCGGCCGGCGTCGCGAAATCGGGCGCGACCGAATCGAGGCCGAGCGCCTCGACGACGCCAACGAGCGCGAAGGGCGGCGGCTCGTCGCAGCTGAGATTGCGGCCGAGCGCAAGCCGCAGCAGCTTCTCCCAGGCCGCGAACGAGATCTCGGACGATTGGACTGACGAGCGGAGCGCGCGTTCCAGCATGGTCGCCTCGTTCGACGACAGGTCTTCGTAGGACATGCAGTCATTCACGCCTGTCGGCTTGATCATCACCGAGGCGAGGCGGAAGCGGGAGCCGCCTTTCACTGTCGCCAGCAGGAAGCTGACGCCCGATCCATCGCAGACCGAGGCGATCGTCTTCACAATCTTCGCGGCCCGCCGCGGGGCGGGGCGGGGCGCGCCGGGAAGCCCAGCGTCGAGCGCGCTCCGCCGGGCTGGCGCGAGCCAGGGGCGAATGGCCTCGATCCAGCGGCGGCGCTCGTCATCGAGGCCGCTCGGCGCGGCGCCAAGGCCGCGAATGGCCGCTTCCGCGGGGGCCTCGTCGCGATGGAGGAGGAAACCGACCGCGCTCCGGCGGATGAGCGCATGGGAATCGACCACCATCCGCTCGACGAACGCCGACCTGTAAGGGAGGGGAAAAATCGAGATGAGGGCCTCGACCTCCTCATGGAACTCGAACGGATCAGACCCGCTCTGCGACAGTCCGGGCCGCAGGAGCGTCTCATAGGCGTCCGCCGTGGAGCCCTTGAGAGGTCCCAAGTCCAGCGCCCGGCCCAACGCCGCGCGCGCGGGCTCGCCGATCTCGATCCGAGCGCCCGCGAACAATCGTCCGAGCATCATCAGCATGGCTGGATGGATGGCGTCGTGCGCCGCCGCTTCGTCGATCATCGCGCGGATAGTCTTCAGCGTTTTGCGCGCCGCGATGTCGCCGCCCGCGGCATCGAGCCGCGCCTGGTTCAGCGCCTCGTTGAGTTCGGACAGCATCTCGCCGTCCGGGATGTCGTCGGGGTGATCAGCCGACAGGATGTCGGCGATCATGTCCGCCAAGTCGTCGCCGGGCGGCAATTCTTCGGCCAGGAGCCTTCGAAGGGCAGTCATGTCGAGGTCGCGAAAGGAGACGCCTGTCCCTGTCGCGCTGCGTTTCCGGCGCACCGGCTTCCGCGGTTTGCTGGCGAGCTTCTTCATGTCGGATCTCTTTCGTCCGGCGAATCGGAGGCTCCAGAATCTGATTGGCCGACTCACGGGCGCAAGCTATGGCGGCAAGCCCGTCCACAAGCTTCGCAAGGCCCAAAGCACAGGCCTGCGAACCGCGCCCCATCGGTGAGGCGGGTCTTGCGTCGCTCTCGCTTGGCGCCTCGGCGCGCGAGGCCATGCGGCGCCGCTCGCGGGCGAAGATCGCTGAAGCCTATTCGCTCGAGCGCATGGCGCGCGCTGCGCTCGGCCTCTACGCCGAGGCGCCCTCGCGCTGACGCGAGACGACGTGGCTGACCTCTGAGACCAGCGCCGCCGCCTCGGGCGTCTGGACGTGCTCAGGGCGAATGCCGATCCCGATCAGCCGCGCTGGAATGCGGCGCAGAATCGGAAAGACGCTGAACAGCTTCAAGAGGAGAGGGGGCTTTGGACGCCGGTGGCTTGCCAGAACGCGGCTAATGACGCGTTGCTGGATGGCGAGCTGCAGCCGCTGCGTGAACCGCATAGGTAGCGTGCGTCGCTCCTCGATGGCTTGAAGATCCGCGTCCGTCACCTTGCCCGTGCGGAGCGGTTCGGCGAGACGGTTGGCCGCGGCGACCGCGTCCTGCACCGCCATGTTGATGCCGACGCCGCCGATCGGCGACATCGCATGCGCCGCATCGCCGATGCAGAGGAGCCCAGGCCGCCACCATTTCTGCAGCCGATCGACGGTGACGCTGAGCAGTTTGACATCGTCCCAGCTTTTCAGTTCGGCGACGCGGTCGGACAGGAACGGCGACATCTCCACAACCTGTGCGCGGAAGGCTTCGAGGCCCTCCGACTTCATCCGCTCGATCCCGCCCTTGGCGATGACGTAAGCGCACTGCCAGTAATCGCCGCGGTCCAGCATGATCATCATCTTGCCAGCTTCAATATGGCCAAACGTATCCGGGCTGTCGCTGGGCTTGTGTGATAGACGAAACCATAAGACGTCCATCGGCGCGCCATAATCGTCGCTCTTGAAGCCTGATTTCTCGCGCACGGTCGAATGGCGTCCGTCGCAGCCAACCACCAGATCGGCGCGGATCGTGAGCTCTCCGTCCGGCGTCTTGGCGATCAAGCCGGCGATGCGCCCGTTCTCCTCGATCAGATCCGTCGCCTCGGCCTGCATGCGCAGGTCGAATGTCGCGTAACGCTTGCCGTGCTCGGCGAGGAAGTTGAGGAAGTTCCATTGCGGCATCAGCGCGATGAATTTGCAGCGGGTTGGCAGATGGCGGAAATCCACCAATTCGATGTGCTCGGCGCCAATCTGGGCGGACAGCGTTTCGACCTCTTGATGCGGCAGCTTCAAGAACGCGTCGATCAGGCCGAGTTCGACCATCAATTCGAGCGTCGGCGGATGGACCGTGTCGCCGCGGAAGTCGCGGAAGAAATCGGCGTGCTTCTCCAGCACCACGACCTGAACGCCGGCGCGCGCCAGCAGGAATCCGAGCATCATGCCGGCAGGTCCGCCGCCGGCGATGCAGCATTGCGTCGTGATCGTTGAATTGGCCATTGCTACTCGCCTCCGCTGGGCGTGCGAGCCCGCGCTCACGATCTAAAACGGGAAGATTAAAGCCCGGTTCCCACAGGTCCTCGATTTGGAGCGATATTTACGGCTTCGGCTCGAGCCACGCAATCTGCAACTCGAGCCTTGCCCGCTAGTTCTTGATGAACGCGCCGCTGCGCAAGTCGCTGAGCGCCTGACGGATCTCAGCCTGCGTGTTCATGACGATCGGCCCGTGCCAGGCGATCGGCTCGCGTAAGGGTCGGCCGGAGACGAGCAGGAAGCGCACGCCCTCGTCGCCCGCCTGGACGACGACTTCGTCGCCCGCGCCGAACACGACCAGCGACCGGTTGCCGACCTTGTCGCGCAGCAGGACCTCTTCGCCGTCGACCTCAGCTTCGCGCAGCACGCCGAAGGGTTCCGACGAGTCGGCGAACATCGCCGAGCCCTCGAAGATATAGGCGAAGGCCTGACGGAAATCCTCGACCTTGAGGCGCTTCTTCTTGCCCGCCGGCACCGTCACGTCGAGATAGCGAGGTTCGGCGGCGACGCCGTCGACCGGACCGCTCTTGCCCCAGAACTCGCCACAGATGACGCGCACGCTTGTGCCGTCGTCGTCGATCACCTCGGGGATCTCGGTTGCCGGAACGTCCTGGTAGCGCGGCTTCGTCATCTTGAGATGTGCGGGCAGGTTCGCCCACAGCTGGAACCCATGCATGCGTCCCTTGGCGTCGCCGGTCGGCATTTCCTGATGCAGGATGCCGCTGCCGGCGGTCATCCACTGCACGTCGCCGGAGCCGAGCTTGCCGCGATTGCCGAGGCTGTCGCCGTGGTCGACTTCGCCCGCCAGCACATAGGTGATCGTCTCGATGCCGCGATGGGGATGCCAGGGAAAGCCGGCGAGATAATCCTCGGGCCGATCGCCGCGGAAATCGTCCATCATGAGGAACGGGTCGAAATCGGAGGTGTCGCCGAAGCCGAAGGCGCGGCGCAGCTTGACGCCCGCGCCCTCCATGGTCGGAACGGACTGGCTGACGCGCTTGACGGGACGAATGGACATTGAGCCCTCCTGGTCGAACTGATAGGTTTGGCTTCCGAAATACTGCCGCTCATCCAGTGTTGCGACTGAAGAAGTTTGGCGAATGCCCTAATCGGAAACCGTGCTGGGGGCGAAGATAGGTATAGAAATCGAACGCTGCAAGTCTATCGGAAGAAGTGATTGGATCTATCGGTCGGGATGAACGCTTGCCGCCTTAGGTCTTCCGCCGACGCCTGTTGAAGCGGCGGCGCCGATGCTGCGGCGCGCTCGAGCGCCGGCTGGATGCCCGCACCAGAGAGCCGATGGGCAAGAAAAGCGGCGACGAAGGCGTCGCCCGCGCCGGTGGTGTCGATCGCCTCGATCTTCGGCGCGTCGACACGCCAGCGGCGCGCGCCTTCCGCGGCCTCGGCGCCGGCCGCGCCGCGTTTGACGACGACCAGCGGGTAGTGCGCCGCGAGCCGCGCGCATTGGATTTCGCGATCATCAGAGCCAGCGAGAATCGCCGCTTCCTCTTCATTGGGGAAGAGGATCGAAGCTCCCTTTGTCCATGCGAGGAATTTGTCCGCGCCCACCTCGCGCAAGAACTCCGCCGAAGCCGGATCGAGGCTGATGGGCTTGTCTCCTGCGCGTCGCATGACATCGAGCACGGCTGCGCGGGGCGAAGGGGCGAAGAACGAATAGCCGGACAGGTGGATAAGCGCCGCACCCTCGATCAGCGCGTCGGGGATGTCGCGGGCTTCGAGCGCTTCGTTGGCGCCGCGATCGGTGAGGAAGCTACGTTCGCCATCCGGGTCGATGAGTGCGATCAACCTCCCGGTCTCATGGGTTCGATCGCCGACGAGATAAGGCGTGACGTCGATCGCCCTGAACCGCGCCGTCTCGCTTTCGAGGTCGGCGGCTCCGACGCGGGCGACGAAGTCGACCTTCACGCCAAACGAGGCCAGCCACGCCGCCTGATTGGCCGCCGATCCCCCGGGCTGAACCGTGATCGAGGCGCGCCGGTCCGAGCCACGCGCGAGCGGCCCTTCGGGACGAACGATGACGTCGGTCATGACGTCGCCGATTAGCAGGACGGAA
This sequence comes from uncultured Alphaproteobacteria bacterium, assembly GCA_963707355.1. Taxonomy (GTDB): domain Bacteria; phylum Pseudomonadota; class Alphaproteobacteria; order Rhizobiales; family Beijerinckiaceae; genus Roseiarcus. The sequence continues at coordinate 45,441 of CAVPPX010000062.1, read as the reverse complement.
GGTTGCGAAGGCAAAATGGCTTGCCGATCTACTCTCCAGCGGCGGCCGCCAGCGCTTGCACGACGGCGATATTCGGCATGAGATTGTCCGGCAACCCGTGCCGCTCTTTCAGGTACTCCGGGCTGTTGTACGAGATCCACACCTTTCCGTCTGAAATCTTCCGCAACCAGAATTTTCAGCGGCAGGTCGATGGCTGCGCTCGGCGCCGCCAGCATCGGCGGCGTGCCGCCCTTCGGATTGCCGAAGATCAGGAGCTTGGTCGGAGGCATCTTCAGCCCCACCCTTTCAGCTTCGCCGCTGTGGTCGATCAGCGCGAACAGCGTCACCCCTTTCGATTTGAGAATGGTCTCGAGCTTGTCGACCGTCTCTTCCACGGAATGATGGCTCGGAATTTTGACAATTCCTTCTTCTTTCTGCATGGGCAACGCCTCCGACCCTAAGAGAATGAAAACCGCGAACCACGATCGGACGCGCTCTCGGCTCTCGATCGCTCACATCTTCATGAGCTCCACCGCCGCCTGCGCAGCGAGCATGGCGTTGTTCCTGATCAGCGCGACATTGGCCTCGAGGCTTTGTCCACCGGAGAGTTCAACCACGCGCTTCAAGAGAAACGGCGTCGCCTCCTTCTTGCCCACGCCTTGGGTTTTGGCTTCGGCGACGGCTTCGGCGATGCGCGCCTCGATCGCGGCCTCTTCCAGCGCGTGATCATGGGGAATCGGATTGGCGATCAGGAGGCCGCCGGGACCGATCTCGCGCTGAAGGCGAATCATGCGGGCGAGATCGTGAAGGCCGTCGCAGCGATGTTCAAGCTTGAAGCCGGACGAGCGGGCGTAGAAGGCCGGAAACTCGTCGGTGCGGTAGCCGACGACCGCGACCCCCTGGGTCTCCAGGAACTCGAGCGTCTTCCCGATGTCCAGGATCGATTTGGCGCCGGCGCACACGACCGCAACGCGAGTGCGGGAAAGCTCGATGAGATCGGCGGAGACGTCGAATGTCTCCTCGGCGCCGCGGTGCACGCCGCCGATGCCGCCGGTGGCGAAGATTTCGATGCCCGCGAGCCCGGCAATGAACATCGTCGCCGCGACCGTCGTGCCAGCGGAGCCTTTACGGGCGGCAACCAGCGCGAGGTCGCGCCGCGAGGCTTTGACGACACCGCCGCTGAGCTGGCCAAGACGGTCGATCTCCTCGCCCGAAAGGCCAACTCGAAAGCCGCCGTCGATGACCGCGATCGTCGCCGGAATGGCGCCCATCTCGCGCGCCGCGTTCTCGACGGCGAGCGCGGTCTCGACATTGCGCGGGTAGGGCATGCCATGGGTGATGATCGTCAATTCGAGCGCGACGATCGGTTTCTTGGCCGAGCGCGCCTCCGCGACCTCGGGGGAGAATTCGAGTAGATCCGCGGCGCTCATCGCTAACAGCCTTCATCGCTCGCGGCCGCGATCAGCCGCGCCGGATTTATCGGCAATCTCCGCTGCATGATCAATGGCGCCGATTTGCGCCGAAACCGGGGGGGCGGCGGCCACCTTGCGGTCCGGCGGATTCACGCTACCCTCATCTTCGAGAGCGCAAACAAAAACCGAGTCGATGGACGACAAGCCTCAGAACGTCCCGGTCCAGCCGGACCTCGTAGCCTCGATCCGGCAGGCTCGGGTCGAGAACGCCGAGCGCGCCGATGCGATCGCGGAGGTGCGCGAGCTCGAGATCGTCCGCCTCAAAGCGCTGGAGAGCGCGCTCGAGCCGGTCATCGACCAGGCGCCTCAAGGGCTTGACCTGTTTGACCTGGCGCTGACGCAGAGCGAGCATCCGCGCCTCTTTCTCGACATGATCGCGTTTGTCGACATGGCGCACGACAAGCGCACCTATCGATTTTTTCAGGACACGCGCATCGGCCGCGTGCTGATGGCCGAAAGCCAGTCGCTCGATACGATCGTCGCTGCTGTCGCCGATTATGTCGCGCGCCGTCTGGTCGAGCGCGAGCGCGCGGTGACCGTCGACTCGCGCGGGGCCGAGGGACCGCGTCCGCAACCCGCAGAGGCGAACGGGCCGGCGACCTGGCCGATCGCCAGGCCGCGCACGCGCGCCTTGCCCTTTCCCCCTGCCGGCGCGAGCGAGCCTCTTCCCCTCGCCGAACCGCCGACAGCGCGACCCAGGCGCGGGATCATGCGACGGCTTGGCGATCTGCTGAGCCTGTTCCTAATGCTCCTGGGGTCGATCACGCTCGCGCTTCTGATCGGGATTGGCGGCTATTGGGCCTGGACCGCGCGTTTGCGCGACCTTTGGGCGCACTGGATCGGCGCGCCGCCGTTCTAAGCGGCCATCTGCATGAGCCGCGAGAGCCTCGCGTTGCGCGTGCGGAGGAATGCGCGCGTTGTGCGCATCGCAATGATTGCAATCAGCGAACACGGAATTGATTTGCTTCCGCCCCTGGGCCACAATAGCTCTCGTCCGATCGCTGGCCGGCGCTTAAGGCCGACGGAAAATCATGAGCAACGCCTTCTTCTATGATCTTCTGGCCTCGGTCGCCGAGCGCGGTCGCTCCATGCTGAAGATCAAGCCTTGGCCGAAGGATGCGGATAATCGCGTCGATCAATTGATCGACGACTGCTGCGCTTTGGTCGAGGGCAGGGGCGAGGCGTCGGGGGTTGCGCTCGCCGCCGAGGTCATTGGTCGCTATCGCGCGCTCGATCCGAGCGATCATGCGGCGTTTTTCAGCGCACTCGCCGAGGATTTCGGGCCTGATCGCGATCGGGTGCGGGACGCGGTCGCCAAGTTCGAGTCGGGCGGCGATGAAGCGGCGGCGAGCGAAATCCACTACGCCTCCGAACCGCGTCGTCACGAGCTCTTCCGGCGGCTCAATCGGGCGCCGGGGGGCACCGCCGCGCTGGTCGCGATGCGCGCGGATTTGCTCGAGCTCATGAAGCACAACCCGTCGCTCGTCATCGTCGATCGCGATTTCATGCATCTGTTCAGTTCGTGGTTCAATCGCGGCTTTCTGGTGTTGCGCCGCATCGACTGGTCCTCGCCGGCGGCGCTTCTGGAAAAGATCATCCGCTACGAGGCGGTGCACGAGATCGGCGACTGGGACGAGCTCAGGCGGCGCATCGATCCGGCCGACCGGCGGTGCTACGCGTTCTTCCACCCGCGGCTGGTCGACGAGCCGCTGATCTTCGTCGAAGTCGCGCTGACGCTCACCCCGCCAGCGGCGATTGCGCCGCTGCTCGCGGAGAAGCGCGCCCATGTTGCGCCGGACAAGGCGCGTGTGGCTGCCTTCTATTCGATCTCCAATTGCCAGCAGGGTCTTGCGGGCGTCAATTTCGGCAATTTCCTCATCAAGCAGGTGGTCGAGGAGATCCGCCGCGAGCTGCCGGCGATCGAGACGTTTGTCACGCTCTCGCCGGTCCCGGGATTCCGCGCCTGGCTTGAGACGACCGAAGATCCCGCCATCGCGTCGATGAAGACCGCCGCGCTTGAACTGGCGGCTGAGGACAATTGGCCGACGCCCGGCGTCGCGGCCAGGCTCCGCGCGATGCTCGAGCCGCTTGCCGCCCATTATTTCCTGAAAGCGCGCCGGCCCGACGGCCGCGTCCCTGACCCGGTCGCACGCTTTCATCTCGGCAATGGCGCCCGGCTCGAGCGCATCAACCGGGAAGGGGACCTGTCGCCGAAGGGTCTCGCGGAGTCCTTCGGCATCATGGTCAATTATCTCTACGACCTCGACGAGATCGAGCGCAATCACGAGGCCTTCGTCAATCGTGGCCAGATCGCAGCTTCGGCTGCGGTGAAGAAGCTGCTCCCCGTAGCACCCTCGCGTCTCCGCGCGGCTTTGCCGAGCGCGCTCGCCTCGAACGCGTGACGAGGAGCAGCCGCGCGAGCGAGCGCATCCCTCACTTCGTCAGCGGGCAGCCGCTGTTGGCGGCGGTTAGATAGGCCGTGTCGCCCGGCACCGTCGCGAGCAGATTATAAAAGTCCCAGTCGCGTTTGCTTTCCGATGGTTTCTTGACCTGGAACAGATAGAGGTCCGACACCATGCGCCCATTGGCTTGCACATGCCCGTCCGCGGTGAAGGCGTCATCGACTGGCAGCTCCTTCAGTTTCTGGGCGACTGCGTCTGCGTCCTTGGTCCCGGCGGCTCTCACCGCTTTGAGATATTGCAGGGTCGCTGAATAAACGCCTGCCTGGACCATGTTCGGCATCCGCCCGGTGCGTTTGTAGAAGCGCTCGCCGAATTCGCGGGTCCGGTCGTTGAGGTCCCAATAGTAGCTCTCGGTTAACACGAGGCCCTGGGCCGCTTCCAGGCCAAGGCCGTGAACCTCCGCCGCGTCATCACTAAGGCTGCGAGCCGCTGGCCGCCAGCGACGATGCCGAATTCCGCCGCTTGCTTGATCGAATTGATGGTGTCTTGGCCGGCGTTGGCGAGGCCGACAATCTTCGCCTTCGAGCTTTGCGCCTGCAAAAGGAAGGACGAGAAGTCGGGAGGATTGAGCGGGTAGAGCACGTGGCCGAGCTCCTTGCCCCCGCCGGCCTTGATGACGTCGCTTGTGTCTTTCTCCATCGCGTGACCGAAAGCGTAGTCCACGGTGATGAAATACCAGGTGTCGCCGCCGGCCTTGACCAGCGCGCCGCCTGTCGAGACCGCGAGCGCGTGGGTGTCGAACGCCCAGTGAAAGCCGTAACGCGTGCAGGCCGAGCCCGTGAGCGCCGACGTCGAAGAGCCCACGACGATATCGATCTTCTTCTTCTCGGCAGCAATTCCCTGCACCGCGAGCGCGATCGAGGAATTGCCGAGATCGGTGATCATGTCGACGTCTTCGGCGTCGTACCAGCGGCGTGCGATGGCGGAGGCGAGATCGGACTTGTTCTGATGATCGGCGGCCACCAGCTCGATCTTCTGGCCGAGCACGCTGCCGCCGAAATCCTCAATCGCCATCCTCGCGGCTTCGACCGACCCCTTGCCGCCGAAATCAGCATAGGGTCCGGACTGGTCGTTCAGCACGCCGATCTTGACGCCCTGCGCCGAGGCCGGCGCGCTTGCGAGCAAGGCGCACGCTGGAATGGCGGCCAACGCCGATTGGGTTATCCTCGACTTGCCTTTCATGCTTCCCTCCCGTTGAACGTTCTCCAAGAGACCCGCAAAGTCGCGGATCTCAAGGACAATTCTCGATCGCGACGACGCCCGGATCGGAAGCAGGGAACGATTGCTATACGCGTGTCTCCGACCAGCAGTCGGGCGCCTGCACCAATGCTTGGCGTAGCTGGCTTCGGGAAGCCTTCAGCCTCAGGGCCGCGCCTCGAGCACCATGTTGAACGGCGTCTCGGTCGCCTTGCGCACCTTGCCGAAGCCGCCTTGCGTGATCGCTGACGACAGCTTGGCGAAGCCGGCCTGCGCCCCGAGCGCCGCTCCGACCGGCTGGTCGAGTGAGGTCGGGATGCAAATCATGGTGGAGGCGGCGTAGTACATCCGGCTCACCGGATTGAGATTGTCCTCCAATCGATCGCCGGCCGCAGGCTCGACGATCATCCAGCTGCCGTCGGGCTTCAGTGTCTGGCGCACATGGCGCGCCGCGCCGACCGGATCACCCATGTCATGCAGGCAGTCGAAGAACGTCACCAGGTCCAGGTCCTTGCCTGGAAAATCGCTGGCCATGGCGACCTCGAACTTCGTGTTCGCGGTCGCTCCATGCTGCTCGGCGTGGATCCGCGCCTGCGCCACCGAGTCGGGGTGAAAGTCGTAGCCGGCGAACGTCGATTTCGGGAAGGCTTTCGCCATGATGATGGTCGAAAAGCCGTGACCGCAACCAACGTCAGCCACTTTCGCGCCGCTTTCGAGTTTCGCGGCGACGCCGTCCAGGGTCGGCAGCCACGAACCGACGAGATTGTTTTGATAGCCTGGGCGAAAGAAGCGTCCGGTCGTGCAGAACAGACACTGCGACTGATTACCCCAGCCGACGCCCTTGCCCGAGCGGAATGCAGGTTCGACCAGCGGCTGGTTCTCCAGCATGACCGCCGCCATGTCGAAGGCGGGCTGCAGATAGACGGGACTGTCAGGCTCGGCGAACACCATCGCCTGTTCCGGCGGCAAGGTGAACTTGCCCGTTGTCGCGTCGTATTCGAGATATCCGGACGCAGCCTGATGCGACAGCCATTCGCGCGCATAGCGCTCGGCGACGCTTGTCTTCGCCGCCAGCTCGGCGGGCGTCATCGGACCCTGCTCCTTGAGCGCCTTGTACAGGCCGAGCTTATCGCCCATGCGCACCAGGGGCGCGCTGAACATCGCCGCCGAGATCGCCCAAAATTTTGCCGATGAACCCATTCAGTTTGGTTTCGTCGATCATTGTCGCTTCCTCCGTTTGATAATCGAAGTTGCTTCGCTGTCGCCGGCGTTGAGCGATGGTCCGCCGCCCCTCGCGGCTCGGTGCTAAACATCTCAGCGGGATCAATCCGCCGGTCGTAAAGAAATGCTGGAATCGACAAATCAGGAAACTAAAGCGTCACAGCCTCAAGCACACTTTCCGCCACCTCGGTGTGATCTGGATCACAGGGAAAGGGCCGCCGACCGCATTCCTCGAAGCGCGGCTGTAGCAAGGGCGCAGAGAAACTGGCCGGCGCCGCATTCTCAGCTCGCCAGGGCAAGTCGGGCTTGCCGAGCCGCCGCTGAAGGCGATCTGCTTGATCTAGCCGATGAAACTCAAGGCCGTCGGCGCGAAAAAGCCGAAGGCGAGGAGCGCCGCCCCGATCGCCCCCAATCCGACGCTGAGCCACACCAGCGCAGTGATCTCTGTGATGATCGCGGCCGACGCCAGCACGATCGCGATCTGGGTCAGGCCGCTCCCGAGCTCATAATGTCCGAGCTTGCGATTGGCCAATTCCCGATCTTCCGAGGCCTCCTTGGCGCGATCCTGAATCGCATCCAGGCTGTCTTCCGGCTTCTTCGGGTCTTTTTCGTATCGCGCCACGGTCGCCTTGAAGTCGGCGATCTGCTTCTCGAACGCCTCCTGCGCTTTGGGATCGGTCACCGCGCTTTTTTGCGCTTCGAGCGTGGCTGCGGCCGTCTCCACGACTGTCGAGCGAATCCGCTTGGCCTGGTAGAAATTGAACAGGTCGGAGGATTCGATATTTTTTTCCGTCGACAGGTGCTGGGCGTTTTTTGCGCCTGCTTCCGCCAGCGCCAACATGAGGGCGAGAACCGCAATGACGAGCGCGACGGCGCGACTTTTTTCTTTTGCCTCGACGGCGGAGTCGCTGGCTTCGGACATCGAATGTCCCCCCTAAGCAGGTGCCGAAAGTAGATGCCGGTTTTCGGCTCAAAATCCTGCGAAATCAGAAGAATATAAGCAAGTTTGCGTTGGTCCGCCAACGCAAACTTGCTTGAGGAAGAGTGGCCTTTTCTGATTCGGATCGGGCGCGCGGCAGCCTGCCGCTATTTTTTTGCGAAGTCCATGATCGTTCCGGATGATGCCCAGCTCTCTCAGAGCGGGCGTTCAGGCCTCCGGTCTCAGCGGAGGCCGCGCGGTCGTCGGCGCCTATATGCGTTAGTCGTCAGGTCGGCTCTCGAATTGCCGAACCCATGACACGGAGCCGCTACGGCAGCGTCTTGTCTTTTTCAGAAATGAAGTTTACAACGCCGACATCAGCGTCACGCCCAAGACCTTAGGCCGCTCCGAAGCGGACGCCATAATGGCAAGTCCGCCACGCGCGATGCTCAGCGTCATGGGCGAGTGTAGAGATCGTCGCAATTGAGCAGCCGATCCAAGGGAGGGGCAAATCAAATAAGTTGATTGGCATCGCCGCTGGCGTCGTGCCGGACATCATTAAACTGATCGCCGGTGACAAGACAGGTCAGCTCGCCGACCAGGTCGGCAAGGCTGTTGCGGATACGGTCGGAACGACGAATGCCGGTGACGCGCAAACGAAGCTCGCTGCAAATCCCGCCGCTGAAGTCGCACTTCGACAAAAGCTGGCCGAACTTGCCCTCGAAGCGACAAAAACTCAGAACGCGGAAGCCGGCCAGCAGGGACAAGACGCGCTCATCAATACGCAAGGGGCGCGGAGCGGGCTTCAGGCCTTGGCGACGACCAGCAGCACGATCGCCTGGACGGCGCCGACGATTTCCTACCTGGTGATCGGCGGGTTTTTCGTCTTTCTGTTTGTGCTTGTTTGGCTTTACTGGGATCGGCCGGTCGACGCCAACAATCAGAACAATTTCATCGTCCAGATCATCAACATCGTCGTCGGCGCTTTGACGGCGGCGTTTGCGACGGTCGTCAATTTCTGGCTCGGGTCATCCGCCGGCTCGCAAAAGAAAGATGACGCGAACCTCACCTTGCAGCAGGCGCAGTCCGACCGCACCAACGCGACCATAAACGCGTTGCAGAACAAGATCGCCCCGCCGCCGCAGGCGCCGGCTCAAACGCCCGCAACGACGCCAGCGCCTGCCCCCGCGAAGCCAGCCGATCAGCAAGGCTCGTCAAGGTTCGACGCCTGCATGCCATTCATCTTCAAGGCGGAGGGCGGCTATTCCGACAACCCGGCGGACCCTGGAGGGCCGACCAATTTCGGCATCACGCTCGCAACGTTAAGAGCCTATGACGGCAACCCGAATCTGACCGCCGACGACGTCAAGAAGCTCACTCCCGCTGTGGCCAGGGAGATCTACCGGACCGCATACTGGAACCGGATGCAATGCGGCGCGCTGCCGCCCGGCCTCGACCTCGAGGTGTTCGACTTCGGCGTAAACTCCGGTCCAGCCGAATCCGTGAAGACGCTGCAGGGGCTCGTTGGCGTGACGCAGGACGGTTCGGTCGGCCCGATAACGCTCGCGGCCGTCCGCGAGTTCAATGTCGGAGACTTGATCGGGCGTTTTGCCCAGGCGAGGCTGGCGTTTTACCGGAGCCTCAATATGCCCGAGTTCGAACAGGGCTGGGCGACGAGGGTCGCTCAAATCCAGACGGCCGCTACGACGATGTTTCAGTCCTCGGAAGTCGCCACCGTATAGGGTTGATGGCCCTGGGCACGAGCCTAAGCGAGTTGCATTTGGATGGACGCTTCCAGAGGAACGGCCCGGCAGGAATTTCTGGCCGGAATTTCTTTGCAGAAAATCGGAAACTGAGTTACGCTTGCCCCATGAACAATCCGTCTCTTCCGCATGCCGGACCATCCGGCGCCGTTGGGTACGGCTCTTTCGTGACGACAAAAGCGCGACGAAAAATTTTCTACCGAAAATCTCTTGTAACCCATTGATAAGTCTCGATTCGGACAATAATCGAAGGAAATCCAAGGGAGAATCCAACCCCTCTTAGCGAGGGCTATTCGCAGCGAAACGGCGAGCGGCCAAGAAAACCCATGTATGGATGCCCCCGTTCGCGCAAGGTGTTTCTGATCGGCTTGGTCACGTGATCGGGTGCGGTCATGTATCAGGCCTCAGATGCGGCTGTTACGTGCCGCGGGCCGGTATGGAGATGCGCGGACCAGGCGCAGATCAATCGGGCGAGCTTATGAGCTCGATGGGTTTTATTGCATTTCCTGGTCCGGATCTGACCGATCATTTGCCCTTACCGTTCGTCGACCTCCTCACGTGCCCGACGTTCCCTTGGCCGCAGTGTCCGATCGTGGATCAGCGCACGGCAGCTGCAGGAACCCGATAATCTTCGCCCCTCGTCAGCATGGCCCAGATCGCGCGCGCCATTTTGTTGGCGAGGGCGATCGCCAACACCATCCGTGGCTTGCGCGCCAGCATGCGATGCAGCCAGCTTCCCTCTGCCCTTCCCTTTCGGGAGGCCGAGCGGATGACGGCCATCGCGCCGATAATCAACAGGCGCCGGATGTCACGCTGGCCCATCTTCGAGGTCTTGCCGAGAAGCGGCTTGCCGCCCGTCGAATGTTGCCGGGGAACAAGCCCGAGCCAGGCGGCAAAGTCGCGGCCGCGACTGAAGACGGCCATCGGCGGCGCGAAAGTCTCAACCGCCATCGCGGTGATCGGTCCCACGCCCGGCATGGTTTGCAGGCGGCGCATCGTCGCTCCGCGCGTGGCTTCCTGAACCGTCGCCTTCTCGAGTTCGGCGATCGTCTTCGACAGCCCGTCGATCTGGTCGAGGAAGACGCGAGAGAGCTCCACGACGAGAAGCGGCAGGGACGTCATTTCCGACTCGATCGCCTCTGCAAGGCCCTTCACGTTCGCGGGTCCCTGCGCGACGACGACGCCATGCTCGGTCATGTGACCGCGGAGGGCATTGATCAGTTGCGTGCGCTGGCGAACCAGAAGATCACGGGTGCGAAACAGCATGGCGCGCGCCTGCTGCTCCTCGGTCTTGACCGCCACGAAGCGCATGGTTGGCCGGACTGCCGCCTCACAAATGGCTTCTGCGTCCGCCGCATCGTTCTTCTGGCGCCTGACGAACGGTTTGACATAGGCAGGTGGAATCAACCGAACTTCATGGCCTGAAGCGCCGATGGCGCGTCCCCAATGATGGGCGCTCCCGCAGGCCTCCATAGCAACGACGCAGCGCGGGTGCTCGGCCAGAAAAGGGAGGACCTTTTCGCGCGAAAGTTTCTTGCGGAACGCCACGCCGCCATCAGCACGGGCTCCATGCAGCTGAAAGCTCCGCTTTGCAAGGTCGAGACCGATAATGCTAACTTTTTCCATGGATGCCCTCTTCATTCGTGGGATGCGCAAACATCGCCACCTTGGCACATTGCGATGCCGTCAGGAGGGGGCATCCACTCCATCAAACGGATCGACCGGACCAACGCCGCGCCTGCCGCCGAGAAGGAGCCAAACCCACTCCAGCTAAATGCGGATCGGCCTGATGGGCAGCGCCTGAGCACCGGCCGCATGGGCGCCTTCACACCCCGAGCGCCTCACGTTCGCCGATCGCTTTGCTCTTTGCGGTCAGCCCGCGGGAGCGCGCGCCAATCCGCCAGCGCTCGCCCTCGCGATCGAGCCGAACCAGATGATAGGCGGCGCGATAGCGCGGGTGACTCGCGGCCGCGGCGGCCGACGGCGCGCTGAGGACCGGCACCGTGCCGCCGACCGTGCGCGCGGCGGAGGAGGCGAGCGACTGGACACCCTGCCGGTGGATGTGGCCGTGCAGGATCGCCTCGGCGCCAAAGTCGCGGACGACGCGTTCGAACGCGACTGCGTCCGAGAGCCCACGTAGCGGCGGCGTAATCCCGGTCAAAGGCGGGTGATGGATGAGCACGACCCGCGCCAAGCCTTTGGCGCCGGTTTGGCGCAAGAGTTCGGCGAAGGCCTCGACCTGTTTTTTGCCGAGCCTGCCCGTCGCCATCAAGGGAGCCGTCGGCACGGCAGAGCTCAAGCCGATGATCGCGATCTCGCCGCGGACGCGGAGGTACGGGTAGGTCGCCTTGCTCTTCGGCGCGCCGTCGCTCGTCGCCCACGGCGCGAACGTCGTCGCAAGCAAGGGCATGGACGCCCGCACATAGGCGTCGTGATTGCCGGGCACGAAGCTCACGTCGGACGGCTCGCCCAATGTCTCCATCCATAGCGCGGCGCGCTGGAACTCGATCGGCATGCCGATATTGACCAGATCTCCCGTGACCGCGACGTGATCGGGACGCTGGGCGCGCAGATCCTCGACCAGGCGCTTGAGCAGGCCCATGTCGTTGAGCCGTTCGCGCCCCCGTTTCCAATTGATGAAGCCCATGACGCGCTTGAGCCGCAAATCGGAAAAGCCTGGCATCGGCGCCGGGCTCAAATGCGGATCGGTGATATGCGCAATGACGAAGCTCATGCCTGGCGCCCTCCTCGGCGAACCGCCAAGGCGAGGAGGCCTCGAGCCATTGACCGGATGGAAATAAGATTGCTTCAACGGAAAGACAATCCTGGAGGGGTCGGGAGTATCCGCAATATGGCCGCGTCGATTGGAGAAAGGCTGAGGCGCCGCGTGTTGCACTGGGCCTCCCTCATCACGCGACCATTGTCGCTGGGCGTTCGCGGGATTGTGATCAGCGCCGACGACGAAGTCCTGCTGGTTCGACACGGCTACGTTTCCGGCTGGCATTTTCCAGGCGGCGGGGTGGAGGTCGGAGAGACCTGCGTCGAGTCTGTTACACGCGAGCTTGAGGAGGAAGCACGCATCGCGCTCGAAGGGCCGCCGGTCCTGCACGGGCTCTTCTTCAACACCCAAATGTCGAAGCGTGACCACGTGGCCGCTTACGTGATCCGAAACTTCCGGGTCTTGGGCGAGCGCACCCCGGATTGGGAAATCCGCGAAGCGCGTTTTTTTCCACGTCTTGCGCTCCCGGAAGGAACGACAAGGGCGACCCGAGCGAGGCTCGCAGAGATCTTCGATTCCGCGCCGATTTCCGACCGCTGGTGACCGCCGCAGATCCACAATTTAACCCTATTGCGTTGATTCCGACCGGCAATTTCGGTCGGGAAGACAATCCGTTAACGGGCGGGTAAGGATGGCTGCTCTTGATGGCCGGGTGGACTTTTGGCGCCCGCGCGCTTAAGAGTCGGGTCGAATGCGGGGAGATTGATGAACTCCATCATCCGGCGCGGGACCGCCGTTGGACTTACCGTTGCAGCCTGTGCATTGATGGCCGCTTGCGACGATTCCTATCTCGATCAGAGTTCCGCGCGATCGCAGCAGCCGATTTCCAGCGCCACGCTTGCGAAGATGGAGGCGCTCGACACCACGCCGTCATCGCCGACGCTCATCCGTACCTACAAGAAGGAGGCTGAGCTCGAAATCTGGAAAATGAAGTCGAACGGCGAATATGCGCTGCTCAACACCTATCCCATGTGCCGGTGGTCGGGACAGCTCGGCCCGAAGAAGCGCGAAGGCGACATGCAGGTGCCCGAAGGCTTCTACTCGATTGCGCCGGGGCAGATGAACCCCAATTCGCACTACTATCTGGCGTTCAACGTCGGGTACCCGAACGCATACGACCGGGCCTATGGGCGCACCGGCGGTAACGTGATGGTGCACGGCGTCTGTTCGTCCGCGGGCTGCTTCTCGATGACCGACGAGCAGGTCGCCGACATTTATGCGGTCGCCCGCAATTCGTTCGCCGGCGGCCAACGCGAGATCCAGCTCCAGTCCTATCCGTTCCACATGACGGCCGAGAACATGGCCAAGTTCCGGCTCGATCCCAACATCGATTTCTGGAAAAACCTTAAAGATGGCTCCGACCATTTCGAGGTCACCAAGAATGAGCCATCCGTCCTGGTCTGCGGCAAGCACTATGTCTTCGACGCGACCGCGAAAGATGAGGTTTCCGGCAGCGAACCGTGCCCGGCTCTCAAGCGCGATGAGAGTGTTGAGGCGCTGGTCGCCGAGAAAGAGGAAAAGGACGAGACCAAGGTCGCCGAACTGGTTGCGACCGGCGTCAAGCCGATCCGTCTGGTCTACGCTGATGGCGGCCAGAATCCGGCTTTCACCGGCTACAAGGACGTCAGCGACCCGGACGCCCTGGCGAGCGGGCCGCAAGAGATCGTTCTCAACGATCGGGCGAAGCCAGTGTCCGCGGTGGTGAAGGTCGCCGCGGCCGACGCGGACAAGAAGGGCGCCGCGAGCGTGGCGGCAGCGCCGGTCGAGGCTCCGGCGACGCAGGCAGCTCCGACGACAGTCGCCGCCGCCTCGGCGCCCGCAAGCCAGTCCGGCGGGATGCTCGGCGGGGTCACCGGGGGCGCCAAGAACGTCCAGAAGTGGCTGCATCTTGGTGGCCAGGAGCCCGCGCCGATCGCCGCCGCGGCAGCCAATTCCGATCAACAGGTACCTCCATCGCCGCTGCCACCGCGCCGCGACGACGTGCATTTGGCGTCGCTGCATACGCCGCCGACACCCCCGACGCGACGCAATTCCGGTGGAGACTCAGGCTGACGCACCCAATTCCACTGCGTCGACAGTGTCGCCGCAGTAATAGCGACGCGTTAATCCGCGAGAGCGGCTCGCCGCTCGTTCCCGATCCGAGCCGAGAGGCGGGACAGGAGACGCGCGGCCTCCTCGGCGTCAGCCAGCGCTCGAGTCGGCACCACGATGGGCGCGCCATTCCGTGGCCATATGTAAATCAGACCGCCGGCGTCTTCCGCTTGTTCGCAATCGGCGTAGCTGAGGATCAATCTGCGCCCGTCCATGTCAAACGAGAGGGCTTCATCGCCGAACGTTGCCGTTACGTCGCTGGCTGATTGAAGGCGCCCGATCGTGGTCCGGCCGTCGCTGCGCATGCGGCAAATCCGCCAATGACTGGCCAGTCGCTGGATCATGAATGCGGCAGCGGCCAGGATGATTGTCGCCTCGCCGGCGCGCCGACTGATGAGACCAGTCAGCGCCAGCACGGCCGCAAAAGCCATGACCAGCACGAAGGCGGTCAGAGGCGCCACATGACCGGTGAGCAATCCGCCTTTGAGCGCCGTGCGTAAGCCTAAGCGAGCGGCCGCGGCTTCGGCTTCGGCGGGCGCAAGCGTAAAAGCGTAGGGCCCGAACAAATCAGGGAGCCGATCCGCCGTCATGGCTCCCCTGGAGCCTTGGCGACCAACGCCAGAGCATGCAGCCCATCGGCGAATTCCGCCGTCAAGAGGTCATAGACGAGACGGTGCCGCTCAACTCGGCTACGACGGTCGAACTTGGCGGACACCACCCGGACGCGATAATGCGTGCCCCCGCCCTCGCGCGCGCCCGCATGTCCCGCGTGACGATCAAACTCGTCGACGACGTCGAGGAGAATGGGATCGAGCGCCGCCGTCAGACGCGCGACAATTCTCTCTTGCATGATCACGGTTTGAGCACTCCCGTTAAGCAGATCGAGACCCTAAATATCTTACGCTGGGCAGGGGGCGGAATATCCCGAACGGCACACGATTTGCTGGCTTTTGCTGGCGTCGAGCGTTTCGGGCTTGCCCGACGGCGTTGGCGGTCATAAAGGTCATGGCATGGATTTGAACTCTCGTCTGTTCGACCGCATCCGGGTCAAGCCGGCCGAGCGTGCGCCGGAAAAGGCGCCGACCACGCCCTGTTCATTCCCCGGGTGCTCGGCCGAAGGCGTGTTCCGCGCGCCGAAGGGCCGCGAGCGCGAGGGCGAGTATTTCAGCTTTTGCCGCAATCACGTGCGGGAATACAACGCTTCTTACGACTATTTTCGCGGCATGGACGACGCCTCGATGGCGAAGTTTCGTCAAGCCGACGCGGTCGGCCACCGTCCGACCTGGAAGATGGGCGCGCGGGCGGCGCAGGGCGGCCAGCCGGTCGATGAATCCGTTTTCGCCGAGGCCCGCGCGGCGCGGCGGCGCGGAGCAAAAGGCAAGGCGCCGCAGACCGAGCCCCCGCCGCGGTACAACGCTCTGGCTATCAAGGCCTTGTTGACGCTCGAACTTGGCGGCGACGCCGACTCCGGCCAAGATCAAGGCGCGATATAAGGAATTGGTCAAACGCCATCATCCGGACGCGAACGGGGGCGATCGTTCGTCGGAAGAAAGATTGCGCGAGATCATCCAGGCCTACAATTTCCTGCGCGCCAATAAGCTCGTCTGATTGCAAGCTTGGCGACCGTGGAACGGCGCGCCATTCTGGCGGTTAAGATATTGCTGTGAGCGCTCGCTTTTTGCGCGCGCCCGGAATTCGAGTATGAGAAAGGCGCTCTCTTCTGGCTCTCGGAAGAGCGTGGAGGACCTATGAGTTCAGTACAGGCCATGGTGGGATCCGAACCGGCGCCCGGTGCGCCGGACACGCGCGTATCGGTACGAAAGGCGTTCGGCATCGATTCCGATATGGAGGTCGCGGGCTATTCGGGGAGCGACGAACACGTTCCCGATCTCGACCCGGACTATCTGTTCGACCGGGACACGACGCTCGCGATCCTGGCGGGCTTCGCCTTCAACCGCCGGGTGATGATTACAGGTTACCACGGCACGGGCAAGTCGACACATGTCGAGCAGATCGCCGCGCGCCTGAACTGGCCTTGCGTGCGCATCAACCTCGACAGCCATGTCTCCCGCATCGATCTCGTCGGCAAGGACGCGATCGTGCTCAAGGAGGGCAAGCAGGTTACGGAGTTTCGCGACGGAATGCTGCCCTGGGCGATCCAGAACAATATCGCGTTGTGCTTCGATGAGTATGACGCGGGCCGTCCCGACGTGATGTTCGTCATCCAGCGGGTGCTGGAGATTTCGGGCCGCCTGACCTTGCTCGATCAGCGCCGCGTCATTCGGCCACACCCGGGGTTCCGTCTGTTCGCGACCGCCAATACGGTCGGCCTCGGGGACACGTCCGGCCTCTATCATGGCACGCAGCAGATCAATCAGGGCCAGATGGATCGGTGGTCGATCGTCGCCACGCTCAACTATCTGCCGCACGACAAGGAAGTCGACATCGTGCTCGCCAAGTCGCCGGCGCACCGGGCGCGCAAGGACGGGCGCGACACCGTCAACAAGATGGTTCGCGTCGCCGATCTGACGCGTAACGCCTTCGTCAATGGCGATCTGTCGACGGTGATGAGCCCGCGCACCGTCATCACCTGGGCGGAGAACGCGGAAATCTTCAAGGACATCGGTTTTGCCTTCCGCTTGACCTTCCTCAACAAATGCGACGAGCTCGAGCGGGCCCTGGTCGCCGAATTCTATCAGCGCTGCTTTGGCCAGGAACTGCCGGAAAGCGCGCTCAACGTCGCTTTGAGCTGAGGGGCGTAAGGACACAGCGATGGTCGAGAGCGCGGTCCGTGAAGAAACGAAGCGGCCCGCCGCGAAAGAGGCTGATCTTTATTCCTGGGCGCGCCGTCAGGCCGAGCTTCTGCGCGCCGGCCGGCTCTCGGAAATCGACGCCGCCGCAATAGCGGAGGAGATCGATGACGTGGGCGAGGAGCAATATGACAAATTGGAGAGCGCTGTCCGCGTCCTCATGCTCCATCTGCTCAAGTTGGGCCATCGGCCCTCCATGCGAAGCCGCTCGTGGACCGTGACAATCCGCGAGCAGCGACGGCGCGCCGAGCGGCAGCTGCGAAAAAATCCGGGACTAAACTCCCAGATCGGCGCGGCGCTGGAGGCTGCCTATGAAGACGCGCGGCTTGAAGCAGCAAACGAGACCGGCTTGCCCCTAAGCATCTTTCCCGCGCGGCGTCCTTTCGAGCACGCCGAGATCATGCAGCGTTCGATCGTCTGGCCCGGCGACGAGGACTGAGCATCGACCCGGCCGGCTGAGCCTAACCAAAGGGCGGCGACCGATGAGCGATTTCCCGTCCCCGACCAAACCGATACGCGTGCTCGCCATCTCTGGAAGCCTGCGCCGGTCGTCAACGAACACAGCGGCGTTGGAAGCCTTGGCCCGCCTCGCGCCGGAAGGCGTCAAACTGCTCCTGTACTGCGATCTGGCAAATCTGCCGGTGTTCAACCCCGACGATGACGTCGAGGACAAGCCCAAGCCCGGGCCGGTGGCAACGCTTCGAGCGCTCGTCGACGCGAGCGATGCGCTCGTCATCGCCGCCCCGGAATACGCCCATGGGCTCCCTGGCGCGCTGAAGAACGCGCTCGACTGGCTGGTCGCGAGCGAGACCTTCGCGGGCAAGCCCACCGCGCTCATCAACACGTCGCCCCGCGCGTTTCACGCACAGGCATCCTTGCGCGAGATCCTGTCCACGATGGCCGCGCGTCTCATCCCTGAAGCGTTCGTGTCGATTTCGCTGACCGGAAAGGCGGTGGCGGCGGACGATATTCTGGCCGACACGATTTGCACCCGGCGGCTTACGGAATCACTTGAGGCCCTCATCGCCGCAACAAGACCCTGCTAGGCTGGCTCGAGGACATTCACTGGGAGGCTGACATGGGCGCGTTGGACGGGAAAATCGCAATCGTCACCGGGGGCACGAGCGGCATCGGCGAGGGGATCGCCAAGGCCTTCGTCTCGGAAGGGGCCAAGGTCGTGATTGTCGGGCGCCGCGAGGAGGAGGGCCGTGTGCTCGAGAAAGGAATCGGCGTCCGTTTTGTCCGCGCCGACGTGGCCAACGAAGCCGACGTCAAGGCGATGATCGATCGAACGCTTGAATGGTTCGGTCGTCTCGATTGCCTTGTGAACAACGCCGGAATTCCATCGCCGATGATCAGCATCACCGACATCGACGTGGCGACCATCGATCAGGTCCTGGCGGTCAACGTCAAAGGCGTCCTTCTTGGAATCAAGCACGCGGCGCCGGTCATGCTTGCACAGCAGTCCGGCAGCGTCGTGAATGTCAGCAGCATGGCCGGCATTCGGGGCGGCGTTTCCGGCCACATCTATAGCGCGTCGAAGGGAGCCGTGAGCGCGTTGACGCGTTCGGCCGCGGCCGAACTGGGTGAGAAGGGCATCCGCGTCAACACCATCTCGCCCGGCGCCATTGTGACCGGCATTTTTGGCAAGAACGCCGGCCTCGAGGGCTCCAAGGCCGACCGAGTGGCTGGGGTGGTGAAAGAAGCGTTCGCCAAAATCCAGCCAATTCCACGGGCGGGAATGCCCGAGGATATTGCGCAAGCCGCGGTGTTTCTTGCGAGCGATGGCTCCGGCTTCATCAACGGCCAGGATATCGTGATTGACGGCGGACATACGGCCGTAACCCGCGGATGGTCGTTTTCGGTGGCGGCGCGCGCCGAGATGTCGAAGCGGCTGAAGGAGGCGGCCGCCGCGCTTTAGACGGTCGCCGTCGCTCGCGGGCGCAAACTTGCGAGAAGCCCGGTTGCGCTTGCCCGCCATTGCACCCTGCCGCTCTTTGCGCCACATGAGGCGACATGAGCCATGACTTCGTCCTCATCGTCGACTTCGGCTCGCAAGTCACGCAGCTGATCGCCCGGCGTGTGCGCGAGGCGGGGGTCTATTGCGAAATCCATCCGTTCTCGAAAGCCTCCGAAGCCTTCGCGCGGCTGAAGCCGAAGGCGGTGATCCTGTCCGGCGGCCCGGCGTCGGTTCCCGAAGCGGGAAGCCCGCGCGCGCC
The DNA here is from genome assembly GCA_963707355.1 of uncultured Alphaproteobacteria bacterium. Lineage (GTDB taxonomy): Bacteria > Pseudomonadota > Alphaproteobacteria > Rhizobiales > Beijerinckiaceae > Roseiarcus. The sequence continues at coordinate 26,529 of CAVPPX010000062.1, read as the reverse complement.
GGCGGAGGTCTTCGCAAGCGGCGTTCCGATCCTCGCCATCTGCTACGGCCAGCAGACCTTGTGCGAGCAACTCGGCGGCAAGGTCGAGGGCGGACACGCGGCGGAATTCGGCCGGGCGGACGTCGAGATTCTCGAAATCATGCGCCCTGTTCGAGGGCGTGTGGCGGACGGGCGGGCGCTATCCGGTGTGGATGAGCCATGGCGATCGCGTCACGCGACTGCCAGAGGGCTTCCGGGTCTATGCGGTGTCGGAGAACGCGCCTTACGCGGTCGCGGCTGACGAAGAGCGCCGCTACTATACGACGATGTTCCATCCGGAGGTGGTTCACACGCCCGATGGCGCGAAGCTCCTCGCCAATTTTCTGTTCAAGGTCGCCGGCCTCAAAGGCGACTGGACGATGGCCGCCTTTCGCGACGAGGAGATCGCCCGCATTCGCGCGCAGGTCGGCAAGTCGCGCGTGATCTGCGGCTTGTCTGGCGGCGTCAATTCGGCGGTGGCGGCAGTGCTCATCCGCGAGGCGATTGGCGACCAGCTCGTCTGCGTGTTCGTCGACCACGGGCTTATGCGCCAGGGCGAAGCGGACGAAGTGGTCAACCTGTTCCGCGGCCATTTCAACATCCCGCTCGTTCATGTCGACGCGGCGCGAGAATTCCTCCAGGCGCTCGCCGGCGTCGAAGATCCCGAGGCCAAGCGCAAGAAGATTGGCAAGCTGTTCATCGACACCTTCGAGGCCGAGGCGCGCCGAATCGCGAGCGACGGCAAAGGGCCGGTCGAGTTTCTGGCGCAGGGCACCCTCTATCCCGACGTGATCGAGAGCGTATCGTTCTCCGGCGGCCCGTCGGTGACCATCAAGAGCCACCACAATGTCGGCGGCTTGCCCGATCGCATGCGCATGAAGCTTGTCGAGCCTTTGCGCGAATTGTTCAAGGACGAGGTGCGCGCTCTCGGTCGTGAGCTTGGGCTGCCGGAGACGTTCGTCGGCCGCCATCCCTTTCCGGGCCCCGGGCTCGCCGTCCGCTGCCCAGGCGGGGTCAGTCGCGAAAAGCTCGATATTCTCCGCAAGGCCGACGCGATCTTTCTTGACGAGATCCGCAAAGCGGGTCTCTACGACAGGATCTGGCAGGCGTTCGCCGTGTTGCTGCCCGTGAAGACAGTCGGCGTGATGGGCGACGGGCGCACCTACGATTCTGTCTGCGCGTTGCGCGCGGTGACCTCGGTCGACGGCATGACCGCCGATTTCTATCCCTTCGACATGACCTTCCTCGGCCGCGCCGCGACGCGCATCATCAACGAGGTCAAGGGCGTCAATCGCGTCGTCTACGACGTGACAAGCAAGCCGCCCGGCACGATCGAGTGGGAGTAGGGGAGTGGGGCGGGTGGCTTACTGTCAGGGCCTCACGAACCGATAGGCGAAGCGATCGGTCTCGCCCTTGATCGAGGGATCGAACACCTTGATCGAGTGCGGATCGTCCTTGTTCGCGAGCATGCCGCTTTCCGCGTCCAGTACGAAGCCGGCCGCCTCCACCTCCGCGCGAACGGATGCGGGCTCAATCCGATGCAGCGACTGTGCGTCGCTCGTGCCCGCCCCGACGGCGGCGGCATGGTCTACGATGACGTAGGACCCACCGGGCTTCAGCCGCTCGTAGACGGCTCGATTGAAGCGGTCCGCCGTCGCGCCCCTGGTCTGGATCAGCGCGGTGTGGAGATCGTGGTAGAACAGGTGCAACCACAGGACGTCCGCTGGTTGCGTGGCCTCCGGCATCGCCACGAGGTCCGCCGAGACGGCTTCGACGTTCTCTCGGCCCGGCTCCTTCGCAAGCGTCCGCATGCGGCCGACCGGATCGTTCTTGAAGTGGGCGACTTCGGCCGGCACGAAGCTGGTGACCCGTCCTTCGGGTCCCACGACGTCCGAGAAGAGACGGGTCCAGTCGCCGTCCCCTGGGTAAACATCGATGACGGTGGAGCCCGCATCCACTCGTGCGAACCGGATCAACTCGGATAGCTTGGATTGGTCGTACATCGGGATCCTCCGTTACGGTTGAACATTCGATAAGCGCGCGGCGTGCAAGAGGGCGATCCACGGGTGATCCAGTGTCTACCCCGGCCCGATGGCCGCAGATGGCCAGCGCTACGCCAGCCTGGACGCGTCCATCTGCGAGGCCCGCACCAGGGCTTGCGTGTCGATATACTCCCGGATCTTCGTCACTTTGCCGTCCCGAACGGTGATGTCGAAGACCCAATCGTCCTTGAACGGCTTGTTCGTGGCTTTGATTGTCCCCGTCGCGACGCCGACGACCAGAACCCGGTCTCCCTGCGCCACGAATTCGGGAGGCTCCGGGTATGTCGTTTCCACCTCTTCGGACGCCTTCTGAAGCACAGCCGTCAATTCCGCGCGCCCGCGGTGTGTGCCGGCCAGCGGCCAGTCCTCGCCGGGAATGATCCACTCGATATCTTCGGCAACCAGCGCCAGCAGATCTTGCTTATTCGCGCCGCTCATTGCTGCGAAGAAGTCCTTCACAATCTGAACATTCTCTTCGACGCCCATTGCATCTCTCCGTTTTCCTTACGTCGATTGCGTCCGATCTCGTCGGCGCGAATTCAGATTGCCGAGAAGCCGCCGTCGACGGACAACTCCACGCCATTCACGAAGCTCGAATCGTCGGAAGCCAGAAACAGCGCGACCGCCGCAATTTCCTCGGGACGACCCATCTTTCCTCGCGGGATCAGGGATTCGAACATCTGCTTCGCCTCCTCGGTGAGAACCTGGTCCTGCATCGGCGTGGCGATCGGCCCCGGGCTCAGCACGTTCACCCGGATATTTCTGCCCTTCAGTTCGTTGAGCCAGGTGCGTGCGAATGAGCGCAACGCCGCCTTGCTCGCGGCATACACGCTGTAACCAGGAAAACCTTTCACCGAAGCAACCGACCCGGTCATGAAGATCGATCCGCCATCGTTGAATAGCGGCAAGGCCTTCTGAACCGTGAACAGCGTGCCGCGCGTATTCAGGCCGAAGGTCGCATCGAAATGCTGCTCGGTAATCTCGCCGAGTGGGACGGCTTCGCCCATGCCGGCGCTCGCATACAGGACGTCGATCCTGCCCTTTTCCCGCTTGACCGTGTCGAACAGACGATCGATGTCGTCGAGATTGGCCGCGTCGCCGCGCACGCCGGTCACATTCCGGCCAATCAGCTTGACGGCCTCGTCGAGGGCCTCCTGCCTCCGACCCGTGATGAAAACATAGGCTCCTTCTTCAACGAAAAGCTTGGCGCTCGCTAGCGCCATGCCGCTCGTTCCACCCGTGATGACTGCAACCTTACCCTCAAGCTTTCCCATGACTTCTCCTTCCAGGCTCCGTTCTTGCTTGTTCGAGGAAGCCTCCGAGAACCTGGACATGGGTCTGCCGGCGGCACGCGTTGAGTGCGGAAGCGCGCACATCGGTGGTGCGAAATCGATCCAGCTGGACGACTGACGCCGCCGCGACGAATGGTGTCCGCCGTTCGGAATTGGGCCGCGCTCGCCGACATGAGCTAAGATTGACCGCCCGTACTGCTGTACGATGCGTCAGATACGGGCTTAGGAAAGGCGCACCGCGCGGTGCAAGATTGCACCATGATCGACTGGGATGACGTTCGCTACTTTCTTGCCGTCGCGCGCGGAGGCTCGGTGCGGGCTGCCGCCGAGCGCCTCGGTGTGAATCACTCGACCGTGCTGCGACGCATCGCACAGCTCGAGGAACGCCTCGGGGTGCACATGTTCGAAAAGCTGCCTTCGGGCTACCGCCTGACGGCTGCGGGCGAGGAGGTCCTCGAGTTCGCGGACCAGATGGAAGCGTCGTCGCACCTCTTGGAGACGCGCGTCTTCGGGCGCGACCAGAGCGTGCGCGGGCTTCTGCGGGTGACGCTGGCGCCCCCCCTCGCGACACACCTGCTCATGCCGGACTTCGCCGATTTCGCGCGTCTGCATCCGGACATCGAGATGGAAATCTTGTCGTCCGGCGACTTGGCGAATCTGACCAATCGAGAGGCCGATGTCGCGATCCGCGTCGTCTACGATCGCAAGACCCTGCCGCTCAATCTCCATGCCCTGAAGGGGCCGGAGCTGTTCGGCGGCGTCTACATGTCCCGCGATCGGCTAGCCGCGTGGCGTGCGGGCGCGCCTGATCCCATCCGGTGGATCGTCATAAGCCTTCATGGCATCCCGGATTGGGCCCGCGAGGGCGAAATCGGCGCCACGGGCGTTCCGTTCAGGACCACGGACGGCGAGGCGCAGATCGCCGCTGTACGGCAAGGGCTCGGGATGACGACGCTGCCGTGCTTCGTTGGCGATGCTGACCCCCTGCTGGCGAGGGTTCCGGGCGCCGACCTGCACATGTACGGAACGCTCTGGCTTCTCACACAAGGGGAGACACGCAAGACGAAGCGCGTGCGGCTCTTCACCGAGTTCGTATTCCGCAGGCTCGCCGCGTACGCGCCGCTTCTCGCGGGGCTGTCCATATCGCGCGACTGACGAGCGGCAAGTCGCCGCCGTCGCTTACCGATCCGGTCGGAAGCCGAGCCGCGATCGCTTGAAGCAACGTCGTTCAATCCGATTTCGGCTTATGTTGCAGGCGCGGTACCATCATCGGGCGCGCCGAACCGCGGCAAACTGAAAAGACGATATGCCTAAGACGCCCCCGCCGAAACTCGAAGACTACACCGTTGTCGACGGCTCGGATGGGCCGCGGAGGGATTTTCGGATCAGCGTCGGCTTACGCGAGGGTTGGGACGCGGAGGGGCGCGTCTTTGACGTCTCCGAGGCGGTGCGGACCGCGCGCGCCTGGATGAGGCGCCGGGTCGAAGCGGGCGAGCCCGCGCTTTCTGGCATGTTCACCCGCGCCGAGGTGACCTACGCGTGGCCGAGAGAGGACGGCACGGTCGGATCGGACCGCGAACCGGTCGCCCTGTTCACGGGCGAGGCGGTGCATGCCTATCTCGGTCACCTGCCGGATGCTGCGATCGAGGCGATGCTCAACGAACTGGCCGCCGAACTCGGAGCCGCGCTGGGGCAGGAGCGCATCTACGTCGCCTTCGGCGACCGGACCTGGATCCTGGACGCGGGCGAGCAGGCGCGCGGAGTGTGAGAGCGGCGGCGTCCATGGCCGCGGTCCCGAACGCCCTCACCAATGTCTCGCCCGACATGTCGACGGCCCCCGGGCTTGCCGCCCCCACCGTAGCCAGGGGCGAGCGGAGCTCATGCTTCTGGGGCGACCCGCCTTTGGATTGAGATGGCCGAGTTCAAACAGCCCGGACGGCAATTGATTGCAGAAAATCAGAAATCAGGTTAAGCTCGCCGCATGAACCAACACCGCGTCTCCGCCCCAAGCTCGCGGGTTCCCGTCCCGGGGGAGAGAATCCAAGGAAATCCAAGGAATTCCAACGGTCGAAAGGCGGGGTTTTCGCGCCGAAAAGGCAGCCGGCCAAGAAAAACCAAAAACGGCTCGATCGGGCCAGCGCGAGGGCCCGGTTGCTGGATACAGATATATACATATTGAAATAGCTAGATCGGCAGGCTCTACTTAGCCGGGTCCTTCGGCGACCAAAGAACCGTCGCCGCGTCCTTCTCGTAGGCCATGCCCTTGGGGTACGAGATCGCTTCCAGCTGAAGGCCCCAGGGCGCCTTGAAATAGACGATGGCCTGGCCGGCTGCGGGGCCTTCCGTGACCGGAACCGGACCGAATAACGTCCATACGCCTTTCGAGCGCAGATACTTGCCCGCTTCCCTGATGTCGTCGACATAGAAGGCGATATGGTATCCGCCGATGTCGCTGTTCTTCGGCTGGACGACCTGTTGATCCGGCGACTGATAGCTGAACAACTCGATGTTCGAACCAAAGCCGCAGCGGATCATCGTGACCTGAGTGATGACGGCGCGCGGATTGACGTCAAGAGCGTCCTTCATGAACGTGCCCTTCGAATCCGAGAAGGGCCCGAACGACATGGCCTTCTTGCAGCCGAGCACGTCGACGAAGAAGTCGACGGCCTGCTTCATGTCCGGCACCGTGATTCCGGTATGATCATGCCCTCGCATTCCCGGCAGCCCGTCAGCGTGGGCGGCCCCCAGTCCCAGTATTATGGCGAGCGTCGTCGCCGCGCTGCAAAGGCCACTCTTTCGCATCATTGTCTCCTCCTGCCTGCGGCGCGGCTTGCGCTGCTTCGTCACGCTGCGACCTCCGCAGCCGGCGTTTGTCGAAACAGTTCTGACCGACGGGCGGACGAGGAATTGCGTCGACGCAAACATTGCACGAGCCTTGGCCCGCGTCTGCTTGCCCGATCGCGACACCATGAACCGACATCGACTCCGCGACGAAGCGGAAAATCCTGTGACGCGGATCGGGGCACGGGTCAACACGAGTCACGTGGCCTCGCTCCGCCATCCATGTCCTCTCCAAAGGATCGCTGCTGCTTGCGGCAGTGTGCTGCGAAGAGTTGCGCTCGAGGCCCGCAGATTAGGCGCCGCGCGCCTTGACTCTCCCGTTGAAGCTGTGATGCTGCCGACTGTCGATCAGCACGACCGGATCGGCGGGCATTTCGCCCGAAAGGGCTTTGGGCATTTGCGCCCCGCGGCGCAGTTCCTAACGGGGCTGCATCGCGGGGCGTTTTCGTTGAGGCGGCATGAAAGCTTTGCGTCTCGGCATTCTCTTCTCGACCTCCGGCGACTACGGAGTGCTCGGACGAGACTGCCGTGACGGCGCGATGATCGCGATCGATGAGTTGCGAGGCGCGTGCTCAATCGCGGTCGAGCCGATCTTCGGCGATCCTGGCGGTTCGAGCGAGCGTTACATCGAGCTCGCTCGGAAAATGCTCATCGAGGACGGATGCCGGCACGTGATCGGCACGGTCACGTCGCAGGCGCGCAAGGACGTCATTCCCGTCATCGAGAAGCACGACGCGCTGCTTTGGTATGTTTGCCCATACGAAGGCTTCGAGGCCAACCCGAATGTGATCTATACGGGCGCCTGTCCGAACCAGCATCTGCTGCCGCTCTTCGAGCACATGCTGCCGGTCTGTGGGCGACGCGTCTATCTGGCCGGAGCGAACTATATCTGGGGCTGGGAGATGAACCGCCTCGCGCGCGAGATCGTGACAGAGGCGGGCGGCGAGATCGTCGGCGAACGTTGCCTTCCCATTGGCGACACGGACGTTGGCCGCATCGTCGCCGAGGTCGCCGCGCGCCGGCCGGACTTCATTCTCAGCAATATGCTTGGCCCCTCGAACCACGCGTTCCTGCGGGCCATGCAGGAGCTTGGACGGCGCGATCAGGCTTTCGGCCCGGAGCGTTGTCCGGTCGTGAGCTGTGACCTGACCGAATGTGAATTGCCCGAGATTGGGTTCGGCGTCGCGGACGGGCAATTGGCCGCTGCGTCCTACTTCGACAGTCTCGACAGTGTCGCGAACCGTGCTCTCAAAGCGCTGGCGGCGGCGCGCTTTGGCTCCGATCGACGTGTGTCGAGCTATTTCGCCACCAGCTACGCAACGGTTCGTCAGTGCGTGGAGGCCGTGACGCGTTGCGGAACCGATGATCCGATCGAAGTCCGATCTGCCCTTGCCGGCCTGGAGACGTCGGGTCCCCTTGGACCTCTCCGTATTGATCCGGCAACCAACCACGCCAATCTGCCGTTTCTGCTTGGGCGGATATCCGGGAGCGATTTCATCATCCTCGAGGCGAGGCCGGCCGCCGTGGCGGACCCGTACCTCATCCGCAGACGGAGTGCCGCTCAGCCCCGCGACACGCAACCGCAGCTCAGAGTCGTCTCATGAAAGGGACGCTCAGCTTCCTTGGCCAGCGAGCCGTTATCCTGCATCGCCCCGGCGACGTGACCGATCGTCTCGTTCGCCAATGCGTGCTGCTTGGACTTCGCGCCGAAGCGCGCTGGCGCCCGTTGCGCGCGGTCGAGCACGTCGACATCGTTCTGGTTGACGCCGACGAAGGATGGGACGGGCTCCTGCCGTGGACGGCATCCGAAAAGCCGGTCCCCCTTCTTGCATTGCTCGCCTCCGAGGCGCCCGGTCGCATCGCCTGGGCGCTCGATCAGGGCGCTGATGCGCTCATCGCCAAACCCGTCACCGCCTCCGCTGTCTATCCGGCGCTTGTGATGGCGACACGGCGGCATGTGGAGACCCGACAACTCAACGAGCGCATCGCGAGGCTCGAAGAGCGCGTGAGGCTGCGTCCGCTTGTGCACGCCGCCGTGCGGATCCTGATGATCGCGGATGGCTGCGACGAGAACGAGGCCTATGGCTGTCTGCGCCGCGAGGCCATGCGGACGCGCCTGACCCTTGAGCAAACTGCAGCGTCCATACTCGCGAGCCCGCGGAGACAAGCGGGATGAAGCGAGCGCTTGCAGAGATCGTCCGTCAGCCGGCGACTTGCGTGGCGGTCCTTCTCATCGCGGCTGTCGTCTTCGCGGCCATTGCGGCCCCGTGGCTTGCGCCTTTCTCACCCGACGCTCAACCGTTCGACGGCCTGTCGTTGGATGGCGCGCCCCTGCCGCCGGGAGCGAAATATTGGCTCGGCACGGACACGCTCGGCCGCGATCTCCTTTCGCGTCTTCTCTTTGGAGCCCGTACCTCGCTCGTCATCGGACTCGTCGCAAACGGCGTCGCGGTCTTGATCGGAATGATCGTCGGCGTCGTGGCCGGCTATGTGAGCGGGTTTGTCGGGAATGCGCTGATGCGCTTCACCGATCTCATGATGGCCTTCCCGGCGCTTCTGCTCGCGATCGTTCTCGCCGCGCTGCTGAGACCCAGCCTGTGGATCGTCGCGCTGGTGATCGCGCTGGTCAATTGGGTGCAGGTCGCGCGGATCATTTATACCGAGACACGCGGGCTCGTGGAGCGCGACTTCATTCTGGCCGAACGCTCGCTCGGCGCCGGGCATTTGCGCATCCTCTTTCGCCACATCGCGCCCCATCTTCTGCCAAGCGCGATCGTGTGGGGAACGCTCGGCGTCGCGACGACGGTGCTCCTGGAGGCGACGCTCTCCTTTCTCGGCGTCGGCGTGCAGCCGCCGCAGCCCTCGTGGGGCAACATCATCTACGAGAGCCAGAGCTACTTTCAGGCCGCCCCGTGGCTCGTTTTCATCCCCGGCGCGATCATTCTCGCGACAGCGCTCTCCTTCAACCTGGTCGGCGATGCGCTGCGCGACCTGCTCGACCCGACCCAGCGGGGGCGCGGCTGATGGCGGGGCTACTGGCTCGGCGGCTCGTGCAGGCGGTCGCCGTTCTGCTCGGCGTCGCAATCTTCACTTTCCTGCTTCTGCACTATCTGCCCGCCGATCCGGCGGCGCTTGTCGCCGGCCGCAGCGCCAACGCGCAAATGATCGCCAATGTCCGCCACCAGCTTGGCCTCGATCTGCCTCTGCCTTTGCAGTTCTGGCGCTATCTTACGGGCCTTGTCCAAGGCGATCTTGGACGGTCCTATATCCAGCGCAGTGAGGTCGCTACGCTCATCCTGGCGCGCATTCCCGCGACGCTCGTGCTGATGGCCTGCGGCATTCTTGTCGAGGTCACGCTGGGGTTAACGTTCGGCGTCATCGCGGCCTTGCGGCGCAACGGCTTTGTCGATCGCATCGTGATGATGTTTGCTTTCGTCGGCGTCTCGTCGCCTCAGTTCGTGGTCGCGCTGTTGCTGCTTTATGTCTTCGCCGCTCGTCTCGGTTGGTTTCCGATGAGCGGCTTCGGCACGCCGGCGCATGTCGTTCTGCCGGCGCTGACGCTGGGCCTCTTAGGCGCCGGATGGTACGCGCGAATGGTGCGCTCGGCGATGATCGATGTCCTCAATCAGGACTACGTGCGGACGGCTCGCGCCAAGGGCTTGAGCTTCTCGCGCGTCGTCTTGAGACACGCTCTGCCGAACGCGCTTCTCCCAATTGTCGCGATGATCGGCATCGACATCGGTCAGTTCATGGGCGGCGTCGTCGTGGTCGAGGCCGTCTATGGTTGGCCCGGCATCGGACAACTCGCCTGGCAGGCGATCCAGGAAGTGGACGTGCCGATTATCATGGGTGTGACGCTGGTCTCCTCGCTCGCCATCGTGCTCGGCAATCTGCTCGCCGATCTCGTGGCCCCGCTGCTTGATCCGCGAATCCGCGTCCATTGAATTCAAACGAGAGGGAGAGGTGATGAACAGGAAATTGCTGAAGAGGGCCGCGATGGCGCTGATGCTCAGCGCGGGTCTCGCGAGTTTCGCCCGCGCCGCCGACACGCCCAATCAAGGAGGGACAATTGTCGTCACCTATAAGGATGACATGGCGACTCTCGACCCCGCGATCGGTTACGACTGGCAGAATTGGTCGATGATCAACGGCCTGTTCTCCCGCCTTGTGGACTACAAGTTCGGCACGACCGAAATCGTTCCTCTGCTCGCCGACAGCTGGACCATATCGCCCGACGGACTGGTTTACACCTTCAAACTCAACCCCAAAGCCAAGTTCATCAATGGTCGGCAAGTCACGGCGGCGGACGTCAAATACTCGATCGAGCGCGCCGTGAACCCGAAGACTTAAGGCCCTGGCGGCGGCTTTTATCATTCCATCGTTGGCCAGGATAAGATGGCGGACGGTTCCGCGACGACCATCTCAGGCATCGAGACGCCCGACGAGTTCAACCGTCAAATTTACGCTGAGCCAGCCGGACGCGACCTTCCTCAACGTGCTCGCGCTCAATTTCTCTTCTGCGGTGCCGAAGGAAGTCGTTGAGGCGGAGGGAGCCGACTTCGGCAAGAAGCCAGTCGGATCGGGCGCTTTCAAGCTCGACGAATGGGTGCCCGGCCAGCGTCTCGTTTTCTCGCGCAACGTTGACTATTTCCGTAACCGTCCGAATCTCGACGGCTTTAAAGTCGAAATCGGGCAGGAGCCCCTCGTCGCGGCTTTGAGGCTTCAGAAGGGCGAAGTCGACATCGCCGGCGACGGAATCCCGCCGGCCAAATATCTGGAGATCAAGAATTCCCCCGACGCCAAAGACATGATCGTCGACCGCGAGCAGTTCGAGACGAGCTACATCACGATCAACACGACCAAGAAGCCGATGGACGACGTGCGCGTGCGCAAGGCCATCAACATGGCGATCAACAAGGATCGCATCGTACGCATCATCAACGGTCGTGCGACGCCGGCCAGCCAGGTGCTGCCGCCGCTTATGCCGGGCTACGACAAGGCCTACAAAGGCTACCCCTACGACGTCGAAGGCGCGAAGAAGCTTATGGAGGAGGCCGGCCTCAAGGACGGCTTCGAGACGACCCTTTACGCGATGAACACAGACCCCAATCCGCGCATCGCTCAGGCGATCCAGCAGGACCTGGCGGCCATCGGCATCAAGGCGGAGATCAAGGCTCTCGCGCAGCCGGAAGTCATTGCGGCAGGCGGCAACAAGGATCAGGCGGCCCTGACCTGGTCCGGCGGCATGGGCTGGATCGCCGACTTCCCTGATCCATCCGACTTCTACGGGCCGATTCTCGGTTGCGGGGGCGCCGTGCCCGGCGGATGGAACTGGTCATGGTTTTGCGACAAGACCTTCGAGGATCGCGGGACCAAAGCGGACGCGATGTCGAAGCCGGAGCAGAAGGATGAGCGGTTCAAGGTCTGGGCGCAGATCTTCACCGACATCCAGTCGCAACAGGCGCCTTGGGCGCCCGTGTTCAACGAGCGGCGCGTCGTCGCCAAGTCCAAGCGCATGGGCGGCGCGGACGAAATCTACATCGATCCAACCCGGATCATCGACTACGAGGCCATCTACATCAAGAAATGATTCTCGCGGGCCTCGTCCTCGGCGCGGGCGACCCACGCCGGCAAGGACGAGGCCCCCGGCGCCGAGTGGAGCGAGGCTGGCGATAAGACGGGTGCGGCGAAATGCTATCTCTCGCCGCGCTTGATTGGTGTAACGCCTCGCTGCCGCTTCTCTTTAGCTGCGACGGCAGCGGCTCCGTGCGACACGACTTCAAGGACATCCTATGTGCGTCGCCTGCAATCATACGATCCATCGCAAAAACCATAATTTCGCCTGGAGCCGCGACTTCACGCCGGCCCTGAGGTGCAAGCCTGGCGAGACGATCCACTTCGAGTGCCTGGACGCTGGCGATGGGCATTTCAAACGCGGCTCCACGTCCGCCGACGTGGCGACGCTTGACTTCAGTCGTGTCAATCCCGTGACCGGGCCAGTCTATCTCGAGGGGGCCCGACCGGGCGACGCGCTCAAGATCACCTTCCGAAAGTTCATCCCCTCGGGCTTCGGGTGGACCGCGAACATTCCCGGCTTCGGCCTTTTGGCCGACCAATTTCCCGATCCCGCGCTCCACCTTTGGGCTTACGACCCTTCAACCATGGCGCCGGCCCTCTATGGTCCGAAGGGAAAAGTGCCCCTGAAGGCGTTCGCCGGCGAGGTCGGCCTCGCGCCGGCGGAGCCTGGCCAGCATTCTGTTGTGCCGCCGCGCGCGGTTGGCGGAAACCTGGACATCCGCGACCTCGCTGAGGGAACAACGCTCTATCTTCCGGTGGAGGTGGAAGGCGCGCTCTTCTCAATCGGCGACACGCATGCGGCGCAAGGCGACGGCGAAGTTTGCGGCACCGCCATCGAAAGCCAGATGGACGTTGAACTCACGCTCGATCTGATCAAGGGCGCCAATCTGAAGAGCCCGCGTTTCTCAACTCCTGGTCCCGTCACGCGTCATCTCGACGGCGCGGGTTACGAGGCGACGACCGGTCTCGGGCCGGATCTGATGACGGCTACGCGGGAAGCGGTCGCTCGCATGATCGACCTGCTTGCAGCCGAGCATGGCCTGAATCCTATCGACGCCTATCTGCTCCTCTCCGTCTGTGGAGATTTGCGCATCAGCGAGGTCGTGGATCAGCCGAACTGGATCGTATCCTTCTACTTTCCGCGGATCGTCTTCGCCTAGATGACGGAGCCGATTCTCGCTGTTCGGGATCTCTCTGTCGATGCGCGGACGCCTGAAGGTTTGCGCACCGTTCTCGAGGACGTGAGCTTCACGCTTCATCCCGGCGAGACCTTATGCCTCGCAGGGGAATCGGGCTCGGGCAAATCGCTGACGGCGCTTTCCATCATGCGCTTGCTGTCGCTGTCGCTGAAGCCGCGGTCCGGCTCGATTCGTCTTGCTGAACGCGAACTGACGACCTTAAGCGAGCGGGTCATGCGGCGCGTGCGCGGCGGAGAGATCGCGATGATCTTCCAGGAGCCGATGACGTCGCTCAATCCGGTCATGAAGGTTGGCTCTCAGCTTACGGAAGCCATTCGCACGCACGACGGCGCCGAACTCGAGAGGAGCGGAGGTCCGCGCCCTCGCCATGCTTGAGGCCGTGCACATGACCGAGCCCGCACGGCGCATGGGCCAGTACCCACATGAGCTGTCAGGCGGCATGAGGCAGCGCGTTATGATCGCGATGGCGTTGTCGTGCCGGCCAAAGGTGCTGATCGCCGACGAGCCGACTACTGCACTGGATGTTACCGTCCAGGCCCAGATCCTCAAGCTGATGCGGGAGCTGCAAGCCGATTTCGGCGCGGCCATCCTGCTGATCACTCACGATATGGGCGTCGTCGCGGAAATGGCTGACCGCGTGGCGGTCATGAAGTCTGGGCGCGTCGTGGAGCAGGGCGCAACGCTCGACATATTCGAACGTCCGCGCGAGGGGTATACGCGCCAATTGCTCGACGCCGTGCCCCGCCTCGGCGCCTTCGCCGGAACCGACGGCCCGCCGCGTGTGACGTCTGCGCCGCCCGTCGCGCTCTCGCGCGACCCGGTTCTCTTCGTCCATGATCTCGGCGTAACCTATGGCCGAGGAGTCCGCTGGTTCGCTCGAGGCGAGGCGTCCGCCCCGACTGTCAAACGTGTGAGCTTTGAGTTGCACGCGGGGCGCACGCTCGGTCTCGTCGGCGAGAGCGGCTCGGGCAAGTCGACAATCGGAAAGGCTGTGCTCGGCCTCATTCCCTTCTCGGGCGAGGTGGTTATCGACGGCGTGTCGATCGCGGGCCTGTCTTCTGCGGAAATGAAACCCGTGCGCCGCAAAGCGCAGATGATCTTTCAGGATCCTTACGCGTCGCTCGATCCGCGCATGTCGATTGGCGCCGCGATTGCCGAGCCGTTGACGATCCACAGCGTTGGCACCGCCGCTGGACGGCGTGAGCGCGTCGCGATGCTGCTGAAACGCGTCCACCTCCTGCCCGATCATGCAAGCCGCTACCCGCATGAGTTCTCTGGCGGACAACGTCAGCGCATCTGCATTGCGCGAGCGCTGGCGCTCGAGCCGCGCGTCATCGTGGCGGACGAAAGCGTCTCGGCGCTCGACGTCTCGGTGCGCGGCCAGGTGCTGGACCTGCTTCTTGAACTGCAGGAGGAGATGGGCCTCGCCTATCTCTTCATCTCGCACGACATGGCGGTGATCGAGCGCATGAGCCATGACGTCGCGGTGATGCGCGGCGGCGAGTTCGTGGAATACGGGACGCGGCGGCAAGTGTTCGAGAACCCGACCCAAGACTATACGAAGGCGTTGATGCGGGCTGTCCCCGTTCCGATCCCGCGGCGTGAGAGCAACGACTTCCGACCTGTCCTGCAGAAGATATGATTACCTAATCATATCAATATCTTAGTAAGTGGCGGAGAGGGAGTGAGCCGATCGGTGTTGCTCCTCGTCCACCGTCGTCCACAAGACAGTTTGAATCGGAACGGTTTTTCGTCCTGATTGTCTTTACGCGTCCGTAATTGTCGCTCATAATCTGGCGCGATTTTGTGGACTGTTGTGGACCGATTGTTTTGGGCAAGCTCACGGCGCGAAAGGTCGAAACCGCGAAGCCCGGCAAGCACGGCGATGGCGACGGGCTCCAATTGTCCGTTGCGTCGACCGGAGCGAAGAAGTGGGTCTTGCGCTTTCTTTGGCAGGGCAAGCCCCGCGAGATGGGGCTCGGCAGTTATCCGGAAGTCGGTCTCGCCGAAGCCCGGGAGAAGGCGACAGCGGGGCGAAGACTCGCGCGAAACGGCATCGACCCGATCGCCGAGCGCAGGCAGGACAGCCGCGTCCCGACGTTTGGGGAACTCGCCGACGAGGTCGTGATCGAGCAAAGCAAGGGCTTCCGCAACGAGAAGCATCGCGCGCAATGGAAAATGACGCTTGAGACCTACGCTGCGCCGTTGCGCGCGAAGGCCGTTGACGCGATCACGACTGAAGATGTCCTGGGCGTGCTCAAGCCTATTTGGTCGATGAAGGCCGAAACGGCTTCCCGCGTCCGCGGACGCATCGAGCGTGTTCTGAATGCTGCCAAAGCCAAGGGGCATAGGTCAGGCGAGAACCCCGCTGCATGGCGCGGCCATCTCGATAACCTTCTCCCCCGGCGCCAGAAACTCGCGCGCGGCCACCACGCGGCCATGCCCTACGCTGACGTTCCGGCTTTCGTCGCGCGCCTCCGCGAGCGCCAAGCCACAGCGGCGCTGGCGCTCGAATTCGCCATTCTCACCGCAGCACGATCAGGCGAGGTGCTCGGCGCCCGATGGCCGGAGATCGACCTCGACGCCAAGGTCTGGACGATCCCGCCGGAGCGCATGAAGGCCGGGCGCGAGCATCGCATTCCGCTCAGTGAACGGGCGGTCGCGATCCTTAATAAGATGAACGAAGCCCGGACCCACGACTACGTGTTCCCAGGCTCATTAGGCGGCCGACCGCTCTCCGTGATGGCGATGGACATGGTCTTGCGCCGGATGGGCCAGAACGTGACCGTGCACGGCTTCCGGTCGAGCTTCCGCGATTGGGCGGGCAACGAGACCCACTTCCCGCGCGAGCTCGCAGAACATGCGCTTGCTCACGTTATGGGCGATAAGGCCGAGCAAGCTTACCGGCGATCCGACGCCCTCGAAAAACGCCGGGCGCTGATGAAGACATGGGCAGCCCACTGTGAGCCGTCAAGCGTCGATGGAAAGGTAACGCCGTTGCGGAGGAAGGCCAATGTCTGAGGAGAGCCGGCCATTGACCACGAAAGCAACCGCGCCGATCGCCGACTTCCCCTTAGCCCAATTTGGGTTCGATCTGAGCAAGCCGATCGGTCAGCGGGACATCGACGCCTGCGAGGCGAAGATGCGCTTTAATGCACACGCGCAAGGCGATGATCCGGGCGGTCCGGAGGTTCTTCGGGCATGTGATGCCCTGCACGTCGCCGCCACCCGGCACAACGATGCGCTTCGGGCGGCCGCGGCGGAAGACGTATACTAAACCTAAGGCGCCGCCGGTAGCCTAGCGGCGGAAGAGAAGCGCGGGGATAGGCCGGCCAGCCGACAAGCGAGAGAAGCCCGCTCGCTTCCCCGTGCACCACCAAGGGCGCTCGCGAGGGCTCACGATATGGAAGCCGAGTGGGATGCTGAGATCACCCGCCGCACTCTGGCGGGCGAGGGCGACCCGAGGAGACGGTCCGCGTACACATAGTCTCACGGCATCTGCGCCGGCATGTCGATCAGGTTGTAGCCAACGGCAAGAACAGGACGGAGGCTATCCGATTCGTGGCCAAGGCTAGCGGCCTGTCGATCGGAGCAGTCACAATAGTCGCCGAAATACCTGACAGCGAATGGGAACTTAGGTCTACGACGCATGCTGCCGGTGAGGACAAAGAGACCGCACTCGGCGGTGTGATCGAGCTCTTCCTCGATGCGGAATCCGGTGGCGCTGGTCGGTGCGTTCGAGAAGGACTGGGCAATCCCAGCGCTGACCAGGCGGCGATATTGGCGACCTTCGACAAGGAGACCAGGTCTAACGAACGGGTCAGGACTGTATTTGAGTTCGTCCATCCTCCTGAACGAGGCCGCCGCGCGGACGGTTTGCGCGACTTGTTTTGGGGCGGCTATGACGCGCTCGCAGAAGACCGAGATCCCGGCCCGGACTTCAAGCGCGTGTTCGCTTTGGGGCTCCGGGCAGGTCATCCCAAACACTGGGGCGGTCGCCGCTCACCGCGCTCGAAGCGCCCGTCAAAGTGCGGTTGCGATTCCGGGACAAACGCCGCGGCCGTCCCCCGAAAACCGGAGCGGGCAATCAATCAGGCGATGCTCGGCGAGCTCATGGCGCGAAAGCGAGCGCAGGGAGAGCGGTACAAAGCCGCCGTATTCAAAGTGTGGGCAGACCTCAAAGAGCGGAAGAGGGTGGAGAACTGGCAGGGGAGCGTGCCCAGCGAGGAGACGATCCAGAAAGCCTACGATCGCTACAAATCAATGGGTTAGCTGGTGCTGGAGGGTATTTATCTACGGTAAAGGGTTGCTGCGCGCGGCGCGGAAGTCTGTAACTTACGTGGTCACTCTCTTCTAACAGAGGTGGCTTCTCTTGGCACATCTAACACTTGAAGATTGGGGCCGGGCGCCCTCGCAGTACCGCAGCCGTTGCCGGTCATGGTCGCGTTCTTTTCGGCCGCCGCAGCCCGAGACTTCCTCCGAGAACTGCTGGCTCGCGTCGAGGATGATGAGGACTGGGACCTCCCTAGTTGGTCAAGAAGAGCGTCCTCCGCGACGGTGCCGTAGACCCCAAGCCCTCCGCCAACCCGGGGGCCGCGTCGTGAGCGCCGCTGTACTCGACACCTGCTCGGCGCCGGCCCTTGTCGCAAGCGAAGTCCCCGCCGAATCCCGTCGCCCTGAACGCGCCCCTCTCTCGCTAGGGATTGGTGGGGCGACGCTGGCGTCGCTCACGATCAAGGCGCGCCGTGTCAATGACGCCTGCTCGGCCTTGAGCATTTCGAGAGCGACGCTCTACAAGCTCCAGGCTCAAGAGAAAATCCGGTTCATCAAGATCGGTGGCAGGACCTTATCCCGGAATCTGAAATCGATCGGCTTGCGTCGGAAGGCGCAGCTTGATCGATGGATACCTCACAAACTGCGAGAGCCGGTCCCGACGCAGAAACCGGCTCTCAGGATGTTGCTTGCTTGGCGGCTTGCAGCGCTCTGAATGCCTCAAATCCCCGCGAAAAGCAATGTTCGATCGACGCCGTTTGGCCGTCGGCTGCGCTTCGCCCCCTTCGCCCACATCAGGAACGCGCACTGGAGGCTCTCAGGGGCTCGCTGGCGGCCGTAAGCGTCGCCCGATGCTCCAGGCGCCGACTGGCTTCGGCAAGACCCTAACCGCGGCGCACATCATCCAGCGCGCACTCGACAAGGGCAAGCGCGTTGCGTTCGCCGTGCCGGCGCTCAGCCTAATCGACCAGACTGTCGCGGCGTTCGAGGCCGAAGGCATTCACTGCGTTGGCGTCATCCAAGGCATCCACGAGCGCACCGATCGCGACCAGCCGGTCCAGGTTTGTTCGGTACAGACGCTGGCGAGACGCAAGCGGCCGGAGGTTGACCTCGTTCTCGTCGACGAAGCCCATCAGCTCCATCGCGAAATTTTTCGATGGATGAAGGATTGCCCTAGATTCCGTTCATCGGCTTGTCGGCGACGCCGTGGTCGCGAGGTCTCGGCAAACATTACGATGACCTGATCGTCGCGGCGACCACAGCCGATTTGATCCGCGATCGTTTTCTCTCGCAATTCAAGACCTTCGCGCCGAGCGAGCCCGACCTCGCCGGGGTCAAGACCGTCGCCGGAGATTTCCACGAAGGGCAGCTCTCCGACGCGATGGACCGCTCTGTCGTGACCGGCGACATCGTCGAGACCTGGATTAAGCGAGCCGAGGGGCGCTCGACCTTCTGCTTTTGCGTCAACCGTCGTCACGCGCAGCATGTTGCAGAACGGTTCGTGGAGGCGAGCGTCGCCGCGGAGTATATGGATGGAACGACCTCCCGCGAAGACCGGGAGGCGATCTTCACTCGCTTTCGTTGCGGCGAGACTTCCGAATCATCTGCAACGTCGGCGTGCTGACGACCGGCATCGACATGGACGTGCGCTCCATCATTCTCGCGCGTCCGACCAAAAGCCGGGTTCTCTTCGTCCAGACGATCGGTCGGGGCCTTCGCACTGCTGAGGGCAAGGATCATCTTTTGATTCTCGACCACGCCGGCAACCATTTGCGGCTCGGCATGCTGACCGACATCGGCCAGACGCATCTAGATAACGGCAGGGAGCGCCGCGCCGGTATCAATCGCAAGCGCGAGCGAAACGAACGCCTTCCCAAGCGTTGCGACGAGTGCAAGGCGGTAGTCAGCACGGCGAAAGCCTGTCCATCTTGCGGCGCTCCAATCCGCGGAAAGACCGAGGTCGAGAGCGCCGAAGGCGAATTGGTCGAGCTTGGCTCACGCCGTACCGGCGCCGCAGAGCCGAGCATCGGGGACAAGTTCTCTTTTCACGGCGAATTGCTCTGGATCGCGCGTGAGCGCGGTCACAAGCCTGGATGGGTGGGCTTCAAGTTCAAGGAAAGGTTCGGCGCCTGGCCCAACGATCCTCGCGTCCGATCGGCCATCGCTCGTCCGCCCAGTTTGAAGACGAAAAACTGGATCGTTTCGCGGCAGATCGCCTTCGCCAAAGCCAGGGGACGTGTCGCTCATGGCTAAGCAGCCGCAATGCAATAACCGGCCAGTGGCAGCCCGCTCGATCGAGATGCTTGAGATTCCGGCCTACCGCGCCCTCAGTCTCTCAGCGCATCGAGCGCTTGCGCGCATCGAGATCGAGCTCGCGCACCACGGCGGGAATGACAATGGTAAATTGCCCGTCACTTTCGATGATTTCGTTCAATACGGCGTGCGGCGCCATTCGATCGGGTCCTCGCTGGACGAATTGGAGACGCTCGGTTTCATCGAGATTACGCAGCGCGGAAAGATGGCCAAAGGGGCCGAATATAGACGACCGAATCTTTTCCTATTGGCCACGCGTCCAGAACTCGAAGGTGTTGGACCGAACGTTGCGAGTGGCGGCGGTTCCAGACCCTGGAAGAGGCAGAGCAGCCTTGGAACGGTTACGAGCCCGCCGCCAAAATCTAAAAGCTGCCAGTGCCGAAACGGCACCGAAACCCAGTGCCGAAACGGCACCAAAGGCTAAATTTGCCAGTGCCGAAACGGCACCACTAGCGATGGCCGAAACGGCACCACTATCTATATCTCGGGTGGGTACACCGCAGCAGATAGATGGATGCAGCACGCCCGAGTGATGGCACCGCCCCGGGCTCGCCGACGCGGCGGGCCGACACAGCGGTTGCCGCACCGGCATTCGACCTGATCGAAGGCTCTTTCCGCATCGCCGATCGCCGGATTGAACTTCGCAGGCCAGTCGCAGCAGTGAGCCTCTCCGCTGCCCAGTTGGCGCAGCAGCTTGCCGACTCACACCCCTCGAATGCCGACAAGCCGGTTCGGCTGCGACTGTCCGTCATCGCCGACGCCCCAACCCGCGCCATAGCCGCCGAATGAGTGAGCCAAATCATGACGACCACCACAATTAGCCGATTTCAAGGGCCTGACCCTTCGGCTGAGCCAGATCGAAATCCCTTCGACTGCGCGCCCTTACAACGCGATGGCGGTCCTTGAGCTGTCGCGCTCCATCGCCGCGATCGGCCTGCAGAGCGCGCCCACCGTGATCGAGCGAGATGGCCGCTTCGTTCTCGTCGCCGGCCGGCACCGGATCGAGGCGTTGAAACTGCTCGGCATCTCGAGCGTCCTCGTGCGGCTCGTCGACTTCGACGACGTCGAGGCGAAGCTCTGGACAATCTCGGAGAACCTCCACCGCACCGAGTTAAGCGCGCTTGATCGATCGGTGGCAATTGCGGAATGGATCAGGCTGCGAGAAGAGAGGGATGCGCCTGGTTTTGCGTCAAACTGACGCAAAACTCCAAGGCGGCCGTCCCAAGGCGGCGTCCGCGCGGCGGCCCGGGCGCTTGAGGTTACGGAGTTGGAAGCCCGCCGTTCGATCAAGATTGCCGCATTACCCCAAGAGACGAAGCGGGCTGCCGTCGAAGCCGGTATCGACGACAATCAATCCGCTCTCCTGAAGGCCGCGAAGGCCCCTACGCCCGAAGCGCAGATCGCGGTTCTCGCCGAAATCAAGGAAAGGGGCCGCGTTGCCGATGACGTTCCGTCGTCGCCTGAGCCGGACGACTACAGGCATAAGCCCCCGGACGAGCCGCCGCCCATCTGCGGTTCGATTGAGCGAACACGCCCCGCGGGCGCGAAGCCACTGCGCGACCTCGTAGGCATCAGCGGCGGCGAGCTTGCCCGCTGGATCAAGATCACGACGCCGAACGATCGGCGGCACGTCATCAGAGTGCTCGAGATGGCGGCCGGCATTTTGCGAGACGAACTAGAAGCGGGGCGCGAGGCGGATCCGCTGGGCGCCGCCCTGGCGCTGATCGAGGGAACCGCAGCACCACA
Source organism: uncultured Alphaproteobacteria bacterium (assembly GCA_963707355.1). Classification (GTDB taxonomy): domain Bacteria; phylum Pseudomonadota; class Alphaproteobacteria; order Rhizobiales; family Beijerinckiaceae; genus Roseiarcus. The sequence continues at coordinate 5,229 of CAVPPX010000062.1, read as the reverse complement.
GCCGAATGAACAGGAGGCGCGCAATGGCTGAGCGATCCACGAGCGACCTAAGCGCTGACGCAGACGCCTATTTGGCGAAATTCGATCCTGCGCAAGCGGGGGAAAATGACCCTGACAAGGGCGGCCAAGCGTATCTTGACCGCTTCGATCCATCCGTCGTCGGGCAGAGGCCAATCCATACGACGCGCAGGCCGAGGCCGACCAGCTACTCGACAGCATCGATCCGCGCGTGAACGGCAGCGGCGGCGCGCGCGCTCCCAGATGTCGGCCCAGGACCAGGCGGATCAGCTGCTGGACTCGATTGACCCTCGGGTAAGCGGCTGGGGTCCGCCAAAGGGAGCGCCGCAAGAGCCGGAATCCAGCGCCACAGGCGCTTTCATTCGCTCGGCCGAGCGCAGCGCGCTTCCGACGCGGGCGGGTTGGCTGGCGCTGCAGCGGGCGCGGAAGCGGGCGGCGCCTTAGGCAGCTTTGCTGGACCAATCGGCGCTGGTGTGGGTGCTTTCGGCGGCGGTGTCGCCGGCGCGATACTTGGCGGCGCGGCGATTGAGAGCGCGCAGAATTGGGCGATCTCCAAACTCCCAACGGGAGTACAGAGCCTGTTCGGCGGCACGCAGGAACAGCAGAAGGAGGATTGGGAGGAACATGGGATCGCCTCGCTTCTAGGCGGTGTCGCGCCATATGCGCTAACGGCCAGCCCAGGCTTCGCGGTGAAGGAATTGCCTGCGGGCGCAACCCGCCTTGAGCAACTGCTGAACACCAAGACTGCGCAAGCGGCGGTTGGCGGTACGGTCATGGGCGGGATCACGCTCGGCCAAGAGGCATCGCAAGGGCAACTGAACGAGCCGAGAGCCTGGTGGAATGTCGCCCTCTCGACCGGATTGGGCATGTTCCTGAACCGGCCAAATCGGCTGGGCGAGACAATCATGGGCGCTGGCGCGGCGCCGGTGCGAAGGCTAATCGGTGGACAGCCAGAACCAATTGCACGCCCGGAACCGACCATCGCGGAGGCGGGAGATCTGAAAGTCGCCGGTCCCGGAGTGACTGAAGACGTCTATCAGGGGACGGAGAACCAGGCCAAGACGGCGGAAGGAATCGCGCAGGACACGCGCCGGCAGGAGATGACGGTTGGGGCTGCGCCTCCCGCACCGGACATCCATGCCACGGCCCGGCAGATGGAGCCGGAGGTCTTCGCCCGCTATGATGCAGCGCAGCAAAGGTTCGATTCTCTTCAGCGGTGGTCGTCGGCCATTTCGGAGCGCGCCGAGGAAGTGGGCGAGGAGCCGACACCGCAACTGACGGCGTTGCAGGAGCGGCTGAACGAGGCGCACGAGGAACTCAACGCAATCGGGCCTGAGGTTGGAGCCGCCTATCGACGGGCCGCCGAGGCCACGGGAAGCCCCGTAGAGCCGTCCGACGCTCTTGCCCCGCCACAACAGGTCGCAGCGCCTGAATCGACCCCTACGCCCCAGCGTGAGCAGATAGCGGCCGACATCGCGGCGGATGTCAAACGCCAGCTCGTAGAGGCCAAGGTTCCCGAAGCGCAAGCGGACGCCCGCGCCCCGCTTGAGGCGGCGTTCTTCGATACTCTCGCCGCGCGCGGCGGCGGCGCCTTTGGCACAGCGGAAGACCTCTACAACGCCCACGGCCCGATCTGGAAGGCGCAACAGCCCAAAGTGCGACCTGAGACGTTCGAACTGGCCCAGAAGCCGCCAGCCGAGGAAGGCAAGGAACTCGACCAATCCGCCAAGGGCAAGGTCCGCTTCGTCGCCGGCAAGCGGCCCGCTCATTACGCTGTTCAAGGGCTCCGACTTTTCCACCCTCATTCACGAGGGCGCTCACAACTATCTTGAGATCCTGGGCCAACATGCCGAACGTCCGGACGCGCCGGGCGCGCTCCTCGATGACTGGCAGTCCATCAAGGACTGGCTGAAGGTCAACGACCGCAGCGAGATCAGAACGAGGCAGCATGAGCGATTTGCTCGCGGGTTCGAGCAATACGCCGAGAGAAGGCGTTGCGCCTTCACCTGGGCTGGCCCGCGCGTTTGCCCAGTTCAAGCAATGGATGGTCGCGATCTACCGAACCATCGCAGGGCTTGGGAAACCCATCTCCGACGACATCCGAAACGTCTTCGACCGAATGCTTGCCGAGGAGCCGCACCCGACTGTCATCGTCCCCGAAATTGACAGACCGCCGAGCCTCGCTGATCTTCATGAGAGGGACGCGGCGCTAACCGAACCGAAGGACGCAGAGCCCGCACTGGCTCGGGTCGAGTTGGAAACCCTGAGACGAGAGACCGAGGTTCCTCATGCCGCAAGCGAACTTAGCGGACCAGCCGCCACAGCCCATGACCTTGCCGGAGCGGGTGGAGAGAGCGAAGACCAGACAGGCGCTCTGGGCGGCGGCGGCGGAGGTGCCGGGACTGAGCCCGGAGGCCCGCCTGGCGGCGGTGGACCTGGCCCGCAGCTGGCGGGCGGCGGAAACGCTGGGCAAGAAAGCGCTGGCGCACGAAGCGGGACAGGACCCGGGTCCATCGGAAGACGAGATGCTGGCGTCGGCTCTGGGCATCCCCTCGCCCCAACACCGCGAGAAACAAGCCGACCTAATGATTTTCGTTTCGTCGATCGAGCAGGCAACATCCGGCTCGACAACGTCGTCTCCGCCACCGAGATCGAATCCGACCTAGACCGCGCGCTCGAGGACATTAAGCAGGTCTTCCGCGATATGCGGCGCAAAATGGCGGCTTCATCTCCGATCGCCGCGGCGTGGTGACGGACGGGGAGGTTCTCCAGACCGCCTATACAATTCTTGGCACGGAGCCGAACTCTTTCTCGCGAAAAAGATCGGCCAAGCCTTCAACGCCGAAGAGAACAAGGCCATCCAGGCGTTAGGCGCGATCTCGGCCAAGAACGTCGTCGCCAAGATGCAGGCGGTTAGGGACGCGTCGCCAAACTCGCCGGATGGCTTAGGCTGTCGCTGAATACGCAAAGGCCAAGGCTTTTCATCAGGCGGTGCAGGCCAAATATTCGCAAGCCACGGCGGAGAGCGGGCGCGCGCTTAGGGCGCTCCGAAAGTCCAAGGAACTGTGGACGCCAGACATCCAGAGTGCCGATGAGTTCGTGCGCCGCGCGACCGGCAAGACGCTCTTCCAGATGGAGGAAGAGGCCCGCCTGGGATCCTCGCTCGATACGCCAGAACAGGCGGCCAAGTTCGTCGCCGACGCGGGCCGCTACAGCTTCGGTCGGATGCTGCTGGAATATTGGATCAACGGGCTGATTTCGGGTCCGGCCACGCATGTCACCTATGCGATCGGCAACACCATCCTCTCGGGAGAACGGGCGCTGCTCGAGACACCGACCTCTGCGGCACTAGGCGCGATCCGACGCGCCGCGGGACGAGAGGGCGATGTCATCCCCTTCGGCGAGGTCGCAGCGCAGATCAAAGGCGCGCGCAAGGGCGCGGCGCAGCTCTGACCGCGGCGGCTGATGCGCTCCGCACAGGGTTGACGACTTCGCTGCCCGGAGAAGCCGCCAAGACACCGACGCTGGCGCAGAACTTCCAGCCGGGGACATTCGGGCTCGGCGCTTCGTTGCATGAGAAGGCGACATTCGCCGATGCCGGACGCGCCTGGTACGGCGTCGTGAAGGGCATGAAGGACGGCATCATTTCCGCCGGATCATTGCTCAGCGCCGGCGGCGTCGAGAATGCTCCCCTCGTTAGCGCGCAATACTCGCTCCGAGGAGCGATCCCGAACATCGCCGTCAAGGGCGTGCCGGTGCTGCCGATCGGCGACATCGCCCGCGGGCCTGGCCGCTTCATCGCGGCGATCCACTCGTTCTTCCGGGCGATGAACTATTCGATCGAGATCAACGGTCAGGAATTTCGTCAGGCTTGGAACGAAGGACAGCGCGGCGACGAACTCGCGCAACGGATCGCAAATCTTAGCCTCAACCGAACGCCTGAGAGGATGGAGGCCGCGGCTTCGAGGCCAACGAAGCGACCCTGATGGGCCAAGGCGGCCAGTTCACTAAGAAACTGTCCGAGATCACCAATCTCGCTCCAAACCTGCCCGTGCTTGGCGAGACGCCGTTCCTCAAATTCATCGATCCATTCGTCCACATCTCGTCGTCCATCATCAACCAGACCTTGTTGCAGCGGACGCCGATCGGAGATTTGGCGCCGACGATCCGCGCCGACCTCATGGGCAAGAATGGATCGATCGCCCAGGACAAAGCGATGGCTCGGATGCTGGTCGGGAGCGCGCTTGCGGTCACCTTCGGGACGTTGGCCGCGGAAGGCTATGTGACTGGCGCTGGGCCCCAGGATCCGAAGCAGGCCGCGATGTGGCGGCTTGCTGGCTCTCAGCCGCACAGCGTTCGTCTAGGGGACACCTGGTACGATCTTCACCGGCTTGGACCGATCGGGATGTTGCTTGGGATGGCGGCCGATCTCTACGGCGCTGCGCATACAGCGGCGTCGGAAGACTTGGCGACGGAAGCCGCATATCTCCATCATGCGATCGCTCAGAGCGTGCTCGACGAGTCCTTCATGCGTGGCCCGGACCGCCCTGAAGGCCCTCAACGATAAAAACTATGCGCCGATCTATGTGCGGGATCAGGTCGTCCTTCGTGCCGTTCAGCGTCGGCATGGGGCAAATGGCGCGGGCGATGGACCCCTATTCACGGCAAGCCCGATCGGTGATCGACGCCATCAAGCGAAGATGGACCGGTTGTCTCGCAAGGGTTGCTGCCTTGACGCGACATCTGGGGCCAGCCGATACAGAATCCCGAAGCCTTGGCATGAAGGGTCTGACCGCGATCTGGGAGCGAAAGGTTTCCAGTGATCCGGTCAACATCGAAATGCTGCGGATGGGGATCGCCAAGGGGCCTGTCGATCGCCGTATCCGCAACGTGACGCTGAGCGACCAGCAGTACGATGACTTCCAGCGCATCGCTGGGGTGATGACGAAGCAGAACTTGGACCGGTTCGTGCGCAGCGGAACCTATGAGCGAATGCCGGACTATGCCCGCCGCGAGCAGATCGATGAGATCTTCGATAGATCACGCGAGGCCGCGCGCAACCAAATGATGGCGAAATTCCGACAGATCATGCGGGACGCCACCGACAGACGACGAGCGAGAAGCTCGGGTTCCCATACATCCGAGCCATCGGCGAATAGGCCGCAAATGGAAAGGAAAACAGCAATACGAGAATGGTCAAGCGGTCAACAA
>CAVPPX010000061.1:0-51616 GCA_963707355.1 uncultured Alphaproteobacteria bacterium | reverse complement strand
GACGCTTTCATGATGCCTCTCTCTTGGACCGGTTGGTGCGTCGGACTTTCGCTTGAGCGCGGCGGCCTGGTCCGGGGATAGTGAGATCTGCCACGGCATGCCCTTGGCGAGTTGCGTTCCTGTCAGCCACCCTTTTCGGAGCCAATCGAATATGACTTGAGGTGTGATGCCGATAGCCGCGGCGGCGCCCTGGACCGAGTAGCTTCCGTCGGGCCACTGCGGTGGGTTCGCGCCTGTGCCATTGATTTTGACGCTCTGAATCCGCCACCGCTTCCGCAAAACGTGAACCATGCCGCCGGAGAATGGCGCTCCATGCGCTGTGCGGAGCGCTTCCTTGTTGAGAATCGCAGCGATCTCTCCATCCATCGTCTGCTGCCCGTTAAGATCGGCAATGCGTTGCCGGAGACGGTCCTGATCGGCATGTTGCTCGTAGCCTTGCACGCACCGTTGCAGCCAATGCTCGCTTGCAGCGCCAGTTTGCCAAACGACCCTGATCCAGACGTAACCCCGGCGCCGTTCTGATCCAGCGCAACATCCTTGATCACCAGCCGCACGATCTGCTTGCGATCCGCCGATCTCGTGGTCGCGGCGCGCCAAAGGCGCGGCAGCTCCTCGCCGAGCGCCAATATCTCCGCTCGATCGTGGTCGGAGATCGAGATCGATTGCTCGCGACGCCTCGTCGTATTCCTGCTCGACCCGGTCCGCGCGCCGTAGTCGCTCCTCCCAGACCCCTTCCAGCGAGCGAGCCACCAAGCGGTTCTCGGGCTCGACGGCGTCATATTGACGACGCGCGCGTTCGACGTCGTAGCGAGCGCGCTCGCGTTTGAGCGACCACTGCCGCTCCATCGCCCGCGTCTCCTCTTCGATCTCGCCCAATGCGGCAATCGCCAGCACGATGCGGTCCGGCGTCAACGCTGTGAGAATCAGACGTTCGACTTCGGCGTCGACCGCGAGAGCCCGTACTTCCTGGCACCGGGGCCGACCTTCCGCGCTGCTGTCGGCGACGCAGACATAGACCGGATAGTCGCCGTGCGGTCCCGAGTATCGCAGGCCCATCCGACGGGCGCACCGACCGCAGCTGACAATCCCCTGCAGCAATGCGTTGCCTTTACGCGGCGCGCCGGGCCGGCCCGCATCGTAGCGGCCGACATTATCCGCAAGCTGCCGTCGGTTCGCCATGAACTCGTCCCAGTCGAGATAAGCCGGGTGGGCGTCCTTGAGACAGATCGACCAATCCTCCGGCGCTACGGCCACCGTGCCAATCCGGTCGCTGCCGGGTTGCCGCCGCAGTGGGTCCGGCCGTCGCCGGCCATAGACGTAGGCGCCAGCATAGGCCGGGTTCTTCAGGATGTTGATCACGCGGGCGCTATCCGCCGGTCGCCACACAACGTCATGGGGCGCCGGACCGTGAAGGGGTCGGACTGGAAGCAGCAGGTTTGCTCGGCGCAAATAGCGCATGACGGCCTTGGCGCTGCGCAGCTCCCGGAATTTTGCGAAGACCAAGCGCAGCCGCTCCTGCACTTCCTCGTCCGGATTAAAGGTGACGCCGCCATCGCGCATGTGGATCAGCCCGGCGGGAAGCGGCAGCCGCAGCTCACCCCGCGCCGCCTTCTGGCGTTCCCCTTGATGGAGTCGGATCTTGATCTGATGCAGTTCCGCTTCACTCATGATCCCCGACAAACCGAGCAGCAGCCGGTCATGATAGGCTGCCGGATCGTATAGCCGCTCGCCATCGGCAATCAGAACGCCGAATAGCGAGCACAGCTCAAGGAGCTGATGCCAATCCCGATTGTTGCGGGCGAGCCGCGACGCGTCCAGGCTCATCACAAGGCCGGCCTTGCCAAGTCCGACCTCGGCGATCAGCGTCTGAAAGCCGTACCGATCTTTGCTGGACGTCCCCGACTTGCCAAGATCGTCATCGATGACGTGAACGCGCTCACGTGGCCAGCCGAACACGGCGGCTCGCTCGACCAGCCGATATTGCAGCTCCGTGCTTTCCTGATGATGACGGACCTGCCCGGGCGATGACTGCCGGACGTACACATACGCCAGCTTGGCGCGATGAGCGGTCGTGATGCGTTCATCTGTCGATAATGTCGTGTTCAGCAAGATGGCTCTCCTCTGACCGGGCGGATCGCCGCCGCAGACGTTGCACGAGCTGCCCCACGTGCTGCGCCAACCGACGTCGCGTCTCGACCGGAAGGTGCGGCCATAGGCGTGGCGGCCGTCCGGGCGAAGCCATCCTGTTCGACAGGCGTCCGATCGAGGTTGCGTCTGCCGCTGCCTTCGAGATCCGCATTCCTGGAGGCGAGCACGGCGCGGACGTGATTCGCCAAGGGCAAAAGCGTGCGCACCGAAATGCGTCCCAGACGGCTTGCGGCCGCCGTCAGACTTTCGGATGCTGAAGAAACGGAGATGGCAGCGCGGGAGATCGTACGCTCCCGTCCGTCCGGCAGCCGGATGACGATCAGCGCCGGCCCACGTCCAGAGCGTCGTTCGCTGACCGGAAAGCAGCCCCCATACAGCGGATGATGGGGGTCAACGACCCTGACCTCGAGACTCGCCCGTCAAGCGTTGTGGCATCTACAAATGTCCGGCGACCCGAAGATGACCACCGCACTGCTCGACCGCCTCACGCATCACTGCGACATCGTCGAAACCGGCAACGAGAGTTGGCGCTTCAAGAACCGCGCCTGATCTTCAGCAACGGCTCTTCACCGACCCGCGCTCGCCCCGGCTGCGCAATCCCGACCAGCTCCGCCGGGGCAAGCGCTGCCGTCAGTGCGACATCAGGGGGTCAATTTTGGACGCCGATCGGGGGTCAATTTTGTGAGCCGATTGACGCTCTACGCGCAACTGGGTCGCCCTTCGATCCCACCCGAGAAGCTTCTGCGGGCGATGCTTTTGCAGGCGTTCTACTCGATCCGCTCGGAGCGGCAGTTGATGGAGCGGCTTAAGTTCGATCTTCTGTTCCGCTGGTTCGTCGGCGTCGGCGTTGACGATGCGGTGTGGGATCACTCGACATTTTCCAAGAACCGCGATCGCCTGTTGGAGGGCGATATCGCCGCCAAGTTCTTGAGCGCGGTGCTGGCGCAGCCACGGGTGAAGCGGCTGCTCAGCACGGAGCACTTCTCGGTTGACGGCACGCTGATCGAAGCGTGGGCGTCGATGAAGAGCTTTCGGCCGAGGGATGGCTCGGGCGAGCCCCCGGCTCCGAGCGGCGGGCGCAACAGCGAGGCGGACTTTCATGGCCAGAAGCGCTCCAACAAGACGCATGCCTCGACGACCGACCCGGAAGCGCGGCTCTATCGCAAGGGGCCGGGCAAGGAGGCCAAGCTCTGCTTCATGGGGCATGCGCTGATGGAGAATCGCCATGGCCTCGTGGTCGACGCCTGTCTGACGGAGGCCAACGGCCACGCGGAGCGGATCGCGGCGCTGCACATGATCGAGCCGCGCGCCGACCGGCCGAGGCCGATCACGCTCGGCGCCGACAAAGCCTACGACGCCGAGGATTTCGTCAACGAACTGCGCTCGATGAACGCGACGCCTCACGTGGCGCAGAACACAAATGGCCGCTCGTCGGCGATCGATGGCCGTACGACGCGGCACATGGGCTATGCGATCAGCCAACGCATCCGTAAGCGGATCGAAGAAGCCATTGGCTGGATCAAGACAGTCGCCGGCCAGGAACGAACCAAGTTCCGCGGCCGCGCGCGCGTCGGATGGTCCTTCACCCTCGCAGCCGCCGCCTACAATCTGGCGCGGCTGCCGAAGCTCATCGAGGCTTGCACGTGAAGGCCCCGGCCAACTGCCGCCTGATCGGCCGCTGGCGGATCGTCGAGGCCGATCTCTGGGATCGCGCTCACCTCGACCTCTGCGGTCCGGCGAGGCTGACGATCACCGCGCAAGGCGGAGAAGTCGCCTTCGGCGCTTTGCAGGCCGGCCTCGAAGTCGAATATGCTCGCGACTCGATCGGCTTCCGTTGGGCCGGAAGCGACGAGGGAGACCAGATCGAAGGAGAAGGAACCGCCGAACTCCTCGATGACGGCACAATCGAGATCGAATTCGCCTACGACAATGGCGACGAAGCCGTCCTCAAAACCAAACGCGTGACTTCTTCAACAGCCTGCTAGGTCCAGTCGCGCCGTCCAGTCTGACCGGCCGGACGTCTCCGCGCTCGTGACGACGTAAACCATTGCCTTTCAGCGACGTGCCGGCGTCGGCAATCGATATCGAGGCCGGCCGCTGCCGGACGAACGTGTCGTGAGCTCTCCGACACATCCTCGAGCGTGCGCTTCCTTGGCCGTCGATCGCCCAACGGGCGCTCGTTGCCGCGGGGCGCTGTCCACAAAGCTCAACGCAATTAAGGCAGGGCTAAGGCCCAGCTGTCTTGGGCGGGGAAGTAGGACCGGCGACGGGGCCGACGACAGCGGTCCTCGCCGAATGCCCGCCACCGTCATCAATACGCGTGCAGCCTAACTCAGGCCGCTATGTCCGATGCGATTTTCACCAGATAGGAAGCGCATTCATTCACCGTGTTATATTCCCACAACAAAGTCGGGGGCAGCTCCACGCCGACCTCCTCCTCAATTTCCATCGCCAGAATGACCGCATCGATGGACTGCAATCCGTATTTCGAAAATGGAGCGTCCGGATCCATGCCATTCTTCACCCTGAGCGATGTCGAAATACGCTTAATCAGCCACTCTTTCATCTCATCCAGATCTTTGGCCTTCGACATATTGTTATCCCCGGTTGCTGCACCAATGCGGTAAACCGCCGTTCAGTTGTTTCCTAAAGCGGCCGCGCCAACTGAGAACATACGATTGTCTCGATGGAGACGCCGCAGCTCTTGCAGAAGCTCCGGCCGAGACGCGTCAGTGACATCATGGTGATGGATATCGAGGTGTTTGTCAAAAATCCTGGCTAGCGCTGGAACCAACCACGCGCCCCTTGTAAAGAATGAAGAGCTGTTGGTTCGATTCCAGATCCAGGCGTGCAGGCACGCTGCGGCGGCATGCAATGCGCAATATCTTTGTGCGGCTCTGAACATCGCGGCGGATTGCAAGTGCCCATGTTCGAACTCGGATTCAACGAACTTAGCGTTGTGCACTCCGATCTCATGCATCAGCATTTCACCGAACGCTAAAATCCGATCGATTTCGGTCGGATCAGCGGTATTCGCAGCTCGATCCGATTTCAGATGCTCGAGGCTGTACTCTACGCCCTCCAAAGCGTCATTGGCTTGCGTGCTCACCAAACTTAGTCGTTGACCGCTCCAGGCCGGGACGGTGGCGTTCATTTCGAAGATCTGACCAAGCCGAGAACCCTGATCGCCGCGCACGCCGCGACGTCGGGCAAGATGCCTGAACTGAAGCATCAACGCATGCAAATTCACCACCGTGCTTCCATCGAAGAGACTGACAACTGCGGCGTCTCGCAAGACCCTTTGAAACGTTCCGAACTCGTGCTCTTCGCGCATGTAATAGCGCGCCCCAAGCACGACCGAGAGGTTCTGGATCATCGTTTCGATCGTTGTTGGCACAAAGTATTTAACGATCGAAGCCCAAAGGCTGGACTGTTCCGGCACAACATGAAACGATCTCAGTCCAGAATTCGTCACGCAATCGCAAATAAGGAGATCAAGGAACGCATCGGAAAGCACCCCCGCGGCATGGGGAAGCTCGATAACAAGCTCGTCGTAAAGCTTGCGATTCATTGCAAAACTAAGTGTAGTTCGCAATGCAGTGTCTCCGGCTCCAAGCGAGACGGCTGCGCAGAGCGCGCGTGTGATCTGGAAGCCTCTCAACGCGAGCTGAAGCCCTTCTCCTTCTCCGCCGAGCAAACTTTGCGCCGGAACTGGGCACTGTTCAAACTTGATCCCGCTTATGTCCGAGCCGCGCATGCCGTGTGTGAGAATCTTTGGAAAATTGGAAAAGCGGCTGAAGTCCAGCTCACCTTTGTCCAGCATGAACAGCGACAAGCCGCGGGGGCCGGCTAGCGGATCAGTGGTCGCCAGAACAAAACAGAGCCCTCCGACAGTCGCGCGGTTGATGGGCCATTTCTCCCCTGTGATCTCAAATCCGTCTGCGGTTCGCCGCGCTACGGTGTCGCTGGCCGCCAAATCAGCGCCGTGCTGCCGTTCTGAATAGGCAAGGCACATGGTCCCCCGGCGCTCCACGATGTAATTGGCCAGCCATCGCTTTTGTTCGTCCGTACCGCCAACCCAAGTCAAAAAGGACCAAAACAATGTGGAGAACGCCACGGCGCTGGACACGTCGCGGCGCGACAGCACACGTATCACCTCCCCCAATTCGGAGAACGAATGAAACGACCCCCCTAATTCCTCCGGGACGTAATGACGAGCGAATTGGCTATCGTACAGCCAGCGAATAGCCTCTTCGGGAAACTGTTCGCTCTCATCAATCTTCTGGGAATATGCGAACGAAAATGGATTTCAGGATTTTTGGTATGGCCAACTCGGTACTCCAGCGCTTCGGTCAGCGTTGTCTTTGTAGTGGTCGCTGCAAGCGAGTTCATTTTTAATTCCCATGAATTACGAGAGCGGACCATCGTTGAGCACAAATATCGTTTCGAGACTGCCGTCCAATAATGCGGTGCGGCAGGCCCGGCGCTGTATTTTCCCACTTGATGTCTTCGGAATTGTCCCCCGCCTCACCAGCGCGACTGCGTGCGCGCGCACGTCGAACTCCAAAGAAATCTGCTCCCGAATCCTGGCGGTGACCTGCTCGAAGTCAACATTCGAGGGGTGGTCTTTTCGATTCAGCTCTTGGACGATGCCGAGGCGCTCCTCTCCCTCGATGGTCAATGGAAAAGCGGCGCTTTCCGCGCTTTCAACTGCAGGATGGCACTTTTGTGACACCCACTCGATGTCCTGAGGAGCAAAGTTCGCGCCGCGGATGATAATCATGTCCTTGAGCCGGCCTGAAACAAAAAGCTCTCCATTCTGCAAAAAACCTAGATCCCCGGTCCGCAACCAGGGCCCTTCTCCCGTATCTTTTAGGAAGGCGTTGAATATCTCCTGAGACTTGACCAGCTGCTTCCAATATCCGGCAGCCACTGCGCGATCCGACACCCAGATCTCCCCGATCTCGTCATCCCGGCACCTGGTAAGATTTTCTGGATTGACGATGGCGACTTTGGTGTCGCCCACCAGTTCACCGCAACTGACAACCTGTCGGCCCACGCGGCCGGCCCCGACAGGAGCCACGCGCCCATCAAAGACGGCATCTGTGTCCAACTCGAGAACGCGCGGTCCGGCGTTAAGTCGTGTGGATGAAACGAGCAACGTCGCCTCGGCAAGTCCATAAGCTGGCGCGCTCGCGGCTCTCCGAAAGCCGCATAGCTCGAACGTTTCGATAAATTTCTCCAACACCTCTGGGTTGATGGGCTCTGCCGCATTTCCGGCAGCTTTCCAGCTGGCGAGGTTTAAGCCCGCGCGTTCCTCCGGGCTTACTCGGCGAATGCAATGCTCATAAGCGAAATTTGGCGCCTGAGAATGCGTGCCGCCATATTTGGTGATTGCCCCGAGCCAGTGGGCGGGCCGTTTGAGGAATGACAATGGCGACATGAAATAACAGGGATCGCGGCTGAACAAAGGCTGCAACAAGCCCTGCACCAGGCCGTAGTCGTGAAAATGAGGCATCCACGTAACGGTCACGCCGTCACCGTAGCCGCAGGACTTATGCAGAGCGGCCAAATGATGCATCAAGTTTTGATGCGTTATAACCACCCCTGACGGGGAACTGGTCGATCCTGAGGTATACTGAAAATAGGCCGGCGTCGTCGCGTCAATCGGTTCGGCGCCCAAGTCATCGCCGCCCTCCTCGAGTTCATCGGTCACGATCCACGGCGTGCCCTCGAAGTCCCAGAGGCTACTGGCGCTGGCCGAGGCCATGTTGAAAATCTTGCGGGTCGTCAGGACGAAGGCCGCGTCAGCGTCCTCAGCGACCGCCCTCAGGCGGGGCATCGTGCGAAGAAGATTCCAAGTCTCAGGGGCCGGCACGGGGACCGCCACCACGTTCCAAGACAGGCAGGCCAAAAAGGCCGCCATAAAATCGGGACCTTGCGGATAAACCAGCAGAGCTCGTTTTCCGGTTGATCCGATCTTCCGGAGATGCACGCCAACCTTGGCGATCTCACGATATAGATCCGCATAATTCCACTGATTTCGAACTTCAAATCCAACGAGAAACGTATAACACAGTTCTCTTTCGCTTTGCCGAACCCTATCGTCCAGCAAATCCCGCATCGTTAGGTAACGTTCAGTCATTCTCCAGTCCAAGATTTGCTGCTGTTAGCGTTAGACGGGATTCGCAGGCGGGGACTAACACTGCCCTTGAAAGCTGCCCTTGCCGACGTCTCTTTATGGTCATAATAATAAGCAACATCACGTTGGACAACGCAACTAAATTTTCGGTGTACGACCTGTTCGCCTCAGGGCCGTCAGGATTCGGTAGATATTGTTAAGGCTTAAGTGAAGTCGTGACCGTTGAGTGACAGGGATTGGAGTGCAGGCATGAAATTCCGACCGCCGCCGATGCAGCCGGCCTTTCACGGGACTGGCCACCTTGTCGTTTGGATTGCTGCGTTGGCTGCGATTTTACTATCACCTGTTTTGACCGCGCTCGTCGTAAGCCCCGAAACGCGATATCTCGTGATGTCCAAGCGCGTCGGTCCATCAGACTGGCATATGAATGAAGTCCTTAAAGAGACGCGGCCGCTCGACGTTCTCATCCTCGGCAATTCAAGAATGCTGACGGCGATCGACCACTCGGCTCTTCGCGAAGATGTGCATACGCCAGACGGGCCGGTGAAGTCTGAAACAATCGCCGCCAGATTTAATGGCTACGATTTGACTTATACGTTCCTCAAGGACTTCTTCAAACATCGCCATGCGCGATTGGTTGTCATAAACTATCCCGATATTCCTCAAATCGATAACCATCCGGGCCAAAAATACATTCGCGTGCTCGGACAACCTGATCCGGGGCTGGATATCAAAAGTCCCGGTCTTGCGATCACGGATTACGCGGAAATGGCGCTGATCGGACCGCGACTGGCTTTGGCTTCCATCTTTCGTCCCGGATCGCTAACTCGGCAAGGCTACCGAACGATGGAGGATTTTCCTGACTTTGAGAAGACTCGCGGAAGTTACACGCCCGATGAGGGGTACCAAGAAAATAAAACCTCTCCTCGAGCGGCGTTTGCCCAGTACGATTCGCCAGATAAACCACTGCCGGCGATAATTATAAGCCCCGGAGCGCCTCTCCCTCCTGGAGTGGTTTTGACCAGCAGGGCGCTCACATCGATCGAACTCGCTTATCTTCCCGCCATTAAAGCGTTATGTGAAGAAAATGGCGCCATGCTTGCATTTATGATGCTGCCGCTGGCTACAAGCCAGGGGCCGATAGAGGTATCGAGTTCAAGTGCTTGCGCTCGGAGTTCCCGTTATCGCCGCATCAACCGAATTCGATGTTTGGGAACATCCCGCCTGAACGTATAAGAGAGAATTACTTCGATCCTTTACACTTTAACTCGAACGGAGCGCGGCGGAGCGCGCAGGCTTTTGGCCCGGCACTGCAAACGCTGCTTGAACAAACTCGAGGCTGACAAATGCAAAGGCGCCCTTTTCTTCTAATTTTGTTTTGTTTACTGGCATTTTTGTCGGTCGGCATGTTTGCCAGCATTTCTTCGCTTAATATGGACGCCGGTTTCTTGTACGCGCAGTTTTGACATGTCAGAACTGATTTTCTCGACCACCTCGATCGTCGCTCTTTGTTATTTTGGGATCGCGACTGCGATCGCGCGCCTAATGCCGGTCAGCGCAATTCGGAGCGCCGTCTTCGCAATTATCAACGTTGCCGCGGTTTGGCTAATATTCTTTACGGGAACGCAGTCCGGCGCATTCTCGATGTTGCTATATGTTCTATTCTTGTCAGTATTCTGGGTGTTGCTTCGCATTGCGCAAACGACATCCCGTCATTTGTTCCTACTCGGGTTTGTGCCCCCAATCGCTTGGCTCGTGTTCGCCAAGACAACTGGCCTCCTGTTTTTCGTCGGGCTCTCGTATATGTTGTTCCGTTGCGCGCATGTGGAGTGGGAACTTAGTAAGCGCAAGATCAATATGATGTCGTTTCCTGACTACATGGCCCATTGCTTCTTTGCACCCACGTTCCTCATCGGGCCAATTTCTCCCTACAGTTATTTTGAGAGTTCCTTCAATGCAGGATCGGCTTACAATAAAGAAAGTCCGATCAACTGCTTGCTTAAAATCCTGAAGGGAGCAGCAAAAGTCGTAGTCATCTCTGGCGTTTTCTTACAGATAAGCCCAGACGCTTTCATTATTGACTATAGAACCCACAAAATATACGAAATATTTATAGCAATCATCGGGTTTTATATCTATATGTACGCCAATTTCTCTGGCCTGAATGATGTGTCAATCGGCGCTGCCGGGCTCATGGGTATTGCGGTAAAGGAGAATTTCAACCAGCCCTACAAGTCACAAAGCGTCACCGAAATGTACACGCGCTGGCACATGACCTTGTCGGAATGGATGAGAGACATTGTCTTCTTCCCACTGGCGGCTTTTCTGATGCGTCGCGCCACCTGGCTCTCGCGCTATCAGTCGTCCGCGGTCGCGACGATGACGGTATTTATCCTTTTCGGAGTGTGGCATAGCGGCGCAAGTCTAGGCTGGCAATACTGGCTCATGGGCTTTCTCTTGGGCGCCGCCGTCGTCGTTGAATTTTACCTCGGACAATGGGCTCGGCAATGGCCTGACAGCGAGCGTTTCTCTCCTCCACCAATGGTTGCGAAGGTGGCCCGGACACTTTACGCCAACCTCTACTTCGCGATGGCCGCCTCGCTGATGTCGATCAATTGGCAACAACGGGGCGTGTCCCCTGCCGATTGGATCAGGGGGATCGGCCGGTTCTTGTGACCGGATCTCGGACCGACGGATGAGAACTGCCTTGCCCCTGCGAAATTTGAGTGCTCGACGAGCGCATCTGGCATCGCAATTGGCCGGGCCATGCACTGCAACGCCCACCTTGTCGTGCTCGACGAGCCAATGGCGGCGCGAAACCGGCGCGGCCGACTCAGAATTCCATAAAGATAATGTTGTTATACTTGTTGAGTTCCGAGTATTTTTAGGCAGAAAGCCGTTGGCAGGTTGGCTTGCGCCGGACTCGGAAAGCTTCAATAGTCGATGGTATGGTGCCCAAGACGCCAGGGCTTTCGAGTGGCGTTTCTAAAGGGAGGAATACGAATGAATTTGAAAACTTTTGCCGCCGCGGTCGCGGTCGGGCTCCTGACTGCCGGAAGCGTCGCGTACGCGCAGGACAAGGGCACGATCGGCATCGCCATGCCCACCAAGACTTCGGCGCGCTGGATCGCCGACGGCGACAATATGGTCAAGGTTCTCCAGGCCAAGGGCTACAAGACCGATCTGCAATACGCCGATGACGATATTCCCAACCAGCTCGCGCAGGTTGAGAACATGATCACCAAGGGCGATAAGGTCCTGGTGATCGCCGCCATCGACGGCACGACGCTGTCGAACGCGCTGCAGAAGGCCGCCGACGCCGGCATCAAGGTCATCTCCTATGACCGCCTCATCGTCGGCTCGCCCAATGTCGACTATTACGCGACCTTCGACAATTTCAAGGTCGGCGTGCTCCAGGCGACCAGCATCGTCCACGGCCTCGGCCTCGACGCCGGCAAGAAGGGCCCGTTCAACATCGAATTGTTCGGCGGCTCGCCCGACGACACCAACGCGTTCTATTTCTATAACGGCGCGATGTCGGTCCTGCAGCCCTACATCGACAAGGGCGAGCTGGTCGTTCAGTCCAAGCAGATGGGCATGGACAAGGTCGGAACCCTGCGCTGGAAGGCGGAAGTCGCCCAGGCGCGGATGGATAACCTCCTCAGCGCCTATTACACCCAGAAGCGCGTCGACGCCGTTCTCTCGCCCTATGACGGCCTCAGCATCGGCATCATCTCCGCGCTGAAGGGCGTCGGCTATGGCACGGCGGGTCAGCCGATGCCGATCATCTCCGGCCAGGACGCCGAAATCCCGTCGGTCAAGTCGATCATCGACCACGAGCAATATTCGACGATCTTCAAGGACACCCGCGATCTCGCGAAGGTCGCGGCCAACATGGTCGACGCGGTGGTTTCCGGGAGCAAGCCCGAGATCAACGATACGAAGACCTACAACAACAAGGTCAAGATCGTGCCGTCCTATCTGCTTGACCCCGGTCACGGTCGACGCGACCAACTGGAAGAAGGCTCTGGTCGACACCGGCTACTACAAGGCTCGATCAGCTCCAGTAATCCGGCAAGCTGACGAGTGGGGGCCTTCGCGCCGATTTTTCGCGCGCCGAAGCCCCTTTTTCGTTGCCGGCGGACGCTTTCACATTGCAGGGTCTGGCACACTAATCGCCTGCCGCAACCGACGAGCCTCGAGTCATGACGCCCATTCTGGAAATGAGGGGGATCACAAAGACTTTTCCCGGAGTCATCGCGCTGCGCGATGTCAATCTGTCGGTCCGCGAAGGCGAAATTCACGCGATCTGCGGCGAGAACGGCGCCGGCAAGTCGACTCTGATGAAGGTGCTGAGCGGGCGTTTACCCTTACGGCTCTTATGAAGGGCAGATCGTCTTTCAGGGGCAGGAACGTCGCTTTTCGCGCATCGCCGACAGCGAGCATCTTGGCATCATCATCATCCATCAGGAATTGGCGCTCGTGCCGCTCCTATCGATCGCCGAGAATATCTTCCTCGGCAACGAACCGGCCAGAATGGGCGTCATCGATTGGAGCGTGGTCGTTCAACCGGACGCGGGATCTCCTGAGCAAGGTCGGGCTCAAGGAATCGCCGAATGCGCTCATCACCAATCTGGGAATCGGCAAGCAACAGCTTGTCGAGATCGCCAAGGCGCTCGCCAAGAAAGTGAAGCTGCTGATCCTCGATGAGCCGACCGCCAGCCTCAACGAAACCGACAGCGACGCCTTGCTGCGTTTGCTCGTCGAGTTCAAGGCTCAGGGCATCACTTCGATCATCATTTCGCACAAGCTCAACGAGCTGGCCAAGGTAGCCGACCAAATCACAGTGCTGCGCGACGGCGCGACGGTCGAGACCATCGACTGCCGTCGCGAGACGATCAGCGAAGGCCGCATCATCAAGAGCATGGTCGGGCGAGAGATGTCGGATCGTTATCCGCTGCGCGTCCCCAAAATTGCCGAGCGTCTGTTCGCGGTCGAGAACTGGCGCGTCGAACACCCGCTGCACGCCGGACGCCAAGTGATCAAGGGCGTCGACCTGCATGTCAACCGGGGCGAGGTCGTCGGCATCGCCGGATTGATGGGCGCTGGGCGCACCGAGCTCGCCATGAGCATTTTCGGACGCGCTTACGGACGAAACATCACTGGCCGCGCCTTCATGGAGGGCAAGGAGATCGACGTCTCGACGGTGCAGAAGGCCGTCGCCAACGGCATCGCCTACGTGACCGAGGACCGCAAGAGTCTCGGACTGGTCTTGAGCGAGGACATTAAGAACAACGTCACGCTCGCCAATCTGCCGGGCATCGCCTGGCGCGGAGTGATCGACAAGCACCGGGAAAACCGGATCGCGCAACAATATCGCAGCCTGCTCAAGATACGCTCCTCGGGCATATTTCAGAAGACGCTCAATCTCTCGGGCGGCAATCAGCAGAAGGTCGTCTTGAGCAAATGGCTGTTCGCGCAGCCGAAGGTGCTCATCCTCGACGAGCCGACGCGCGGCATCGACGTCGGCGCCAAATATGAGATCTACACGATCGTCAACGATCTGGCGGCGGCAGGAAAAGGCGTCATCGTCATTTCATCGGAAATGCCGGAATTGCTCGGCATCTGCGACCGCATTTATGTCATGAACGAGGGCAAGTTCGTCGACGAAATGCCGGCCAAGGGCGCGACGCAGGAGAAGATCATGGCCTCGATCATGAAGCAATATGGGGTTGCGGCGGCATGAGCACGGAAACGATCATCACCGGGCGCCCGCCGCTGAGCCGTCGGCCGCGGACGCGAGCTTCTGGAAGAACAATCTTCGCGACTACGGCCTGCTTGTTTCCCTGCTTCTCATCATGGCCTTCTTCGAGGTCGTCACCGGCGGCGTGCTCTTCCGCGGCGTCAATGTGACCAACCTCATCCTGCAGAACAGCTACATCGTCATCATGGCGCTCGGCATGCTGCTGGTGATCGTCGGCGGCAATATCGATCTTTCGGTCGGCTCCATCGTTGGATTCGTCGGCGGCTGCGCGGCGATCATGATGGTGGGATTTCATGTTCCCTGGGCTCGACATCGACGTCAAACTTCCCTGGCAGCTGGTCATCGTGCTGGCGCTGATCCTGGGCGGCGCTCATTGGCGCGAGCCAGGGCTATTTCATCGCCTACAGCAAGATCCCGTCGTTCATCGTAACGCTCGCCGGCATGCTGATCTTCCGCGGGCTCACCGGAAACATGCTGCAGGGCCAGTTCG
Source organism: uncultured Alphaproteobacteria bacterium (assembly GCA_963707355.1). Lineage (GTDB taxonomy): Bacteria > Pseudomonadota > Alphaproteobacteria > Rhizobiales > Beijerinckiaceae > Roseiarcus. The sequence continues at coordinate 37,072 of CAVPPX010000061.1, read as the reverse complement.
TCGGACCGTTCGCGAAGGGGTTCCAGTCGATCAGCGCCGGCTTCATCCCGGACTTCAGCGACTTCGGGCTCCTCAAGGCGCCGCGAGGAGAACCGCAGTTCTTCTGGCTGTCGATGCTGATCGGGGTGGTCGGGGCCATCTTGCTGATCGTCACGAGCACGCGCCGGTGGATGCGCGACAACGCGCAGGCGATGGAGACGGAGCCGTTCGCGCTGTTCATCGGCAAGAACGCCATTTTCGCGATTCTGATCCGTCGGATTCAGCTATCTGCTCGCGTCGAACAAGGGCTTGCCCAACGTCCTCATCATCATGGGCGTGCTGATCCTCCTTTACACGTTCATCACCACCCGCATGACCATCGGACGCCGCATCTACGCGATGGGCGGCAACCGGCTGGCGGCGCAGCTTTCAGGCGTCCGCACCGAGCGACTGACCTTGCTGACTTTCGTCAACATGGGTGTCCTTGCCGGACTTGCGGGCTTGATTGTCGCCGCGCGCCTCAATTCGGCGACGCCAAGCGCGGGCAATTCCTTCGAACTCGACGTGATCGCTGCGTGCTTCATCGGCGGCGTCTCGGCCTCCGGGCGGGTCGGAAAGGTGATGGGTGTCGTCATTGGCGCGTTTTTCATGGGAGTGATGAACAACGGCATGTCGATTCTCGGCATCGGGATCTTCTGGCAACAGGTGGTGAAGGGCCTCGTGCTGCTCGCGGCGGTCTACGTCGACGTCTATCAAAAGAGCAAAGCGTAGCGCGATTGGGCTCCCTCCATTGGCCATTTCGATGCGCTTGCGGGCGCGTTCGCCGCTGACCGGCGCGACTGCCCGCTATCGAGCCACGGAGCGCTCATGTTCACCCTAGGCGTCGATTTCGGAACCAATTCGGTGCGGGCGCTTATCGTCCGCTGCTCGGACGGAGCGGAATACGGCAGTGGGGTGGTGGACTACCCTTCGGGCGCGCAGGGCGTCCTGCTTGATTCCAAAGACGGCCTGTTGGCGCGCCAGCATCCAGGCGACTATGTATTCGGCCTCGAGGAGAGCATTAAGGGCGCGCTTGCGCAAGCCGGACGCAAACCGGATTTCGACCCGTCGAGAGTTATGGGCGTTGGCGTCGACTCGACCGGGTCCAGTCCAATTCCGGTCGACGACAAGAATCAGCCGCTCGCTTTGAGCGCCAATGGAAGGACGACCTCAACGCGCAGTGCTGGCTGTGGAAGGATCACACCAGTTGGCGCGAGGCCGCCAAAATCACCGAGCTCAGCGCAAAGCTTCGCCCCCAGTACATCGCGAAATGCGGCGGGGTCTACTCCTCGGAATGGTTTTGGGCGAAGCTCTGGCATTGCCTCAATGTCGCTCCGGAAACATTCGGCGCTGCTTTCTCCTGGGTTGAGCTCGCCGACTGGATCCCCTCAATACTCGCTGGCGTCGTCGATCCGCGATTGGTCAAACGAGGGGTCTGCGCCGCCGGCCACAAGGCCCTCTACTCCGACGATTGGGGCGGCCTTCCGGACAAGGAATTCCTGGGAGCGCTCGACCCGCGTCTCGCCGAACTTCGAGATCGCCTTTACGACAAGGCTTACGACGCCACTGAGCTGGCCGGCTCGCTTTGCTCCGAATGGGCGACCAAGCTCGGGCTCGCCCCAGGCGTCGCGATCGCGATCGGAGAGTTTGACGTTCACTACGGCGCGATCGGCTGCGGCGTGCGCGAGGGCACGCTCGTCAAGGTGATCGGCACGTCAACTTGCGACTGCGCGGTCGTTTCGGCCGAAAAGCCGATCGCCGACATTCCAGGTATCTGCGGCATTGTGAAGGGCGCCATTCTGCCTGGCTTCTTCGGCATTGAAGCGGGCCAGTCGGCTGTCGGCGACATATTCAAATGGTGGATCGAGGTCGTCTTAGGTGGGGACGCCGCGCTGCACGCTGAGCTGACCGCCGAGGCGGCGAAGCAGCGGCCGGGCCAATCCGGCCTTTTGGGGCTCGACTGGAATAACGGCAATCGCACCATTCTCGTGGATCAGCGCCTTACCGGTTTGCTGCTCGGCCAGGACCTTTATACGACACGCGCCGATATCTATCGCGCTTTGATCGAGGCGACGGCGTTCGGGGCGCGGGCAATCATCGAGCGTCTCCGGCAGTACGGCGTGCCCACGGACCAGGTTGTTTGCACCGGCGGAATCGCTGAGAAAAATCCGCTGCTCATGCAAATTTACGCCGACGTGACCGGCTGCGTCATGCAGGTCGCCGGCTCCAGTCAGACGTGCGCGCTGGGCTCGGCGATCGCTGCGGCGGTACTGGCGGGCGCGCATCCGGACTTTGCCAGCGCGGAAGCCGCGATGACATCCTTGAAGCCGGAGGCGTTTGAACCGATCGCCGAAAATCGCAACATCTACGACCAACTCTACGCGCTGTACCGAGAGTTGCACGATAGCTTCGGAGGACTGAGTAAGTCCGCCGATCTGTCGCAGGTCATGAAGACGTTGCTGGATATCAAATATGCGCAACGGGCATGACCGTCGTGCTCGAGCGCCAGGTTTTGCCCGCCAAGAACAGTGGGGCAACGTGGGGCAAAACTCCATTCATTGTGGGAAACTGAGACGACTATGATCAATCTCGCCAAGCCTGAAATCTGGCTCGTTTGCGGCTCTCAGCATCTCTACGGCCCCGGGCCGCTTCAAGAGGTCGCGGCGCACGCGCAGGAAATCGCAAGCGCCCTTGCAGACTCGCCGAAGCTCCCGCTCAAGACCACGTTCAAGGCGTTGCTAACGACGCCGGACGAAATCGCCAAACTTTGCCTTGACGCGAACGCCGATCCGAACTGCGCCGGCCTCATCCTCTGGATGCACACGTTTTCGCCGTCGAAGATGTGGATACGCGGGCTGAATTCGCTTCAGAAGCCGTTTGTCCATCTCCACACCCAGTTCAATCGCGACCTGCCCTGGGACGCGATCGACATGGACTTCATGAACCTGAACCAGTCCGCGCACGGGGACCGGGAAGCGGGCTTCATCCACACCCGTATGCGTCTCGCGCGCAAGGTCGTGGTCGGCCATTGGTCTGACCCGGAGGTCCAGGATCGCGTCGGCGCCTGGATGCGCGCGGCGCGCGCCTGGCGCGATTGGCAGGGGGCGAAATTCTGCCGCTTCGGCGACAACATGCGTCAGGTCGCGGTCACCGAGGGCGACAAGGTTGCGACGGAAATGAAGTTCGGGTTCGCGACCAACGGCTATGGCGTCGGCGATCTCGTGGCCCAAATGAACGCGGTCTCGGACGCCGACATCAAGGCGCTGGCGAGTGACTATGAGAACCGCTACACGGTCGCGCCGGAACTGCGCAAGACCGGCGCTCGGCACGAATCGCTGCTCTATGGCGCGCGGCTCGAATTGGGCATGCGCGTCTTTCTGGAAGCCGGCGGCTTCAAGGGCTTCACGACCACGTTCGAAGATTTGCACGGACTGCGGCAGCTCCCTGGCCTCGCGCCACAGCGGCTGATGGCCGAGGGCTACGGCTTCGCAGGCGAGGGCGACTGGAAGACGGTCGCCCTGGTGCGCGCGATGAAGGTCATGGGCGAGGGCCTACCGGGCGGAACTTCGTTCATGGAAGACTACACCTATCATTTGGCGCCGGGCGGGCATCAGGTGCTCGGCTCGCACATGCTAGAGATCTGCCCGACGATCGCGGCGGACAAGCCCAGGCTCGAGATTCATCCACTTTCCATCGGCGGCAAGGAGGATCCGGTCCGGTTGGTGTTCGACGCGGCGAAGGGCCCGGCGCTCAACGCGAGCCTCATCGACCTCGGCTCCCGGTTCCGCCTGCTGGTCAACGAAGTGACCTCGGTGGACCACCCTGCTTTGCCGAAGCTGCCGGTCGCCCGTGCGGTGTGGGAATGCAAGCCTGATTTCAAGACGGCATGCGCAGCCTGGATTCTGGCCGGCGGCGCGCATCACACGGGATACAGCTACAGCGTGACCCGGGAGATGCTCGAGGACTTCGCCACGATCGCTGGAATTGAGATGGCGGTGATCGGCCCGGAAACCAGTCTCTCGAACTTCAAGCAGGACCTGCGCAACAACGACGTCTACTATTATCTTGCGCAGGGATTCCGCGCCTGATCCGGAACGAGGCGATGTTCAAGGAACTCAAGCGTGAAGCCTACGAGGCCAATGTCGCCTTGCCGCGGCACGGCCTCATCAATCTCACCTTCGGCAATGCGAGCGCGGTCGATCGCGCGCGCGCCGTATTCGCGATCAAGCCGAGTGGGGTCGATTACGCAGCGCTCGCGCCTGACGACATGGTCGTGATCGACCTCGAGGGGCGGACGATCGAGGGCCGGCTCAACCCGTCGTCGGACACGCCGACCCATCGCAGGCTGTTCCTCGCCTTCCCGAACATCGGCGGCGTCGTGCATACGCATTCATCGCACGCGACCGCGTTCGCTCAGGCCGGCCGGCCGATCCCGATCTTCGGCACGACCCATGCCGACTACTTCAACGGCGAGGTGCCCGTCACCCGCAAGATGAGGCCAAGCGAGATCGCCGTGGACTATGAATGGGAGACCGGCAACGTCATCGTGGAAACGATGCGGAACCGCGATCCGGCCGACTTTCCCGGGATTCTCGTCAACCGGCATGCGCCGTTCACCTGGGGGGCGAGCGTGGCGAAGGCGTTGGAGAACGCGGTCGCGGTCGAGTGCATCGCGCAAATGGCGCTGATGTCGCTTCAACTCGAGCCCGACCTCGGACCGATCGAGGAGGAGCTCCTGAACAAGCACTTCAGGCGCAAGCACGGCGCCGGCGCCTATTACGGGCAGACCTCGGACCTTTGAAAGGGGATTGGCGGAGGCGGCGGGCTGCGCTCACGGCCGGCGCTTGTCCTTCCGGCAGCCGGCTGTGCGGACGCCGCTTCGAGCCCTTTTCACGAGACTCCAAGGGATTGTGGCGCCATTTCTGAGTTGACATATATACGCTTTATATATGTTATTAAATGAAACCACTGTCCTCTAGCCCGCCTTGCCTTTGGATGGAGTTGGTGTGGCTCCTTCTCGGCGACGGGCGCGACGTTCAGTCTTGCCGATCCGATTTGGGTTTCCTTGGTTCGTCGCTTTTTCGCTGCGAAGACCCCCGATTTTGGGGGTTGGATTTCCTTGGATTTCCTTGGATTCTCTCGTCCGAATCGAGACTTTTCAATGGGTTACGCGGATAAAACCGAGAAGAATTTTTCATGCCCCTTTTGTCCTCGCGAAAGAGCCGTCGAAACGGTTAGCCCGCGATTTGGCATGGCGAACGGACGGATTGCTCATAGGGCAAGCTTAGCTCAATTTCTGATTTTCTGCAAGTGATTGTCGCGCGCGCCGGCTCCTTGCGGCCGCTCCATGCAAAAGCAACTCGCTCTATCGGCCTCGGGGCGTAGGGGAGAGAGAGCCGCCGCTGCACAGAAAAGGCCTTACCCGGGAAGATAGGCTAGGCTTTCGCCAGGTCGGCCTCCGCCGGCTTGCTCGCGTCGAGACGCATCTTTAGATAGTCGGCGGCCAGGATCGGCGGATAACGCACGACTTCTCCCTCCCCCACACAGCTCGGGATTGTTTCGACCATCGCGTCCGGATTCGGATCGTAGAAAAAGGCGATCGAATACCGCTCTCGCGCGCTTCGATTGACGACGCGATGCGGGGTCGAAACATAGACGTCGTTCGTCCAGCGCATCAGGCAATCGCCGATGTTGACGATGAAGGCGCCGGGGACGACTGGCGCTTCGATCCATTGTCGGGCGCGCGTGCGAACCTCGAGGCCGCCGACATCGTCGGTCGCAAGCAGCGTCAGGTTGCCATAATCGGTATGCTCGCCCGCGCCGGTGGGCGCCGCTGCGGCTCTCGGCGAGGCGGGATAGTGCAGGAGCCGCAACGTCGCCATCGGCCGATCAAATTTGTCGTCGAAGAAATCGCGACTAAGGCCAAGGTCAGCGGCGAACGCGCGATGCAATCGCGCGCCGAGAGCCGCGCAAGCGTCGTAGTAGGACAGCAGCGTTTCGCGGAAGCCCGGCGCGCCGGGCCAGGCGTTGAGCGAGCGGAAGGGCCTTCCCGCCAGCAATTCGGGATCGTCCGCGGCAAGGTCGAGACCGACGTTGAAGGCCTCTTTCATGTCCGGTCCCCGGGCGGGATCAAGCGCCTCGTGAAGGAGCCCGGAATAGCCTCGGTTGCCGCCGACTGTCTCGATCGCGAGCTTCCGCTTGTCGGCGACGGGCAGCGCGAAGAAGTCGCGCGATTGGGCGAAGGTTTTGGCGATCAGCTCTTGGTCGACACCGTGGTTGACGACGTAGAAGAAGCCCACGTCGCGGCACGCCGCGCCAACCTCCGCGGCGATCCTTGCCAGCGAAGGTGCGGCTCCTTCGGCCGATGATCCGAGATCGATGATGGGAAGCGTCAACGCGGCCCCTTCCTCCGCTCGATCTTGTCGCGCAGCGCGGTCAAAAATGGGATGTCCGCGAACTGATCTGGGCGAACCTTGTCCCAATCCACGCCTCTCGGTTGCGGGTGCTGTGTCTCTGTCGCGATCAGCTCGAGTTCCGTCACGATGAAATGCAAGGCCGAGTCATGGCTTTCCATGACAACCTCGGAATTGGCTACGACCTGTGAGGAATGGACCGTCGTCGCGAGTGGCGTCGAGGCGCTGACGAGCCCGAGTTCGCGAAACACGCCCTGTTCGAGATCCGCAAATCCGGCGCCCTTTCCCGTGCGTCCGCCGGACCGCGTGACCGCGACGCAGCCTACGACACAGAAATCGAGTTTGGGCATGTCCTCAAACCCAATTGGCTCCCCATGCTCCATGAACCCTTGCGCCGTGGCCGCGGTCTCGAAATCAACGCTCTTCGCCGCGAGCTTGTCGGGATCGATACGCAGGTACGGAAAACCTTTGGTCAGATGGGGAACCGGCGAGAACAAGAGCTTGCCGTCGTAAAGCGCGCGCAGGCGGACCGGGATTTGTGGCGGATCGGGGTTGCACTTGACGATGCGAGCGCGCCGCCATTCGTCAAGCTCGCTGAGCCGCTTGGCGGCGACATCCGCGCCGACGAAATTCGGGATGCGGTCGAAAACAGGGCCGACGTTGACTTGAGCCTCGGCCAATCCGCTCCATACCCGCTCACGTATGGCGGCCTTCGCGCCATTGCGGCCGGCCCATCGAGAATCGCCGCGCTCGTCCATTTTCGCCTCGTCACGACAATCTTGCGACCGGCGCGCGCGCAACGCCGCCTCGCTCAAGAGCCCGAGCGACGCGGAGCGCGAGATCTTCGCGCCACGGCGCGGCGATGATCTGCACGCCGATCGGAAGCTTTTCGCCCTCTGTCCAGACCGGGGCCGTGACCACGGGCAGTCCGATGAAGGATATCGGCTGAGTGAAGAGCCCAATATTCGGTCGCACCAGCATCTCACGGCCGTCGAGCACAAAGGTCGTCTGCTCGAGCCTGGGGGCGCGGCAAGGGGTCGCTGGCGCCAGCAGGATATCGACGTCGCGAAAGAGCGCGAGCGTCGTCGCATGAAACTGACGGCGAAATTTTTGCGCCTGCGCGGCCCAGGCGCCAGGAACCATCGCGCCCGCGATAAGCCGGTCGCGAACTTCCGGGTCGAAGTCTTGAGCGCGTTCGCGCAACCGAGCAAGATGAAGGGCGGCGCCTTCGACCATCGTGATGAGATAGGCTGCGGAACGCGCGCGATCGGCCCCGGCGAGTTCGACGACACGGTCCGCTTTCAAGGCGCGGGCGATGGTGTCCCCAGCGGAGATTGCACTCGGATCGGCGGAGCGCGCGAAATAGCCGCCGAGCCTCGCGATGCGTAGTCCAGCGATTCCGTCGTTGAGCGTTGGCGATGCCGCCGCCGCTGGCTTATCGGCTTGCGCCGGGTCCTTGTCGTCGCGGCCAAGCATGGCGTCATAGGAAAGCGCGAGATCGCCCGCGGAGCGGGCGAGCGGCCCCACATGATCGAGGCTGGCGACAAAGGGGAACGTCCCGACACGCGACAGCCGGCCATAGGTCGGCTTGAGGCCGAACAATCCGCAGAACGAGCTTGGCACGCGAATGGAGCCGTTGGTGTCCGAGCCCAGCGCGAGCGGAACGAGGCCGCCGGCCACCGCCGCGCCGGATCCGCCGGATGATCCGCCAGTCATGTGCTCGAGATCGTGTGGGTTCCGGGAAGGTCCGTCGTGAACGTTCCGGCCGGTGAAATCGTAGGCGAATTCGCCCATGTTGAGCGCGCCGACCAAAACGCCGCCCGCGGCCTCTAGACGCGCGATCACGGTCGCGTCGACCTTGGCCGGCGGGCTGTCGCGATTGATCTTGGAGCCCGCGCGCGTCGTCAACCCTTCGACGTCGAACAGGTTCTTGACCGCGAACGGCGCGCCAGCAAGCGGGCCTAAGTTCTCTCCGCGCGCGCGGGCCGTATCGATCGCGTCAGCCTTGGCAAGCGCGCGCTTCGCGGTCACCTCAGTGAAGGCGCCGAGCGCGCCATTTCGGGCTTCGATGCGACCCAGCGTCTCTTGCGCAATCTCGCGGGCGCTCACCGCGCCCGTGCGGACCGCCGCGACGATCGCCTGGGCGGTTCCGTCAACGAGCGCGGCGGTCATGCCGTGAAGACCGGCGCCGGCTCCTGCTGATCGTCAAGCGGGACCGAAAGAAGCCTCTCGGCTTGCTCCGCCGCGATCCGCAGATGCACAATGGTTTGAGCGCGCGATTCCGGCGTCAGCGTCAAACCAAGCAGCGGCGCCATGGCGTCCACCACGGCTTCCGGATCGAAGGTTTTTGCGGTCACGCCATCGCCTCATCGAATGCGAAGCGACGCAGAGCCCCGCCGACCATTATTTTTCGGGCGTAGATCCTATCCCGCATCATTGTCCGGAGGGCTGAAAAGTTGGTCGCCATTACGCCTCCTCGATCAGCGCGCGCTCATAAAGGCGATCGACCTCGTTGTCGAGCGGATGACAGGCGCCGGGCGTTCTCAGCGCAATCTCTCGCCTAATCTTTCGGCGCCGCGCCCAAATGTTGAGCGCGAACGCCCAGCTTCTCCGTCGAGCTCGATTTGGCTCAGGCAATCGCCGGCTAACCCAATTTGCCCGGCTTTTGCTTTCGTTGAATCCTGGACGCTTGCGCCAACCGGCGCGGCGCTGCTTGAGGACCTTGACCAGATGACGACCACGATCGGAACGCTTCTCGCCGCGCATGCCGCGGGCAGGTCGCTCACGGCCACGATCGAGGAGACTTACGCTCGCATCGAGAAGCACAACGATCCGGCGCTCTTCATCGCCATCCGCCCAAAAACCGAAGCTCTCGCGATTGCTGAGCACATGCAAGCATCCGGCCCCGAGGGCAAACCCCTCTATGGCGTTCCGTTTGTCGTCAAAGACAATATCGATGTCGCCGGGCTTCCTACGACAGCGGCTTGCCCCGCCTTCGCCTACCACCCCGAAAAATCGGCTTTTGTCGTCGAGAGACTCGAACGGGCGGGCGCAATCGTCATCGGCAAGACGAATCTCGATCAATTTGCGACCGGCCTGGTCGGCGTCCGTTCGCCCTATGGGGTTCCACGCAACGCATTGCGCGCGGATCTCATACCAGGAGGATCGAGCTCCGGCTCGGCGCCGGCAGTCGCCGCGGGCCTCGTCCCGTTTGCGCTGGGCACCGACACTGCGGGATCGGGCCGGGTGCCGGCGGCGTTCAACGGAATCGTCGGGCTGAAGCCGTCGCTCGGCGCTCTCTCCGCGTCCGGCGTCGTCCCGGCTTGCCGAACGCTCGACACCATTTCGATTTTTGCTGGCGATGTCGACGACGCCTTCGCGGTCTTTCAGGCAGCGTGCGCTTTTGACGAACAGGACGCTTACAGCCGCTCGTTTCCTCCCCCTGCCCTTTCGGCCTTCCCGAGCGGTTTTCGGCTGGGCGTTCCCCGCCCGGATCAGCGGCAGTTCTTCGACGACGCGAATTCTTCAGCGGCTTTCTCGCAAGACCTGCGGCTTGCCGAATTGCTCGGCGCCCGCATCGTCGAGTTCGACTTCGAGCCGTTCACCGAGGTCGCCCGCGCGCTCTACGACGGTCCTTGGGTCGCCGAGCGATACGCCGCGGTGAAGTCGCTGATCGAGACCAAGCCGGAGGCGCTGCATCCCGTGACCCGCACGATTATCGAGGGCGCGCGCAAGTTCGACGCGGTCGCGGCGTTCGAGGCCTTCTATCGGCTTGCCGATCAGAAGCGGAAGACGAGCCGCGTTTGGTCCGAATTTGATGCAATGGTCGTTCCGACCATGCCCCGCCCCTACACCATCGCAGAGGTCGAGGCCGATCCCATTCGCCTCAATTCCCGGCTCGGGACCTACACCAACTTCGTCAATCTGCTCGACCTTTGCGCGATCGCGGTTCCCTCGAGCATGCGCGGCGACGGGCTGCCGTCGAGCGTGACCCTGATCGCGCCCACCGGCGCCGACGGTCTCGTCGCCGGCGTGGCCGCCGCCATCCACGGCCGTTCCGCTTCTCCGTCGATACAAGCAAGCTCGCGCGTCCCGAGCGACCGCATCGAGATCGCGGTCGTTGGGGCGCATCTCTCGGGCCTGCCCCTCAATCGCGAACTCGTAGCACTCGGCGCGTCCTTTTCGCGTGAAGTGGAAACGACGCCGGATTACCGCCTCTTCGCGCTGCCTGGCTCTTCTCCGCCCAAACCGGGACTCCTGCGGATCGACGAGGGCGCCGGCGCCGCCATCAAGGCGGAGGTGTGGACGCTCGATCCCGCCGGCTTCGGCGCTTTCGTCGCCAAGATCCCTCCGCCCCTGGGAGTTGGGACGATCCGGTTCAAGGACGGCCCAGTGAAGGGCTTTCTGGTCGAGGCCGAGGCGGTCAAGACGGCGGAGGACATCTCACGCTTCGGCGGCTGGCGCGGCTACCTCAAGTCTCGCTGATCCCGGCGTAGTTCCGTTTTAGTTCCCTGCGCTCGTATTTTCAATAAGTTGGGACCCTGTTTAGTTCCGTTCTCAAAAACCCGCGCCGGCGACGCATATATCAGTTTGATTATGTTCTTTATTCCGATGCCACCGGCCGCGTTTGCGCGCTAGGGCGCGGCAAGCGGACCGGGGGCAAGGCGCGCAAGGTCGAAAGCCAAGACGTCGCGCAACAAATCGAGAAACGCCCCCGCCCCGTTCTTAGCGCAAGCTTCGCCCTTCTCGGCTGTCGCCTTCGAAGCGTCGCCAGCCGTCCCCAGCGGGTGCAAATCACTCGCCATCCAGCCGAAGCCAATGGGCTGGGTGACCCGAAGTTGCCGAAATTCCTGCTCGATTCCGATCGCCGCGCTGACGAAATTTTGCGCTTCGCTCATGTGCACGGTCTTCGGCCTGAAGGCGAGCATGAGCGAGGTCTCCGCCTCGCCGCCATGGATGCCGTGCGCGCGTTCCTGCGCGGAAAACAGCTCCGCTGGATAGCCCAGCCGATGCCAGGCCGCGTGGACCGCGAGCATGCGGTGGCGAATCCGCAACTCTCTCACCACGGCGTCGATGACCGGAACGTTGCCGCCGTGCGAATTCATGAAGATGAGTTTGCGGCATCCCGTGCGTGCGACGCTGTCGCCGATCTCGGTCCACGCTCGAGTGACCGTCTCCAGCGAAAACGTCAGCGTGCCGGGATATTCGATATGTTCGTTGGACTTGCCGACCGCCTGGATGGGCAGGATCAACACCGGCATCTCGTCAGGGATACGCTTGACCGCGGTCGCGAGATAGCCCTCGTTGATGAACGTATCGACCCCGACCGGCAGGTGAGGCCCATGTTGCTCGATCGCGGCCACCGGCAGGACCGCGACGACTTCGCTCATGTCGGCGGCGGCAAAATCACGCCAGGACATTTCGGCCCAGAACTTGGTTGGCAGCATTTGGATCTCCCTGCGCTCACGGCGCTCGCGCGGCGACGGCCTCGATCTCGACCTTGAATTCGGGCCGAGCGAAGCCCTGGACGATCATCAAAGTCGACGCTGGAGGCGGATTACCCACGAATTCGTCGCGCACCTTCATGTAGCCGCTCAAATATTGCGCCGAGGCGACATAGGCGTTCAGGCGGACGAGATCAGCGAGCGACATCGATGCTTCGCCGAGGATCGCAGCAAGGGCGCGAAAGCAAAGACGCGCCTGAGCCTCCACGTCCTCGGGAATGATTCCGTCGCGACCAATCCCCAATTGGCCCGAACAGAAGACGATCCGCGCGCCGGGGTCGACCTCTATTCCATGCGCGTATTTTGCAAACGGCGGATGAATTGCGTCGGGGTTCAATCTGCGCATCTTGCGAAAGCCTCCAGCAACCCGGTATTGGAGCGCCTGGCGCCCCGGCTCTCTCAATGGCGCCCAAGTTGCAAAGCCTCGATACGGCAACTCGAGACGGGATCAAACAATGAAATTCCTTGGCGCTCGCCTGGCGTTTGGACTTTGCCTGCTCACATCGTCCGCGCTTGCCGCGGACAAGGTCTCGTTCGGGACCAACTGGCTCGCCGAAGCCGAGCATGGCGGATATTACCAGGCGGTGGCCGACGGCACTTACGCCAAATATGGCCTCGACGTCACGATCGTGCAGGGAGGGCCGCAGGCCAACAACGAGCTTTTGCTGGCGGCTGGACGGCTGGATTTCTACATGGGCGGCAATCTCTTGCTGGCCTTCGACGCGGTCGACCGCAAAGTCCCGATCGTGGTCGTCGCCGCGGATTTCCAAAAAGACCCGCAGGTGATGATGTCCCATCCCGGCGTCGGGCTCGACAAATGGGCCGATCTGCCGAACGCGACGACGGCCTTCGTCGGCAAGGAGGCGCTCGTCACCTTCTACCAATGGATGAAATCGGCCTACGGATTCAAGGAGGAAGTAGTAAAGCCCTATGGGTTTAACCCCGGGCCCTTCATCGCCGACCCGCATTCGATTCAGCAGGGGTACGCGACCTCCGAGCCGCTCGCGGTCGAGCGCGAAGGTCACTTCAAGCCCAACATCTTCCTGCTCGCCGACAACGGATGGAGGACCTACGCCACGACGATCGAAACCCGCGCTGATCTGGTCAAGGATCATCCGGACGTCGTCCAGCGATTTGTCGACGCGTCCGCGATCGGCTGGTACAACTATCTTTATGGCGACAATTCGAAAGCGAACGCCCTAATCAAGAAGGACAATCCGGATATGACGGATGAACAGATCGCCTTCTCGATCGGCAAAATCAAGGAATATGGTCTCGTCGATTCCGGTGACACGCAAAAGCTCGGCGTCGGGGCCATGACTGACGAGCGTATCAAGAGTTTCTACGATTCGATGGTCAAGGCGGGGGTCGAGAAGGCCGGTCTCGATTATAAGAAGGCCTACACTCTGCAGTTCGTGAACAAGGGCGTGGGCCTCGACCTCCGCCCGAAATGAGGGGCGCGGAATTCTTGAACAATCGGCAGGAGACGTTCGCAGGCGCGGCCGCGCCTTTCGTCCTCCCCGCCGCTGGCCCCTACGTGCTGAAGCGGGCGCGTGTACTCGGCCGCTCCCTGCTGGAGCCGGTCGGGCCGCTCGACACTGATGGGTTCGCTGTCGTCGACATCCTCGTCGACGAGGGCGTCATAACGAAGATCGCCCCTGACGGCGCGGTCAACTTTGGAGACGCGGCGGAAGCCGCAATGTCAGGGCGCATCGTACTGCCGCTGTTCGTGGACGTGCACACCCATCTCGACAAAGGACACATCTGGCGGCGGAAGCGAAACGCGGTCGGGGATTTTCCGAGCGCGGTCGCGGCGACAATCGAGGACCGTTCCGTCAACTGGAGCGCCGCGGACGTCGCCGCGCGCATGGAGTTCAGCCTACGCTGCGCCTATGCGCACGGGACGACGGCCATTCGCACCCATATCGACAGCGTCGGCCCACAGACGAGAATCAGTTGGCCGGTCCTTGCCGAAGCGCGAGAGCGCTGGCTTGGGCGGATCGACGTCCAGGCGTCGCCGCTGTTCACCATCGACCATCTGGCGAATGCCTCGCACATGGCCGACATCGAAGCGATGCTCGACGCCTATGGGTCGGGGATTCTCGGCGCCGCCATCCGCATGGAGCCGGATCTGCGTGATGGGCTCAGAATCCTCTTCGAACTCGCGGAGCGCAAGGGCTGGGAACTCGACTTCCACGTCGACGAAAGCTCCGATCCCGCGGCTCGTTCTCTCAAGGTCATCGCCGACGTGGCGATTGAGCGCCGCTTTGCGCGGCCGATCCTGGTCGGCCACTGCTGCTCGCTCGCGCTGCAGGAGGATGACGAACGGCAAAGAACTATCGACGCGGTCGCGCGCGCGGGCTTAAACGTCGTGTCCCTGCCGATGTGCAACATGTTCCTTCAAGATCGCCAGGCCGGCCGAACGCCGCGCTGGCGCGGCGTGACCGCGCTGCACGAACTGAAACGCGCCGGGGTCAACGTGATGATCGCCAGCGACAACACCCGCGATCCGTTCTACGCCTATGGCGACATGGATATGATGGAGGTGTGGCGCGAGGGCGTTCGGATCTTGCACCTTGACTACCCATTCGCCGATTGGGCGCAGGCGGTCTCCGCGTCTCCGGCTAAGGCGATGGGATTGGACCTTGGCGTTCTGCACCCGGGCAGCGCAGCCAACATGATCCTGACGAGGGCGCGGGACTTCACCGAGCTTCTGGCCCGTCCGCAATCCGATCGCATCGTCGTCAGAAACGGCGAAGCGTCGAACGCCAAGCCGCCCGATTACGCCGAGCTCGACGCGCTTGAGGGCCTCGCGCCATGAACGGGACCTATGACATCGCAGCGCTGCGCGCTGACATTGGACCGATCAAGTGGGAGGACAATCCCGTCCTGGTCAAGCAGAAGAGTCGTGATTTCTTCTGGTATTCGCCGGTGCTGAAGCGCGAGCTCGAAGCGGTCACCGCCGACGTCGTGGTTTCACCGACGAGCGAATCGGAAGTCCGCGCCATCCTCGCGGCCGCATATAAGCTTGGGATTCCGGTGACTCCGCGCGGCGCGGGGACCGGCAATTATGGCCAGGCGATGCCGCTCATGGGCGGCGTGCTCTTGAACCTCGCCGAGATGAACACAATCCGGTCGATCGAGCGAGGACGCGTCATCTGCGAGCCTGGCGCGCTGCTGATCGACGTCGACAAAGCGTGCGAGGCGTCCGGGCAGGAATTGCGGATGTTCCCGTCGACGCGCGGAACCGCGTCTGTCGCCGGCTTCGTCGCCGGCGGCTCCGGCGGCGTCGGCTCGATCACCTGGGGGGGCTTGCGCGATTTCGGCAATGTGCTGCGCCTGCGCGTCATGACGCTCGAGGCGAAACCGCGCACGCTCGAATTGACGGGGGAGGATCTGCACAAAGCGGTGCATGCCTATGGGACGAACGGGATCATAACCGAAGTCGAGATGCCGCTCACGGCGCACTACGATTGGGTCAACGTCATTGTTGGGTTCGACAGTTTCGACGCGGCGACGGCCTACGCATTGGCGCTCGGCGAGCAGGATGGAATCCTGAAGAAACTTGTTACGGTTGTCGCGGGACCGACGCCGCACGAGTATTTTCTTCGCCACCGCGCGCTCATTCCGCAAGGCGACAGCGTCGTCATTCTGATGATCGCTCCGCATGCGCTCGACGCTTTCGAAGCGTTTACCCGGCCCTACAAGGACGCGCGTATCCTGCTCGACTCGAGCCGCGCGGCCCCTGAGACGCTCGCCGGCTTGCCCCCCAATTACGAACTGACCTGGAATCACACCACGCTGCGCGCGTTACGAGTCGATCCCCGCATCACTTACCTGCAGGTTCGGTATCCCAGCGAGGGCGCGCTCGGGTTGATCAAGCGAATCCACGACCGTTACGGCGGCGAGGTCAGAGGCCATCTGGAGGTCATCCGCTTCAACGGACGGATAGGGTTCGCGGGGCTGCCGCTGGTGCGGTTCTCCACAGAGGAGCGGCTCAACGAGATCATCGCCGAACATCAGGCGATGGGGGCGATGATCTTCAACCCTCACCGCTACACCCTCGAGGAGGGCGGCATGAAACAGACCGACGCGATCCAGCTCGCGTTCAAGCGTGAGACCGATCCCCGGGGGCTGCTCAATCCGGGCAAGATGATCGCCTGGGAGAACCCGGATTTTGACTTTTCCACGGGCAGAAACTTCCTCTTCCCCGGCCTCGAGGCGCGAGCGCGCGCGGCGCAGAGCTGAGCAGCGTTGCGCGTCCTGGTGCTATTCGCCCATCCGGTCGAGACCAGTTTCGCCGCCGCCCTGCACGCGAAGGTCGTCGGGGTCTTGCGCGCGAAGGGGCACGAGGTCGACGATTGCGATCTCTACGCAGAAGGCTTCGATCCGGTCATGTCGCGGCAGGACCGAATCGACTACCATAATCTGGCGGTCAACCGTCGCAATGTGGCCCCTTATGTGGATCGCCTCCTGGCCGCCGAGGCGCTCGTGTTTTCGTTCCCGGTCTGGAACATGGGATTTCCGGCGATCCTGAAGGGATTTATCGACAAGGTTTTTCTGCCCGGCGCCAGCTTCACGCTCGGCGAGGACGGCTCCTACACTCCCTGTCTTCACAACATCAAGCGTCTTGGCGTCGTTTGCACCTATGGCGGCGGGCGATGGCTGACGTTCATGATGGGCGATCCGCCGCGCCGCTTCTTGACGCGCTCCATGCGCCGGATCTGCGCGCCGGGCGCGCGTTGCGATTATCTCGCCCACCACGACATGAATCATTCGACGCCCGAGCGACGCGCGGCTTTCCTCAACAAGATCGAGGCGCGATTCTCGAACTGGTGACGCCGATCATTGAGGATGCGAACCAAGCCACGATCATTCTGTCGCGCCAGTGTCTTCACCCTCAATCGCGCGGCGATGCTTAGCGAGCTCCGCCCCTGCGAATTCCATGAAGGCTCGCACTCGCGCCGCGCGGCGAAGATCGGAATGTGTCAGCATCCACAAACCTGCATCGAGCTCCGGCAGAAGATAACCGACCCGGATCAGATCTGGCATTCGATCGCCGAGAAAACAGGGCAACAAGGCCGCGCCAACGCCCTGACGCGCCAACTCCAACATGCAATGGGTCGAATTCGCCCTGGCGACAATTCGTCCAGGATCGATATTGGCCTCAATCCATCGCCTCGCCGCTCCAGGCCCCATGTTGCCGCCAAATCCGATGAAAGCAATGGATTCCATCGGCTCTGCGCCGAGCGCGGCGACCATGTCGCCTCGGCGATAGACGGCCCATCGCCCGGTGCAGATTCTCCTTCCAACCAAGGTTTCCGGCGGGTCGTTGGTCAAGCGTATCGCGACGTCTGCGTCGCGGCGAGACAGGTCGAGCATCTGATTGGAAAGGATCAAGACGACCACCACGCCTGGATGCTGGGTCCGGAATTCGGCCACGATTCCTGGCATCAAGTGCAGACCAACCGCTCCGGGGACCGTGACCGTGAGCTCGCCCGTCGGCTTGACGTCTCGCCCCGCCACCCGACGCTCGAATTCCTGGACCGATTCGGCCATGGTGGTTGCGAGTGCGATCATTTCTTCGCCCGCCGTCGTTGGCTCGTATCCAGAGCGGGCGCGCTCGAAAAGACGCGCGCCGACCGCTGCCTCCACCGCAGCCAAGCGCCGAAACACCGTCGAATGATTGACGCCGAGGGTTTCGGCCGCTCCAACCAGCGAACGGGCTTCCGCGACTGACTTGACCAGTCGAAATTCGTCCCAGCTGAGCCCTGAGTTCATGATTCCAACGACCGGTCACCGTTTATCTCCGCTGACGCCATGCGGAGCGCGAGTTCCTTACCATTTCCCATAGCTGCGTTGGAGGCCGCGAGGCGATGGCGACCCTCCTCATGCCGTAACGTTCCGGGGCGCAGCCGCGCGACGGAGCCGATCGTTGATCGCCGCGCCTAGCCCGCGCTCGGGGATCGCCGCGACGGCGATCCGCGCCGCGCCGGAGGCGTCCAGGGCGCGCAAGTAGGAAAATAAATGCGACGCCGCCTCGATGAGGTCTCCGGACGGCGAAAGATCGAGTTGCGCGCTTGTCCCGCCCCTGAGCGATCGGCCAAAATCGAGTGCGGCTTCGTCCGCCGAGGCATCGACCGCGCCGAGTCGAAGCTCAGCCTTGGGCGCATAGTGCGACGCCAATTGCCCGGGCGCATTCGGCGCGGCTCGCGTCACGCTCGTCGAATCGATCGGCGAATCGAGCGCGGATTCGATCGCCTCCCGTGTTATCGCTCCGGCGCGCAGCAATTGGGGCCGACCCGCGAGATCGCCGATGATCGTCGACTCGAGACCATGGCGGCAAGGCCCTCCGTCGAGGATCCAGTCGACCCTGCCGTCGAGATCGGCGACGACGTGAGCGGCGGTCGTTGGGCTCACGGCGCCGGATCTGTTGGCCGAGGGCGCCGCGAGGGGGACGCCAGCCGCTCCGATGAGAGCGCGGGCCGTTTCGTGCGACGGCGAGCGAACCGCAACCGTCTCAAGACCGGCGCGCGCGAGCAGGCTGATGCGGCAGGTCGAAGCGACTGGCAGGACCAGCGTAAGAGGCCCGGGCCAGAACGCGCGGGCCAGCGTCTCGGCCTCCCGGCCAAAGATCGCGTGCTCTCGGCCGGCATCGATGTCCAGGACATGGGAGATGAGCGGGTTGATCGCCGGCCGCTCCTTGGCGGCGTAGATCGCCGCGACCGCAGCGTCGGAGGTCGCGTCCGCCGCGAGGCCGTACACGGTCTCAGTCGGCATGGCGACGAGGCCTCCAGCGCGAAGGCATGCGGCCGCAGCGGCGACGGCCTCAGGGCCTGCCTCCGCCAGGCGGGTGATTTTGCGGTTGAGAGCCATATCTCCTTCCGGTCCGCATTGCGCGCAAACTCGACTGTACATAAGCTCTTTTGTCCCTGCCGCGGCAACCAGGGCGCCCAATGCCCGGGCCGCGCTCGGCGCCAAGCCAATCGACCCCGCGCGCTCGCGATAGGAGGAGCCAAGAGATGCCTTATCGTTCGCCAGCAGCCGACATCCTCTTTTCGCTGAGGGCGGTCGCCGATTTTCCTGGCCTCGTTGAACGAGGGCTGATGGGTGACCTCGATTGGGACGCGGTATCCTCAATTATCGGGGAAGCCAGCCGCTTCGCCACCGAGGAGATTGCGCCGCTCAACCGCATCGGCGACCTCACCGGCGCGCGTTACGAGAACGGCGTCGTCACGACGCCTCCAGGCTTCGCCGACGTCTACCGGCATTGGGCGGAGGCGGGCTGGAACGGCGTCTCCGCGCCGGCCGAGTTCGGCGGCATGGGCCTGCCCCATCTCGTCAACGTCGCCTGCACCGAAATTTGGAACGGCGCCTCGATGGCCTTCGCGCTCTGCCCGCTTCTGACCGAGGGCGCCATCGGCGCCCTCAAGGCGCATGGCTCGCGCGAACTCACGGACATCTATCTCCCGCCGATGGTCAGCGGCCGGTGGACCGGCACCATGAACCTGACCGAGCCCCAGGCAGGCTCTGATCTCAGCGCCGTGCGAACCCGGGCGGAACGCGCCGACGATGGATCCTATCGGCTGTTCGGGCAGAAGATCTTCATCACCTATGGCGAGCACGATCTGGCCGAGAACATCGTCCATTTCGTTCTCGCCCGGCTGCCCGGCGCGCCGGCCGGCACGCGCGGCCTTTCGTTGTTTCTTGCGCCGAAATTCCTGGTCAAAGCCGATGGATCGCTCGGCCAACGCAACGACCTGCGCTGCGCCAGCATCGAGCACAAGCTCGGCATCCATGGCTCGCCGACCTGCGTCATGGTCTATGGCGACAACGAGGGCGCCAAGGCCTGGCTGGTTGGCGAGGAGAACCGCGGCCTGGCCGCCATGTTCGTAATGATGAACGCCGCGCGACTCGCTGTCGGCACCCAAGGGGTGGCCATCGGCGACCGCGCCTATCAGCAGGCCCTGGCCTATGCTCGCGAGCGCCGACAGGGCCACAGCGCCAAAGGCGGCGACGGCCTGGCCCCGATCATCGAGCGTCCTGACGTTCAGCGCATGCTGATGACGATGAAGGCCAACGTCCACGCCGCGCGTGGGATCTGCCATCTGACCGGCGTTTCGCTCGACCTTGCCGACCATGCCTCGACCGAGGCCGAACGAACCGCCGCCACCAACCGCGCGGCGTTGCTCACCCCGATCGCCAAAGCGTTCTCGACCGATATCGGCGACGAGACGGCATCGATCGGCGTCCAGGTCCACGGGGGCATGGGCTTCATCGAGGAGACCGGAGCGGCCCAGCATATGCGCGATTCCCGCATCGCGGCGATCTACGAAGGCGCGAACGGCATCCACGCGATCGACCTTGTGCAGCGCAAGCTGCCGCTGGCCAACGGCGAGACGGTCCGCAACGAGATTGCGCAAGTCCGCCAGGTGGCAAGCGACGTCGCGGCCAAAGGCGGTGCAGGCTTCGGTGCGACCGCCGCACGACTTTCGGAGGCCGCCGACGGGCTCGAGGACTCGACGCGGCTCATACTCGACTGGCTCGCGACCGATCCAAATTCGGCGCTCGCCGGCGCGTCGCAATACCTTCGCCTGTTCGGCCTCACGCTGGGCGGCGCGTGCCTCGCCAAAGCCGGCCTTGCCGCCGAGGCGCTGGCCGCGGACGGCAACAGAAATGAGCTTGGCCGTGTCGGGCTGGCTCGTTTCTTTGCCGAAAAACTGGCGACGGCCGCGCCCGGCCTCGCGCGGGCGGTCGCATCGGGTGGCGCTCCGCTCGAACCTTACGAAGCAATCCTGGCGGAAAGCGCATGACCCAAGACACTTTGACGAAAGACATTGAAGTCAATCGCGAGGGCGCGGTCCTATCGGCGGCGTTCGCGCGGCCGCAGAAGAAAAACGCGATCACCGGCGCCATGTACGAAGCGTTGATCGAAGCCTTCGACCAGGCCGAGCGCGATCCTGAAATCGGCGCGCTTGTGATCAGCGGCGAGGGCGGCGTGTTCACCGCCGGCAATGACATCGGCGATTTTCTCGCCGTCGCCTTGCACGAGGCCGGTGAGTTTCCGGCATGGCGGTTCGTCAGCAAAGTGGCGGAGTTCGAAAAGCCGTTGATCGCGGCGATTGACGGGCTCGCGATCGGCGTCGGAACGACGCTCTGCCTTCACTGCGATCTCGTTTACGCTGCGCCTACCGCTCGGTTTCAGATGCCGTTTGTCAATCTCGGCCTCGTTCCCGAGGCCGGCTCCTCGCTTCTTGCGCCGCAACGGTTCGGGCGCGCCAGGGCGGCGGAACTCTTGCTGCTCGCCGAGCCCTTCGGCGCCGACCGGGCGCTCGAGCTTGGCCTCATCAACGCCATCGTGCCTCAGAGCGAGCTCATGGCGCACACGATGAGCAAGGCAGCGGCCCTCGCAGCCAAACCCCGCGCCGCGCTGCTTGCGACGCGCCGCCTCATGCGCGGCGATCCCGAGGCGCTCAAGGCTCAGATGGCCGCCGAAATGCACGCCTTCAGCGCCGCGCTCAAGTCGCCCGAAGCGCACGCGGCGTTCCAGGCGTTTTTGTCGGCGGGGAAGAAGTAGGGGCGCACCCGGAGGGGTGCGTGCCTTAAAATCTTGGGAAAGGAACCATGGGCAAGCGCTTCGAATTTCGGGACGCTTTTCCGCCTATTCAAGACGTAATAGATGAGTTGTGTCAGCGCAATGGGGAAGCTGAACACGATGCCATTGTGAGCGAGTTGATTAAACACAAATATGGGGCACTCGTCGTCGAGGCTGCAATCGCAAGATGTCCGGCGCACACTAAGGAAAGTATGGCCTCGAACATGGTACAGTGGCTGAGTCAACAATATACCAGGAAGAGACTAGGCAACTTCGAGGCTCGCTTTAAGCGGCGGAAAATCAATCAGAGTTGGGCGTACTCGCGCCTCTAGAGTGTTGCCGTGATCAGGCACAGGTCCATCGCGACCGAGCCGAACCGCTCTCGGAATTGTTCGCCGCGCGTTGGTGGCCGATAAATACACTGGCACCTCGGCGCTTTCCACCTCTTACGACCCACGCACGACTGCGCTCCAAGTTCCCAAATCCTCACCGTCCGATGGAGGTGGCAGCGCCAGGACACTCGCATGCGGCCACAGCGCTTTCGCGGATCACATTTGGGGTTCTTGTCCACTAGGATCACCCTTTCAAGTTTGCGCCCGTGCTGCTGTAAATGTTTCAATAGGGCTTCATCGTAGGGATTGAACGCAAACCCGAAAACCAAAATTACTTTTGCTCCTAGCAGTATATCGCGCGCTGTATTCCAAGCAAATGCCAATTCAGGAGGTGGTGACTTTTCTGGCGTGGGGGCAACAATGAGAGCGTTTCCAGTAATCCCGCCCCTTCCATCAGTATGCTTTCCGGATGTGGTCCATGAGACGCTACCGTGAAGTTTCGCCACAGCGATCGGACCTCGCAACGTTACGGGATTTTGCCATTGGGATACCGGATATGCGCCTCGTCCAGACAATACTTCGCCCGGACGACCATAATTAAAAAGGCGAGTACCAAGGGCATATTCAATAAGCAGGTCATAGTTCGGCGTGATGACTCCCGATAACTCAGAATTGAAGCTTAGAAGAAAATCACGAACTCGGGCAACGCCAGGACGCTGATACTTTCTATTTTCATCGATCATTAACACATGACGTCGCCATCTGCCCGCGTGCCACTCCTGCCAAATGTAAGGTTCGGATAAGCGTCGCACGATGTACCAAATGACAGCGGCATCACCTTCGCGTCGAGCGCTAATGCGTGAGCGATGAATTCTTCGGAGGTCCCGTCTGGGTTTCGCTCAAACCACGCCTCCCTTGCCTCGCGCACTATTCGCGCTCTTTGTGCGTCCCTTTGGCCGAAGGGCTCGACTTGCAAATCGAATAATTCACTCGCGATCGGCAGGTCGGCGGCCCATTTCGAAAATCCCGCCCCAACGAGAAGACTGAGATTACCAGATTTGCTCATCGAGGCGCTCTAATGCCTCGACTTTCGATCCGCGCCGCGCACGTAAGCACTTCGCCAAGCTCCGGCGTCGTCGGCGCTGGCAAGGGGCCGGCCGGATCGATCCAGTCGACGGCGTCGACTTCGTCGCTCAAGCGCGGCTCGCCCCTTATCCGTCGGGCGACGAACGAAGCGATGACAAAATGCGACTGTATTCGATCGCCTCCACATGCCGGTTAAAAGCGAGGATTTCGGCTTCGACGCTGACCTCTTCCATAAGCTCGCGCGCGACCGCTTCCGCAAGCGTCTCCCCGACCTCGACCCCGCCGCCGGGCAGGCTGAAATGGCCGATGAGCGGCGCTCGCGCTCGGCGGATGATGAGCGCCCGGCCGCTCGAAACACCGCCGCCGATACCGCAAGGATAGGGCGTGCCGGGAATAACCGGTCATTCATGGGTCTTCCGCTACCCGAGGCCATCGATCTCCAGCGGAGATCGCTCTCGGGGCGCCCCAGTAGCGTTCCACCTGGAGCCTGACGCACCGCGAGGGAAGCGCCCCTCGCGTCCAAAATCTGAAATGCAGATTTTCCAAATGATTTACGAATAGCAGAATTCCGTGCTATACCTTTGCCTCTCGCCGGATCGAGCCGGCGCGTTGCCGGCGCGTCCCGGGAAAAAGGAGGGGCGTGAGACATTTCGATCGGAGCCGGAGACGCGGAGGGAATTTTTTATTCGGAATTATGCACTTTACAAAGCCAATTCATTGTAGTAATGTTCC
Source organism: uncultured Alphaproteobacteria bacterium (assembly GCA_963707355.1). Classification (GTDB taxonomy): domain Bacteria; phylum Pseudomonadota; class Alphaproteobacteria; order Rhizobiales; family Beijerinckiaceae; genus Roseiarcus. The sequence continues at coordinate 13,392 of CAVPPX010000061.1, read as the reverse complement.
CGTGTTAGATCGGGAATGCGAATATGACCCTTGACGATGTTTCCAAGCTCACTGAGGACGAAAGCTCGCGCAAAGCTGGAGGGGATTATGATGGCCACACGGCCCAGTTTGCCCGCATTGCAAGGGGGTTAACTGCGCTGGCCACCTAAACGGCAAAAAACACGTGCCAGCATCTTTATCAGGTGCAATAATCCGCATTGTCGACTGCAATTTTCCTGTAACCGATCGGTAACAATTCTTGAGCAATCGCAACTGCCAATCCGTAATTGGCTCGATGGCCTTTGGCGCATCATGTGTCCTTGAAAAAGGGCGTATCGGCAACTTCCAGCTACAGCGCCAGCTCGGTCCTGGATCATATCGTTTCTCATGGCATATGGCGTACCGTATCCGGTTTGCTATGTCCGAGGAGCCGATGTGGCCTTAATCGCTCAGGCAAATTTGTCGAGACCGATGAAACCTGCACGTCGGCGGCAAGCCGCGAAAGGGGAGATCGCAAGCCGTCTGAAGCCAGCGCGAGGACTGCAGCAAGACGCCGGTAACGGTTCTTGTCGAGCGCGGCGGACGGGCAAAGACATTTACCGTCCTGAATGTCACGGGCCAATTTTAAAAGACGGGCGCATTCGACAGAAATGTATCGTCAAAATCCACGATCATCGACGGACGATTATCTCGGCCTACAAAGGGAAATCGGACGCGTACTTTCGAGGGCGGCCATCTGTCGGTCAATCTTTATTCCGCCGGAGTAGTACGCCAGAAGACGACGGCGCCTTAATTTATAGCGCCGAGTCGTACTTTGCCCTGACTAAAGAGAGGGATCGTGCGGACCGTTTCACAGTGTCTCGAAACAAACACCTGTGAATTGCTACTGCGATGAATTTTCGTACCCGTCTGTTAACGCGGGAGATGGCACCGACTATCGGCAAGAACAATCGAAGAAAAACCTTTAGAAAAATCACGCGGTAAGTGCCTGATGTATTCTCGATACGGTTACACAACCCTAAGATGAATCAATGATGTTACATGGTTGTGAACTGATTGAACTCACTGCAGCAAACACGAGCATATTGACGCGCGTCTGGGAGTCGTCCCGGGTGCCCGCGCCGAGGGGTCACACTCGGTACCACGCCCCTAGCAAGCAACTTGCTCTATCCCAGTTCAGCTATGCGGGCATTTTGGCGGAGGTGGAGGGATTTGAACCCCTTAATGACGGTCGGCGAGAAACGCCTTGGCCGTTCCCTCGGGCGGATTTTTCGTCCCGCTGTAATAAACCTGACTCCGCCATACCTGCCATACAAAAGAGGGTCAGTTAGCCGACCAGATTGACCCTCAATTCTATCCAGTAACTCCTCTGCACGCGAGATGTTTGATCGGCCACGCACGGCTTCATCGCGCAGTCAATCAGTCTCGTGATGTTTTGAGCCGGTGCAGCGATGTTCGGACGGTTCTCTCTTTAAACTTGAATCGGCAAGTTTTGATGCGATATCTACGATCTCTCAAGAATCTGATAGTATCGCAGATGACTGTCAGACGCTATCCTGGTTTGACCCAGTACGAGGAAGACGACCGGCGTTAACCTCAGCCGCATGTCGCATCCACATCGTCTTTGGTCATACGGTCCATGACGCGGGCGGTCATACGGGTTCGACTAATAAATCGAGGCTCTTCCGCCTCCAAGGCGTTCAATCAAGTCTCTTCAGTTTGGTGATCACGTGGGTGCGAGCGGCGACATACCCGCTTATATAGCCCTGCGATTGGCTCTCTTTCATCGCCGCCATGAACTGCGCTAAGGCGGCCTCTTGGATTGGATCGGGCATGACAATTCCCCATAACCGCAACCGAGATAAGAACTCCGATCCAATGATTCAAGGTGCCGACGGTAATGATCCTCATAAAAAGAATAGTGGGGATAAGTCGAGGATAACTCTTTACCCGCCGGAATTCGATGAGGCTGTGCGCGCCGCGCTATCGACAGGCGTTCCCCCTAAGAAGGCTAAACGCAATCGTAAAAAGGAATAATAAAAATTACATCGGAATCGTTGTAGATTTGTAAAGTGCATACTTCCGTTATTTTAAATCGGCTGTAACCCTTTGAAAAGTCCCGATTCGAAAAAATAAACGCTAGCGATTTTACTAGCGTTTATTCTCGTTTATTGGCGTTTATTGGCTTTTATTCGCGGCGGCTAGGCTTAGGCTCGAGCCGCGGGGGTCGCTTGCGTTCGATGCGCGACCCGCGCTTTGCCGCCCATTTACCCCTTGCGCTTCGGCCAATGTTCTGTAAATGTTCCGACCATCGACGAGCCCGGGCGGGGGGCGGACATGGTGGCGCGTGTATCGACGGTGGCCTTTGAGGGCGTGGAGGCCCGGCCGGTCGACGTCCAGGTGCAGATCGCCTCAGGCACAGTCGGCTTCACCATCGTCGGCTTGGGCGACAAGGCGGTGGGCGAATTGCGCGAGCGGGTGCGTTCGGCGCTGATCGCCTCTGGCCTCGCCCTTCCTGCGAAGCGAATCACCGTCAACCTCGCGCCAGCCGACATGCCGAAAGAAGGCAGCCATTACGACCTGCCGATCGCGCTCGCGGTCATGGCGGCGATCGGCGCCATTCCGGCCGACGCGCTCGACGGCTTTGCGGTGATTGGGGAACTCGCGCTCGATGGCGCGATCAGCGCGGTCGCCGGCGTGCTGCCGGCGGCGATCGCCGCCAACGCTGCGGGCAAAGGCTTGATTTGCCCTGCGCCCTGCGGACCCGAGGCGGCCTGGGCGTCGGCCGATCTCGAGATTCTCGCGCCCCGCTCCCTGATCCAGCTCGCCAACCACTTCAAGGGCGCGCAAGTGCTGTCGCGTCCCGAGCCTGCTCTGCGCGCCTCGGGCGGACCTCAACCGGATCTGCGCGACATCAAGGGCCAGGAGAGCGCCAAACGCGCGCTGGAAGTTGCCGCGGCCGGCGGCCACAACCTTTTGATGAGCGGCGCGCCGGGAGCCGGCAAATCGATGCTCGCCCAGCGTTTGCCGTCGATCCTGCCGCCTTTGACCCCGCGGGAATTGCTCGAAGTGTCGATGATCCATTCGGTTGCCGGCGCGCTCGCCGGCGGCGCCCTGACCGACCAGCGCCCGTTCCGAAGCCCCCATCATTCGGCCTCGATGCCGGCGCTGGTCGGGGGCGGCGTGCACGCCAAGCCTGGGGAGATCTCGCTCGCCCACAATGGCGTCTTGTTCCTTGACGAACTCCCGGAGTTTCAGCCGCAGGTGCTGGATAGCCTGCGCCAGCCGATCGAGACCGGCGAAGTGGCGATCGCCCGCGCCAATCATCGCGTCGTCTATCCGGCGCGGTTTCAGTTGATCGCGGCGATGAACCCATGTCGGTGCGGCATGGCCAACGAGCCGGGTTACGCCTGCAAGCGCGCGCCAAACGATCGATGTGTGGCGCAATATCTCGGCCGTCTCTCCGGTCCGCTCCTGGATCGCTTCGATCTCGTCGTCGACGTGCCCTCAGTCTTGGCGGCGGATCTGATGACGCCCCCGGCCCGCGAAGGCTCGGCGGAGGCGGCGGCCAGGGTGGCGGCGGCGCGCAAGATCCAGCTCGCGCGCTACGCCCACCTCGGACTCGACGGCGTCGTTTGCAATGCCCGCGCGCCGGCCAGCGCCGTCGAGGAGATTGCGGAGGCGGACGCATCGGGTCTGGCGCTGTTGCGCGACGCCGCCGAGCGTCTGCGTCTTTCGGCACGCGGCTATCATCGCGTGCTTAAGCTTGCTCGCACGCTTGCTGACCTGGACGGCGGCGGCCCGACCCGTCGCGTGCATCTCGCCGAAGCGCTCTCCTACCGCGGCGCGCCAGACCGCGCGGTCGCGGCGGCATAACAGCTGGAATCGGCGTAAACCCTACAATTCGGCCGAATTCCGCAAGGGGTTCACAACGGCCGCCTGAGACCATGGATCTCCGAGCTGATCGGCGCGACGCCGGGCTAAGCGGGATTGGAAATGGATCTGGGCGCCGGCTTGGCGGATTTCGCGGTTCATGCGCTATGGCTTCAGGCTGGCGCGGCAACCGCACTGGCCGCCGCGCTCGCCGGCGCCGCAGCTCGCGCCCGGAGTCAAGCCGAAGCGCACACGGCGCGGATCTCCAGTGAGAACAATGGGTTGCGCGACGAGCTTTGGCGGCTCAAGGAAGCGGCGAGCGCGCGCGACCAAGCGGAGGCGGCGAGCGAGGCCAAATCGCGCTTTCTGACGACAATGAGCCACGAGATCCGCACGCCGATCAGCGGCATTCTCGGCATGGCCGATCTGTTACGGGAGGCCCCGCTCGATCCCGAAAACGCAAGCTATGTCGAGGCGATCCGCAGCTCCGGGAGCGCGCTGATCGCCCTGATCGACCAAATTCTCGATCTGGCCAAGGTAGAGGCGGGCCGTTTTGATCTCGTCGTCGAGAGGGTCGATCTTCGTCGACTTACCGAGGGCGTGGTCGAACTGCTTGCGCCACGCGCCCAGAGCAAAGGCATTGAGATCGCGGCTTCATTCAGCGCCGGCGTACCGCGCTTCGTCCGCGCCGACGGCCCGCGCCTGCGCCAAATCCTCATGAACCTCGCCGGCAACGCGGTCAAATTCACCGATCGGGGCGGCGTCTGCGTGACGGTCGAGCGCGGCGATATCGGCGCGGCGCGGTTCTCGGTGATCGATACTGGGCCCGGCGTGCCGGCGGATCGCCGGAAGGCGGTTTTCGACAGTTTCGAGCAAGGCGACAGCTCACACGCGCGCCGTTTCGAAGGCGCGGGGTTGGGGCTCGCCATCTCGCGCGAGCTCGTCCGCCTCATGGGCGGCGAACTGACGCTTTCTAACAATCCAGGCGGAGGGTCGATTTTCGCCTTCGCCGTCCGGTTGCCGAAATGCGCCTCAGTCGAGCCACTGGCCACACCGGAGACGATGCGCCGCGTCCCCAGTGGAACACGCGCTCTCATCATCGCCAATTCTCCATTCGAGGCGCCGGCTATCGAAGCGCGCCTTATCGAAGCAGGCGTCGATGTAGATCGCGCCCAAGGCTTGGACTCGGCCTCGAGGCATTGAACGCCCCGCACAAGCCCGATGTCGTCATCGTCGATTGCGCGCTCGGACCCGAAGCCACCAATCAGCTTGCGCAAGCCGCGCGGGAGGCGGCGGTCCGACGCAGCCTGGTGCTGTTTTCGCCCTTTGAACGCCGCGCTTTCGGGCAGATGGCGCTCAAGGGTTTCGATGGCTGGCTGGTCAAGCCGGTTCGTGCACGCTCGCTTTTCGAGCGTGTGGCGTGGGATGTTGAACCCGCCCCCGGCCCTGCCTCGCGCCTCTCATCGCCCCCGTTGGTCCGCCGCGCCCTTGTCGCCGAAGACAACGACATCAATGCTCTCATCACTCAAAAGTCCATGCGCCGCCTGGGCTTCGAGGTCGTTCGCGCATTCGATGGCGAAGAGGCGTTGCGTCTTGCCTCGCCGATCGCGCCCCTAGAATCTCGACCCTTCGACATTATCTTGATGGACCTTAAGATGCCAGGTCTCGACGGCTATGAGGCCACGCGCCGTCTGCGCAGGCTCGAGGCTGCCTGTGGCTGGTCGCCGACCCCCATTATCGCCCTGACCGCCAATGCTTTCGAGGAGCGGAGAGTTTCCCCGTCGGCCGCTGGGTTCGACGCCATTCTTATCAAGCCGGTCGAGTTCGGAGCGTTAGCGGAAACGGTGGAGGGAGTGTGCGCCACTCGGGCGGCGCCCTCACGCGAGCGTCTGCGCGCGTCATAGAATTGAACCAGAGCGGTCACACCTACGCTCAGAAGTCGCAGGTTCGGCGCCGTGGCCTAGTCTTGAATCGACTCTTCGATCGAATATTTGTGAGATGACCGTTGCGTTAGGGAAAGCGCCCGGACCTATCCCGACCCCTCGCCTTGCCATCCCCTCCTCGCTCCACTACACGGAAAACGCTCGTCCGCCGAGGGTTTCGGGCGGTCAAGCCATTCCTTCTCACCGGCGCTCGTGGTCAAGCTTCCCTCTCTCGATCAATTCAACCGCGTCGTTGTCAAGGTCGGCTCATCGCTCCTGGTCGACGGCGCCCTTGGCGCCGTCAGACGCGAATGGCTCGAAGCGCTCGCGTCGGACATCGCAGCGCTGCACGAGCGCGGCGCGAGCGTCATTGTCGTGTCCTCGGGAGCGATCGCGCTTGGTCGCACGATCGCCGGGCTGCCGAAGGGAGCGCTCAAGCTCGAAGACAGCCAAGCCTCGGCGGCGATTGGGCAGATTGCGCTCGCCAGCGAGTGGTCTCGCGCCCTCGGTGGATACGGCATTCTCGCCGGCCAGGTGCTCTTGACCTTGCAAGACACGGAGGAACGCCGTCGCTATCTCAACGCGCGCGCAACCCTCGGCCGTCTCTTCGCGATGCGCTCGATCCCGATCATCAACGAGAACGACACCGTCGCAACTAGCGAGATTCGCTACGGCGACAACGATCGCCTCGCGGCGCGAGTCGCCACTATGACGAGTGCGGACCTTTTGATTCTCCTCTCTGACGTCGCCGGGCTTTATGATTCGCCGCCACACGGCAACACGCACGCGCGATTGCTTCCCGTGGTCGAGCGCGTGACGCCCGAGATCGAAGCGATGGCCGGCGGCGCGGCTTCCGAGCTGTCGCGGGGCGGCATGCGCACCAAGATCGAGGCCGCCCGCATCGCAACCTCAGCCGGCGCGCATATGGTGATCACTGACGGGCGCATTCCGCATCCGATCACTCGGATCGCCGCAGGCGGCGGCTGCACCTGGTTCCTGACCCCGTCGAACCCAGTTGCGGCGCGCAAGGTCTGGATCGGCGGGTCACTTGAACTTAAAGGAGCCGTGTTTGTCGATGCCGGCGCCGTGGCGGCGCTTGCTCGCGGCAAAAGTCTGCTGCCGGCTGGGGTCACACGGGTCGAAGGCGTGTTTGCGCGCGGCGATTGCGTCGCGATCCGCGACGAGCGCGGGGCCGAGATCGGGCGAGGGCTCATTGCCTATGACGCGCTGCATGCGGAGCGCATCCGCGGTCGCAATTCGCGCGATATCGAACATATCCTGGGTACGGCCGGGCGCGCCGAGATGATCCATCGCGACGACATGGCGCTTTCGGCGCTCTGAGGCATGATGGTGGGCCGTCGGTCCCTGCGGCCTTGGCAGGACAAGGGCTGCCGCGCATAAACTTGAACATGGGCTCCCCCATCCGACGTCGCGCCCGACTGATCTCTATGCCGCGCCCGGCGCTGATCATGCTCGCGACCGCACGCACGAGATTGCGCGCGAGCGAATTTGGCATGACGGCGCTGGCGATCGGCGTTGGCGTCCTTGCCGGGTTGTTCGTCGCCGTAATGACCAGCGTCGTCAACGTCGCGCATGTACGGATCTACGGCATTCCCTTCGATGTTCATCTAAGCGCCGCGGAGCGCATCGCGCCCCTCGCTGCCTTTGGCGCGCCGATGCTTGGGGGCCTTCTGCTCGGCGCGATCGACGTATGGCTCTCTCGCAGGAAGGCGCCCCCTGCGGTCGATCCGGTCGAGGCCAACGCTTTGCGCGGCGGACGCATGTCGCTCCGCCAAAGCCTTTTGGTGGCGACGCAGACCGTGATCTCGAACGGATGTGGCGCGTCCGTCGGGCTCGAGGCGGGCTATGCGCAGATCGGCGCGGGCGTCGCCTCGTATCTCGGCGTGAGATCGCGCCTGCGCCGGCAGGATCTCCGCGTGCTTGTCGGTTGCGGGGCGGGCGGCGCGATTGCGGCGGCGTTCGGCGCGCCACTCACTGGCGCCTTCTACGCTTTCGAGCTCATCATCGGCGCCTATTCGCTCGCCAACGCGATTCCGGTCTTCGCCGCCACCCTCGCCGCGTCGCTCACCACCCAGGCGATCATCGGCGCGCCTTACGACATCACAGCGCCCACGGTCGCCCCCCTGACGTTCGTCGACTATGGCGCGCTGATCGGGCTCGGCTTGCTCGCGGCGGCTGTGGGCGTGGGCGCAATGCGGGTGGCCGCGTTGATCGAACGGGCGTTCCGCCGGGCGATCCCGTCGCGTCTCTTCCGTCCCGTCGTTGGCGGATTGATGGTCGGTTCGATGGCGCTCTACAGCCCGCAGGTGCTGGGGGCCGGCCACGGCGCGCTCGGGCTCGACTTCTATTGGCCGATGACGGCGACGGAATTGGCGACGCTCATTGTGCTCAAGCTGTTCGCCTGCCTTGTTTCGCTGGCGTCCGGCTTTCGCGGCGGAATGTTTTTCGCCTCGTTGTTCGTCGGCTCACTGCTCGGCAAGCTCTATTCGGTCGGCGTCGACGCCCTGGCGCCGTCGATGGGACTCGAGACAACCGCTTGCGTGCTCGTCGGCATGGGCGCATTGAGCGCGGCCATCGTAGGCGGCCCGTTGACCATGACCTTTCTGGTGCTTGAGAGCACCGGCAACCTTGGCGTCGCCGGCGGCGCTCTCGCTGCTTCGATTGCGACGACGCTCGCGGTGCGGGCGACCTTCGGCTATTCGTTCACCACTTGGCGCCTGCATTTGCGCGGCGAGACAATCCGCGGCGGGCAGGACGTCGGGTGGCTGCGCGATCTGACCGTCGGGCGCATGATGGCGCCTGCGCCGCCGAGGTCTCCCGCCGATCAGTCAGTCCGCGTTTTCCGCGAAGCCTATCCGCTTGGCAGCGCCAATGTCGTTGTCGCAGTAGATCAGAATGGGCGATATCAAGGGCTGATCCACGTCGCCGAGGCGCATGCGCAAGCCCTTGAAAACGGGGGCGACGGGGGCCCGATCGCCGCCATCGTCCGTCTGCCGGCGACTGTCTTGCATCCGGATGACAACGTCCGCAGGGCGCTCGAGATCTTCGGGGCCTGCCAGGCCGACACGCTCGCGGTCGTCACGCGCGGAACCGGGCAAGTGTTGGGCACGCTTGGCGAGGCCTATGCCGCGCGACGCTACGCGCAGGAAACCAACCTAGCTATGAGGGGAGTGCTCGGCGGAGGGTAAGGGCGTAGCCTCGCTCGACCGAGCTATCCCGGCCTGCGACGGATTTGATCTATGAGGCCATGAAGACAGACCTCGAAGAGGACATAGAAGACCAGGGCCATATAGCTCCAAATCGTCAATTGGAGAAACTGGAGGATTCCGCCATCGAACGCGGCCATTGCGCCGCAGGTGGCGATCAGGCTGAGGTTCGCCTGAAAAAGAAAAGCAAATTGAAAGAGCAGAGCGCAAGGCCGCTTGCCGCAACGCCCATGGCGAGGAACTTGAGCCATGACGGGCCACGGAATAGGCGAGAACCTTGAGAGCGCCATCGGCCACTCCGAGTCCGCGGCGCTCTCGGACGGTTCTTCCGCCTTGCCTAGAGACCTCGTTGCTTCGCTTTCGTGGACGGCTCCGTCGCCGAATCAGTTGGAGTTGGTAACTTTCAGCGTCACCCGCTATTCCGCAAGCCCGCCGAGACGCCGTTGATGGTGAGCTGAATTCCGGTCAGCACCTTCTCGCTCGCGGCGCGCGAGCGGTACAGTTTCAGAAGCTCGACCTGCACGTGGTTGAGCGGATCGAGATAGGGAAAACGGTTGCGGATCGAGCGGTCGAGCAGCGGATTGCTTTCGAGCAGTTTTGACTGCTCCATGATCGAATTCAGCGCGTCGACCGAATCGCGCCACTCGCCGGAGATCCGGGAGAAGATCTTCTCGCGCAAACTGACATCCTCCACGAGGCGTGCGTAGCGCGAGGCGATGGCGAGGCTCGATTTCGCCATCACCATGTCCATGTTGGAAAGCTGGGTGCGGAAGAAAGGCCAGCGAGCGTACATGGCCTTCAGAGTCTCGAGCCCATCCTTGGGATGGGCCTCGATATAGGCCTTAACCGCCGAGCCGAAACCGAACCAGCCAGGCAGCATGAGCCGGCACTGCGCCCACGAGAACACCCAGGGAATCGCGCGCAGATCCTCAATGGCTTGCGTTTTCTTCCGCGAGGCGGGGCGCGAGCCAATGTTGAGGCTCGCAATCTCGGTGATGACCGTCGAGGCCCAGAAATACCGTACGAAGCCCTCGGTCTCGTAGACAAGGCCGCGATAGGCCTTGTAGGCGGAAGCCGACAATTCCTCCATTGTCTCGAGAAAAGCCGGGTCGGGCGCGGGGCTCTCGTCCTGCAAGAGCGTGGCTTCGAGCGTCGCCGACGCGAGCGTCTCCAGATTGCGTCGCCCGACCTCGGGGTTCGAATATTTGCTCGATATGATCTCGCCCTGTTCGGTGATGCGGATCTGTCCCTGCACCGCGCCGCCCGGTTGCGCCAGGATCGCTTCATAGCTCGGACCGCCGCCCCGCCCGACCGAGCCGCCGCGGCCATGAAAGAGGCGGATGCGCACGCCATGCTTGCGGAACACTTCGACGAGGCCAATCTCCGCCTTGTAAAGCTCCCAGCCCGAGGTGACGAAGCCGCCGTCCTTGTTCGAATCCGAATAGCCGAGCATGACCTCCTGTTCGCCGCCACGGAATCGACGAGCTTGCGGTACTCGGGGATCGACAGCAGTTGTCCATCACGCCGACGCAGTCGCGCAGGTCCTCGATCGTCTCAAACAGCGGCACCAGCGCCAGCGCCGAGGATCCTGTCAGCGGTGACGAGGCCCACTTCCTTCAGGATCAGCGCGAGCTCCAGCATGTCCGAGACGCTGTCGCAGTCTCGAGATATCGAGGTTCGGATGGCGGCGGGGCCGTATCTGATCCGGATATCCCCGGCGGCGCGGAAAAGCGCGAGTTCGCCCGCCGTCTCCTCGCCGTAAGCGAGGAAAGGCGAGACGAGCGGGCGGGGCGACACAAGTTCGCTTGCGCAAGAGTCGACCCGCTCCGCCTCGCTCAGCGCCATATATCGAAGCCCGGCGAGCCGCGGCGAAAAGCTCGGCGATCGTGCGTTCGTGCACCTTGGAGTTCTGCCTCAGATCGATCGGCGCGAGATGAAAGCCGAAGACGTCTACGGCCCGCTGAAAGACCGCAGGCGTCCGCGCGCGACGATGCCGGCGTTGGTCTGCTTCAGCGATTGCGCGATCGTTGCGAGGTCGGCGCCGAATTCCGCCGGCCGAGGCGTAGGGCGGGCAGGTCGACGATGGGCTGGCGCAGCGCGATGACATGGTCGAGCTCGCGCGCCGTTTTGGCGAGGCGCGAATACATGCCGGTGATGGCGCGGCGATAAGGCTCCTTGCGCCGGCGGCGGCGGAATCGTCGGACGTGTCGGCGAGCGCCGCAAGTTCGCTGCTGACGTCGGCGAGATTCGAGGCCAGCGACAATTCGGCGCCGAGCTTGTGCAATTCGTCGAGATAATGGCCGAGCGCCCGGGCGCTCTGCAACCGCATCGATTCGTTGAGCACTTCGGCGGTGACGAACGGATTGCCATCCCGGTCGCCCCCGATCCACGAACCGACCCGCAGGAAGGAGCCGATCGGCTTCTCTCGCGTCTCGCCGCTGATGCGTCGAGCCTGTCCTCGATCGCGCCGTAGAGGCGCGGCAGCTCACGGAAAAACGTGTGGTCATAGTAGGAGAGGCCGTTCAACACCTCGTCGACGACCTTGAGCTTTGTCTGGCGCAGGAGATTGGTGCGCCAGAGGATGAGGACCGCACATCTCAGCTCTTCCTCGTTGGCGGCGAGCTCGGCCGGATCGACGGCGCGATCGCGCTCGTCGAGCAGTTCGGCGATCTCCAGTTCGCGCAGCCGCGTGCTCTGCCGCCTGACTTCGGTCGGATGGGCGGTGAGCACCGGGCTCACCACCGCGTGATCGAAAAACTCTGTGAGCGCTTTCGGCTCGACGCCCATCTCGCGGGTGCGCTGAAACGAGTAGGCGAGCGAACCGGGGCGGGGCGCGGAGCCCGCGATCGCATGGGCGCGATTGCGGCGGATGTGATGCTGATCTTCGGCGATGTTGGCGAGATGCGAGAAATAGCTGTAGGCGCGCGTGATCGCGAGCGTCTGGTCAGCGTTGAGGCTGTCGAGCGTCGCCTCGAGCTCGCGCCGGGCGCCGATCTCGTTGTCGCGATGGAAACGTATCGAGGCCTGGCGGATCTGCTCGACCAACTCGAAGACTTCTTCGCCCTCCTGCTCGCGAACGGTGTCGCCAAGGATCCGGCCAAGCAGACGAATGTCTTCGCGCAGGGGAACGTCCTTCTCGCCCGAGGAGCGAGGGTTCAGCTTTGGATTTTGGCGGTCATGGCCATCGGCACATCCGTCGGCTAGAACGAAGATCGATGTTGCGCCGCGGCAAACACCGGCGCAAGGTCCGCGGCCTCATGTTGACGGCGCCGGCAGTTCGGGCTGCAAGTTCCGCGCCAGCGGGGCGCCCGGCGATGATCGGGAGGCGACGCTGACTTTTGTGCCGAGCCGCGCCCCACCTTGTCCACGCCCGCCGTCAGCGCGCCTTCGCCTAAATTCCGGAGAAACGTCCGATCTGCCGGGGAATTACAGGAAGCGGTACAGCCTGCGGAATTGGCCGCCCGGTAAATGTTCAAAGGGATGACGGAACGGCGACCCGCGCGGGTCGCATACGCACTGCCGAGATCGAACGCCTGGTGGAAGAACTGGACCGCGCGCGCTGCCCCGAAGCGGCCGACCACAATCATCCGCTCTACCGCCAGTACCCGGAAGCATGGCTGGAATCGCAAGCGCGAGCGCAGATCGAAGCGTTGGACGCATCGCTCCGCTGCGATCCCGTATACGGGCAGGTGCCCGCTTTCGCGGGTGGGGAGCGCGGCGTTCTCGACTTATTGGCGGTGGAGCTCCACGCGCCAGCGTTATTGGGCGCGCAGCCTGCTCGGATGGAGGCGATTTAGCCGAGCCTTACCGAACGATACGCATCGCGCATTGGCCCGGCTCGAAGCGATGGGCAAGATCGAGTTGCTTCTGACCCAGAACGTCGACCGGCTGCACCAAGCGGCCGGCAGCGCGCGCGTGATCGACCTCCACGGGCGGCTCGACCGGGTCCGCTGCATGGATTGCGGTCGGGAGCTACCGCGCGGGGAGCTTCAGGACGAATTGGTCCGGCTGAACCCCGATTGGCTCGCGTTGGACGCCGCGGATGCGCCGGACGGCGACGCCGACCTCGAAAGCGCCGATTTTCGAGCTTTGCAGTTCCTCCTGTCGCCGCTGCGACGGCGTGCTCAAGCCCGACGTGGTGTTTTTCGGCGAGAATGTTCCTCGCCAGCGGATCGAGGCGGCCGCCAAGCAACTGGAACGAGCCGACGCCATGCTGATCGTCGGCTCCTCGCTGATGGTCTTTTCGGGCTTCCGCTTCGTCGAGATGGCGGCCGCCGCCGGAAAGCCGTTGGCCGCGGTCAACCTGGGCCGCACGCGCGCCGACGAACTCCTCACCTTGAAGGTGGAGCAGGCGTCCGAAGCCGCGCTGGCTTTTCTGTTGTGAGCATTAT